>JACPZW010000054.1 GCA_016195265.1 Acidobacteriota bacterium | reverse complement strand
GTATCTGTACGATGACTACGGCAAACCTCTGCCGCCGGAGGCCGTCAGGCAGGTCGAGGCCCGGATCGTCACAAGAGAAACGTTCGACAGCGCCACGCGGACGACCCACGAGGCCGACGCGCGTCCGCTGACGCCGGCCAACGGGTACCTCGAGGCACGGGTGGATCCACTGACGCTGCCGGCGCAATTCGCCGCGAAGGTCAAGTTTCGAAAGGACGGACCCGAATACCGGTTCGACTTTTCGTTCGCCGAGTTCACACGGGAGCCCACGGCCCAGCGGTGAAGGCGGTTGCCCGCCACCTCACTTCGCGTGCAGCGCCGCGATCAGCGGGCAGGTGACTGTCCCGTGACTCGCGCAGCAGTCCGCGACCAGCCGTTTGAGCGCGGACTCCATGCGCCGCAGGTCGCGCAGTTTCGATCGCACGTTGTCGAGTTTCAGCTCGGCCATGCCGCGCGCCTCGTCGCAGTGTGTTCCGTCTTCGAGCCGCAACAGCCCGGCAATTTCCTCGAGGCTGAACCCCAGACGCTGGGCGGATTTCACGAACTTGACGCGCGCCACGTCAGGCTCGCCGTACCGTCGGATCTGGCCGTACGGCCGTGTGGGTTCGGGCAGCAGGCCCCTGCGCTGATAAAACCGGATCGTCTCGACGTTGACGGCGGCGGCGGAGGCAACGGCGCCAATCGTCAGGCTGGGCGACGGGTGTGACATGGGGGTTGACTCCGTACTTAAGTACGGTAATAAGCTTATCGTGTTGCCGCCGTTGTGCGGAAGGAGAATCTGGATGCCGCAGGAAACGAAGGGCCGGGGCGCGTTGTTGGCCGGCGGTGTGGCCGCGATTCTCGCGTCGACCTGCTGCCTGGGACCTCTCGTGCTGCTGATGCTCGGATTCAGCGGCGCCTGGATCGCCAATCTCACGGCGCTCGAGCCATTCCGCCCGATATTTGTCGCCGCCGCTGTGGTGGCCTTGTTCTTCGCTTACCGGCAGATCTTCCGCCCCGCCGTGGCCTGCAAACCCGGCGAGGTGTGCGCGGTTCCACAGGTACGCACGACCTACAAAGCGATCTTCGGGTTGGTCGCCGTACTGATTCTAATTGCCGTCAGTTTTCCGTTTGTCGCCCCACTGTTCTATTGACGCTCGTGAGAAAAACGCCGCACATCGCAGAAGGAAGGACACCATCGTGAGAACACTGTCTTCCGTTGCCATCGCCGTACTGCTCCTGACCAGCCCCGCGTGGGCCGCGCCCAAGACCGTCACCCTCGCCGTACCCGGCATGACCTGCGCCACCTGCCCGATCACGGTGAAGAAGGCGCTCACCAAGGTCACCGGGGTCGTCAAGGTCGACGTGAACCTGGACAAGCTGCAAGCGGTGGTGACCTTCGATGACGCCAAGACCACCGTCGCGGCGCTGACCAAAGCCACGACGGATGCGGGCTACCCCTCCACCGTGAAGGGTAAGTAGCGAGCCATGGACAACCGAACCCTGCTGAGAACCGGCATCGCCGGTTCGGTGGTGGCCGCGCTCTGTTGCGCCACACCAGTGCTCGTGATCCTGCTCGGCGCCGTGGGTCTCTCAGCCTGGGTCGGCTGGCTCGACTACGCCCTGATTCCCGCACTCGTGGCGTTTCTCGGCCTCACGATCTACGCCCTGCGGCGCCGCCGCGCCGAGGCCGCCTGCTGCACCGTGCCCGGCCACGCCCAAGCCAGCACGCCCGGAGGACGCCGGTGAACACCCAGGTGCTCGACATCACGGGCATGACCTGCGACGCCTGTGCCCGCCACGTCAGCAAAGCGCTCCTGAGCGTGCCGGGCGTTCGGGCGGCCGAGGTCTCGTACTCGGACGGGACCGCCCAGGTCACGACCGACGCGGGGCTCAGTCCAGCGGCCCTGGTCAGCGCCGTGTCGGTCGCCGGCTACGGCGCAGCGCCGAACGCAGCCGCGACGCTTGAACGACCCGGCGCCAGGAAGACGCCGAGAGCCGGCGGGCCGGAGGCACGGTCGGATGCGCGGCCCGGCTCGTCGGCGCTGCGCATCGCGGTGATCGGGAGCGGCGGGGCCGCGATGGCCGCCGCCATCAAGGCCGCCGAGCTCGGCGCCGCGGTCACGCTGATCGAGCGCGGAGTGATCGGCGGTACCTGCGTCAATGTCGGATGCGTACCGTCCAAGATCCTGATCCGCGCCGCCCACGTCGCCCATCTGCGGCGTACGAGCCCCTTCGATGCCGGCCTTTCCGCGGCGCCGGTCGTCGTCGATCGCCGGCGGCTACTCGCGCAGCAGCAGGGTCGGGTCGATGAACTGCGGCGCGCCAAGTACGAGAACATCCTCGCGGGGACCGCCGGCCTCACGGTCCTGCACGGTGAGGCGCGATTCGAGGCCAGCGATACTCTCGTCGTGGCATTGGCCGGTGGGGGCGAGCGCCGGGTCGCGTTCGACCGCTGCCTGATTGCCACTGGCGCGAGCGCGTCAGTCCCGCCCATTCCGGGACTGAAGGAGACGCCGTACTGGACCTCGACCGAGGCGCTCGCAAGCGATCGCATCCCGGCGCGGCTCGCGGTGATCGGTTCCTCAGTCGTGGCCGTGGAACTGGCCCAGGCATTCGCGCGACTGGGCAGCCACGTGACGATCCTCGCCCGCCACACGTTGTTCTTCCGCGAAGATCCGGCCATCGGCGAGGCGGTGACCGACGTGTTCCGCGCCGAAGGCCTGACGGTGCTGACCCAGACGCAGGCGTCACGCGTGTCGTACGCGGACGGCGCGTTCACGGTGTTGACCAACCACGGTGAAGTGCGTGCCGACCAGGTCCTCGTGGCGACTGGTCGAGGACCAAATACGCGCGGCCTCCGGCTGGACGCGATCGGCGTGGCGCTCGACGCGCGCGGCGCCATCGTGGTCGACGCGCACATGCGCACCAGCGCGCCGGGCGTGTATGCCGGCGGTGACTGCACCAATCAGCCGCAGTTCGTGTATGTGGCGGCTGCCGCCGGGACCAGAGCCGCGATCAACATGACGGGCGGGGACGCCCCGCTCGATCTAACCACCATGCCGGCCGTCGTCTTCACCGTTCCGCAGGTGGCGACGGTGGGCCTGTCCGAGGCGGAGGCCCAACGGCGACACAT
>JACPZW010000008.1 GCA_016195265.1 Acidobacteriota bacterium | reverse complement strand
CTCGATCCCATCGAAGCGCTCAGATACGAGTAACCGATCGTGGACGCCTCGGGGATCGCGGGCGCGCTGATCTGGCTGGCGGCCATCGTCCTCCTGGTCGTCGCCGTCCGGCGCACGCGAAGGCAACGCCGGCGCGGCGGCGTCGGTTCCGGCGCCGCCGGCATCGTCTACGACCTGCTGAACGAAGACAAGCGAAAGGCCGTCGAGATTGTCGTCGAGCAGCGCGCCGAGGCGCGCGATCCTGAAGATCGCGACGGCAACCTGCCCGATCTCGCCGATCCCCGCCATTCCCGGCCGAAGACGCGCAACCCCCTCCGCTAACGTCCGCTTGCGGGCCGTCGCACGCGGCGAATATGATCCGCCGTAGACGCACCTCGCACCTAGCTCCCTGGGGGGACCGCCTGTATGAAGGTCTACGATGCTGCCAGCCTGAGAAATGTCGCCCTCGTCGGTCACAGCGGATCCGGAAAAACGCAGCTCGCCTCCGCCGTCCTCTCCGACGCCGGCATGGTCAACCGCTTCGGCAAAGTCGATGAAGGCACGACGGTCACCGACTACGACGAGGAGGAAATCACCCGCAAGCACACGCTCTCGGCGGGACTGGCGTTCGCGGAGTGGAACAAGCAGAAGATCAACCTGATCGACACGCCGGGGATGGGCAACTTCTTTGCCGACGCGCGCGCCGCGCTGCAGGTCGCTGACGCCGCGCTCGTCGTCGTCGATGCCGTCGCGGGCGTCATGGTGCAGACGGAAAAAGTCTGGGAAGCCGCCGAGGAGCTCGGCCTGCCGCGGCTCGTCGTCGTCAACCGGCTGGACCGCGAGCGCGCCAGCCTCGAACGCTCGCTCGCGTCGCTGCGCGAGGCCTGCAACCGCACGGTGATTCCGATCCAGCTGCCGATCGGCGAGGAGAAGAGCTTCAAGGGCGTGGTCGACCTCATCGCGAAGAAGGCCTTCATCTATCAGACGGACGAAAGCGGCAAGTTCACCGAGGGCGCGATTCCCGGCGGCATGACGGCCGACGTCGACCACGCGCGCGAGGCGTTGATCGAGATGGTCGCGGAAAACGACGAGACGCTGATGGAGAAGTTCTTCGAGGCGGGCACGCTGACCGACGCCGAGCTCGTCGCCGGCCTGCGGACCGCGACGCTGACCGGCAAGGTCTTTCCGCTCGTCTGCACGTCCGCGACCCTCAACGTCGGCGTGCAGCCGCTGCTCGACGCGATCCTGGCCTATCTGCCCTCGCCCGTCGATCGGCCGATGCGAGGGCTCGACAAGTCGGGCGCGGAGACGATGCGCGAGGCGGACGAGAAGAAGCCGGCGGCGGCGTTCGTGTGGAAGACGATCGCCGACCCGTTCGCGGGCCGCATCACGATGTTCCGGGTCGCGTCCGGGACGCTGAAGGCGGATTCCAACATCCACAACAAGACACGCGACGTGCCCGAGCGCTTCGGCCATCTGCTGCTGCTGCAGGGCAAGACGCAGACGAGCGTACCGGAAATCAGGGCCGGCGACCTCGGCGCCGTCGCCAAGCTGAAGGACACGCTGACCAACGACACGCTCGGCGACAAGGCGGATCCGGTGACGTTCCCGGCGATCAAGTTCCCCGATCCCGTCCTGTCGTACGCGATCGAGCCGAAGACCCGCGGCGACGAGGACAAGATCAGCACGTCGATGCACCGTCTCGAGGAAGAGGATCCGTCGATCAAGTACAGCCGCGATCCGCAGACCAAGGAGCAGTTGCTGTCCGGCCAGGGGCAGCTGCACATCGAGGTAACGGTCGCAAAGCTCAAGCGCCGCTTCAGCGTCGGCGTCGACCTGAAACCGCCGCGCATTCCGTACCGCGAGACGATCAAGGCCGCCACCGAGGCGCACGGCCGCCACAAGAAGCAGACCGGCGGCCACGGCCAGTTCGGCGACTGCAAGATCCGGGTCGAGCCGCTGGCGCGCGGCTCCGACTTCGAGTTCGTCGACGACATCTTCGGCGGCTCGATCCCTCGCCAGTTCGTGCCGGCAGTCGAGAAAGGCATTCAGGACGCGCGGACCCGCGGCTACCTCGCCGGCTACCCGATGGTCGACTTTCGCGTGACGGTGTTCGACGGCTCGTACCACGACGTCGACTCGAACGAGTTGTCGTTCAAGCTCGCCGGCTCCCTCGCCTTCAAGGACGCGATGACGCGGGCGCGGCCGACGATCCTCGAGCCGGTCATGAACGTCGAGGTCTACTCGCCGTCCGACTTCGCCGGCGATCTGATGGGCGACCTGAACGGCCGGCGCGGCCGCATCGCCGGCATGGACACGCGCGGCGCCATGACGATCATCAAGGCGCAGGTGCCCATGTCCGAAATGCTGACCTACGAGCAGCACCTGACGTCGGCGACCGGCGGCCGCGGCTCGTACCACATGGAGTACTCGCACTACGACGAGGTGCCGGCGCACCTGCAGACCAAGATCATCGCCGCCGCGAAGGCCGAGCGCGCGGGCGTCGAGGTGGAAGAAGTCTGAGCGGCTTTCTCGACCAGCTCCTCGACATGGTGCGCTGGGTGGCCGCGCTCGTCGTGGGCGCCGCCCCCCGCCGCGTCTGGCCCCGCCTCGAACTGCACATGCCCGTCGCGCGGGCGGCCGCGCCCGCCGGTCTTCTGGCCATGCTGGCCGGTTTTTTCCTCGGCGTCGGCGGCTTTTTCAGTTACGCCACGCGGGTGGCTGACGCGAACAACTCCTGGATGCTGCGGACGCTCGCGTCCGGCGGCTCGGATCAGGCGGCGTTCGTTCCTTACGGGATGTCGGTCGTCACGCTCTTCATCTTTCTTCTCTTCACGCCCCTGGGGTGGCTGTCGTCCTACCTCGCCGTGAGCGGCTTCTTGCGCGCCGTCTCCGCGTGGTTCGACGATCCGCGCGGCGATCCGCTGCTGTCCCTGCTGGATGCCGCGACAGTCAGATTCCTGGAACGGCAGCGGCAGCGCCTCGCGCGCGAGGCGCGCGAGCGCCGCGAAGGCGCGGCGGCCCCGGACGTCCTGGTGACGGGGCACGCGCTCGGGGTCGGCGCGGACTTCGTCGTGCTGGCCTCGCGGCGCAAGGACGAATGGACGGCCGGCGCGACGATCATGACGCCGGGACAGTGGTACCGGCTGGGCGAGCCCTACGATCTCGAGACGCCCGCCGGCTTGCGGACCGCCTACCCGCTGACGAAATTCGACAGCCTCGAGGTCGTCCGCCGCGGAATCCCGTACGAGCTGCCCGCGCTCAGCGGCCGATCAGCGCGAGCGCCCCAACGTTCCACATGAGGCCGTCCCGGCACCGCGGCTCGAACCGCGGGCAATCGCCGCATTCGTCCGTCGTCTCGATTAGGCGCGGCAGGCCGTCGCGGTGGCAGCTCCAGGGCGCGTTCCACGCCTCAAGCCAATAGGGCAACGGGAGATACAGCGTCGGTTCTGCCCAGCGGCAGGTTTGCGGAGCCCCCTTGTCCACAATCCCCTCCTGACGGAATCCCGGTAAGAGAGACGAGTCCAGCCAGGATCATCGCAAGCGGTATGCCGCCTAACTTCCGCCGGCCTTCCGCGGCGTCGTCGACTTGCGCGTGCCGCCCTTGACCGGCTTGGACTGGATCTTCTGCGTGTCGTCGTCCTTCTTGCCGCGCAGGCGGTCGGCTGCCGCGCGGAGACGGCCACCGACGCCCTTGGACTTCGGCTTCGGCGCTTCCGCGCCGCCGCCGGTCTCGACGACCGCTTTCGGGTTGAACTCGCTGCCGATCAGCTCGACCTGCGCGATCTCGGCGCTGTCGCCCTTGCGGTAGCCGAGCCGCAGGAGGCGCGTGTAGCCGCCGGGCCGTGAGGCGAAGCGCGGCGCGATTGTCTCGAACAGCTTCGTCACGACCTCGCGGTCCTGCACGTCCCGCATGACCAGGCGCCGCGCGTTCAGCGTGTGGTGCTTCGCATCGCCGCCCGCCACGCCGCGCTTGGCGATCGTGATCAGCCGCTCGACGAACGGCCGCAGCTCCTTGGCGCGCGGCACCGTCGTCGTCAGGTGCTCGTATCGGAGCAGGGACGTCGCCTGGTTCCGCAGCATCGCGATGCGATGCTCGGTGACGCGCCCCAGTTTTCTGAACGCAACTCGATGTCTCATGGCCCTTCCGTTGCGGTGGCTCGTGGCTGGTGGCTGGTGGCTGCGGAGTTCGAGCCGATCACCAGTCACCAGTCACCAGTCACCAGTCACCAGCATTTATTCCTGCGACGCCGCCGTGGGCTGATCGACACGCATGCCGAGGCTCAGGCCCATCGTGTGCAGGATCTCCTTGATCTCGTTGAGGCTCTTGCGCCCGAAGTTCTTGGTCTTGAGCATCTCGGCCTCGGTCTTCTGCACGAGCTCGCGAATCGTCCGGATGTTCGCGTTCTTCAGGCAGTTGTAGGACCGCACCGACAGTTCGAGCTCCTCGACCGACTTGTCCAGGTTCTCGTTGCTCGCGCCGGTGCGCGGCTGATCGGCCATCGCCTCGACCTGCTGCTCGGCGCCTTCCTCGAGGTTGATGAAGATGTTCAGGTGATCGCGGACGAGCTTGGCGGCCAGCGAGACCGCGTCGCGCGGGTTGATCGACCCGTTGGTCCAGACGTCCACCGTCAGCTTGTCGTAGTCGGTGGTCTGTCCGAGGCGCGCCGCCTCGACCAGGTAGTGCACCTTCTTGATCGGCGAATGGACCGAGTCGATCGGAATCCAGCCGATGCCGAGGTCCTCGTCGAAGTTCTTGTCGGCCGCGACATATCCACGGCCGCGCTTCATGCGCATCTCCATGTGGAGCTTGCCGCCCTCGGCGACCGTCGCGATGTGGGCGTCCGGCTCGAGGATCTCGACGTCGGCGTCGGCCTGAATGTCGCGCGCCCGCACCGCGCCCGCCTTCTCCACGCGGAGCGCCAGCGTCTTGGTGTGATCGACGTGCAGCTTCAGCGGAATCTGCTTGAGGTTGAGGATGATGTCGGTCGCGTCCTCGACCACGCCGGGAATCGGCGAGAACTCGTGCAGCACGCCGTCGATCTTGACCGCGGTGATCGCCGCGCCCTCAATGGACGAGAGCAGCACGCGCCGCATCGCGTTGCCGATCGTGGTGCCGAAGCCGCGCTCGAACGGCTGCGCGTAGAACCGGCCGAATCGATCCGTGAGGGTCTCGCGTTCGAACTCGAGACGCTTGGGGCGTTGAAAACCTTTCCAAAGCATGTGATGTGTCCTTCCTTATCCGGGGGCCCTCCCCCGGATTCGCCGATGGGCCCGCAGACGGGCCTCCAGACCTGCAGGTGACCGCCGGCCTCCCGCCGCAGGTCTGTTGAAGGCTGCGGGCCGGCGGATGACGAAGTTAGAAGTTAGAACTCGGAACTGAGAACTTCGGTTCTAACTTCTAAGTTCTCAGTTCTTACTTCGAGTACAACTCCACTATCAGCTGCTCCTGCACGGGCAGGTTGATCTGCTCGCGCGTCGGCATCGAGACGATGCGTCCCGAAACCGTGTTCGAGTCGAACGAGAGCCACTCGGGAATCCCGCGGCCCTTCACTTCTTCCATCGCGTGCTCGATCGTCGGATTCTTCTGCGTACGGCCGAGGACCGTGATCACGTCGCCTTCCTTGACGGAGAACGACGGGATGTCCACCTTCCTGCCGTTGACGAGGAAGTGGCCGTGGCGCACGAGCTGCCGCGCCTGCGGCCGCGACGTCGCCAGCCCGAGGCGGTAGACGACGTTGTCGAGCCTGCGCTCGAGCAGTTGCAGCAGCGTCACGCCCGTGATGCCGCGCGTTCGCTCGGCCTCTTCGAAGTAGCCGCGGAACTGATCCTCGAGCACGCCGTAGATGCGCTTGACCTTCTGTTTCTCGCGCAGCTGCAGGCCGTAGCCGGCGAGCTTGGCCTTCCGCGTCTTGCCGTGCTGTCCCGGCGGGAAGTTGCGCTTCTCGATCGCGCACTTCTCGGTGTAGCAGCGTTCCCCTTTGAGGAACAGCTTCATCGCCTCGCGGCGGCAGAGTCTGCAAACCGGACCGATATACCGAGCCATTCAGTATCCTCTCGAATTTGAGAATCTGAGAATGTGAGGATCTGAGGATCTCAAAGTCCTCACGTCAAATCCTCAAATCCTCAAATCCTTACATCCTCAAATCACACCCGTCGTCTCTTTGGCGGACGGCACCCGTTGTGCGGGATGGGCGTCACGTCGCGGATTGACTTCACCTCGAGGCCGACCGTCTGGAGCGCGCGGACCGCCGACTCGCGGCCGGATCCGGGGCCCTTCACCCGCACGTCGAGCGAGCGCATGCCCACCGCTTTGGCGGCGTTGCCGGCGTTGAGCGCGGCCTGGGTCGCTGCGAACGGCGTGCCCTTGCGCGAGCCCTTGAAGCCGATGCCGCCCGCGCTCGACCACGCGACCACGTTGCCGTCGGTGTCGGTGATCGTGACCACGGTGTTGTTGAACGACGCCTGGATGTGCGCCAGCCCGTGGTGAACGATGCGCTTCTCCCCGCGCTTCTTGAAGGTCTTCTTCCGTTTCCCGGTACCTTCTTTTTTCTCTGGTGTGGCGCCTTCCGGGGCCGCCGCTTCAGTCTTTGCCATAGTTCAGCCTTTAGCCCTCAGCTCTTTGCCCTCAGCCCTCAAATAACCTTCTTCTTCGCAATCGCGCCCTTGCGCGGACCCTTGCGCGTTCTCGCGTTCGTGCGCGTGCGCTGCCCGCGCACCGGCAGACCGCGGCGGTGCCGCATCCCGCGGAAGCAGCCGATTTCCATCAGCCGCTTGATGTTCATCGACACCTCCTTGCGGAGGTCGCCCTCGACGCCGCCCTGCTCTTCAATCACGCGGCTGATCTTCCGGACGTCGTCCTCGGACAGGTCCTTCACGCGGACGTCGGGGCTGACCCCGGCGTCCTTGAGGATGCCGTTCGAGCGATGCCGCCCGATGCCGAAGATGTAGGTGAGACCGATCTCGACGCGCTTGGTGCGCGGAAGATCAACGCCAGCAATACGTGCCATAGATCCTCAAATCCTCAAATCCTCAGATCCGCAAATCGTCAGATTCATCCTTGCCGCTGTTTGTGTTTTTGATTCGGGCAAATGACGCGCACGACGCCCCGGCGCCGCACGATCTTGCACTTGTCGCAAATCCGCTTGACCGATGCTCGGACCTTCATCAGTTCCTCAAATCCTCAAATCCCAACATCCTCAGATCTTCCCGACTATCCGCCCGCGTCCGGTGTCGACCGGTGACAGTTCCACGCGAACCCGATCGCCCACCAGGATCCGCACGAAATTGCGATCCAGGCGATCCGCGATGTGCACCATCACGAACGGCCCCTCGTCCACCCGCACGCGATACAGCGCGCTCGGCAGGATCTCGGTGACCGTTCCCGTTACTGGCGCGACCACCGGGACCTCTTTCACTGCGCGCGGGGCAATACTCCCGCCCGCTCACGCTCGGCGGCTTCGCGCCTCGCGTGGGCCGCAGGCGCTCTCGCCGTCAGAATCCATGGCCCGTCCGCCGTCACCGCCACCGTGTGCTCGAAGTGCGCCGACGGGCTGCCGTCTTTCGTGACCGCCGTCCAGCCGTCCGCCAGGACTTTCACGGCCGGCTTCCCCGCGTTCACCATCGGCTCGATCGCCAGCACCATGCCCTCGGTCAGCCGCGGTCCCCGCCCCGGCTCGCCGTAGTTCGGCACCTGCGGCTCCTCGTGCATCTTCTGACCGATGCCGTGGCCCACGAACTCGCGCACCACCGAAAACCCGAACGCCTCAACGTGCTGCTGGACGGCATGGCCGATGTCCGACACCCGCCTACCCGGCCGCGCACACTCGATCGCCTTGTACAGCGACTCCTCGGTCACCCGCAGCAGTATCGCCGTCGACTCCGCGATCTGCCCGACCGGCACCGTGATCGCGCTGTCGCCGAAATACCCCGCCAGCGACGCGCCGACGTCGATCGACAGGATGTCGCCCTCGTTCAACACGCGGCGGCCCGACGGAATCCCGTGGATCACCTCGTCGTTGATCGACGCGCAAATCGTCGCCGGATACCCGTGGTATCCCTTGAACGCCGGAATCGCGCCCGCCTGCGTAATCCGCTTCTCCGCCATCGCGTCCAGATCCGCCGTGGTCACGCCCGGCGCGACGTGCGACTTCAGCTCCGTCAGCACTTCGCTGACCAGACGGCCCGCGTCGCGCATGCGCTCGAGCTCCGCAGCCGACCGGCAGACGATCACGCGCGTGCTCCAGACGCCGCACCCTTGCTCATTGCCCCCAGGGCCGCGACCGCCGCTTCGAGCTCGGCCGTCACCGTGTCCGGCGCCTGCGCGCCGTTGACCGACCGGTAGGTCGGGCGCGCGCCGTAGAACTCCACCAGCGGCTTCGTGTCGCGCTGGTACGTCTTCAACCGCTCCAGCACGACCGCCGCGTTGTCGTCGGCGCGCTGCACCATCGGCCCGCCGCATTTTCTGCACCGCGAGCCCGCGCCCGCCGCCGCGTCCTCGACCAGCGCGTTCGTCCCGCAGTCCTGGCAAATCAGCCGCGTCGTCAGGCGCCGCACCAGCACGTCGTGGGCGACGTCGATGTTCAGCACGATCAGGGGATCCCGGCCCGCCATGATCGCGTCGAGCGCCTTCGCCTGCGGCACCGTGCGCGGGAACCCGTCGAGAATGAACCCCGCCTTCACGTCGTCGCGATCCAGCCGCTCCCGGACGATCCCGATGACGATCTCGTCGCTCACCAGCTCACCGCGCTCCATGATCGCCTTGGCGCGCCGGCCGAGCTCCGTTCCCGTGTGCACGGCCTCGCGAAGAATGTCCCCGGTCGAGATCTTCGGGATACCCTTCGCTGCGGCGAACCGCTCGGCCTGCGTGCCTTTGCCCGCGCCAGGCGGTCCGAGCATGATGAGATTCAGCGCCATCAGCCCTTAGCCCTTAGCCCTCAGTCCTAAGCCCTTCGTCCGCGAATCCGTGTCTTCTTCATGAACCCGTCGTAGTGCCGCATGATCAGCTGCGACTCGACCTGCTGCACCGTGTCCATCGCCACGCCGACGACAATCAGCAGTGACGTGCCGCCGAAGAAGAACTGGACGTTCAGACCTTCCGTGATGAACTTCGGCAGGGCGGCGTCGAGCCAGTCCCCGATGAACGGGATCGGCGCCACCTTGAAGCCGCTGATCAGGAAGTTCGGCAGCAGCGCGATCAGCGCGAGGTAAATCGATCCGGCCAGCGTGATGCGCGTGAGAATCGTGTCGATGTATTCCGCCGTGCGCTTGCCCGGACGGATGCCCGGCACGAACCCGCCGTACTTCCGCATGTTCTCCGCCACGTCATCCGGATTGAAGATGATCGCGGTGTAGAAGTACGTGAAGAAGATGATGCCCGCCACGTAGAGCAGGTTATAGAGCGGCATGCCGAACGCGAGCTGCGTGGACACCGCTTCGCTGACCCGCCCCGGGATCGCCTGCGCGATCGTCGCCGGGAACGCAAGGATGGACGAAGCGAAGATGACCGGGATGACGCCACCCGTATTCACCTTCAGTGGAATGTGCGTGCTCGACCCGCCGTACATGCGCCGCCCGACGACGCGTTTGGCGTACTGCACGGTCACGCGCCGGTGCCCGCGCTCGACGAACACGATGGCCGCGATGACCGCCGCCATGACCGCCAGCAGGAACAGGATCCGGATCAGGCCCAGCTGTCCCGTCCGCATCTGATCGAAGGTCTGCAGCACGGCGCGCGGCAGGCCGACGACGATGCCGGAATAGATGATGAGCGACATCCCGTTGCCGATGCCGCGCTCGGTGATCTGCTCGCCGAGCCACATGACGAAGCACGTGCCGGTCGTCAGCGTGAGCATCGTCATCAGCCGGAACCCGAGGCCCGGGTGATAGACGAGCGGCATACCGCCGGCGATCTTCGTTTGCCGCTCGAGGAAGAACGCGATGCCGAGCGACTGTACGATGCTCAGCACGATCGTGCCGTAGCGCGTGTACTGGGTGATCTTGCGCCGGCCCAGCTCGCCTTCTTTGGACAGCTTCTCGAGGTAGGGCCAGACGACCGTCAGCAGCTGCAGGATGATCGACGCGCTGATGTAGGGCATGATGCCCAGCGCGAAGATCGTCAGCCGCGACAGGTTGCCGCCCGAGAACATGTCGTACAGCCCGAACATCGTGTTCGCCGTCTGCCGCGCCAGTTCGTCGAGCGCGGCGAGATTCAGCCCGGGCACGGTGACGTTGTGACCGACGCGGTACACGCCCAGCATCCCCAGCGTGAACAGCACGCGGTTGCGCAGTTCCGAGACGGTGAAGATGTTCTTCAGGCTGTCGTTCACGCGAGTTGCTCCGTGGCGCCGCCCGCGGCGGCGATTTTCTCGGCCGCTTTCCCGCTGAATTTGTGCGCGTGGACGGTCAGCGCCTTGCCGACCTCACCGCGCGCCAAGACCTTGACCTTCACTTTGCTGCCGGGGCCGCCCGGGACGAGCCCGCGCTCGCGCAGCAGATCAGGCGTCACGATCGTGCCCGCGTCGAACTTCAGGCCGAGCGTGTCGAGGTTGACGACCTCGTACTCGACCCGGAACGGATTGTGAAACCCGCGCTTGGGCACGCGACGGTGCAGCGGCATCTGGCCGCCTTCGAACCCGCGCTTGAACTTGTACCCCGACCGCGACTTCGCGCCCTTGTGTCCGCGGCCCGCAGTCTTGCCGTTGCCCGATCCCTGCCCGCGGCCGATGCGCTTCTTGGCGTGCGTCGCGCCCTGGGGCGGACGCAGATTGTTCAATGGCATGACGGTTACTCCACGACCTCAACCAGGTGACGCACCTTGTGAATCATGCCGCGCGTTTCCGGCGTGTCCTTCAGCTCCACCGTGTGGCGGATTCTCCGGAGACCCAGCCCCCGCACGACCGTCGCCTGGTTGTGCTTGAACCCAATCGGGCTCACCATCAGGCGCACTTTCACGGTGCCGCCCTTGCTATCCGTTCGTTGATTCGCCATATCAGTCCTACAGACCTTACGCGGTCGCGAAGTCGGCGAGTTCCTTGCCGCGCAGCCGCGCGATTACCGCCGGGTCCTTCAAGGAGTCGAGTCCCTGCACGGTCGCCCGCACGACGTTGTGCGGGTTCGCCGACCCCAGCGACTTGGTCAGGATGTTCGCGATCCCCGCGGCCTCGACGACCGCGCGCACGGCGCCGCCCGCGATGATGCCCGTGCCGTCGGGCGCCGGCTTGAGCAGCACGCTGCCTGCCCCGAAATGGCCGACGACGCGGTGCGGAATCGTCGTCCCCGCCAGCGGGACGCGGATCAGGTTCTTCTTCGCCGCCTCGATGCCCTTCTTGATGGCCGACGGCACTTCCTTCGCCTTCCCGATGCCGAAGCCCACCACGCCGTGGCCGTCGCCGACGACGACCAGCGCGCTGAAGCTCAGGTTCTTGCCGCCCTTGACGACCTTGGTGACGCGGTTGATCGACACCACGTTGTCCTTGATGTCGAGCTGGCTCGGGTCGATGCGTTCACGTGTTTTCATAAGCTGCTCAGAATTCCAGACCCGCTTTGCGGGCGGCGTCGGCGACGGCGCGGATGCGCCCGTGATACAGGAACCCGCTGCGATCGAACACGACGCGCGTGATGCCCTTTTCCTTCGACCGCTCGGCGATCGCGGTGCCGATCGCTTCGGCGCCCTTGAGGTTGCCGCCCTTGACGCCCTTGGCGAACTTGCCCTTGAGCGAGGTCTCGACGCTCGAAGCCGACGCGAGCGTCTGGCCCGTCATGTCGTCGATCACCTGCGCGTAGATGTGCGTCACGCTGCGAAACACGCTGAGGCGCGGGCGGGCCGGCGTGCCGGCGATCCGCTTGCGCTGCCGCAGCTGAATGCGGACGCGGCGATCGTTCTTCGTCTTGATTTTCATGCCCTTTGCCCTTTGCCCTTAGCCCTTTCCTAGGCCTTGGCCCCCGTCTTGCCCGCCTTCTTCTTCAGGACTTCACCCGTGTAGCGCACGCCTTTCTGCTTGTAGGGATCGGGCTTGCGGAACCCGCGGATGTTCGCCGCCACCTGGCCGACCAGCTGGCGATCCACGCCGGTGACGGTGATGTGCGTCTGCTTGTCGATCGCGATGTCGATCCCGTTCGGGATGTCGAAGACGACCGCATGCGAGTAGCCCAGCGCGAAGATGACCTGCTTGCCCTTGACCTCCGCGCGGTACCCGACGCCGACGATGTCGAGCTCGCGCTTGAATCCCTCGGTGACGCCGACGACGGCGTTGGCGACCAGCGTGCGCGCCAGGCCGTGGAACTTGCCGAGCTCCGGGTTCGCCGTGGCGGTCTTGGCGACGAGATGACCGTCGGCGAGCGCGAAGTTGATGCCGGCCGGATGCGCCTGGCGCAGCTTGCCTTTCGGCCCCTGTACTTCGACGCCGCCGTCCACCACCTTGACGGTGACGCCCTTGGGAATCGTGATTGGCTTCTTACCGATTCGAGACATATGCGTTTACCAGATGTTACAGAGCACTTCGCCGCCCACGCCCGCCTTGACGGCCGCCCGGCCCGTCATGACGCCGCGGGACGTCGTGAGAATGCTCGTGCCGAGACCGGCCAGGACGTCCGGGACATCGTCCCGTCCGAGATAGACGCGGCGGCCGGGACGGCTGATCCGCTCCACCCCCGTGATGAGTTTCTCGCCGTGCGGCCCGTACTTGAGGAACAGGCGCAGCGTTTTCAGCGCGGCGCTCCCCTTGACGATCGGCTCGTCCAGCAGCTTGAAGCCCTGGATGTAGCCCTCGTCCTGGAGGATGCGTGCGATGTCGGCCTTGATGCGCGAGGCCGGCATGTCGACGCGCGTGTGCTTGGCGGTCACCGCGTTGCGGATCCGCGTGAGCATGTCTGCAATTGGGTCGGTCATATCTCTCTCTATCCTGTCGGTGCTGCGTGCCACGTGCTTGGTGCTGCGTGCCGTGCTACGTGCTTGGTGCCGCGTGCTGTGCTACGTGCTGTGTGCCCGCACCGCGCACCCGGCACCAAGCACCAGGCACCCCGGCACTCAGCACCATTACCAGCTGCTTTTTGTGACTCCGGTCACGTCGCCCTCGAGCGCCAGCTTGCGGAAGCACAGACGGCAGAGCGCGAACTTGCGCATGTAGGCCCGGGGACGCCCGCACAGGCGGCACCGGTTGCGCAGACGGATCTTGAACTTCGGTTTCTTCAGCTCTTTCGCGCACTTCGCAGTGGTTGCCATAAGCCAGCCCTTTGCCTCTGCCCTCTGCCCTTAGCTCTTCTCTTGTCTAAACGGCATACCGATGAACTGCAGCAGCTTGCGCGCCTCTTCGTCGGTCTTCGCCGTCGTGACGACCGAGACATTCATGCCCCGCGCCTTGTCGACCTTCATGTAGTCGATTTCCGGGAAGAGCAGCTGGTCGCGCAGCCCCAGCGTGTAGTTGCCGCGGCCGTCGAACCCGCGCGCGGACACGCCCTTGAAGTCGCGGACGCGCGGCAGCGCGATGTTCATCAGCCGGTCGAGGAACTCCCACATCCGCGCCCCGCGCAGCGTGACCATCGTCGCGATCGGCTGGCCCTTGCGGACCTTGAACGCCGCGATCGACTTCTTGGAGCGGCGCGTCACCGGCTTCTGCCCCGTGATCCGCGCGAGCTCGTCTGCGCCCGTGTCGACGATCTTCGCGTTGGACGTCGCTTCGCCGAGACCCATATTCACGACCACTTTCTGGATCTTGGGCACGGCCATGATGTTCGTGTAGCCGAACTCCTTCTGCAGGGCCGGCACGACTTCCTTCTGATAGCGCTCTTTCATGCGGCTCATTTGTCGACGACCCCCTCGCACTTGCGGCAGATGCGGACCTTCCGGCCGTCGCCGAGAATCTTGTGGCCCACACGGGTCTGCGCCCCGCACTCGGGGCAGACCAGCTGGACGTTGGACGCGTGCAGCGACGCTTCGCGCTCGACGATGCCGCCCTTCACGCCCTTGCCGGGGTTCGGCTTCGTGTGGCGCTTGATCATGTTCACGCCTTCGACGATCAGGCGGATCGTGTCACCGCCGTCGCGCGGCAGCACCTTCAGGACGCGGCCGCGCTTGCCGCGGTCCTTGCCCGTGATGACCAGCACGTTGTCGTTGCGCCGAATGGGAGTAGCTAGACGACTCATATCGTTTCGTGTAGGGCGGGTCTTTTCAGACCCGCCTCAGCGCCGGGTCCGAAAGGACCCGGCCTACAGGACCTCCGGTGCCAGCGAAATGATCTTCATGAACCGCCGCTCGCGCAGCTCGCGCGCGACCGGGCCGAACACACGCGTGCCGATCGGCTCGCCCTGATCGTTGATGAGCACGGCGGCGTTGCGGTCGAAGCGGATGTAGCTGCCGTCGCGGCGGCGCTGCTCCTTCACCG
The DNA here is from genome assembly GCA_016195265.1 of Acidobacteriota bacterium. Taxonomy (GTDB): domain Bacteria; phylum Acidobacteriota; class Vicinamibacteria; order Vicinamibacterales; family CAVVIG01; genus SRVP-36. Next base: position 5,085 of record JACPZW010000008.1, on the reverse strand, counting down.
TCCGGACGATGACGGCCTTCACGACCTGGCCTTTCTTGACGTTGGACTCGGGCGTGGCTTCCTTCACTGACGCGGTCACGATGTCGCCGAGCCTGGCGTAGCGCCCGGTCGAGCCGCCGATCGGGTTGATGACGGCGATCTTGCGCGCGCCGGAATTGTCGGCGACGTCCAGGATCGAGCGCATTTGAATCATGGTTAGACCTCCGCGGCCTTCCGGACCACGCGCGCGAGGGCCCACCGCTTGCGGCGGCTGAGCGGCCGCGTCTCGGTGATGGCGACCGTGTCGCCCACCTTCGCGGTGTTGTCCTCGTCATGGACCATGAACTTCGACGTGCGCCGCTCGGTCTTCCCGTACAGACCGTGGCGCACCTGCCACTCGACGGCGACGACGCAGCTCTTCTGCATCTTGTCGCTGACGACCAATCCAACCTTTTCGGATTTCTGTGCCATAGTCTGAATCCAATTCACCTCTTCTGCCTCAACACCGTTTTCACGCGCGCGAGATCGCGGCGCACCGTACGGACCTTGTCGGGGTTCTCGATCTGCCCCATCGACTTCTGGAGTCGCATCCGGAACAACGAATCCGTCAGCTCGCGCTCCTTCACGCCAAGTTCGTCGGCGCCGAGGGCGCGCAGTTCCGCGGCCTTCATAGCATCTTCTCCTGCGCAAAGCGGACCGCGAACGTGGTCAGGATCGGCAGCTTCGCCGACGCGAGGCGCATCGCCTTGCGCGCTTCCGCCTCGCTGATCCCTTCCATTTCGAACAGCACGCGGCCCGGCCGGATCACGGCGACCCACTGCTCGGGCGCGCCCTTGCCCTTGCCCATGCGGGTTTCCTGCGGCTTCTTCGTGATCGGCTTGTCGGGGAACACACGCGTCCAGATTTTTCCGCCGCGCGCGACGAACCGCGTCATCGCGACGCGCGCCGCCTCGATCTGACGATCGGTCAGCCAGCAGGGCTCGAGCGCCTTCAGCCCGTAATCTCCGAACGAGATGTCGGACCCGCGCCAGGCCTTGCCTCGCATCCGACCGCGCTGTTGCTTGCGGTATTTGACTTTCTTCGGCATCAACATAATGCAAACTCGAATCTGGTAATTGGATAGTTGGGTAATCTGGAAATCGATTACCCGATTACCAAATTACTCAACTACCCAATTCATCCGCGAGCGGCAGGCCGTCTCGGCGCCCGCTCCCGGTATTCCTCTTCCCGCCCGCGCTGTGGCACGAGCCGCTCGCCCTTGTACAACCAGACCTTGATCCCGATCTGTCCGTACGTGGTATTGGCTTCCGCGAAACCGTAGTCGATGTCCGCGCGCAGCGTCTGCAGCGGCAGCTGGCCGTGCAGGTACCACTCGGAGCGCGCGATTTCCGCGCCGTTCAGCCGGCCCGACACGCGCACCTTGATGCCGCGCGCGCCGAAGCGGAGCGCCGACTCGACGGCCTTGCGCATTGCGCGGCGGAAGGCGACGCGCTTTTCGAGCTGCATCGCGACCGACTCGGAAATCAGCTGCGCATCCAGCTCCGGCTTCTGGATCTCCTGGATGTTGATGAAGACCTCGCGGTTGGTCTTCTTCTGGATCTCCTGCTTCAGCTTGTCGACTTCCGTCCCCTTGCGGCCGATGATGATGCCCGGGCGCGAGGTGTAGATGTCGATCTTCAGCTTGTTGGCGGCCCGCTCGGTCTCAATCTTCGCGACGCCCGCGTGGGCGAACCGCTTCTTGAGGCTCGATCGCAGCGCCAGATCCTCGTGTAGCAGCTTCGCGTAGTCGCGGTCCGAGTACCACCGCGACCGCCACGTCTTGTTGAACCCGAGACGAAATCCGAACGGGTGAACCTTCTGGCCCACGGTTACTCCTTCACCTTTGTCGAGGCCTTGCGACTTCCGCGTTTCGGCGCGTCGGCCCTGACGACCGCGACGATTTTCTCCGGGCGCTCCGAGACGTGCACGGTCAGGTGCGCCGTGCGCTTCAGCACGCGGAACGCGCGGCCCATCGGGGCGGGACGCACCCGCTTGGCCGACGGCCCCTGGTTCGCGTAGCACGCGGATACGTACAGCCGATCGACGTCGCCGCTGAACCCGTCCTTGGTCTGCGCGTTGGCGATCGCCGAGCGGAGCACCTTCGCGATGTCCTCGGCCACGCCCTTGCGCGTGAACTTCAGCGTCGCGAGCGCGCGGTTGACATCCTTGCCGCGAATCAAGCCGAGCACGAGCCCGGCCTTCTGGGCGGAGGTGCGCACGTAACGAGCGGTGGCATGCGCCTGAATCATGATGACGAGCTCCCTGCGCCGGCCGGCTTGGCCGCGCCTGCGGCCGGAGCCGCCGCGCCCGGCGCGCCGGGGGCGCCCGGAGCGCCCGCCAGCGCCGCCGCCTTTTCGGCGACGCGCGTCGTGTGGCCCTTGAAGATCCGCGTCGGCGCGAACTCGCCGAGTTTGTGGCCAACCATGTTCTCGGTCACATACACCGGGATGAACTTCTTCCCGTTGTGGACCGCGAGCGTGTGCCCGACCATTTCCGGCACCACCGTCGAGCGGCGCGACCACGTCTTGATGACCTTCTTCTCGGACCCGCGATTCATCACCTCGACTTTCTCGAGGAGATGGGTATCGACGAACGGCCCCTTCTTGAGTGATCTACCCATACGTTTCTATTCCGCGGTGGCTCGTGGCTGGGAAATTCCAGTCACCAGTCACCAGACACCAGTCACTACTTTTGCCTCCGCTGGACGATGAACTTGTCGGTGACCTTCCGGTTCCTCGTCTTGTAGCCCTTGGTCGGCAGACCCCACGGCGACACCGGATGGCGGCCGCCCGAGGTCTTGCCTTCACCGCCGCCGAGCGGGTGATCGACCGGGTTCATCGCGACGCCGCGCACGTGCGGCCGCTGGCCGAGCCAGCGGCTCCGTCCGGCCTTGCCGATCGACACGTTCTCGTGATCGATGTTGCCGACCTGGCCGATCGTCGCGAAGCACTCCATGTTGATCTTGCGAATCTCGCCCGATGGCATCTTGACGGACGCGTAGTCGCCTTCCTTCGCGACAAGTTGCACAAAAGAACCCGCGCTTCGCGCGACCTGGCCGCCCTTGCCGGGCCGCAGCTCGACGTTGTGCAGCTGCGTGCCGAGCGGAATGTTCTTCAGCGGCAGGCAATTGCCCGGCAGGATGTCCGCGTTCTGCCCGGCGACGATCGTGTCGCCGACCTTCAGCCCGAGCGGCTGGAGGATGTAGCGCTTCTCGCCGTCGGCGTAGGTCAGTAGCGCGATGCGCGCCGAGCGGTTCGGGTCGTACTCGATCGTCGACACCTTCGCCGGAATGTCGCGCTTGTCGCGCTTGAAGTCGATGATGCGGTACATCCGCTTGTGGCCGGCGCCGCGCCACCACGACGTGAGATGGCCCTGGTTGTTGCGGCCGCCGGATTCGTGCTGCGGCTCGACGAGCGGCTTGTGCGGCTCGGTGGCCGTGATGTCGTCGAACGTCTGGACGGTCTGAAACCGCGAGCCGGGCGACGTCGGATTCAATTTGCGAAATGGCATGGGTTACGCGCCTTCCAGGAATTCAGGAATCTTGGCGCCCTCGCGCAGTTTCACGTACGCCTTCTTCCAGTCCGACCGGCGGCCGGCAAAGCGGCCCTGCCGCTTGACCTTGCCGTGCGCGATGCTCGTGCGGATGCCCTCGACCTTCGACCCGAGCAGCTGCTCGACGGCGCGCTTGATCTGCACTTTGTTCGCGTCGACCGCGACGTGGAACACGAGCGTCCGGCCGTCCTCGCGCAGGATCGACGTCTTCTCGGTGATGAGCGGGCGGCGGATGACATCAGTCAGTTTCATATCAATTCAATCCTGAGATTTCAGATTTCAGAGTTCAGAGTTCAGAATTCAGATTGGATTTCAGAGTCTGGAATCCGCAATCTGAATTCTGAACTCTGAAATCTGAAATTCGTCTTCAACTCAGCACTTCCTGCAGCTTCTCGAGCGCGCCCCTGGTCGCGACGACGCGTTCGGCGTTCGCCACGGACCGCGCGGTCACCTTCCCGCTCGCCACGTACTCCACGCGCGGGAGATTCCGGACCGAGCGCGCGAGCTTCTCGTCGAGCGCCACGTCGATGAGCACGGCCTTGCCGCCGCCGACACCCAGCCGCGCCAGCATCTCGACGGCCGCTTTGGTCTTCATCTCGCTCGCCGCCAGCGCCTCGACGACGACGAGCGCGCCCTCCTGCAGTTTCTGCGCGAGCGCCGCGCGCAGCGCGCCGCGGCCGACTTTCTTCGGCAGCGCGAAGTCGTAGCTGCGCGGCTGCGGGCCGAACACCGTGCCGCCGTGGCGCCACAGCGGGTTGCGGATCGAACCGATGCGCGCGCGGCCGGTGCCCTTCTGCCGCCAGGGCTTCTTGCCGCTGCCGCTGACGTTGGCGCGGTTCTTCGTCTGGTGCGTGCCGCGGCGCTTCGCCGCGTTCTCGTGGACGACCGATTCCCAGATCAAATCGGTGTTCACGCGCCCGCCGAAGACCTCGTCGCTCACCGTGAGCGCGCCGACCTTCTCGTTGTTGTGGTTGACGATGTCTAGTTGCATGGCACTCTCTGAGTCTGGTGGCTGGTGGCTTGTGGCTGGCGCGAAACCAGCCACCAGTCACGAGCCACTAACCACTATTTCTTGCCCTTCTTCGGCTTCTCCACCTGCGCGACCTTGAGCTTCTTGGCCGTGACTGCCTTGCGCACGATCACGTACGCCGTCGGCGCGCCCGGGATGCCGCCTTCGACGATCAACAGGTGGTTCTCCGGATCGACGCGCAGCACCTTCAGGTTGTGAATCGTGACGCGGCCGCCGCCCATGCGGCCCGCGGCGCGCATGCCCTTCACCACGCGTGAGGGAAACGACGAGGCGCCGATCGATCCGGGCGCGCGATGGAACATCGATCCGTGCGTGGCCGCGCCGCCCGCGAAGTGATGGCGCTTGACGACGCCCTGGAACCCCTTGCCGCGGCCGGTGCCGACGATGTCGACCCGCTCGCCGTCGGCGAAGATCGACGCCAGCACCTGATCGCCGACCTTTGGTTTCTCGCCGCCCGCGGCCAGCCCGACCTCGCGTTTGACGCG
>JACPZW010000053.1 GCA_016195265.1 Acidobacteriota bacterium | reverse complement strand
CCCACGCGCCCAGAAAGCCGGACGGCGATTGTCGACGTTCGCTTGGGGAATGGCTCGACATCCCCAGCGTAAGTACCGATTTCCGGAGAAATGTACAAGAGGAATCTCACGTCAGCGAATTTCCGAAAGGCATTGCCTTTAGGGTGGGGCCGGCTGTGTGCTCTCAGATGCAGGGATTTTCGCGAAAACTTCGACGGGGAGGCGCGGTCTCGGACCCGAGTCGATTACAATATGGGTGTATCTTTCCTGCCGCTCCGGCGTCTAACAGTTGGGAGATCTTTCATGGCAAAACGTCCTGCTTCAGGCATCATCTGCCCCCGTTGCGGTGTCCCCGGCGCGAAGGTCATCGGCCGCTCGGAAGCGCTGCCGGTGCTGTACCTTCGCTGCGACGACTGCGGCCGCACGTCTGTTTCGCCTGAGTAAGTCGCACCGCTCCAGGTAGTTAGCCTCCACACGCCCCGCTGATCGGCCTGACGCTTTTCACGCGGAATTCCGGCAGATCAACCAACCCCGGGCCGGCGCTTCCGCCCGCACTCGCCACTGCCGCGCGAACCGGGTCCATGGCGCCAGCCTGGGCGGCGACGTTGGCGGAGGGTGTGAGGCCTCCGGCGATGGTGAACCGCCGCGGTGCCTGCCCGATGATTTCCACCCGCCGCCCGACGAAGTCGCGGACGGCGGCGCCCGTCAGCTTGTAGGTCGTCCCGCTTTTTCCCTCCGACAGCGTGTACTGCCCGGGCGCCGAGCCGCGGCGTTCGACGCACCCGCTCAGGGTCATGACCTTGGGTGCCGGCTTGGTGGTTTGGGCGGAGAGTGGCGATGCGACGAGACTTGTGAGCACGATCAGGGCAACGGCCAGCGGGCTGCTGCGACCGCGAAGAACCTGAGGCATCGGGACTCCTGCAGGGACCTTACCACGAAAGGTGCGCTGTGGTCCGCGCGTGGCCGCGCTGGACAAAAGGTCCGTCGACGAGATCAGAGGCTGGAAGGGCTGAGGGCTGAGGGCTGAGAGCTACAATGTCACAACCGCGGCGGCCCAGCCCGCGGCGTTCTTGTCCGACTGATAGAACTTGTTCAAGTCGACGACGAGCGTGTTTTCTTCCTTCCGGACCCCAAGGCGATCCATGTTGCGCGTGGCGCGGCCGCTCGTGTAGACGCCGACCGGCGTGTACTGTGAGTCGTGCTTCGTGCATTGAAAACGGCCATCCTTCGGCAGCCACTTCAGAACGTTGTTCTCGTGCGGGCACGCCAGGTTGAAGGCGTAGACGTGCGACTGGTAGCGCACGATGATCACCTGCACCTTGCGATCGATCGTCACGCCGTCTGACGCTAGGAGCGGAAGGCGCACTTCGTTGCCGCTCTGTTGCCCGTCGCCTTCGGCGACGGGCAAGGTGGCGGAGTCCGCTGCGTTGAGCCCGAGCGCCGCCGCGCTCAGCGTGAAGCAGGCGGCTTGAAGAAACGTCCGCCGTTCGCACGGCATGCCAGGTGTCATGAGAGATTCGGCAGCGCAACCCCTGCCAGCGTCGTCAGCAGCCACAGCGCGAGGCTCGCCAGAGACACCGTCCGAAGCGTCGCCCATGCCGCGCCCGAGCCATGGCGCGCGCGGCGTTCGGCCCGACGCAGCAAGGCGCCGTTCACGAGGAGCAGCGCCATCAGCCCCATCTTGATCCAGAACACTTTCGAGTAAAGGAACGTGTCGAGATCCGATGCGAACAGCAGCAGTCCGCTCACGGTGATGAACACCAGGCTGATGGTGATGATGCGGTGAATGCCGCCCAGGTACTGCAGATGCCCGGTCCGCGCGCCTTCGTCCCGGCTTGGGACCGTCAGTGTCGCGCGGTCCGCGGCGATGGCGCACCCCCCGCCGACGGTCAGTCCGCCGACGTGCGCGAACACCACGGCCGTGCGCATTGCGGCGTGGTTCGCGTACAACGACGCCCACGACACGATCACATCGGCCGACTGCAGGTCCACTGTCAGCGCCCTCCGATCAGCATCACGAAATAACCCGTCGTCGCGAGGCCGATCGAGGTGATGGCGATGGCTCGATGTGTGGACCTGGCGCCCTCGCTCGCGGTCGCGCTTTTCTCGCGTTCCGGCCCAGTCATCGAAGTGGCCACGAATCCGGCATCGGCGCCGAGCATCAGCAGGCCGTGGATCAGCCGGCGTGTCCGGCCGGCCGGATTCTTCCGGCCCTCCCACAGATTCCAGACGCCGGTGACCGAGTTCACGGCGAACAGGCTGACGATGCCGGTGCCGATCGCGATGTGCGCGGATTTCGCGGCGCCGCCGCCCGAGTTGTATAGCGACTGGCCCACGAGCAGTTCGGTGCCGACGAGTGGCAACGTGGCGACGCTGGCCCACTTGTGAATCTTCGCGCGCAGCTCGTACGCCGGGCTGTTCTCGATGGCGACTGGACGCTGGCCCTGCCCGTTGTCGTCGGCGTGGGCCGCATCGGCGGTGATGAGGTCCGCGGTCAGCGCGGGCGAGAAGTGCAAAGTGCGATTGGCGGCAGCGGGCGCCTGATCCACGTCGCACGCGTCGATCGGCGGCGGCGCCGGCGCGGCGAACGAGATCGCGCGCTCGCGCGCGTCGGCACGCGAGACCGCGAACAGCGCGACGACGCACGTAAGGGCGATGGAAGCGATCGGCGGTCTCATCAGCGCTCCTGACGGAATGATAACGTGCCGGCAGGTCCAAGCACAAACCTTGCCACTCGAAACGCTGGAAAAGTGCAGTGGTGACGCGGCGGTGCGTTGCCGAGCGATGACGCCCGCGTCCGCGATTGGTGACGAATGCGGGCGTTGGGGAGCCGAGCGGACCGGCGTGTCCGCAAGGACGCCCCTACTGGGTCCCTTTCGTCATGAGCGGCGGCGGCGCGCCGATGAGCTTGGAGCGGTCGGCGCCCGCGAGCGGCTGGAGGTCGGAGGCTGGAGAAAAAGAAAAAGGCTGGGAACCGGCCGCACCAGCCACCAGTCCCCAGCCACCAGTCCCCTGATCGACGGGTCTACTGTCCGCCGGTCGTGGTCCGCACGGCGCTCGACGGCAGGCTGAACGCGATGTACTCGCCCGAGTAGTTGCCGCCGCTGACCGCCACGATGATGTACTGCTTGCCGTCCACCGAGTACGTCATCGGCGATCCGCTCTGCGGCGCCGGCAGCCACACGGCGCCGACCTGATTGCCGTTCGTCTTGTCGTACGCGCGAAGCATCGCCCCGCGCGGATGCTCCGGTGTCGTCGTCACGATCGGATCGCCGGCGACGACGAGCGTCTTGGTCACCACGACGCCGACGTTGCCGGACTGGCCGGTCTTCGGCACGTTCACACCGCGCAGCGCGGGGTGATTGCGCACGTTATCGGGCGTGTCGCCGTGCGGCACGGACCAGACGAGATCGCCGCGGTCGAGATTAATCGCCGCGATCACGCCGTACGGCGGCTTCACGATCGAGAGGCCCTGCACGGTGGCGCCGAATCCGCCGCCGCCAGCCGGAGCCCCGCCGCGTCCCGCTGCCGCACCTGCGGCCGCCGGAGGCGGTGTCGGAGGCGGCGGGGGCGCCGCTGGGCGGCGCGGCGCATCGGCCGCTTCGCCTTCACCACCACCGGTGATCGGACGGAACGTCTGTCCCGCCGTGCCCATCACGTAGTCGAGGTCGGAGAAGTCCTTCGGCGGCGCGACGAGACCGAGCGGAGCGATGCACGCGTTGCACGCGTGCGTGAAGAAGGTGTGGAGCTCAGGATCGTACGCGGAGCCGGGCCAGTTCACGCCGCCGCTGAGCGTGCCGGACGTCAGCGCCGCGAGCGGTCCCTCGGCCTTGCTGACGAGCGGCGGCAGGAACACGGGGCCGAGCCGGTACCGCTTCGCTGCCTCGAGACCCTGTGCCTTGAGCTCGGGCGTGAAGTCGATCAGATCCGATTCAAGAACGCCGTTGCGCGAGTAGGCCGGCGGTTTCGTCGGGAACGGCTGCGTCGGGCTGGTCTTCTCGCCCGGCACGTCGGTCTGCGGAACCGGCTTCTCTTCGATCGGCCACACCGGCTGTCCGGTCACGCGATCGAACACGTAGAGGATGCCCTGCTTGGTCGCCTGCGCCACAGCCTTGATCGGCTTGCCGTTGACGACGATGTCCGCAAGCAGGGGAGCGGCCGGCATGTCGTAGTCCCAGATCGGGTGGTGCACGATCTGGTAGTGCCACTTGCGCTGGCCCGTCTTCAGGTCGACGCAGACCAGGCTGTCGCCGAAGAGGTTGTTGCCGGGACGATGCCCCCCGTAGAGATCCGACGTCGGATCTTCGACGGGCAGATACACGAGGCCGAGCTCTTCGTCGACCGTAATCTGCGACCACACGCCCGTGTTGCCGTTGACGGCCCACGACTCCTTTTCCCAGGTGTCGTTGCCGAATTCCCCCGGCCGGGGAATCGTGTTGAACGTCCAGAGCAGCTTGCCGCTGCGGGCGTCCCACGCGCGCACGAGGCCCTTCGTGTTGTTGTGCGTCTTGACGGTCAGGCCCTCGCGGAACGAGGAGCCGACGATGACGACGTCCTTCGCAACGGTCGGCGTCGAGTGCAGGCCGATTTCACCGGTCTCGAGGTCGATCTGCTCGCCCTTGCCGACGACCGCGCCGACCTTCATGTCGACGACGCCCGCCTTGCCGAACGTGTTGATCGGCGTGCCGTTCTTCGCGCTGAGCTCGACGAGGCGGTAGCCGGTGGTCACGAAGATCACGCGGTCGTCGCCCTTGCCGTCGGTCCAGTAGGAGAGGCCACGGCCGGAGAGCTGACGCGGCGCGTTGACGGCGCGCGCGCCTTCCTTCTCGGCGTGCACCCAGATGAGCTCACCGGTCTTGGCGTCGAGCGCGACGACCGAACGCCGCGTGCCGCCGGTCGCGTAGATGACGCCCTTCACCATCAGCGGCGTCCCCTCGAGCTTGAATTCAGGGCGCGTGCCGAGGTTGTCGGTCTTGAAGCGCCACGCCACTTCCAGCTGGTTGAAGTTGCCAGCGTTGATCTGATCCAGCGGCGAGTACCGCGAGCCGCGGACGTCCGCGGTGTAGTGCGTCCACTCGCCGTTCTTCGTGCTCGGCTGACCGGCCGCCTGGCCGAAGAGCCGGGCGGTCATGCGCGGCGCCGCCGCGATCAGTCCAAGCGCGCCGGCCATCGAGAGCGCCAGCGCCGTGCGTCTTCCTGTGCGTGTCATTCGTTTACCCTTTTGTGTGAGTTGGCGATTTCTTCCTTCGAACTTCTAACTTCTAATTTCTCAGTTCTAACTTTCTTTAGCGCTGCCCCGCCGTGGTCGACGTGCTCGCCGGCAACGCGAACGAAATGTACTCGCCCGAGTACACGCCGCCGCTGACGGCGACGACGATGTACTGACGGCCGTCGGCGCCTTTGTAGGTCATCGGCGAGCCGCTCTGCGCGGCCGGCAGCCACACCGCGCCGACTTCGGCGCCGGTGTCCTTGTTGTAGGCGCGCAGCATCGCGCCGCGCGGCCGCCCCGGCGGCGCTGTCACCTGCGGATCACCGAGGACGACGAGCGTCTTCGTCACGAGCAGGCCGACGCTGCCGTTTTGTCCCGTCTTCGGGATGTTCATCCCGGCGAGCGCCGGCGCGTTCCGCACGTTGTCCGGCGTGTCGCCGTGCGGCACCTGCCACTTGAGCTCGCCCTTGTCGAGGTCGATCGCCGCGAGCACGCCGTACGGCGGCTTCACGATCGGCAGGCCTTCGACCTGCAGACCGCCGCCGCGACCCGCCGCCGGCGCGGCATCGCCTGGCGCTGCCGCGGCCACGCCGCCGCGTCCGCGCCCGCCACGGCCGCCACCGGCCGCCGCGTTGGCGCCCGCTGCGGCTGCCGCACGTCCGGCCGCCAACGGCGAATCCGCCGCCGTGCCGAAGCCTGGCCCGAGCGCCTCGCGGAACTCCGTACCTTCGGTGCCAGAGACGTAATTCAGATCCGAGAATCCGGGCGGCGGCTTGCGCAGCGAGAGCCCGCCAACCGCGGCCATGCTCGCCTGCGCGTAGACCGTGTGCGTTTCAGGATCGGCGCCGGCGCCCGGCCAGTTCGTGCCGCCGCTCGCATTGCCGACGTTGATCGCGCCGCGGATGCCGTTCGGGTTGCCGACCAGCGGCGGGTTGAACATCCCGGCGACACGATAATTCTTGAGGTTCTCGATCGCCTGCGCCCGCATCGCCGGTGTGAAGTCGATGAGATCATCCGGCACCTTGAGGTACGGACGGCCGTACGCCGGCGGCTTGGTCGGAAACGGCTGCGTCGGCGACGTCTTTTCGCCGGGCACGTCGGACTGCTGCACGGGCCGCTCTTCGATCGGCCAGATCGGCTGACCGCTGATGCGATCGAACACGTAGAGGAACGACTGCTTGCTCGGCACGGCGACGGCCTTAATCAGCTTGCCGTTCACGTTCGCGTCGAGCAGGATCGGCGCCGACGACATGTCGTAGTCCCAGATCGGGTGATGGACCATCTGGAAGTGCCACTTGCGCTGACCGGTCTTGAGGTCCACGCAGACGATGCTGTCGCCGAACAGGTTGTTGCCGGGACGATGGCCGCCGTAGTAATCCGACGTCGGATCTTCGACCGGCAGATACACGAGGCCGGCCTCTTCGTCGACCGTGATCTGCGACCACACGCCGGTGTTGCCGTTGGTCGCCCACGACTCGTTCTCCCAGGTGTCGTTGCCGAATTCGCCGGGCCGCGGAATCGTGTTGAACGTCCACAGCAGCTTGCCCGACTTCACGTCGAACGCGCGGACGAGGCCCTTCGTGTTGTTGTGGGTGACCACGGTCATCCCTTCCTTGAACGACGATCCGACGAGCACGACGTCCTTGACGACGGTCGGCGTGGAGTGAATGCCGATCTCGCCGGTCTCGAGATCGATCTGCTGGCCCTTGCCGAACACCGCGCCCTTCTTCAGATCCACGACGCCGCCTTCCCCGAAGGACTGGATCATCGAGCCGTTCTTCGCGTTCAGCTCGATGAGGCGATACCCGGTCGTCATGTAGATAACGCGCTCGTCGCCCTTGCCGTCGGTCCAGTAGGCGACGCCGCGGCCCGACAACTGACGCGGCGCAATTGCGGCGCGGTTGCCCTCACGGTAGCTGTGCGTCCAAATCAGCTCGCCGGTCTTGCCGTCGAGCGCGACGACGGAGCGGCGCGTCCCGGCCGTCGTGTAGAGCGTGCCGCGAATCGCCAGCGGCGTGCCCTCGAGCTTGAACTCGGGCCGCGTGCCGAGGTTGTCGGTCTTGAAGCGCCATGCGACTTCGAGCTGGTTGAAGTTGCTGGCGTTGATCTGATCGAGCGGCGAGTACTTGGTGCCGCGCATGTCGGCGGTGTAGTGCGTCCAGTCGCCGTTGCGCGTGCTCGGCTGCCCGGCCGCCTGGCCCACGAGCCTGGCCGTCAGCCCGCGGCCGACGACGAGACCGACGAGCACGATGAGAGCAAGAGCCGCCGCGGCTCGAGACACAGTTCGCATGTTCATTGATGAGTCCTCGTTGCTGTTGACCGCCCATTGATCTGTCCGATCCGCCAGCGCGCCGCAAGTCGATCGCGGGCCGAAAAGAAGCGGATTGAACGCCTCTGGGACGAGCACAATATATATCGATACCGGGTCCGCCGAATCGAAAACTCCGCGGGAGGGCTGTTGAGGGTCGTCCAGGTGAACTGCGTTTTCGACAACAGCCTGAGCGACCCCGAGGCGCTGCTCGCCCGCTACACGACGCTCACCGGCTGGAGCGAGGCGCTCGTGGCCGCCGGGGCCGGACCCGTCGCGGTCGTCCAGCGCTTCAGCCGCAGTCTTCGCTTCACGAAGAACGACGTCGAGTACGTATTCGTCAACGACGGCGGTCCCGGGCATCCGGCACCGTGGCGCGGGTCGCAGCCGGTGGCGGAGGCCGTTGTCGGGTTGTCTCCGGATGTCGTACACGTCAACGGTCTCGAATTCCCCGTCGTCGTCCGGCAACTCCGCCGGAGCCTCTCGGCTGGCGCGGCGATCGTCGTCCAGAGTCACGCCGGTGGCGGGCTCATCGGAAGGGCGCCCGCCCTCCGCCTGCTCTGGCGCATCGCCGGGACGGCGGCCGACGCGTTTCTCTTCGCCGCGGACGAACACGCCGCGGCCGCACGCCGCGCCGGTCTCCTTTCCGCGAGGCAGCCGGCGTACACCGTGATGGAGGCGAGCACGACCTTCGAGTCAGGGCCGCGCGACGTCGCACGTCGAGCGAGCGGCATGGCCGGCGCGCCGGCCATTCTTTGGGTCGGCCGGCTCACTTCCAACAAGGACCCGCTGACCGTGCTGGACGGATTCGAACGCGCGCTGGCCGCCCTCCCGGGCGCGACGCTGACGATGATCTTCGGCACCGACGAATTGCTGCCCGGCGTCCGCCGCCGGATTGAGGCGTCGCCGGCGCTTGGCGCACGCGTGCAGCTCGTGGGCGAAGCGCCGCGTCACGAGATGCCCGTGTTCTACAGCGCGGCGGACATCTTCATTGTCGGGAGTCATCGCGAGGGCAGCGGCTACGCGCTGATGGAGGCCTGCGCATGCGGCGCCGTGCCGGCCGTGACGGACATTCCGACATTTCGCCTGCTGACGGCGGATGGATCGCTCGGCGCGCTGTGGACGGCCGGAGATGCGATCGATTGCGCGCGGGCGCTGACCCACGTCGGACGCGGCGATCTGACGGCCGCCCGATCGCGGGTGATGGAACATTTCGCGCGCGCGCTCAGTTGGCCGGCGGTGGGCCGCCGCGCGTTTGACATTTATACCGATGTGATGAAAAACAGGGGCGCCTAACCATGTCGTCCACCGTGCTCGTCGTCGACGACGATCCCAACCTGGTCAGGTTGAAGAGCAAGTTCCTCCAGCTGGAAGGTTTCGCGTCGGCGTCCGCGTCCAACGGTCAGGAAGCGCTGAGCTACCTGCGCGGCGGCGGGGACGCGAACGTCATCCTCCTCGATCTCCGCATGCCTGTGATGGACGGCTGGGCGTTCCGCCGCGAACAGAAGGGCGATCCGGGCCTCGCGGCCATCCCGATCGTCGTACTGTCCGGCGTCGAGGCCGATCACGTGAACGAGCTGGAAGCCGCCGCGGCGTTCAACAAGCCGGTGAGCTTTCCCGAGGTGATCGGAGTCGTCCGCCGTCTATGCGACGCGGCCGTGTGACGCTGGCGTCGCGCCGATCACCGCAAACGCATCCCGCCGCCAGACGATCTCCACGCGAAAACCGCACGTCCTCAGCAGCGCGATTTCTTCGTCGAGCGGCACGTAGACGTCCTCGCGCGCCCAGGCGCGCAGGAACGCTGCGGCCTGCGTCGCCGAGTACGACGCGCGCAGGTGCGCGATCCACGCGTCGCGCTGCGCGGCCGCCAGGGCTGCATCGCGGGCCGGGTGGCAGTCGGCGCTGACGAGCGCGCCACCGCGACGCAGGGCGGCCCGCACGCGGCGGTAGAGCCGCCGCTTGGCGCCGCGCGTCCGCACGTGGTGCAGCGCGAACGACGCGACGATAGCGTCGGCTCGCGGCAGCGGCGTGCGCAGAAACGATCCGCAGACGAACACTCCTCGCGGACCGAGACGTCGTGCGGCAAGCTTCAGGATGTCCGCGTCGGCGTCGATGCCGACGACGTTCGCCCCGCGGGCGCGCGCGAGGCACTGCGCAGACAACGCCCCTGTGCCCACGCCCAGGTCCACGATCGTGCGCGCCGCCGGGTCCACGGCCGCCGCGGCGGACGCCAGCATGTCGACATAATTTGGAATCAACGTACGGATCTGTCGATCGTAATCGGCGAGGCGAATCCCGAGATGCGAGGCGACACTCATGGGGCGGCGCGAGCCTCATGATCCACCGGAATGCGCAGCTTTGCACCCCTTTCGTACTGTCCGGTCGTGCCCGTATCCGCTATGATGGGGAGTACCCTGCCGCGCAGGTCATTGATGCGTAAGATCCTTCTGGCCGTGGCCGTCGCCGCCGTCCTGTTGATTGCCCGTGCGCCGCTGCACGCCGATCTGCTCGTGTATGGCGTGTTCGGCGACTACGTGGACGCGTTGCGGACCCAGGCCGGCATTCCGGGCCTGACGGCGACGATCGTGGGCATCGAGGACGTCCTGTGGGAGCATCCATCCGGTCAACAGAACGTCGAGCGGTCGATCGCGGCGCGAGCGGACACACCGTACCAGCTCGACGGGCTCACGCAGGTCTTTATGGCCTCGGTCGTCCTGCGATGCGTGGAAGACGGGTACGTCTCGCTCGACGACACGCTGGGTCGCTTCAATCCGACCAACCCTGACGCGAGCGCCACCATCCGGCAGATTCTCACGCACACGTCGGGCACGCCGGCCGTCTTCGCGTATCACCCCGAGCGCTTCAACTCGCTGGTCGACGTCGTCCGGATCTGTACGGGTGGGTCGTTCCGGCAGACCGTCGCCGCCGGCTTCAATCGTTTTGCTATGGTCGATTCGGCGCCGGGGCCTGATGCCGCCCGGCTGATTCCACCGGCCGATGGCATCTCCAACCAGATGCTCGGCCGGTACTCCGACGTCCTTCAGCGTCTCGCGACGCCCTACTCGGTCGTGCAGAAGCGCGCGACGCCGTCGCAGTACACGGCCACGACGCTGACGGGCTCGAGCGGGCTCATCACGACGGCGCGAGACTACGCGAAGTTCGATCTCGCGCTTCGCCACTATGCCTTGCTGCGCCCCGAGACGCTGGCGGCCGCCTGGCATGCGGGCGGGGGCGTGAATGGCGCCGCGTTGCCGCACGGTCTGGGCTGGTTCGTTCAGACGTACAACGGCGAGTTGGTGGTCTGGCAGTTCGGCGTCGGCGACAACGCGTCATCCTCGCTCGTGGTGACCGTGCCCTACCGGTATCTGACGCTCATTCTGATGGCGAACAGCGACGGACTCGTGAGACCTCTCCCGCTGGCGGCCGGAGACGTGACGGTTTCGCCGTTTGCGAAGGTGTTCCTTGGACTCTTCGTGCGCTAGAAGGTACCCGATTGGCCACGCGAGCCGTACCGCTCGTTCTTGCGCTGCTGCTACTACCGTCAGCGCGGGCGTCCGCCGAATGGCAGATCAAGCCGTTCGTCGGGACGACGTTTGCCGGAGCCACGACGTTCACCGGGGATCTCGAACAGGCGGCGGGCGATCGGCACCTCGCGGTCGGGTTCAGCGGGATGTTCCTCGGGGAAGTGGTTGGCCTCGAAGGGGACGTCGGACACGTACCTCGCCTGTTTCAGTCGACGGGACAGCTGGTGCTCGGCAGCAGCGCGACGACGGTGACCGGGAACGTCGTGGTGGCGTTGCCCCGGCGCTGGACCGAGTACACGCTGCGCCCCTACTTCGTTGGCGGCGGCGGGCTCATGCACGCGCGGATCGACGACAAGGGCGACGTGTTCGCCGTTTCGACCTCGCTGGGCACATGGGATCTGGGCGCGGGCGTGACCGGCTTTCTGACGGATCGGTTCGGGGTCACCTGGGACGTGCGGTACTTCCGCAGCGTCGGCGGGGCGGATCGGGGCTTCAGCAACGGAACCGAGCAGCTCTCGTTCTGGCGCGCGAATATGGCCTTGGCTATTCGCTACTGATGTACTAGGATGATGCGGTCAATGAAACGTCAGCTGGTGTGGTGCTCGGTGGCTTTCGTGGCGGCGAGCGTGATCGTCCGCGCCGCCGAGGTCGTCCGCATTCTGCCGATTGTCCGCGACGACCAGGTGGTCGTCTCGTGCGAGCTCGCCGACGCCTACACCGACGACGTCCGCGAAGCGATCTCGAGCGGACTCCGCACGACGTTCACCTACGACCTCGAGTTGCGGATGGTCGTCCCGGCGTGGGTCGATCGGACGATTGCCACGTCGGTCGTCAGCACCAGCGATCAGTACGACAACCTCACCAGACGCCACACACTCACGCGCGTCGTGAACGGTCGTGTCGACGAGGCGACCGTGACCGAGGACGAGGCGGTCGTGCGCCAGTTCCTGACGGCCCTGACGCGCGTGCCGCTCAGCCGGACCTCGAAGCTGAACGCCAATCGCGACTACTACGTCCGCATCAGCGCACGCGCGCGTCCCCGCGGATCGTCCGTATTCAGCTTCGCCGATGCCATCACCGGCTCGGCCAAGTTCACCTTCATTCCGTAATTCGCTGGAGCGGGAGTGCCGGAGGAGGGAATCGAACCCTACCAAGGCGGTTTTCTAACTTCCCGGCACCGGGGCTTCGGCTGCCTTGAACCCGATCCGCGAGTGGGTCCCGTCACAATGGGGAACTCGCCTGGGCCCGGCGCACACCCTGAACCGCCGGGCCCGGACGTTTGAAAGTGAGCGTTACTTGGCGGCCTGGACCGAGGTGACCTGAATCGTCTCGCCGTTCAGTTCACCGACGACCTTGGCCATCTTGCCCGCGAGCTTGTCGAGGTTGGCCTTTGCGGCGTCGTTCGCCTTCAACGTGTACACCTTGTCCTTGACGATAAGGGCGTAGTCGGAGCCCTTCTTCACGCACTCGCGCGTGCAGCCGGCCTCGTCGCCCGCCATCATGTGCTTGGTGCCACACATGGCGTCGCCAACAGTTCCCGTCACCGTCGTGGTCTTGGCGCTGACCGCCGCCGCGCCCAGCGTAAACGCCGTGAGCATTACCCACATCCCCGTCCGGACTCGTGTTCGCATACAGCCTCCTTGATTGAAGACGCTCACCGCTATTAGACCGTGAGGCCGCCGTCACGTCACCGAGATGTGCCTCAACTGTGGAACCTCTCACAGTTCGCATCCTGGTTTCCGCGTCGCCGGCGCCGCTCATCCCCAATCCAACTGATGAGCCGCTGGCTGCGTATTCCGCAGTCCAGCGGCCCCAGCCGTGCGAGGGTCGCGACTACTTCAGCACGTTCAACACGATTCCGCCGTAAACCCGGTGACCGTACCGCGCATCCTGACCAAAGAACGACGGCGCATCGTTCTTGCTTCGAACGGCGACGAAGCGGTAATCGGCGCGCACGCCCCATCGGTCATTCAGGTAGTACTTCACGCCGCCTCCGACGTTGCCGGTCAAGAACGTCGTCGTGCTGTTGATGCCGAGTTCGGCCCGGTCAAATTGCGTGAGGCCGCCAACGCCACCGGTGGCATATGGCACGAACGCGCGGTCGTTGCCCGTCGGGTAGACAACGGCGTTCCCGCTGTACGCCAGAGTATTCGGCGGTTTCGCCGATCGCGGCCCGCTCCGAAGGTCGAGCTGCTGGTTGATGCCGAATGTCCCGCCTCCCTCGCCTTCGACGCCGACGAATCGATTGAAGTTGTAGGTCAGCGATCCGCCCAGGGCGTAGTTGGTGAAATCCGAACCACTGCTGCTCTGGGTGAACAGAATGCCGCCGCCCGGAAAGGCGCCGACCTCCACCTTTCCGCCGCTGGCGCCAGATTCCTGCGCCGACGCCACTGACGCCGCGAGTGCGAACCCGGCGATGACGAGTGCTCCGATGAACCGTTTCATGATGTCCTCCATGGCGTGTCTGTCACGCCTACTGGAGCAGTCCACGCAGCGGGCGGTTCGTTACGGGCCGCCGACACCGCTGTGACTCAGGTCGACTTGGAGTGCGGCCGCTTTGTGGTGTCCTTCATCAAAAGCCGTTCGGCCACCCGATCGAGTGACAGCGCGCCGGCGCCGCGCGTCAGGAGGAAGATGAGGATGGACGCCCAGAGCAAGTGCTCAATCCAGGCCTCAGGGTAGACGAACGTCTGGATCACGGCAATCATGCCCAGCATTGGCAGCGTCGCCACGCGCGTGGCCAGACCGAAAATCAGGAGCGTCGAGAACGTGAGCTCGTTGAACGTAGCCATGCGTGCCATCAATGCGGGATCGAAGAACGGCACCTTGTACTCGTCCCTGAACAACAGGAGCGTCAACTCCGGCGAGCGGTATTTCAGGAGGCCGGCGCTGAAGAAGACCGATCCAACAGCAATCCGCATCGCCAGTTGCACAATCGAGAGTGGAAACCGGTCGAGTCCTCGTCGGATCGCGTCGAACCGTCGGAGCGGCCATGCGGGAGTGCGGACGACGAGGGGTTCATTCATAACTGCGCACCGCACGGGTTCCGGCCGATTGTTGTCGCGAGTCCGGTGTCCACAAGCGCCGCGAGACCGAGACCCGGGTCGAACGTGGGGTCGATGTCCCACGCGCGCTGCGACGCTTCGCCAACTGACAGGCCTTCGGCGATGCCGACCCGGAACGAGAACTCTGCGGCCGTGAGACGCGAGAAGCGAAACGAGCCACGCGCACCGCGGACTTCGATCCAGATCTCCGTGTCGGCCAGGACCAGTCGCTCCGGCGCCGCATCTGAGAGATACAGCGTCATCAACTCGTCGATGGGCGACTCGGCGTGGGCGTAGTGCGTGCCGGGCTGGATCGTCAGCGTGGCATCCGCGAGATCCGCCGCAACGGCAGCGACGTTGTCGCGCGTTACCACGGGCAGTTCGATCGCCAGTGCGAGCCGGCCCAAGTGCCAGTCGAGGTCCGCGAACGCGCGCAGATACGGCAACCGGTCGGCGCCGGGCCATGTGGCCAGAAACTGCGGGAACCGTTGACCGTATTCCCCGATGCACGGCGCGGTCGGCGGGTGCTCGCGGACAAATTGCGTCGCGGCTTCCTCGAGCAGTGGCGTGCCGACCAACCATCCCGTGGCTGTGAAGCGGCCCATCACCGCCGCGACCAGACTCGTCGTGTAATGCCGGAGGTGAATGGCGAGCCGCTGTGCGGCGTCCCGGCCGCCGACGAACAGCGATGCGGCGGATGCCGCGTCACTCATGACGACGGCGTCGCGGACGCGCCGTTGCACGTCACCGAGCGGCGACACGTCGTGCCTCCGGCTCGAGCGTCTTCGCTGCCACGGAATCGGCCACCGCCGCTTGCCCCAGCAACGTAGTGAACGCCGGAATGTCGTTGTCCCACTCGATGAGCGTCGGCTTCAGACCGAACCGACAGAGCGCATAGGCGTAGAGCTCCCACGCTGGCCCGGCAACTTCGGTCGCGTGCGTGTCGATCAGCACGGTGCCGCCCGGTGTCGCCGCGTCGTCCTCGGGGGTAAAGCCCCCGAGATGGAGTTCAGTGATGGCCTCAGCGGGTAAGCCATCGATGTACGCCTGCGCGTCGTATCCCATGTTGTGCGCGCTCACGTACACGTTGCTCACATCGCATAGCAGCCCGCAACCGGTGCGGTCCACGAGCTCGTTCAGAAATTGCACTTCGGTCATCGTCGAGCCGGCGAAGCCCACGTAGCTGGATGGGTTCTCGAGCAGGTACGGCCGCCCGAGCCCGTCCTGGACCTCGTGCAAGTGGTCCGCGACGATCTGCAGCGTCTCGTCGTCGAACGGCAAGGGCAAGAGATCGTTCAAGTATTCGGCGCCGTGCGTGGACCACGCCAGGTGGCCGGACACCAGCACCGGGTCGACGCGATCGATGAGAGCACGGACGCGCGTCAGGTGTTTGCGATCAATGCCGCTGACGCTGCCGACCGACAGTCCCACGGTGTGGACCGAGATGGGATACCGCCCGGCCAACTCCAGCAACAACTCAGTCGCATGCGGGTTCGCGAGGAAGTTCTCCGGGTGGATTTCGAGCCATCCGACGGACGGCTGGGTGGCCACCGCCTCTTCGATATGCGGCAATCTCAGGCCGACGCCCGCGCGCGTCGGCATGCGATGAATCGATGACATGGCGATGGCCCCCTCGTCCGCGTACTACTTGGCGGTCTTGCTGCCGCCGACGATGCGGTCGCAGTAGCCCTCGGGCACAAAAATCCAGGCTTTCGTGTCGCCGCTCTTCTTCGACGTCCCACCACAGGAGTTGTTGCCGGCCGACGCGCAATCGTTCTTGCCGGCCTTGGCGACGCCGTAGCACTTCTCGGCTTTGAAGCTGGGCATCTCGGCGGGTTTCTGCGCTGAGAGCAGGGCGGGAACGGCGATGGCCGCGGCGAACGCTGAGGCGATAACGGTACGTCTTTCCATGAAGATCCTCCACCTGCGGCGAGCCGTCGAGCACCGGAATGGCGTCGCACGTCGGGCCGCATATCCAGACACATTAAACTCACTTTGAATCAAGGGCAGCGGCGATATCCCGTAAGTGTGGTCCCGATCACAATTCGGGTCCGAGTCATCCGGCATTGTTGTTCACCGACAGCGATCCCACGGCTCGGCGCTGGGCGTCCGGTCGAATCAAGGGGCGCGTGTGTAATAGGTGGCCGATCGGCAAGACCAACGAGGGAAGCCAACGAAGCTCGGTACAAAAGCCGAGTGGAGTTGAAGACGAACGTCTTTCATGTCAGGAGGTCGTTCTGAGAGGGTTCGCAGCACCGTTCGGGCTTGGCGCTGCGGCGGAGGTTGTCGATGCGCCTTGACCTCGGACTAAGGCTTACGTCACCGTTTGACGAACCGGAGAGGCCGCGCGCCGCGCTGCTCACGCGGGTGCGTTGCGAGTTCCTCGAAATGCCCGGTCTGCGGCTCACGGTCGCGCAGGCGGCGCGCCTGTGGCACGTGGACTATCCGACCGCCCACGCGCTGCTGCAGGCGCTGGCAGACGTGCGGTTCCTGACGCAGTGCCGTGACGGGTCCTACGCGCGCTGGTCTGCCTAGCGTCGTCAAATCATCACGATCAGCGAGACGCGATCGGCTGACGGCTCTTCGCCCTCCTGCTTCTTTCCTTACGGACACGCGTCGGCGCCTCCAGGGCGGACCGCGCGCGTTTGATTGTTTGGCCGACACGATTCCGCACGTTCCACGTCACCGCCGTCCGCCTCCCGAGAGGCACCGCCCTCGCGCGAGGCACCCATAGACGAAGCCCAGCACGCCTCCGTACGCGAGGTGCGAGGCCAGGCTCGCAAACGCCGAGTCGGCGCCGAGCCGCGCCGCAAAGAACCCCGGAGACGCACCGCCGCCGCCGTGAACGACGTCGGCGATCGCACCAAGGCAAGGTACCGCGATCGCTTGAGCGAAGACCCAGAGCGCGGCCCCGAACGCGAGCCCCGCGCGCACCGGCCCGGCGCTCAGCCGAGGCTCAATCTGATTCGCATACAGCCATGCGTACGCGAAGCCGACGAACAGGTGCAGGGTCAGCGCCGCGGTCATCAGCACCGGGGGATCGCTGACGAACAAGCGCGCGGTCCACAGCGGCGGGTCGACCTGGCTCATGCCCAGCAACGGCAGCACGTACATGATGGTGGTCATGGCAAGAGTGGCCAGAAATCCACTGCCGACGACGATGGGCATGTCGTGGCGAACAAACGGAAGGTGGGATATCGGATGCGACTGCAGCTTCATGGCAACCTCCACGATTCGATAGTCATTGATGGCTGTCCCGGCCGCGCGGTCAAGCTGAGACAGTCGTGACGTGCGCCTGTTTGGCGCCTCCGGATCCAGCTGCGCTTGCGACAAGGTTGCGTAGCACCAGGAGGCTCAATCCCGCGATCGCCCAGGCGAGCGAGCGCGCTCGTCTGGCCAGCGCCAGGCTCAGCCCGAATGCCGGCGTCAGACTCAGCGTTCCGGCGACCAGTGCGCTGCTGGCTTCAGCCACGCCCATGCGACCCGGCACGAACTGACCCATCGTGTTGACGACGCGGCTCGCGCCCTCGAAGACGATCACTGTCGTCATCGCCGGCGCCGCACCGAGCCACGTCAGGAGGATGTAGGCCTCGGTGACGTTGACGGCTTCCTGCGCGAGGGCGAGCGCGCCGATCTCGGCCAGCGCCGGCCGGCGGTTTCGCCAGAGGTCGATCCCGATCTCGCTCGCCGATGTCATCGCCTTCCGCAACCGACCTCCCGTCACATCTGTCCGCTGAACATCCCCGCGCGACTGTATGGGGCGCTGTCGGCGGGCGAGCGCGACCAAGGCCGCGACCGTCGCGGCGGCGACCCACGCAAACACCGCCGGGCTCTGACGGACCGCGACGACGATCCCCGCCGTCAGAATCAGTATCGCGCCGGCGCTCATCGACCCGAGACGCTCGACCGCCGCGCCGGCGATCGCGGCGCGTGGCGGCACCTGATCGCGAACGAACAGCAGCTTGACCGGCTCGCGTGCCATCATCCCGCCGGCGACGTACCCGGCGGCCTCTCCGGCGACGACACCCGCAAGCGTTGGACCCCAGCCAGGACGTTCGGTCGCCCGGGTGGCGAGGCGCCAGCCGGCCGCCTGCAGCACGTATCGAAGTCCGGTGAGCACAATCAGCAGAGGCAGAATCGGCCGGACGGTGACACCCAGTTCGACGAGGCGTGCGGGGCCGACGCTCGCGATCAGCCATACGAGCAAGCCGGTGCCGGCCAGAGCGGACGCAGGCGCCAGATATTGGCGCGTACGCCCGACGGCCCTGGCGTCAGAGGGTCGCGGCATCGGCGACCCTCCGGAATCCGAGGGCGGCGCCCGGCGCGACCAGGCGTCGCGCCCGTTCGAGATCGTCGGGAAAATCGATTTCGGTCCACGGCACGCCGCCGGTGGGTACGGCCCACAGCCGCCTCTCGCGCGCGATCTCCGCGAAGGCGAGCGGCGCCCACGCGTTCTCATGGCCCGTGCGCACGAATTGATCGAGCACGTCGGCGAGGCGCTGGCCACTTTCGCGCCCGAATTTCAGGATGCCGACGTTCTCACAGCCGGCCTCGGCGGGGCAGAGCTGCTTGCCGAAGCCGACGATGCGGTCGTTCGACAGCTTCACCTTCATTTCCTCGGCGCCCAGCTCATGTCCGCAGTCGATCAACGCCGCGTCCTCGGCGGGCGATTGAAGCAACCGGCGGATGAGCGACGCCGGCGCCCAGACATCGGCGTTCAGCACGAGCCCGCCGTCCGCCAGGCGGTGCCGTGCGAGCCACAGTGAATACAGGCTGTTCGTCTCTCGATAACGGCGGTTCTCCACGTACGAGACGCGATTCTTCAGCCGTTCTCGAATCCGGTCGCCCTGGTACCCGACCACGATCGTGATGTCGTGCACGCCGAACCGCTCAAGGCTGCCGACTTGCGCTTCGATGAGGCTCCGGCCGCCCACCTCGAGCAGGCATTTGGGTTGAGTGGCGGTCAGGGAACCCATTCGACTGCCGTAGCCCGCGGCGAGAATCACGGCTGCCCGCGGACGATCAGTGACCTTATGCATGGGCAATCACTCCGGTCAGGAACCCCTTCGTTTTTGTCGCCGTTAAGGCGTGTCCCGCACGCACGTTTCATCCGTCCGGCGTCACTCGCCGGCCTCAAACGCGCGTAGACATGAGGGGCCGGGTCGAAGGCGCGCAGGATACCGAAGCGTGCCAGGCGCCGATGCGCCTGCCGGGCCGACCAGGCGTCGCGCACCATGAAAACGGCCTCGGGCGAGAGGATCGCGATGTCTGTGCTGGCGGCATCACCGGCCGCGATCAATGAGGTCACGCGGCCGTTCGACAGCTTGACGATCCGGTTGGTCGCTTCCGGCCCGCGGTTGATCATGAGGACCGCACGGCCTGGTCCCAGGTTCGCCTGTTCGATGAGCGCCACGAGCGTTGCGGGCTCGATCGCGGCGTCGGCCGGAGTCACCAGGAGCACGTCGGCGAAAGGCGCGTCGAGGAGTGGCGAACCCCGCCGGCGTGTCGCCGACACGCGCAGACCTCGCTGCCTCAGCCGATCGAGCACGGCTTCGTCGGGAAGCTGCTCGCCGGCGTAATGAATGCGATCGATGCCGGCGCGCTGCGCAGTCAACGCCGCGCGTTCGGCGGCGCGGAGGCCGGCCCGGGCGACGCCGCCGGGATCGGCACCCTCGTGCAGGACTCCGTCCGGGGCGTCTGTGAAAATCACGGCGGCGATCGTGGCCATTGAATCCTCCTCGAATCAAAAGGCGCCAGCTGCCCCGGCGATTCGTATGCCCGCGATCAACAGCCCGGCTAGCATCGCCACGATCGCGGCGATGAAGGCGAGGCGGAGCGCCGGTCGCGGCGCTCCGCAGTTGCAGGGGGGGACGCTCGAGGGGTGCTGTGAAGGTCGTATTTCCATGCTGCAATGTCTCAGTTCGGTCCTGTCTGTTACGGCCGGGGGATGGTGGGGGAGCGCGAGCGTGAGCAGAGGTTGATTTCGCCGAGGCGCGCGATGAAACGCACGCGATCGCCGGGGTTGTTCGCGGTCGAGTTCAGAGTGTTGCGGCCGGCTGGAGCGGCTGGACCCGCACGCTGCGGATGATGTGCGTCTGCACGGCAACCACGATGATGAGCGCGGCGACGGCGCCGTACGCCCAGATTTCCGTCAACGCGGGAATGAAGCCGATAAGGGCCTGAAACAAGATGAGATGCGCGACGAACGCGCGCTTGATCAACTGGCGTCCCCACGCCGCGAACCGCTGCGTGAGGGTTCCGTGCCGGAGCTCCGCCGCCAGCGCATCGTCGAACGCGCCGGGATTGACGCTGGCGACGCGCGCGCGCAGGTAGCCGACGAGCGACACGATCGCGACGCTTGTCGCCGCCGCCACAATCGCCGCGACGGTGTGATGGTCGACGCCTTCCCACCGGATGTCGCCCCAGACGATCCCGCCGAGGACGACGAAGTATGAGAGATAGTCGGTCACGGTCTCGAGCCAGGCGCCGAACTTCGAGTCACTCAGCGTCGCGCGCGCGACCTCGCCGTCGCTGCAGTCGAGCACCATGCTCGCCCAGTAGAGGAGCGCGCCGGCGATGCCGGCCCAGTACATCCCGACCGAAAACGACAGGCCCGCCAGGACCGCCAAAGCAAAGCCCGCCAGCGTCACCTCATTGGCGCTGATCGACAGGCGCAGGAGACGGCGGCTGACCGGGATCGAGAACCGGCGGATGTTCCTGGTGAAGAGTCCCTCGCTGTCGCCGCCGTTGACGTGGCGCAGGTACTCGGTCTCGATGCGACCGATGTCGCGGGCGTCGCGGAGGCGCGCGATGTACCGCGGCGAGACGCGAATCACTCGCACCACCGCTTCGGCGGCGAGCCGCCGCGGGGCTGATCGCAGGCGCGGGACCGCCCGCACGCGCTCGGTGGCGCGCGACGAAAGCAGCATCAGGCCGGTGCTGTGACCGGACGCGTCGGCGACGACCGCCGCGTCCTCGGAATCCTGAATCGCGCGGCGCAGCAGGTCGCTCAAGACCGCGGGCTCGGCGATGACGCGCTCGGGCAGCACGAGCAGGAGCTCGGCGGCCGGCGCGTCTGCAAACGGACGGTCGTCGTCGACGATCTGCACGCGCTCGATGCCGGCGCGGCGGGCCAGCCGCTCGGCGCGTTCGGCCAGGTCGAGGCCGGCGAACCGGAGGGGCGACGAATCACGAACGATGAGCGCCGCGATGCGAGTCATGGTCATTGGTCCTTCGTCGCTGATCTTCAGAACGCGGTGTGGTCGTCGAGAAAGAGCTGCACCTCGAACCACCAGCGCGGCTGATACACCGCGTGGACGGGAACGGCGGCAAGCGCGCCCGCCGTGCCGTACGTCAGCTGGAAGCGGGTCGTTTCGCCGGTGCCGCGGTTCCTGATCTCGAAGTCGCTGCGCGCGATGTTGGCGTAGCTGCGGCCGTCGATGACCGCGGTCTTCAGCAGATCCGACGACTCCATCGTGAGGTCGTAGAAGACGCCGAAGTAGACGTAGGAGATCGTCATGCGCTTGACGGAAGCGGCGGGCGTCCGACTGTACGCGTCCGTGCTCTGCTGGACGAGATCGCGCAGCGCCACCAGGAATCCGGGCCGCGTCCCGGCGGGCAGCGCCACGGACCGGTTTTCGCCGTTCTCCGTCGTTGCGGTCACCAGCGCGAGCAGCGGGTCGATGTCGCGGAACGTCAGGTCGCGCTCGACGCGAACGGTCGTGACGCCGGCGCGCGCTTCCTGCCGGCTCGCCGTGCCCTGGATCGCCCGATACGCGTACCCGCCGCGGCCGTCCTTATCGATCGCTGATTCAGCTTCTTTGACCGACTGCTCGTTGGACTGCTTCATCACGCCGACGACGCGTGCGTCCGCTCCCCGCACTTGTTCGGCGATGTAGCCCCAGCGATTGATGCTCCGGGGCGCGCGCAGCGGATCCGATCCGATGAGGAGGTCGAGCCCGAACCCGCCGTTGTTGTCGCCGCGCCAACTGATGCGCGCGCCGCCGACGTCGTCCTTGCTGATCCAGAAGAGTAGCGGCCGGACCTTCGCGAGCATCCGGTACTTGTGCTCGGCCACCACGGGCATCGTCGGAGTCTCTTTCTTGACTTCGTTTCCAGCGGCGAGGCCGGTCCCGGGTGCCGCCGCGATGGCGGCGCTCAGGAAGGCGGCGGTTCGGAGCGCGGTTCGTATTTCCATGCCGCAATGTCTTCATCCGGTCCCGTGTGTTACGCCCCCCTGACGTGCGCGCCGGCGGCGCGGGCGCGTGCGCCCTGTAACGATCGAGCGATTCCCGAGACCGAACGGCATTGAGAGGTCACCAGCGGCGCGAGTCTGCGACGAGCGGTTGGGTCAAAACTGCAACACCTATGGAACACCTCACTCAATCAACAGTTCTCTTCGGCGATCGACGGGGGCTGGCATTCAGGCTGTCGATCGTTCATCGATGTTTGCATCGGCGACCGACTGTGAGAGCGCTCACCGTTCCGGCGCTTTCCCGTCAGGAACTTGGCCAGGGCGCCATCCGACTCGTTGTTCGCAAGTCTTAATCCAATGAGGTTCGGGTGCGGCACATCGGAGCGTTGGAAATGACAAACGTGCGCACGGCGTCTGTGGGCTGCCGCTGGCATCCGCGTGCCGGCTCGGTGGCGACGAGGGCTGACGATGCAGGTCTTGCCGCCCTTGTCGTTCGCGCCAGCGGATCTGATTGTGCGCACCACCGTCTTGGCGGGTCCCGACAATCGCGCCATCGAGGTCGCGGCCGAACCGCGCGATTTCGGCGACCTGTTCAATGCGTTCAACCGCGACACGGCGCTGGTCCGCAACAACAACGTCCTGTCGCCGACCTTCAACACGCTGGCGCAGAACCTCAGCCCGCGGATCTTCCGGGTGGGCCTGGTCGTCGGGTTCTGAGCATGAGGTGGATTCATGTGTCCTGAGAATCTCGTTCACCGCTCCTCCCGCATTGTGATCACTGCCGCTGCCGCCTTGCTGATCGGCGCGGTCGCGGACCGCGCGGCCGCGCAGACGCCGTTCGTCCCGTATTTCGGCAAGAACCAGATTCACTACGACACGTTCGACTGGCACATCTACGCGACGGATCACTTCGAGATCTACTACTACCCCGAGATCGAAACGCATCTGGCGCGGGTGGCGGGCTACGCGGAGAGCGCCTACCAGCAGGTCAGCGCCGATCTCAAGCACGACTTGTCGTTCAAGATTCCCCTGGTGCTGTTCAAGACGCACAGCGAGTTCGAGCAGCAGAACATCGCAGGGCCCGAGGCGTCGTCTGAGGGCGTCGGCGCGTTCGCCGAGCCGTTCCGCCAGCGGATGGTCATGCCGATCGACGATCCGCCGGATCTGCTGTACGGCCTCATCGTGCACGAGCTCACGCACCAATTCGAGTTCGACATCATCCCGCAGGGACTCATGCGCCGCAGCGCGCCGCTCTGGGTCAACGAGGGGTTGTCGGACTACGAGCGGGGGCAGTGGAACCCGATCGACCTCATGTCGGTCCGCGACGCGGCGGTGGCCGACATCGTACCGAAGATGAGCGAGCTCGAAGGCTACGCCGGCACCAATCCCCGGCTCATCTACAACCTCGGCCACGCGGTGTTCGAGTTCATCGAGACCAAATTCGGCAAGGAAGGCATTCGCCAGTTCCTCTTCGCGCTGCGCAAGAGCGTGATCGGCGGCGGCGAGGACGCGTACGAAGAAGCGTTGAAGATGAGCAGAGACGAGTTCGACCAGGCCTTCGAACGGTACTTGAAGGACCGCTTCAAGCCGTTCCGCGACAAGGAGCGCCCGGCCGACTACGGGCGGGACCTGGCGCCGAGCAAGGAGCGCACGGGTTTCGCCGAGGCGCTGTCGATCGCGCCCTCGCCCTCGGGCGACCTCATCGCCGCGGTCACCGTCAACCGCAACGACCGCGAGCTCGACATCGTGCTGCTCTCATCCAAGGACGGCTCGATCGTGCGCAACCTGACGCGCGGCTTCGACAAGGACATGGGCTTCGACCACATCGTCCAGATGGGCCAGCGCTTCGAGATGCCGTGGATGGCGTGGTCGCCGAAGGGCGACCGGCTCGCGTATTTCGTGCGCACGGAGAAGGAGCGCGCGCTCATCCTCCAGAACGTGCTGACGCGGAAGATCGAAGCGAAGATCCCGATGAAGTCCGTCGACGAGCCCGAGTCGCCGTCGTTCTCCCCGGACGGACGGACCGTCGCGTTCGCGGCGCTGCGCGGCGCCGTCGGCGACATCTACACGATCGACCTTGATACGAAGGCTGTCGTGAACCTCACCGAGGACGCGTTCGCCGATGCCGGGCCGAGCTACTCGCCAGACGGCAAGTCCCTGATCTACAACGCGCGGGTGAGCGGCAACCAGAAGCTCTTCCGGTTCGACTTCGACACCAGGAAGAAAACGCAGCTGACCTTCGGCACACAAGACGAGACCGCCGCGCAGTTCATCGATGACCACACGATCGTGTTCTCGTCGACCGCAACCGACCCCTCCGTGCCGCTCGAGCCCGAGATCGTCAGGAACGGCAAGATCTACAACATCTGGACGCTCGACCTGAAAACGGGCGAGCTGCGGCAGTACACCGATGCGCTCGGCGGCGACTGGTCGACGATCGTGCTGAACGAAGGCCAGTCCCACCGCATCGCCTTCATCAGCTACTACAAGGGCGAGTACGGCATCCACTCGCTCGATCGCAAGGAGCCGCTCCACACGGCGGCCAGCGCCGACTTCGGTGCGCCGGGACCCATCATCGACTTTCAGGCGCCACTGACCCACACGCTCCTCGCGGGGAACACGCAGAGGAAAGGGACCTTCGGCAAGCTGTTCCTCGAAGGGCGCCCGCCCGTCAACGTCGGCGTGACGAGCGGCGGTGACGTATTCGGCGGCACCACGATCTCGTTTGCCGACGTGACCGGCGATCACCGGATCGACCTGGCGATCGCCTCGGTCTCGCAGTACCGAACGCTGGCCGCATCGTATGTGAATGTGTCCCGGCGGCTCCAGTGGGCTGTGCAGGGCTATTCGCAGACCCAGTTCTTCTTCGGGCAGACGAGCGGCACCTTCTTCGATCCGGCGTTCAGCTCATTCATCGATCGCGATCTGGCCACGGCCACGCGCACCGTGCGGGGTGGCAGCGTCTTCGGCATTTACCCGCTCGACCGGTATCGCCGCGTGGAGCTCTCGGCCGGGCTGGCGCACTACTCGGAGCAGTTTCGGGACCCCGCACTCGACGACTTCTCCACCGGGTTCCAGCAGCAACAGTTCGGCCGGACGCTGCTCCGCAACGGCACCTTCGTTCCGCTCAGTGCCGCCTTCGTCCAGGAGACCACGGTCTTCCGCGACTTCGGCCCGCTGGCTGGCAACACGATGCGCCTGGCCTACGAGGGAGCGCCCGCCATTGGCGGCAGCCTCTCGCGCCAGACCGTCGATGCCGACCTGCGGTACTACCAGCGGCTGGGCGCGACCGGCGTGCTCGCGCTGCGCGCCCGTGGCTTCCGGAGTTGGGGCGATTCTCCGGACTTCTTGTTCTTCGGTGGCAATTCGGAGCTGCGTGGCTATCAATACCTCGAGTTCCTCGGTCAGAACGCCTTCTTCGGGAACGCCGAGCTGCGCTTTCCGCTCATCGACGCGATGGCGACGCCGATAGGGATCCTCGGCGGCATCCGCGGCGTGTTCTTCTTCAACATGGGCGGCGCCTGGTTCGACGATCCGGCTTCCGGCTGGTGGACGGCCGCGCCTCCTACGGCCTCGGGCTCGAGACCTTCGCGCTCGGCTTCCCGATTCACTTCGACTGGTCCTGGCGCACGCTCTTCAACCGCCAATGGGAAGACGTCCTGTTTGCCGGCCAAGGTGGAAGCAGCGCCTTCCGCAAAACCCGGTTCGACGTGTGGATTGGCTACGACTTCTGAAGCAAGGGGGTCGCTGCGGTGTGTGCTCAACTCACGCTCACGAGTCAGTCTGGCGCACGTGTTGCGCCAGAGCACCCGTCCCGTGCCGACAGCCCGGACTGCGGGATACTCGCGCGAACGAAGCGCGCGCACTTGGCGCTGGCGCTGAGCGGCGGTGGAGCCCGGGCTGCCTACCAGGTGGGCTTCCTCCGTTTCCTCGCCACACAGTTTCCCGACTTCTCGCCTGACGTGCTCACCGGGGTGAGCGCGGGGGCGATCAACGCCGCCTATCTGGCGGCTCATCCAGGCAGCTTTCGCGAGAGGGTCGATGCGCTCGCGAACCTCTGGGCCAGCCTCGGTGTCGAGGACGTATTCCGCGCGGACCTCCTATGCCTAGCTCGAAACGTCGCCCGTTGGAGCACACGCCTGCTGTCAGGCGGGAGCTGGCGCGCACCCGGTGCGCGCAGCCTGGTCGATACACAACCTCTTCGGACGCTCCTGGCCCGAGCGCTCGACGCCGAGAACGGCTTTCTGACCGGCGTCGACCGCAGTATCCGCGACGGGGCCCTGAAGGCCGTTGCGCTGACCGCGTCCAGCTACACGACGGGCCAGTCTGTCACGTGGGTCCGAGGTTGCGAGATCGAGTTGTGGGAACGCCCCGATCGCCGGGGCATCAACGGCCCGCTCACCGTCGAGCACGTCATGGCGTCTGCGGCGCTGCCGCTGGTCTTCCCCGCGGTCCACGTCGACGGCGCGTGGTATGGAGACGGTGGCGTCGGACTGACTGCCCCGCTGTCACCGGCGGTCCATCTGGGCGCAGATCGGATCCTCGCGATTTCGACTCGCGCGGCCCGCCGCGAGACGGAGCCGGCGCTGATCGATGGCTATCCGCCGCCGGCGCACGTGGCCGGAGCGCTTCTGGATGCGATTTTCCTCGACCAGTTGGACGCCGACGCGCAGCGTCTGGAGCGCATCAACCTCCTCGTTGGCGCGCTGCCCGACGGCAAGCGGGCGTCATGGCGACATGTCGGCCTCCTGGTCTTCCGACCGTCTCAAGACTTGGGACGCATCGCCCGCGAGTACGAACCGCGGCTTCCTCCGACCTTCCGCTTTCTCACGCGGGGCCTGGGTACTCACGAGACGCGCTCGAGCAGCATGTTGAGCCTGGTCATGTTTCAGCCCGACTATCTCAGGCGCCTGCTCGATTTGGGAGAAGCCGACGCGCGGGCTCGCGCGAGTGAGCTTGGGGCGCTGCTACGCGCGGCATGAGTTCCGAATGAAACACACTGGCTCGCTGAGCGTCGCTTCCCCCCGACCGGCGCGCATTCAGCTCATCACGCTGGCAGTCGGACACCTTCGTCAGCGCGACCACCCGGACGCATTGGACTGGGCATTGACCAGAGTCGCCGGCGTCGAGATGGCGGCCGCCGATCGCGAGACGGCTCGCGTCTGGGTGTTCGCCAACGGAACCGTGGACCCGCTGGAGCTCGTCGAGGCGCTCGCGGCGTGCGGGTTCGGCGCGAGCATCCTCGATCATCAGCTCAAGGCGCTGGAATGAGACGAAGGTCCGGTGGCCCTACGCCGCGGACCGCCCGCCCCGAGCTACTTCTCCAGACGAAGCGTCGCGGTGACGGGGTAGTGGTCGGAGGGGCCGTCGACGCGGATGACCCGGCCGGCCGCGGCCTGCAGATGCCTGACGAAGATCCAGTCGATGGGATACTGGCGGTGCACGCACGTCGTCTGGTTGCTGGCATTCGCATCTAACGCGTTGACAAAGCTCGCGCTCGTGATCGCCGCGAAGAGCGGCGAGCGCGCGATGGGCCCGTTGTTGAAATCGCCCGCCAGCAGCGAGGCGGCCGGACGATCGCGGACGTCAACGGCGAGGAGGTCGTCCAATTGCCTGCGCCGCACGGCGTTATTCGAGCCGCTCTCGAGGTGCGCGTTGTAGACGCGGAGCCCGCCCGTCCGAGCCTGGAGGACGAGGCGGCCGCCGCGGCGCGGCTGGACCGGATTGAGGTGCCAGCGCGCCCACGCCTGGGCCGCGAACGGAACGGCTTCGGCTTCCGTGATCGGATGCTTGCTCAGGATCGCCTGGCCCGTCAGGGCCGGCACGCGACCTGTCGACTCGCCGATTTCCTGGAATTCGCCGGCGAACACCCAGTTGGCCCCGATTGCGTCGGCGAGATCTTTCGCGACGTTGCGGTTGCCGCTGCGGCGGCAGAAGACGTCGACTTCCTGCAGGAGGTAGAGGTCGGCATCGAGTCGACGGATTTCGTCGACCACGCGATCGAAGCGTGCTCCGTACTCGATGTTCCAGGTGACGACTCTGCGCGACTCGTCTCCGGCGAGGGAGTTGAAGCGGGCGGGTTCGCCGATGATCCGATGGATGTCCCGATCGCCGGCTCGCGGATCGGTGAAATGGCCGAACAGGCGGAAGATACCGATCAAGGCGAACATCGCAATCGCCGGCGTGAGGTGCACGGGGACGCCGGCCGCTACCGTTTCCAGTCACGGAAACGGTCGAGAAGCTGCTTGCTCATCTCGGGTGGAATCGATTCCTCGGGCAGGTTGCCGAGCGTGTCGATGGTGGTCCGCATCTGCTGCAGGTAGGCCCGACAGTGCCGGCACATGCCCAGGTGCAGCTCGAAGCGCATCCGTTCCAGAAAGGACTGGCGCCCTTCGAGATAGTCGGTGACGAGCGCCGCCAGCTCTTTGCAGGTCAACATACGATCAGCTTTCTGCCATGTAGCGTTCGAGGGCTGCACGCACCTTCGAACGCCCCCGGTGCAAAAGCACCCGCTGATTCGTCTCCGAGACATCGAGAACGTTACACACCTCGGCCGCGTCGAGCCCTTCGACGTCGCGGAGGGTGACCACCGCCCGTTGGCTCGCCGGCAGGGCCGCCATCGCCTTCTCGATGACGGCGAGCGATTCCCGGTGAAGCAGGAGCTTTTCCGGCGTGTCCTGTTCCCACCGGCCCGGAGGCGCCGACCAGCCGCCGGCCGAGGTGAACCGATCCGGATCGACGGCAGGCTCGTCCTCGTCCCCCGGTGCCGAGAGCTCTGAAAACGCGATCGTCCGCTTCTCGCGAACTGCGCGAGTTTTGGCGCGGTTCGCGAGGATACCGAAAATCCAGCTCTTGAGCGCGGATCGCCCCTCGAACGCCGGCAGGCCGTGCAGCACCGCCACCCAGGTATCCTGCACGACTTCCTCCGCGACGGCGCGAGTGGCGACGAACAGCAGCGCGAATCGGATGAGCGGACCGTGGTAGCGCTCCACGACATAGGTGAACGCCGCCTCGTCGCCCGCCAGCAACCGGTTCACGAGCGCCCGCTCGTCGGTGGATGCGATCCCGTTTGTCGTTTGCGCCTGCGCGACGGTCATCGATGGACATTGTGAACGATGAGAGGCGCCGGAGGTGTGACGCCGATCACAGTCGGGCTTAGATCAGGCTCAGATCTGTTCTTGAGCGGAGAACGGGCGCCCGCAGTGTGACGGCTCACACATTCCAAGGTTCACCGCGCGGAACGCGCGCGAACATGTCATAACTCGCCGGGTGACCGGTCGCACGCACCATGCAGAAACCCGAAGGATTGTCGTCTTGGGAGGAGGCTTCGGCGGAGTCTACGCGGCTCGCACGCTCGAAAAGCTTTTCCTCCGTGACGACGCGGTCGAAATCGTCCTGATCAGCGAAGAGAACTTTCTTTTGTTCACGCCGATGCTGCCCGAAGTGGCCTCGGGTTCCCTTGAGGCGAAACACATCATCAGCCCGATCAGGGCCTTCTTCCGCAAAGCCCAGTTCCACAACAGCGAAGTGGAGCGCATCGATCTGAATAGCCACCGGGTCTTCACTCGGCATTGCCTGGCCTGCGGACAGCACGATCTGCGGTTCGACCACCTGGTGCTCGCCCTGGGATCTACGACCAACTTCCACGGTCTGCCGGGAGTGGCGCAGCACGCCATTGCGATGAAAAGCTTGAGCGACGCCATGGTGTTGCGCAATCGCATCATCGATCGCTTCGAGCACGCCAACATGGAGAGCGATCCCAACATGCGGAAGGTTCTGCTGACCTTCGTTGTGGCCGGCGGAGGGTTCGCCGGCACCGAGACGGTCGCCGAACTCAGGGACTTTGCCTACACGGCGCGCGCGTATTACCCCAACATCCGTCCCGACGAAGTCCAAGTCGTCCTCGTGCACCACGGCACGCGCATCATGCCGGAAATCAGCGAAGACCTCGCCGACTACGCGCTGCGGCGACTCCGGCGCAAGGGCGTCGAGGTGCGCCTGCAGACCGGCGTCAAATCCGCGGGAGCCGGATGGGTGGAGCTGACGACGAACGAGAAGATTCGCGCCCGCACGCTGGTCTGGAGCGCCGGCACGTCGCCGAGCCCGTTGCTGGCGGCGCTGCCTTGCCTGCGCAACAAGCGCGGGCAGGTCATCGTCAACGAGTTTCTCGAGGTCCCGGACCATCCGGGCATCTGGGCACTCGGCGATTGTGCCGAGATTCCCAACGCGCAGAGCGGCCGGCCGCATCCGCCGACCGCGCAACATGCCGTGAGGCAGGGGAAGATCGTCGCCCGGAACATTCACGCCGAGCTGCGCGGCGGGCGGAAGAAGGCGTTCGCCTTCACGCCGATCGGTGTGCTGGCGTCGCTGGGCCGGCGATCCGCGGTCGCGGAGATTCGGGGCTTCAAGTTCTCGGGCTTCTTCGCCTGGTGGCTGTGGCGCACGATCTATCTGTTCAAGCTGCCCGGCCTCGAGCGCAAGGTGCGCGTGGCGGGCGATTGGACGCTGGACCTCTTCTTTCCGCGCGACGTCGTGCTGCTCAAGCTGTTCACAACCAGTGCGACGGCCGAAACAGCCTTGGAGGCTCGTGAACTGTCAGCCACGGCCGTGGATCCAGCGTTGCCGTGAACGCGAACGCCATCGGTCCAGGCGGAGCGTCGTGGGACTGATCGAAGACCTGGTTATCGGGAGCGATGGTGGTCCGACGTCAACGCCTGCCGGACGAACCGGACCGGTATCCCGAACGCACCGCCGGCAAAGCCGTCCAGCGCCGCGTAGTTCAGCGCGACCACCTCTCCCAGCGCGTTCAGCACCGGCCCGCCGCTGCTCCCGTGTGCCGTCGCGGCGTCGTACACGATGTTGTTTTCCACGACATCGCCGACGTGTCCCATCGTGACGAGCGGACTGATCAGGCGCTTTCGCGCCAGCGCGTCGGCCAATTCGGCCGGATCGGTGCTGCCGTCGACCCTTGCCGCCAGCTCCTGTACGCCTTGCTCACCCAGCTTCGCCAGCAGGGCGTTGAGGCCGGTCGGATAGCCAACGACGACGATGGGATCGCCTGGGCTTACCGGGCGTGACGCGGCGGCGAGTTTCAAGGGCCGGCGTCCAGAGGGGATCGGGCCTTCGAGCACGGCGACGTCGGCGTTCGCGGACACCGCGATCACGCGGAGATCGACGGGCCGATCGGCGCCCGGGAAGTACGCACGAACGGCCGTGTACTTTGGCTCGAACCCGCCCCGAATCGCAGCGTCGGCCGACTCGTCGTGCCACCAGGGTTGCGCCACATGATGATTCGTGATGAGCCGGTTGTGCCCGACGAGAAACCCGCTTCCGGTGACGTACGACACCACGGCGGGTCCGGCGCCGTCGACCGACGTGTCAAACGTTCCGCTGCCGTTCCGTTGAGGCGCCCCCGTCGAGTCGACCGACACGTACCGGAGCGGCTTGCCATTGTCCGCCTCGTACATCGCGTAGCCGACGACGACAAACGCCACCGATTGACGTGTGGCTTCGATCACCGTCAACAGGCTGGACGTTTGCCGCTCGATATCGGTCAGGCGATGTTCGGTGGCGCGCAGGTTCTCAGCGACTTGGCCGAGCCGCGCTCGTGTTTCGGCCTTCTCGCCTTCGCGCTGACGGAGACCGACGACCTCCTGTTGAAGCCGCTCGCGCGAGACGACGTTTGCGGCCAGCCGCGCGCTGACCGCGAGGACGCGCTTCGAGGCCGTGCGAGCCTGAAACAGGCTGACGCTGGCCACGACGACCGCGGCCGCCATCAGCGCGAGCGTGCTGGCAGAGCCGAGTCTGGCGATGGGGCGCGCATCGTGCCACGTGCAATGGCACAAGTCACGAACGAGAAACAGCGCGCGACGGACCCGCCCCGTTTCGAGACTGCCCGCGGCCTGCCAACTGCGGCGAAGGATGTGCCGCATCGGTTTGCACTCCTCGTGGCGATCGGGCACGACGGTGAACCGAATCTTCTGACCGGCGAGCCGGAGGAGATCACCGTCCTGAAGGGCCGATTCCTGCGTCGAGGTACCGTTGACGCGCACGCGGCCCTCCGCAAGCGCACTGGTCAACCAATAGGTCCCCGCACGTTTGTCGATCCGTGCGAGCGGCCCTTCAGGAATCGATCGTTCACCATCGATGGTGTAAGCGTCGCTCCTGATGATGACGCGGCGCCCTCGACGAGGTCCCGTGAGAAACGTCAGTCTGGCTTTCATGCGGTGGCCCTCCGCAGTCGCTCTGACAGGCGGCATGGGACCAGCGGCCGCGTCAAAGGTGTTGCCATGCCCCAATGTCTCGTTGTGGGTATCTGCGTTACGCAGGTCTCGTCGGCAGGACGTGACGACGATCCCGGCGCTTGACCGGGGGAGTCGCCACTCCGGCCGCCGGGCATGGCGAGCGCCCGGCTTCGTTCAGCGAGTGACGCCGGTCACACCCGCACGCACCTTCACGTAACACTGGCGCCGGCGCAGACGACACACCCGGTGATGGTGAAGCTCGAACGCCTGGTGCCAGTCTCGAAGGGAGGCCCGCGGTGACGATGAAAGGAAATCACGACATTGCGGCACGCCAACCGTCGCGCGAACGGCTGCACGTGGGGTGCGTCACGAATCAGACCCGCGCGCTCGATGAGACGCTTCGCCGGCAGATCGTCGGGCAGGACGCGGCGATCGACACACTCACCTGTTCGTTCTCCCGCGTGCTCTCGGGCCTCCGCGATCCAGGCCGTCCCGCGCTGACGCTCCTCCTCCTCGGGCCGACCGGTGTGGGGAAAAGCGAGACGGCGCGCGCGCTCGCGCTGGCGATCTTCGGCTCTCGCCGCGCGCTGACCCAGATCAATTGCGAAGAGTACGCGCAGGGCCACGAGCTGTCGAAGCTGCTCGGCGCGCCCCCCGGGTACGTCGGGCACCAGCTCGAGCCGCTGCTCAGCCAGCGGCGCGTCGACGAGCCGCACGTGCGCGCGGTTCGCGCCCGTACGGGCATGGTGGGCCAGGGTGCCGGTCAGCCCGGCGCGCCGCTGCCGCAAGACACGCGTCCGCTCTCGGTGATCCTGTTCGACGAGATCGAAAAAGCCCATCCCGTGTTGTGGAACGCCATGCTCGGCATTCTCGAAGACGGGCGCCTGACCCTCGGCGACAACACGACGACCGACTTTACCCAATCGATCGTCGTGATGACGTCCAACGTCGGCAGTCGTGAGATGTCGGCGTCGCTCGATCGGCGCCCCCTCGGGTTCCAGGTCAACCAGCCGCGGCCGGTCGACCTGCGCCATACCGCGCTCAACGCCGCCCGCGCGCTTTTTCCACTCGAGTTCCTCAACCGGTTCGACGAGA
Source organism: Acidobacteriota bacterium (assembly GCA_016195265.1). GTDB lineage: Bacteria > Acidobacteriota > Vicinamibacteria > Vicinamibacterales > CAVVIG01 > SRVP-36. The sequence goes on along the minus strand of JACPZW010000053.1, from coordinate 1,120 downwards.
TCCTCGTCTATCGCCCGCTGGACCGTCGGCACATGGAGGAAGTACTTCAGAAGTTCCTCTCCGAGCTCCACGCCCGCGCGCTCGAGCAGGCAGGCGTGCCGCTCCTGATTCGGATCTCCCCGGACGCGCGCGACCTCATCATCGACCGGGGAGCCGACGTCACGCTGGGCGCCCGTCCGCTCCGCCGCGCCGTCGAAGCCGAGCTCGTGGATCCGCTCTCGCGACTCATCGCCGCGCACCGGATTGCGGCCGGTGACGTCATCGAGGTTGAACGTGAAGGCGACCTGCTCGGTTTCTACCGCAGGCGGGCCGAGACGACGGTCGTCGTGCCGTGACGCGGACGCGTGAAGAGGCTGACGTGATGAACAGTAATGAACGGGCTCGAGACTCGAAAAAGGTGCTGACACATGACTCGGACTGAAGAAGTCATTGCGGCGGTGACCCGGACACTTCGCCGCTGGGCCCGAGACGGGGCTGAAACCCCGTGCTAACGACGAGTGAACTTGATCTTCGCTGAAGAGGACGCGACACCGTGCGTCAAGCTCGAATTGATCCACGCCGGTTCCGGTTGTTCGACGCGATCGCCGAGCCGCAGCTCCTCCCGCTCCGACGAGTGGCGCGGGTAGTCATCGTTCCGCGCCGTCAACGCATCTACAGCGCGGGAGACGCGAGCGATCGCGTGCTCTTGCTGGAAGCTGGGATCGTGAAGGTAACCGCCCCGCTGCCGCCAGGCCCGGACGTTCTCCTGGCCTTTCTGTATCCGGGCGATGTGTTCGGCGAGTTGGCCATCATCGACGACGGCCCGCGCGATCACGCGACAGAAGCGCACGAGGACGCCAGGGTCTGGTCCGTCGGCCGGGGCATCGTGCTCGACCTGCTTGGCCAATCGCCTGCGCTGGGATTCGCGTTCTTCCGATTGATGGCACGCGATACTCGCCGCTTCCGGATGCGCGTCGAGGAGCTGCTGCAAAAGGACGCCCACAGCCGCGTGGCCCGGACGCTGTTGAATCTGGCCGCCGAGCACTCGGTGGCGGATGCCGACGGCCTGCTGATTCCTCATCGTCTGACGCAGGCCGACCTGGCCAACATGGCCGGCCTGGCGCGAGAGACCGTGAATGTC
>JACPZW010000056.1 GCA_016195265.1 Acidobacteriota bacterium | reverse complement strand
CGCCTGCCCGAGCTCGGCCTGCGCCTTCATCACATCCGGCGTTTTTTCAATCGAGGGCAGGTGCGCCGTGTCGGTCGCGCCGAACCTCGCCAGCGTGCTGTCCAGCGCGGCCTTTTGCTGATCGAAGGTGTACCGCGGCTTCTCGTTGTCGAGTTCCAGCAGCGCCTGGCCGGCCGTCACCCGATCGCCCAGGTCGGCGTGCAGCTTGCTGACGCGGCCCTCGGCCTCCGATGAGATCGTCACCTCGTCGACGGCGGCAAGCGTCCCCACGACCTCGACAGCGCGACGGATCGCTTCCTGGCGAATCGTCTCCACCTTCACCGGCTTCGCGGCATCCTCGCGGCCGCGCGCCTGGGCTTTTTCGGTGCGGGTGCATCCGGCGGTGGCGACCGCGAGAAGCGCCAGCATCGCCGCTGCGGCGGCTGATTGACGCGCACAAGTCACAAACAATGAACGCATAAGAAAGATGATCGGGAAATTGAATTCGAAGAATTGGTAAAGAGTATACGACGCGATTCGCCTGCAGTTTTTCTTGTACACGATTGTCTCGCCACGACGTGGGGCTCAGCTCAGCAGGACGCCGGGTGAATGGTTGTGGACTCGTGGAGCCGCGCGTTGGACGGCCTCTAAAGCGACACGCGGCGCAGCCGAAGCGCGTTGCCGATGACCGAGAGTGAGCTGAGCGTCATGGCGGCGCTCGCCCATATCGGGCTGATCAGCAGTCCAAAGAACGGAAACAGCACGCCGGCCGCGATCGGCACGCCGAGTGTGTTGTAGACGAACGCGAGGAAGAGATTCTGCCGGATATTGCCGACCGTCGCGCGCGATAACCGGCGTGCGCGCACGATCGCGCGCAAGTCGCCCTTGACCAGCGTCAAGCCCGCGCTTTCCATCGCCACGTCGGTGCCCGTTCCCATCGCGATGCCGACCGTCGCTTCTGCGAGCGCCGGCGCGTCGTTGATGCCGTCGCCGGCCATTGCGACCACGCGGCCGCCGCGCTGCAGCTCGGCGACGATCTCGCGCTTGCCGGCCGGCAGCACGCCCGCGCGGACTTCGTCGATCCCGAGCTGACGGGCGACGGCATCCGCGGTGACGCGGTTGTCGCCGGTCACCATGACGATCGACAGGCCGTCGGCTTTCAAGAGCCGGAGCGCGTCGGCGGTCGACGACCGAACCGGATCGGCGACGGCGATCAGTCCGGCGACGCGACCGTCAATCGCGACGACGAGCACCGTCTGGCCGTCCTGGCGTCGCGCATCCGCGCGTGCGGCCAACGCGCCGGGACTCATTCCAATGCCGCGCGCCTGCATCAACTCGATCGTGCCGAGGACGACGTCGTGCTGCTCCACCCGGCCGCTCACGCCTTTTCCCGGCATCGCGGCAAAGTCAGCGACCGTTGGAATCGCAATCTGCCGCGTCCCGGCCGCGCCGACGATGGCCGCGGCGAGCGGATGCTCGCTTCCGCGCTCGACGGCCGCCGCCAGTCGCAAGACGTCCGGCTCGGTCCACGCCTCCGCGACGTCGACCGCCGTCACGCGCGGACGTCCCTCGGTCAGCGTGCCGGTCTTGTCCACGACGAGCGTATCCACGCGGGCGAGGCGCTCGAGCGCTTCGGCGTTCCGGATAAGCACGCCGGCCTTCGCGCCTTGCCCTGTCCCGACCATGATCGCCATCGGTGTCGCGAGGCCGAGCGCGCACGGGCACGCGATGATGAGGACAGCCACGGCGTTCACGAGCGCGTGCGCAAAATGCGGCTCCGGCCCCCAGAGGAACCACGCGGCGAAGGTGACCGCGGACGTGCCGACGACGGCGGGGACGAAGTACGCGGCGACGCGGTCGGCGAGGCGCTGCAGCGGCGCACGCGTGCGCTGCGCTTCGCCCACCATGCGGACGATCTGCGCGAGCAGCGTGTCGCGACCGACGCGCTCGGCGCGCATGGTGAACGTGCCGGCGCCCGCAATCGTCGCGCCGATCACGCGATCGCCCGCGCGCTTGTCGACAGGGATCGATTCGCCCGTGACCATGGATTCATCCACAGCCGCGCCGCCGTCGACGAGCACGCCGTCCACTGGAACTTTCTCGCCGGGCCGCACGCGCAAGATGTCGCCCACCTGCACGGCATCGAGCGGCACGTCGTCTTCACGGCCGTCTCGAACGATGCGCGCCGTCTTCGGCGCCAAGCCGAGCAGCTGTCGAATCGCGGCGCCCGTCCGATGCCGCGCGCGCAGCTCGAGGACTTGGCCGAGCAACACGAGCACGGTAATGACGATGACGGTATCGAAGTACGTGTCAACGTTTCCAGGCCCACCCGCCCCTCCTGCCATTCCTGCCATTCCTGCCCCCGCAGGGAACAGTCCCGGCGCGATCGTCGCCACAGCGCTGAACCCGTATGCGGCCCCCACGCCGATGCCGATCAGCGTGAACATGTTCGGGCTCGCGTTCACAAACGATCGCCACATCCGCTCGAAGAACGGCCAGCCGCACCAGAAGACGACGGGTGTCGCGAGTGCCAGACTGATCCAGTTCAGCCACCAGCCACCAGCCGCCAGCCACTTTCCGCCAGTGACCATGTCGCCCATCGTCAGCAGGAACACGGGCGCGCCGAGCAGGACGCCGAAGGTGAAGCGGCGTGTCATGTCCACCAGCTCGGGATTCGGTGCGTCGGAGAGATCGGCGACGCGCGGCTCGAGCGCCATGCCGCACTTGGGACACGGGCCGGGGCGGTCGCTGAGGACCTCGGGGTCCATCGGGCAGACGTACTCGGTGGCTGGTGGCTGGTGGCTGGTGGCTGGAGACGAAGGGCTAAGGGCTGAGGGCTGAGGGCGCTTCTTCAGACCGCCGATGGTCAGTAGAGCGGGTCCTTTGGACCCGCCTGACATCATCGGCTCACGATTTCCAGAGAGGTACTTCTTCGGATCCGCGCTGAACTTGGCGACACAGCCCTTCGAGCAGAAGTGGTATGTCGTGCCTTCGTGATCGACGTGGCCTGCGGCCCGCGCGGGGTCGACGGTCATGCCGCAGACGGGGTCGAGCGCCATCCTTTAATAGTACGCGTTTGGACGACGCCGGGGAATCAGGCCTGACGGCTCCTAGTTCAGCGCTTGGCCGCCGGCCGCGGGCGCGCGGGCGCCGGCAGTTGCGCCGCCGTCGTGTAGCGCGGCTCGATGTCCACCGGCACGGCCTTCAGACCGTCCAGCGCCTTCTGCACCGCGGGACGCACGACGCCGAGACGCTCGCCGAGCGCTTTGGACCTGGCGTAGTCGCCTTCGGCCTGAATCGTCATGATCTCGCGCGTCAAGCCTGCCACGCCGTCCTTGACCTTCGCGAAGGTGACGGCGAAGGTGCCGTCCGGCTGCACGGTAAACGCGCCAGCGTCGATCAGGTAATTCAGCTGGACGGCGATGCCCTTGCCGTGCGCCTCGTTGACGCCGAACCGGATCGACCGGAACGCCGAGGCAAGGTACGTCGTATAGAGCGGACGCTCGAGCGTCTTCGGCAGCACGCTCTTATCAATCATGTGCTGGATCGCGAAGAGCCCCGAGATATCCGCCTTGGCTTCCTCGATGAAGCTGTACGTCTCCTTCAGTTCCTGCCGCACGGTCGTCTGGCGGCCGCCGACCGTGATGCTGTGCGGCCCGAGGCCGTGCATCAGCTCGTGCACGACGATGTGCGTGAAGAAGGCGTCGAAAGACAGATCTTTCTGATCGGCCGCGGCGAGGACGATCTTCGAAATGGGCGTGAGCGTCTTGGCGAACTTCGCGTCCTGAATGTTCTTCAGCATCACGCGCTTCGCGCCCTTCTCGCGAATCACGCGCTCGTCGTTGGGGAGATTGAACGCGGCCGTTTGCACCCCGCGGTTGCCGTCGCCGGCGGCGTAGATCTCGTTGACGACGACGATCGGCGCCAGGCCGCCGAGTTTGGGATTGCGGTACTTCGGATCGATCGGCAGGTGATCTTCGATGTCCTGCAGCTCGGCTGCGAACTTCTGGAGTTTCGCGGTCTCGGCCTCGTCCTGAATCGTCACGTAGGACTCGAACGCCGCCTTGTAGTTGAAGAGCTCGTCCTCGTAGACCTCGTACGGACCGATCGTCGGCTCGATCGCGCCCTTTAACTCCATCCACGCGACGTCGCTTTCGTAATAGTCGTTCGTCAGGAACGCGTCGGCGCGCTTCTCGAGGAACGTCTTCAGCGTCGGCTCGGTCGCGAGCGCCGCCGCCTCGCGCAGCAGCGCCGATGCGCGTGCGAGCTCGCCCTGATACTCGATGTTGTACGGCACGACGCTGAAACCGTTGGCGGCGTTCGTCGCGTTGCGAAGAACGGTGAAGAAATTCGTCACGCGCGGGCGCGCGTTCTCGGGCAGCGACTGAATCCACTTCTCGAGGTCGGCCTTCGCCATCGCCGGCGGATAGTAATTCGCGCCCGCGGGCTTGGGCGGCGCGTCGGGAACGAACGGCTCGTTATGATCGAGGCGCGACCACGGACCTTTGTTGATCAGGAAGTAGTGCAGCCGCGCGCGGCCTTCCGGCGACTGGTCGCGCGCCAGATCCAGCAGCATCGCTTCGTTGCCGGCCCACACCTGCCGCAGGAACAGGCCGTCGATGATCTTCGAGGCCTCGACGAGCTTCGCGAGGACCTGCCGATCCGCCGCGGACAGCTTCGAGACGTCGGCCCCGATGTCGGTCGGCGCGAACCGCGCGGCCATGCGTTGAAGTTTCGCTGCTTCGGTCACCGGCGTCTCCTGGAGCGCAACAAGCGGCGCACAGCATCCGATCAGCAGCGCCGCCGGAAGTAATTTCGAGTTCATGCGGTTAGTTTACACTCTGTGGGTGGACGGGACTGAAGGGCTGACGGGTGGCCACGAAGACACGAAAACACGAAGAAGAAAAGAAGAAGAAGGAATGGGAACCACGGAGGACACAGAGAACACGGAGGTAGTCGGCGACACCCACCTGGGCTCAACAGACTACTCCCGCAAGAGGCGCGCGGACTTCTCCGCTGCCTTCACTAATGCGATCGAAGCGTGCCGGACTCGCGGCGCTGAGGTCATCTGCTTGCTTGGAGACGTGTTCGATTCTGCAGCTACCAGACGGAACATCGATACGTTCGCCGAGACCCTTCAGGAAGTGGCGCCGGTGTTCGTTTCGCTGAGTCGCAGCCTAGTTGGAGTCAAAGGGCAATCCAATAGATGGATGCATATGCCATTGAGATTCAAGAGGATTTCATACGACGCCCTAAACTCAGGCAGCAAGAGGGCTTCAATTTCCAAAAAGTCTCGGCCGTGCTCGCTGACTACGGATTTACTACGATCCGTCTGAGCAGCGACTGGAGTGGCGCCGACTTCATCGCGCAACACTCTGATGGACTCACTTTTCTAAAAGTCCAGCTCAAAGGCCGGTGCGCGTTCGCCGAAAAATATCGCGGCAAGGACCTCCACATTTGCTTTCCGAACGACGGCGACTGGTACATCTACCCGCACGACGAATTGCTCAAGCGAGTTCTTGCGGAAACTGAAATCGGAGACACCGCATCTTGGAGAGAACGCGGCGGGTACTCGTTCCCAACGCTCTCGAAGAAGTTGCGTGAACTGTTGCAACCGTACCGGCTTGTTGCTGAGGAGGCATGCGGCTTGCCATCAAAGTGAGTTCGAGGGCCTGGCGTCGCCGGCTTCAGGCGGCTTCCCGAGGCCGCACATTGCCCCTATCAACTGATTATTGGCTGTCGCTCGAACTAGATCTGGCGACGTGCTGATCGACAGCGCCATCGCTGGAGGACGCGTTGACCACGCGAGCCGTCGCCCGGCCGCCGGACGCGACCTCGCCGATGCTGGCCATGCTCGTCTGAGGGCCTCGCGCTACGAATTTTTCGTGGCCTCTTCAGTGAACGCCTCGTGACATCTGCAGCGCGGCAGGATCCGCCCCGAGGCGACGAATTGCCTTCTCCCAGAGCTTGTCCGCCGGCGTACTGAAGATCAGATCGCGATCGACGTCGCTCATCAGCCACGCGGACTGCTCGAGCTCGGTTTCGAGCTGGCCAGGGCCCCAGCCCGCGTAGCCGACGATGAGCCGTGCCATCTGCGGCGGCGATGGCTGCAGCAGGCGCAGCAGCAGGTCGGGCGACGCCGACAAGTACAGATGATCGGCGATGCGCATCCCGCTCAGTTCTTCAGAGGCGTCCGGCTCCTGCCCCACCAGAATCCAGCTGCGCTCCGGCTCCACGGGGCCGCCGATCCACAACTGTAGTTCGCGATCCGTGGACACCGGTGGATCGAGATTGACCGTGACCGTCCCCTGCGTCAGAAGCGGCCGGTTCACGATGAGTCCGAACGCGCCCTCGTCGTTGTGGCGGCAGAGCAGGACGACGGCGCGCTGGAAATTCGGGTCCGTCATCTGCGGCATGGCAAGGAGGAACACGGGCGCGAGCGACGGGGCCATCACGCTGATTCTAGCGCGGCGGCGACGTTCCGGCGCAGCCCCCGCACCTCGGCCCGGCGCATCGCGCTGCCTTCGAGCGCGGCGGCGAGTTCGTCGTCGCTTCGCCGTGACAGCGTCAGCAAATCCACGCCGTCCCACGCCTTGCGCGGCTGCCACGCCGGATCCTCGGAGCGCGGCGCGGCCGCGTTCCACGGGCAGACTTCCTGGCAGACATCGCACCCGTAGATGTGAGAGCCAATCGCCTCGCGCTCGGCCGGTGTCAGCTGGCCGCGCTTCTCGATCGTCAGATAGGAAATGCAGCGCGTGGCGTCGAGCACGCCGGGCGCGAGGATCGCGTGCGTCGGACACGCGTCGAGGCACAGCGTGCACGTGCCGCACTGATCGACTGACGGCGCGTCGACCTCCAGCGGAAGGGTGCAGATGATCTCGCCGAGGAAGATCCACGAGCCGAGCGCCGGACTGATGACGCAGGTGTTTTTGCCAATCCAGCCGACGCCCGCGTGCTGCGCGAAGACGCGCTCCTGCACGGGGCCGGTGTCCACGTAGGCGCGCGCGTCGAACGGCTCGGGTGAGGTCTCGCGCATCCACGCCAGCAGCGCCTCGAGGCGGCCGCCGATCACGTCGTGGTAGTCGTCGCCCCACGCGTAGCGCGCGATCTGCGCGCGCATGGGATCGTCACACTCGGTCGAATACGGTCGCTCGGTGTTGTAGACGGTGGCGGTGACGATGACCGTCCGCGCGCCGGGGACGACCTTCTGGATGTCCACGCGCTTCCTCGCGGAACGGTGCAGGTACGTCATCGTGCCGCCGTACCCGCCCGCGAGCCACTCGCGGAAGAAGTTCAGCTCGGGATGCGCGGCGGCCGGCGCGATGCCGCAGAGATCAAAGCCCAGCTCCCGCGCTTTTGATTTGATCGCGGCTGCGCGTAGGAGCGGAGCCGTCATGTGACGTAGGGGCGGAGCTTGCTCCGCCTTGTCAGGGCCGACCAAGGTCGGCCCCTACGATCGCCCGACGAGCTGGCGCAACACGTAAGGCAGAATCCCGCCGTGCTTGAACGCGACGAGCTCTTCCGGCGTATCGATCCGCGCGACGGCCTGGAACTCGACTGTCTTGCCGGCGTCGCCGTGCGCCGTGACCGTCACGAGTCCGCGCGGCGCGAGGCCCTTCGCGATTCCGGTCAACTCGTACCGTTCTCTGCCGGTCAGGCCGAGCGATGCGGCGTCGGCGCCATTCCGGAACTGCAGCGGCAGGACGCCCATGTTGACCAGGTTGCTGCGGTGAATGCGCTCGAAACTTTCCGCGATCACGGCCTTCGCGCCGAGGAGCGCCGTCCCCTTCGCCGCCCAGTCGCGCGATGATCCCGATCCGTACTCCTTGCCCGCGATCACGAGCAACGGGACGCCTGCGCCCTTGTACTTCATCGCGGCGTCGTAGATCGTCATCACCTCGCCGCCGGGCTGATAGGTCGTCCAGCCGCCTTCCGTCCCAGGCGCGAGCTGGTTCCGCAGCCGGATGTTGGCGAACGTGCCGCGCATCATCACCTCGTGATTGCCGCGGCGCGCGCCGTACGAATTGAAGTCCTTCACGTCCACGCCGTGCGCGATCAGATACTTCCCCGCCGGACTGTCCTTCTTGATCGATCCGGCCGGCGAGATGTGATCCGTCGTGATGCTGTCGCCGAGGACGGCGAGCACGCGGGCGTCCCGAATATCCTGCAGCGCGGCCGGCTCTATCGTCACGTTCTCGAGGAACGGCGGATTGCGGACGTAGGTCGAGTCCTTCTCCCACGCGAAGCGATCGCCCGTCGGGACGTCGAGCTTCTGCCAGTGCGCGTCGCCTTTGAACACGTCGGCGTACTGGGTCTTGAACTGATCGACCCTCACGGCCGTCAGCATCGTCTCCTGAATCTCGCGCTCGGTCGGCCAGATGTCGCGCAGGTAGACCGGCCGGCCGTCCTTGCCCGTGCCGAGCGGCTCGGTCGTCAGATCCATCGTCATCGTGCCCGCGAGCGCGTACGCGACGACGAGCGGCGGTGACGCAAGATAGTTCGCGCGCACCTGCTGCTGGACGCGGCCTTCGAAGTTGCGATTGCCGCTCAACACCGAGGCGACAACGAGCCCGCGTGCGTCGACCTCCCCCGAGACATCGTCCGGGAGCGGACCGCTGTTGCCGATGCACGTCGTGCAGCCGTAGCCGACGAGGTTGAAGCCGAGCTGATCGAGATACCGATCGAGGCCGGCCTGCTTCAGATAATCCGTCACGACCTTCGATCCGGGCGCGAGGCTGGTCTTCACCCACGGCTTGCGCGTCAGGCCCTTCTCGACGGCTTTCTTCGCGACGAGTCCTGCGCCGATCATGACGCTCGGGTTCGACGTGTTGGTGCAGCTCGTGATCGCCGCGATCACGACCGAGCCGTGCTCGATCTGGTGCGCCACGGCCGGCAGGACCGCCACGCCGCCCTCGTGCGGCACGCCGCCTTCGTTCGTCATGCGCGAACTGTTCGCCATCGTGGACGCGTCGGGTTTCTTCGTCACCATCATTCCCGGCAGCGCGGCGGCAAAGCCCTGCTTCGCGCTCTTGAGCGGCACGCGATCCTGTGGCCGCTTCGGCCCGGCGAGGCTCGGCTCGATCGCGTTCAGGTCCACGTCGATCGTTTCGGTGAAGACTGGATCCGCCGCGCCCTTCTCGACGAAGAGCCCCTGCGCCTTCGCGTACGCCTCGACGAGCGCGATCCGATCCGCGTCGCGCGAGCTCAGCCGCAAGTAATCAAGCGTCATCTCGTCAATCGGAAAGATCGCGATCGTCGCGCCGTACTCGGGGCACATGTTGCCGAGCGTCGCGCGGTCCGCGAGCGTCAGATGCGCCAGACCCGGACCGTAGAACTCGACGAACTTGCCGACGACGCCGTGCTTGCGCAGGCGCTCGGTGATCGTGAGCACGAGGTCGGTCGCGGTCGTACCTTCGGGCAGCCGGCCAGACAGCTTCACGCCGAGGACGGGCGGAATGAGCATCGACGACGGCTGGCCGAGCATCGCCGCTTCCGCTTCGATGCCGCCGACGCCCCACCCGACGACGCCGAGTCCATTGACCATCGTCGTGTGCGAGTCGGTGCCGACGAGCGTATCGGGATACGCGAGCGTGCCGTCCGGCGACTCCGACGTCATCACGACGCGCGCGAGGTACTCGAGATTGACCTGATGAACGATGCCTGTGTCCGGCGGGACGACGCGGAAGTTGCGAAAGGCGTTCTGTCCCCAGCGGAGGAACGCGTACCGTTCTTTATTGCGCGCGAACTCGAGCTCCGCGTTCAGCTGGAACGCGTTCGCCTGGCCGAAGTAGTCCACCTGCACCGAGTGATCGATGACGAGCTCGACCGGCTGCAGCGGGTTGACCTTGTTCGGGTCGCCGCCGAGGCGGACGATGCCGTCGCGCATCGCCGCGAGATCGACGACGCAGGGCACGCCGGTGAAGTCCTGCAGCAGCACGCGCGCGGGCATGAACGAGATTTCGCGCTGGGCCGTGCTCTTCACGTCCCACGTCGCGAGCGCCTCGATGTCGGCGGCCTTGACGAAGCGGCCGTCCTCCTGGCGCAGCAGGTTCTCGAGCAGAATCTTCAGCGAGTACGGCAGCCGCGCGATTTCCGGAAAGCCGGCCTTCTGCAGCGCCGGCAGACTGTAGATCTGGAAGGATCGCGCCTGCCCTGCGCCTGTCGAAGGCCCACCGACGGAGAGCGACGTTCTTGTCTTGAAGCTGTTCACAGTCGACATGAAAGTTCCTCAGCGGAAAACCTCATCGTATCACCTTGAGACTTCAGCCTTCAGCCTTCACACTTGGAAGCATGAAGTCTTGGTCTCGCGAGGACATCCGTCGTGTCGGTCATCAGGTCGTCGACCTCGTCGCCGACCATCTCTCGTCGCTGCCGGACGAGCCGGCGTTTCGGCCGGTCCCGCCGGACATCATCGAGCGCGTTCAGTCCTCACCCGCGCCCGCGCACGGCGCAAGCGCGGACGAGGTTCTGCGCGAATTCAGCGAAACGATCGCGCCCTATCCGTTCGGCAACGGGCATCCGCGCTTCTGGGGCTGGGTGAATTCGCCGCCCGCGGTGATGGGCGTGTTCGCCGACGCGCTCGCGGCGGCGATGAATCCGAGCTGTGCGGGCGGCAACCACGCGGCGATTTACGTCGAGCGTCAGGTGATTCAGTGGTTCCGCGACATGCTCGGCTTCCCGGACACGTCGATGGGACTGCTCGTCAGTGGCGGATCGATGGCGACGCTGACGGCGCTGGCCGTCGCGCGTCACGTGAAGAGCGGCGTAAACGTGCGAGCCAAGGGCTTACGTGAGACGCCGGCGCCGTTTGCGTTCTACATGACGACCGAGGGTCATACGTGCGCGCGCAAGGCGATCGAGCTGCTTGGATTCGGCAGCGAGTCGATTCGCACAATCCCGACCGACGATGACTACCGGATGCGCGTCGACGCGCTGGCCGCGGCGATCGCCGACGATCGCGCGCGCGGCGTCACGCCGATCGCCGTCGTCGCGACGGCCGGCACGACCAACACCGGCGCGATTGACGACGTCGAGGCGATCGCGCTCGTCTGCCGGCAACACGGCATCTGGCTGCACGTCGACGCCGCTTACGGCGGCCCCGCGGTCCTGACCGCCGAGTACGGGTCGCGCCTGCTGCGTGCGTTCGCGCACGTGGACAGTGTCGCGCTCGATCCGCACAAATGGATGTTCGTGCCGGTCGAGGCAGGATTCGTCATCGTGCGCGACGCCGAGGCGATGCGCGCGGCGTTCAGCCTCGTGCCGCCGTACATTCGATCCGCGGGTAGTCCGACCGGCGTGTATGGACTGCCGTGGTTCAGCGAGTACGGCTTCCAGCAGACGCGCGGCTTCCGCGCGCTCAAAGTCTGGATGACCATCAAGCACGCCGGGCTCGACGGACTGAAATCGGCGATCGAGGACAACATCGCGCTGGCCCGTTATCTCGCCGAGCGCATCCGCACGTCGCTGACGCTCGAGCTGATCGCGTCCGGCCTCAGCGTCGTTTGTTTCCGTTACGTCGGTGGCGGTAGCGCAGCCCTTCAGGGCTGCCGGGATGAGCCGGCGCTTGCCACCTTAAACCGCGCGATTCTCGATCGTCTGCAGCTCGGCGGCGACGTCTTTATCACGAGCACCGAGCTCAAAGGCCGCTTCGTCCTGCGCGCCTGCGTCGTCAACTACCGCAGCACGCGCGACGACATCGACCGGCTGGTCGACGCGGTCTGCACGATCGGCTCCGCCGTCACCGAATCTGAACTCTGAACTCTGAACTCCTCGCGATCTGTATAATCCGTCGGGTCATGCCTCTCCAACCCGGCCTGCGCCTCGGTCCGTACGAAATCGTCTCGCCGCTCGGCGCGGGCGGCATGGGCGAGGTCTACAAAGCCCGCGACACGCGCCTCGATCGCACGGTCGCGATCAAGGTGCTGCCGGCGTCGCTCGCGGCCGATCCCGAACGGAAGGAGCGATTCGAGCGCGAGGCGCGCGCCGTTTCCGCGCTGAACCACCCGAACATCTGTACGCTCTACGACATCGGCGAGGCAGTCGTCGGTCGCCAGTCGTCAGTCGCCAGCCCGCAGTCGACAGCCACCAGTCACCAGCCACCAGCCACCAGCGGGGACACGATCCAATTCCTCGTCATGGAACTGATCGAGGGCGAGTCGTTGGCCGATCGGTTGACGAAAGGTCCGCTGCCGCTCGATCAGGTACTCCGACTCGGCACCGAGATCGCCGATGCGCTGAGCAAGGCGCATCGCCAGGGGATCGTGCATCGCGATCTGAAGCCCGCGAACGTGATGCTCACCAAGCAGGGATCGAAGCTATTGGACTTCGGCCTCGCGCGTGTGGATGCGCCGGCCAGCAGCTCGTCCGTGTCGTTCCTTCCGACCCAGCAGAAATCGCTGACGCAGGAAGGCACGTTGCTCGGCACGTTCCAGTACATGGCGCCGGAACAGCTCGAGGGCCGCGACGCGGACGCGCGGACCGACATCTTCGCTTTCGGCGCGGTGCTCTACGAAACGGTGACCGGACGGAAAGCCTTCGAGGGCAAGAGCCAGGCGAGCCTCATCAGCTCGATCATGTCGAGCGCGCCCCCGCCCATCGCGACGCTTCAGCCGATGACGCCGCCCGCGCTCGACCGCGTCATCAGAACCTGTCTGAACAAGGACGCCGACGAACGCTGGCAGACAGCGCAGGATCTGGCGGCGGAACTGAAGTGGATCGCCGAAGGCGGATCGCAGGTCGGCGCGCCGGCGCCCGTCGTCTCGCGACGGAAGTCACGCGAGCGCTGGGCGTGGACGGGGGCCGCGATCTTCGCGGTCGCCTCCGTGCTCTCCGGCGCGCGACTGTTGACGATGCGCGAGGCGCCGCGTTTGCCGACGCGATTCGCGATCGCCCCGCCGAAGGACGTCAAGCTGGAGTGGCCGCGCATTTCGCCGGATGGACGCGCGGTGGCGTTTGTCGGCGTCGACTCGTCGGGCAAACGGTCGATCTGGGTCCGGCCGATGGACGCGTTCGAAGCGATTCACCTCGACGGGACCGAAAACGTGCAGCGGCCGTTCTGGTCGCCCGACAGCCGCTACCTCGCCTTTTTCGCCAACGGGCAGCTCAAGAAAGTGGCGGCGTCCGGCGGTCCAACGCAACTCATCTGCGAATTCCCGGGAGGGGCGGACGGCTCGTGGGGCCGTGGCGTCATCCTGTTCGATGGACGGACGGCGGATCCGGTCCGGCGCGTGCCGGATTCGGGCGGCGTGCCCGTCGTCGCCGTGAAACCGGACGCGGCGCGACAGGAAGTGGGCACCGCGTGGCCCTACTTCCTGCCCGACGGCCGTCACTTTCTGTTTCTGGCCAACAACGCCAAGGGCCCCGTCACGATCAAAGTCGCCTCGCTCGACAGCACGGACGTGACCGTGCTCGTCGATTCTGAATCGCGCGTCGAGTACTCCTCAGGGCACCTCTTCTACGTGAGCCAGCGAACGTTGATGGCGCGTCCGTTTTCGCCGGACAAGATGGCGTTCACCGGCGAGCCGTTTCCGGTGACCGATCGCATTCAGATTCAGAGCCTCGGGCTGGTGGATTTCTCGACCTCTCAATCGGGCGATCTCGCGTACGCCACCGACGTGCAGGAACAGCGAAACCGCCTCATGTGGTTCGACCGGACCGGCAAGGACGCGGGGACCGTGGGCGAGCCGGCGCTCTATCGCAATCCGGCGCTGTCGCCGGACGATACGCGAGCCGCGGTCGGCATGTCGTCCGGCGTCGGCCCGGCGTCCGGGAACGACGACAGCATCTGGGTCGTGGATCTGAAACGCGGCGTGTCTTCGCGGCTGACATTCGGCGACGGGCTTCGATCGTTTCCGGTGTGGTCACCGGACGGCACGCGCGTGATGTATTCCGCGATCGGCAAAGGCGGGGCGTTCAGTAAACTTCTCCAGAAGCTGGCCAGTGGCGGCGGCGACGAGACGACGATTCGTGAGTCGGCCGAGGACGCGCTCCTTCCCACTGACTGGTCTCCCGACGGAAAACAGCTGCTCGTCACCACGGTGAGCACCGCCGGTGGCAACTTCGACCTCGTGACGATCGCCCCCGATGGACGGACGGCACCCGCCGATCTGGTGCGGACTCCTCAGCCGAACCGCGAGATCGATGGACGCTTCTCGCCGGACGGCCGGTGGTTCGCGTATCAATCGAACGAGTCGGGACGCAACGAGGTCTTCGTGCAGGCGTTTCCGCCCTCAGGGGGGAAGTGGCAGATCTCGACTGCCGGAGGTGCCGCGCCGATGTGGCGCAGCGACGGCAAAGAGATCCTCTATCAAGGGCCGGGCGATACGTTCTACGCCGTCGCGGTCCGGGGCGCCGGCGCCGCGTTCGAAATTGGCCTGCCCGTGAAGTTGTTCCAGCGACGTATGGTGCACCCGCAGTTCGAGCGCAACAGCTGGACCGTCACGCGCGATGGGCAGCGGTTCCTTCTGGTCGTGCCGGTGGACGACACGAGTTCGCGCAGCATTCAGGTCGTCCTGAACTGGGCGGCGGGATTGAAGAAGCAGTAGGCCGGGTCCTTTCGGACCCGGCAGCGGCTCGTAGCGTCCGGCTTCAGCCGGACCTGGCACTAATCTCGCCAGCGATCGCGCCACGCCTCGCGCGCCGCGCGGGCGGCTTCACGCGCGGTCTCCCTCGCCTCGCGGGCCGCGCGCCGAATCGACTCGCGCGCTTCCGCTCGCGACTGCGCCTGCGCGCGCCACACGTCAGTCCGCGCGCGCATCGCCTCACGCCGCGCCTCGATCCGGGCCCGCGCCGCCTCGCGCCTGGCTTCCGCGCCGGCGCGCAGCGCCTCACGCCTGGCCGCGCGCTGGGCGTACCAAGCGTCGTCGTGCCCGGGCTGCCAGTGATAGATGACCGTGTCCTGCGCCATGCTGGAGGCTGAGGCCAAGGTGCCGGCCACCAGCAAGCTCGCGACGATCACCCCGAGTTTTGCCGTCAGATTCATCGCTTTTTCCTCTGCCGCTTAGACGGAAGCCGTCGGACAAACGTTATGAGATGGGCCGATTGTGCCACATGGTTTGACACGTCGCCAGCACTCTGGCATGCTCCCATCGATAAACGATGGGAAGACCGGAATCGATCGAACTCCTCCCGGGGACGCTCGACCTCCTGATCCTCAAGACCCTCGCCGCCGGCGCCGAGCACGGCTACGGCATCGCGTCACGGCTGAAGGCGCTCTCGGAGGACGTCCTCCAGATCGGCGAGAGCTCGCTCTACCCCGCGCTCCAGCGCCTGCTGATCAAAGGCTGGGTGAAGGCGGAATGGGGCGCGTCGGAGAATAACCGTCGCGCGCGCTACTACACGCTGACGGCCGCCGGACGGAAGCAGCTCGGCGCCGAGCGCGAGGAGTTCGACCGGCTGATTCTCGCGATCCACAAGGTGCTGAATGCGACCTGAAGAGATGTGAGGATCTGAGGATCTGAGGATGTGAGGATCTGAGGAGGTGAGGATCTGAGGATCTGAGGATCTGAGGATGTGAGGATCTGAAGGCCGAAGGCGGTATGCGAGAGCTCATCAGGCGCGCGTGGCACATCATCAGGCAGCGGCGATTCGAAGAGGATCTCGCCGAGGAGATGGAGTTTCATCGCGCGATGACGCAGCACGAGATCGAAGACCGCGGCGTCAATCCGCGTGAAGCCGCGTTTGCGGCGCGGCGCGCCTTCGGGAGTGTTGCGCTCGCCGCGGATCGATCGCGCGACGTCTGGATCCCCCGAGCGCTGCAGGGACTCGGACAAGACTTCCGGCTCGCCGTGCGCACGCTGTTTGCGAACCGACTGGTCTCCTTCATCGCGATCCTGTCACTCGCGCTCGGCATCGGCGCCAACACGGCGATCTTCTCGCTAGTCAACAGCCTGTTGCTTCGCGCGCTCCCGGTCGCTCAACCTGAACGCCTGGCGATGGTCACGGGCGGCGGTTCACCGAATCAGGCGTATCCATACCCGACATGGGAGGAGATTCGAAAACGGGCAGACGCGTTCGGCGGATTGTGTGCGTCGCTGACGACCCGGTTCGACCTCGCGCGAGGCGGTGAGATGCAATTCGTCGACGGCCTCTCCGCGAGCGGCGATTTCTTTGCCACGCTTGGCGTGCCCGCCCTCCTCGGCCGGACGTTCACGGCCGCCGACGATGTGCGCGGCGGAGGACCGGATGGCGCGGTCGCCGTCATCAGCTACGCCTTTTGGCAGCGTCACTTCGGCGGCGCGGTAAGCGTCATCGGCACGCCGGTGACGATCGAACGCGTGCCGTTCACGATTATCGGCGTCACTCCGCCTGATTTCTTCGGCGTCGAGGTCGGACGCGCCTTCGACGTCGCCGTGCCCATCACGGCCGACGCGCTGATGCGGGGACGCGGGACGTTCTTGGATCAGTTCTCGTGGCGGCTGACCGTCATTGTGCGGCTGAAACCCGGCGAATCGATCGATCACGCGACGAGCACGCTGCGCGGGCTGCAGCCCCGGATCCGCGAAGCCGCGATGCCGCTCGACTGGCCGGCGAGATCGCTGGCCACCTTTCTCACGGATCCGCTCACGCTCGTGCCGGCCGCCCTGGGCACGTCCGGCTTGCGCCACCAGTACCAGCGTCCACTGGTGATCCTGCTCGTGGTCGTCGGACTCGTGCTACTGATTGCGTGCGCGAACATCGCGAACCTTCTGTTGGCGCGCGCGACCGCGCGGCGTCACGAGCTGAGCGTGCGGCGCGCCCTGGGCGCGTCGCGGTGGCGGATTGCCCGCCAGTTCCTCGTCGAGAGCCTCGTGCTGTCCGCGGCGGGCACGGCCACCGGCCTCGCGTTCGCGGCCTGGGGCAGCCGGGCGATCGTCGCGCAACTCTCGCCGCCGTTCGTCAGCCGGGTGGCGCTTGATTTGTCGATCGATTGGCGTGTGCTGGCGTTCACCGGCGCGATGGCCGTCACGACCGTGGTCCTCTTCAGCATCGGTCCGGCGTTTCGCGCAACGCAAACGGTGTCGCCCGATGCGCTCAAGGCGCATGGGCGCGGATCCGTCAACGAGCGACGCGCCGGTTTCTCGGGCGGGCTCGTCGTCGTGCAAATGGCGCTCTCGCTCGTGCTCGTCGTCGCCGCAGGACTGTTCCTGCGAACGTTCGGGCGACTGGCGAGCCGCCCGCTTGGGTTCGACGCCGGCCGCGTGCTGGTGCTGAACGTCGACGTCACGCGCGCGCACATCGAGCCTGCCAATCGACTGGCGTTCTACCTCCGGTTGCCGCGCGCGGTCGCGACGGTTCCGGGTGTCGCCTTCACGGGCGGATCGTTGATGACGCCGGTCAGCGGCAGCGGATCGAATCGATTCGTCGACGTGCCCGGCGCGCCGTCGCTGCCGCAGATGGAGCGTCTCGTCGTCGTGAACTTCGTCACGCCGGGCTGGTTCGCCGTCTACGGCATCGCCGTGCGGGCCGGACGCGACATCGTCGACACCGACACCGACAGCACGCAGCCTGTTGTCGTGGTCAACGAGGCGTTCGCGCGCCGGTTCTATCCAGGCCGGAATCCGGTGGGGGCCTCGCTCGCCGCGCCCGCGCCTGGGCGACGCGACGTGCCGCCCTTGAAAGTCATTGTCGGCGTCGTGGCCGACACGGTGTACAGCTCGCTTCGCGAATCTCCGCAGCCGACGTTGTTTCTACCGGCGGCACAGTGGGACTTTCGGGTGCCGTTCGGCGGTGGCAGCGTCAGCGTGCGCGCGGCGTCCGGTTCGCCGGCCACCCTCGCCCACGGCATTGCCGCGGCACTGGCGACCGTCGATCGCGATCTGGCGTTTACGGTTCGTCCCCTGACCGAACAGGTCGATGCGTCATTGACACAGGAGCGCCTCGTCGCGATTCTGTCGGGATTCTTCGGCGCGCTCGCCTTGCTGCTCGCGGGATTGGGACTCTACGGCGTGACCGCGTACGCGGTGTTTCGCTGTCGACGCGAGATCGGCATTCGCATGGCGCTCGGGGCCGCGCCGGCCGGCGTGGTCCGTCTGGTGCTGTCGCGCGTGACGATGCTCGTGGGCCTCGGCGTCGCGATTGGCGCTGGCGTCAGCCTGTGGGCGTCGCGCTTCGTCGCATCCTTACTGTATGGACTGGAGCCGCGCGATCCGGCCACGCTCGTTGGCGCTGTGCTCGCGCTCAGCGCCGTCGGCGCCTTCGCCGCCTGGCTGCCCGCCCGACGCGCGTCCCGAATCGATCCCGCCGTCGTCCTGCGGTGCGAGTGAATGTTCAGGCCACATCGAGCAACGCGTGTGGGTTCTTCGCGGCAATCAGCAGCAGCGTACGGGCAGCACCGGAAGGCGCGCGGCGGCCCTGCTCCCATTCCTGCAGCGTCCGCACGGACACACCCAACAGCTCGGCGAACCTCGGCTGAGAGAGGCCCGTCTTCTCGCGAATCGTCGACACTGACGGTACATTCGTGATCCGCCCGTGCTGCCCTCGCTTCAGCTCGCGCAGACCTTCGAGGATCTCGCGCCCAATGTTCCGCTTACCCTTCGTCATCGAGTGCCTCCTTGATCTTCTTCAGCAGCTGCGCGGGAATGCTGTCCGCTTCGTTCTTCGCGTACAGGGTCAGCATCCAGATCTGCGACTGTTGAGAACGTACGTAATAGATGATGCGGGCGCCGCCACGCTTGCCGCGCCCCTCCAGGCCCCATCGCAGCTTCCGGACCCCGCCGGAACCACGAATGAGATCGCCAGCCTCAGGATTCAGTGCGAGCGTCCCCTGCAGCACGGCGTAGTCGTCATCCGTGAGATACCGCGGAAGGAGTGCCGTGAACAAGCGGGTCTCGATGAACGCGAACACACTGTCGTCAATTATACGTCATAGACGTATATCCGTCATAGACGTATTGCCGCCCAGCACGATCGTTCGCGACGGCGTCCGCCAAGCTGCCGCATCAGGCCCGTCGCGATTTCAAGCCATCGAGGAACTCTGCAGGCGTCTCGACGCGCAGGCCATGCCGCAGCGCCGCGAGAAAATGACGACGGTTGTCCGTCACGACCACCGCCGCGCCTGCGGCGCGGGCCACTTCGGCGATGTGCGCGTCGTAAATACGGCCTCCGGCGATGCCGTCGCGCGCCGACGCCTTCAACACGATCACCCGGTCGCCCGCGGGCAGATCGTGCACGGCCATCCGGCCGAATCTGGTGTCAAAGGAAAACCGCCGTCACCGGTGGCGCTCTGCTTCGATCAGCGCGGCGACATCCACCGACGGCCGGGCCTCGACCGAAGGGATGGGCCTGGCGACGAGGCGGCGTCCGAGTTTCACGAGACGAGCGCCGGTGGCCACGCGTTGCAGCCGGACGCATGCGTCCTCGAGGGTCACCTCGATCTCGGTGCCGGTGACGAACCCCGCGCGCTCGCGGATCGAGGCCGGAATCACGACTCGGCCTGCCTGATCAATGGAGGTCTTCATGCCATTACCCTACCATCGTCGTCGGGGCACGTTCCGCCGCGACAGCCGTGCAGGTCGGATGTCTCTTCGGGAACAGATGCGCGGTTTCGGTGTCCAAGCCTGCATGACCTGGCTCTGCACGTTGCTCCATCGCGCGCTGCTCGTCCTCTTCGCCCTCGTGTGCGCGTCGTTCGCGGGCTGCGGTCCGTCGATCGACCTCACACAAGGACTGACCATCGAAGCCGTTTCGACCGGCTGGATCGACGCCGGCCTCGTCGGCGGCCAGAACAAACTCGTGCCGACCGTGTCGTTGAAGCTGAAGAACGTTTCCGATCGTCCGCTGCCAGCGCTGCAGGTGAACGCCGTGTTCCGCCGTGTGGGCGAATACGACGAGTTCGGCAGCCGCTTCCTGACGGCGGCCGGCCGCGACGGCCTCGCGTCGAGCGCGACGACGGACACGCTTGTCCTGAAGTCGAACCTGGGCTACACGAGCACCGACCCACGCGATGAGATGCTGACGAACTCGCACTTCGTCGACGCGAAGGTCGACGTCTTCGCGAAGTACGGATCGACGCAGTGGACGCGCGTCGGCGAGTATCAGATCGATCGCCGCCTGATGCCGCGCTGAGCGTTCCTTCGTGGGGCGGGTCCTTCTGGACCCGCCTGATGCCGGGTCCGAAAGGACCCGGCCTACTCCATGCCGCCTGATGCCGGGTCCGAAAGGACCCGGCCTACTCCAGGCCGCCTGATGCCGGGTCCGAAAGGACCCGGCCTACTTCAACGCGGGTCCGAAAGGATCCGCCCTACTGATCCAAAAACTCGCGGGCGATAGCAGCGATGTCGCGATGCTCGACGTCGACGGCATAGTTCATCGCGCGCATGGCGTCCGGCGACACGCGGCCCGAGAGCCGCTCGAGCGCGCGGCGCGCCGCCGGATAGCGCAGCAGCGTTTCCGCGCGCGCGACGGCGGCGGCATCGTACGGGGGGAAGTAATGCCGGTTGTCGTCGAGCTGGACCAGATCGAGACCCGTGATCAAACCAGCGGTCGCGTCACCGGCAATCATGTCCACCTGCCCAGCGGCCAGCGCGCGATAGCTCAACGTCAGATCCATCACGTGCGGCGCCTCGGGAAAGCGCATCCCGTACGCCTTCGCCAGGCCCGTGTAGCCATCGGGCCGTTCGACGAACTCGTACCCGAACCCTGCCCGCCAGTGCGCCGACTCGCGCGCCGCATCGTCGATCGTCGTCAGGCGCAGCGACCGCGCGTCCGATCCGCGCACGAGAATCGCGAACGTGTTGTTGAAGCCGAGCGGCGGCAAGAGCGTGCGCCCCGTACGCGCGTAGAGATCCCGCACCGAATTGAACACCGCGCTCGAGTCCATCGCGACCGGTTGGTGGAAGACGGCCGTCAGCGCCGTGCCGGTGTATTCGACGTAGACATCGATGTCGCCGGTCAGGAGCGCGCGGTCACAGATCAAGGTGCCGCCGAGATTGAGCCGCCGCTGGACCGGGAGTCCTTCGCGCTCGATGGACTGCGCAATCAGCTCGCCGAGCACGAGCTGCTCGGTGAAGTTCTTCGATCCGACGATGATCGCGCCGCCCGCCTTCCGTGCAGCGACGCCGCTCGCCAACAGCGCCAGTCCCGTGACCACGACTGCAGCCGTCGCGACCGCGCGCCGCGACGAAGAGCGCCGACGCGCAGACAGCTGCCGCTCCATCCAGAGCAGCGATCCATCGACGACGAGCGCCAGCACTGCGGCAGGCACAGCGCCGGCGAGAATTACCGTCGTGTCCACCATCGACAGCCCGCGGTAGATGTACTCGCCGAGGCCGCCGGCGCCAATCGCGGCCGCGATCGTCGCCGATCCGACGCCGACGACGGCCGCCACGCGGACGCCGGCGACGATGGACGGCAGCGCCAGCGGCAATTCGACGAGACGCAACAACTGGCGCGGCGTCATGCCGAGCGCGACGCCGGCTTCCCTGATCGTCGCGTCGATGCCCTGCAGGCCCGCGATCGTCGTGCGCACGATCGGCAACAGGCCGTACAGGATCAGGACGACGAGCGCGGCACGCGCGCCGACGCCGCCGATGAACGGGACGGGGAGCAGAAAACCGAACATCGCAAGACTCGGGACGGTCTGGACGATGTTGGCGATCGCGGTCAGGGGCGCGGCGAGACGCGGCCGGCGGGCCGCGAAGATGCCGAGCGGCACGGCCATCGCAACGGCCGCCAGCGTCGAGGCCGCGACGAGCAGGATGTGCTGGCCGAGCAGCAGGGCCAGCTCGGCCCGATGCGCAATCCAGAAAGAGAAGAGGTTCGGCATCGCGCTACGCTCTCGCGACCACGGCGTCCAGGAGCTGACGCACGCGCGGATCGACTGAGGCGGCCATCGCCACGGGCGTGTCGCAGGCCACGAGACGGCCGGCGTCGATGACGCCGACGCGATCGCCGAGGGCAAACGCTTCGCCCATGTCGTGCGTGACGATGATCACGGTCTTGCGGAGTTTCTGCTGGATGCGTCTGAACTCGGCGCGCAGCTCGGCGCGCGTCATCGGATCGAGTGCGCCGAACGGTTCGTCCATCAGGAGCACGGGTGGATTCGCCGCGAGCGCGCGCGCGACGCCGACGCGCTGGCGCTGCCCGCCCGACAGTTCATCCGGCCATCGCGCGGCGAATTGCCGCGGCGGGAGCCCGACGAGCTCGAGCAGCTCCTGCACACGCACGGCCGTGCGGTCCGCGGCCCATCGCTCGAGACCAGGGACGACCGCGACGTTGTCGGCCACGGTCATGTGCGGGAACAGGCCGATGTCCTGCAGGACGTAGCCGACCCGACGCCGGAGCGCGATCGGATCCCACTCGCGCGTGTCGCGTCCTTCGACGAGGACCGCGCCTTTGTCGGCGGCCAGCAATCGGTTGACGAGCTTGATGACCGTCGTCTTGCCGGCGCCGCTGCGGCCGACGAGCGCGAGGACTTCGCCGGATTCAACGCCGAGGCTGAAGTGATCGAGCGCGCGCGCGCCGTTGGGTCGAGTCAGCGAGACATCTCTGAATTCAATGGAAAACGTTGACGTGGACATCAGAGGGCGACACTAACACATCAATCTGAGGATGTGAGGATGTGAGGATGTGAGGATGTGAGAATCTGAAAGAGGTGAAGAATCGACCGACTCAGCAACTCTTCAAATCCTCACATTCTCAAATCCTCAGATCCTCAAATTCCACCAACAACTCGCAGGATCGCTTCTGCCGCTCGCCGACTCGCACCCGGTCCACCGAGTTTCTCCCGCACTTTCGCGAGGCCGGCGCGAATGCGGGCGGCGCGATCGCGATCGGTCAGCATCGACACCGCCTCGGAGGCGACGGCGTCGGGCGTAAACGCCTGCTGCGCAAGTTCCGGCACGATCTTCTCGCCGGCGATCAGATTCACCATCGCGAACATGTCAAGCGAGACCAGCTGTCGCGCCAGCATATAGGTCACCCGCGACAGGCGATAGACGACGACCATCGGCGTATCGTGCAGCGCGGCTTGCAGCGTCGCCGTGCCGGACGCCGTGAGCGCCACATCCGCGGAGACCAGCACCGTGTCGGCGTCGCCTTCGACCATCGTCAAGCCGCGTGCGGACTCGAAGAGGTGATCGTCGAGGTGCGGCGCGCGGGCGACGACGAATTGCACGCCGGGGACGCGCGCCTTGATCAGCGCGGCTGACGCGACGAGATCCGGAAGAATCCGCGACACTTCGTTCGGCCGGCTGCCCGGCAGGATCGCCACGGTCGGCGCCGCCGGCGCGAGGCCGTGCGCCGGGAGGAACTGCTCGCGCGTCGCCGTCGCCCGCGCCAGATCCACGAGCGGATGGCCGACGAATTCCACCGGCACGCCGCCGTCCCGGTAGATCTTCTCCTCGAACGGAAAGATGACGAGCACGCGATCGGCGACGGCGCGAATCGTGGCGAGGCGACCTGCGCGCCACGCCCAGATCTGCGGGCTGACGTAGTAGACGACGGGGATCCCGAGGCGCTTGATGTCGCGCGCGAGGCGTAGATTGAAATCGGGAAAGTCGACGACGACGAGCGCGTCGGGCCGCTCGGCCCGCGCGGCCGCGACGAGCGTGCGCCGCGTGTCGAAGAGCTTCGGCAGCTTGGCCAGCACTTCGGTCATGCCGGTCACGGCGACGCCCCGGTAGTCCGCGAGCAGGCGTCCGCCGGCCGCCGCGAAATGCGGGCCGCCGAAGCCGGAGATGATCAGCGCGGGATCTATCGCGCGCAGCTCGCGCGTGAGCACCCCGGCGTAGAGATCGCCCGAGGCTTCGCCGCACGACAGCAACAGGCGCGGGCTCAAGAAGCGGGGCGTTTGAAGAACGCCGGTTCGACGGCCGGATTGATCTTGACCTCGATGATCTGGCGTTCGACGACCAGCGCGCCCACGGTCTGCGTCGCGTGGAAGGGCATCTGAATGCCGTCGACCGGGCGATAGTCGGAAAACTGCTCTTCGACGATCGGCCGGCCGGGCGCGCTGGCGGCGAACGCGCGCTTCTCGACGAGCGCGGAGTCCGGATTGAAGTAGAGGATGACCGGATCGAGGTCCGCCGCCGACAGCTCCAGCGCCTGGCTGACATGACCCGCGGCGTCCTTGGCGTCCGCCAGGAGCCGCATCTTGAGCGCGCCGCGCTTCGCGTCGAGCAGCAGGGCCAGCACGTCGCGGCGCAGGCTCGCCCGCGCGTCGCGCGCGACGGTGTCGGGCGCGACGCGGACGCCGCGCGCGTCCATCGCCCAGGCCTGCGCGCCGTCGAACCCCTGCGTGAGCCCGGGCGCCTCGACCAGAAACTTGTCGGGGTACTGGATGTAGTTCGTGGTCTGCGTCTCCGCGGGACCGTTCGGCGTGTGGCTGGTCTGCGTCTGCTTCGCGACGATCGTCTTCAGCGTGCGCAGCTTGTCGAGGCCGCCTTTGGCCGCGATCGCCCGGTCGAGAAGGGCCATCGCCTTCGCCTGCTCCTCGGGTGTGGCATCAGTTGAGGCACGGCTCGCCAGCGGCGCCTGCGACGTCTGGGGCGTCTGGAGCGCCTGGGGGGATCGATACGGCGCGTACTGCATCGCCCGGCCTGCCCTACCCGCCCCACGGGCCCCACCCGCCGCATCCGCTCTCGTCCGCGCGCGTTTGAAATTCGCGGACGTCAGATCCAGGTCCGCCAGCTCGACCGTTTCGAAGTTGCCGAAGCCGACGCCGTTGAGCTGCGATGTGAACGCCGCAGCGTTGCCGACGAGCACGACGGACAGCCTGTCCGGCCGCAGCAGCGCCCGCGCGACCCGCTGCACATCGTCCGGCGTGACGGCGTTCACGCGCCCGCGGAAGGTCTGCAGCTGATCGAGCGGCAGCCCGTAGAAGACGGCGTTCATCACCTGCATGGCGATCGCTTCCGGCGTCTCGATCGTCAGCGGAAAGCTGCCGGTCATGTACGCCTTCGCGCCGTCCAGTTCGCGATCGCTCACGCGCTCGCGCTGCAGCCGCCAGAACTGATCGACGATGAGCCGGAGGACTTCGGTGGTGGCGTCCGAGCGCGTGTTCGTCTCCGCCTCGAAGTCGCCGGCCTGCTTCAGCGCATCCATGTTGGCCTGCGCGCCGTAGGTCAGCGACCGCTCGGTCCGCAGCACCTGATGCAGCCGGTTGCTGCCCTCGCCGCCGAGAATCCTGATGGCGAGGTTGACGGCCATGTAATCCGGGTGCGTGCGTGTGATGCCGAGGTGACCGACGCGCACTTCCGTCTGCACCGCGTCGGGCTTGTTGACGACGATGACGCGGCGCGTCGGGTCGGGCGGATCGATGAAGGTCTGGGCCGCCAGGTCCTGCTTCTGCCAGTCGCCGAAGACTTTCTTCGCGGTCGTGAACGCTTCGTCCGCGGTGACGTCGCCGACGATCGCGAGAATCGCGTTATTCGGCGCGAACTGGCTCGCGTGAAACGCCACGAGATCCTCGCGCGTGATGCCCGCGAGCGTCTCCGGCGTGCCGTTGTCAGGCATGCCGTACGGATGGAAGCCGTAGACCAGCCGATCGAAGACCGAGTTGGCAATCCACTCGGGATCCTCGGCGCTGACCTGAAGGCCCGACAGCGTCTGCTGGCGCTGGCGCTCGATTTCGCGCTGCGCGAACGCCGGGTGGCGCGCCATCTCGGACAGCATGCGCATGCCGTTCTCAAAGCTGTCCTTCATCACCATCATGTTGACGAAGGTGAGATCGGTGCCCGCGCCGGCGCCCATCGCGCCGCCGATGAAGTCCACCGCGTCGTTCATCTCCTGCGCGGACTTGGCGGTCGTGCCTTGATCGAGGAGCGACGCGAGCAGGTGCACGAGGCCGAGCTTGCCCCTGGGATCGGCGGACGTGCCCGCGCGGACCAGCAGCCGCATCGTGACGGCCGGCTGCTCGTGGTGCAGGATCGCGATGACCTGCAGCCCGTTCGGCAGCGTCTGGATCTCGTACGGCGGGAACTTGATCTCGCGCGCCGCGAGCGGACCAGGAGGATTCTCGATGGGCCACTGACGGGACTGCGCGTGCACGGACGGGCTGACACCGATGAGAATGCAGAAATGCAGGAATGCAAGAATGCAAAGACGCAGCCTGTTCCTGCATTCCTGCACTCCTGCGTTCCTGCATTCCTGCATTCCTGCGTTCCTCATTCCTGCATTCCTGCATTCCTGCATTCCTGCATTCCTGCATTCCTGCATTCCTGCATTCCTGCATTCCTGCACTCCTGCACTCCTGCACTCCTGCATTCCTGCATTCCTGCATTGCGTCGCAGCGTTCACTGGACACCGCCCTTCCCCGACGGCAGGAGCGTCAGCACCATCCGGTTCTCGGGTCTGAAGTAGGTGCGCGCTACACGCTGGACGTCGGCGGCCGTGATGTTCTGGAAAATGTCGAACTCGCCGTCCGCGGTCTTGATGTCGTTGTGAATCACGACCGCGTGCGACAGCTGACCGGCTTTCTGCTGGTTCGACTGGCGGCCAAGAATGTAGTCGCGCGCGAACTGGTTCTTGGTGCGCTGCAGCTCATGATCGGAGATCGGCTCGGTCTTCAGGCGATCCAGTTCCGCGATCAGCGTGTCCGTCACTTCTTCCGTCGTGTGGCCGGGCTGCACGATCGCGACTGCGTAATAGAGGTTCGGATTCTCAATCAGGTTGGCGTTGCCGAACGCGGCGACCGCCATCTGTTTCTCGTAGACGAGCTTCTTGTAAATCCGCGACGTCTGGCCGTCGGACAGCACTTTCGACGCGATGTGCAGCGGATAGGAGTCCGGGTTGCCGTCGTAGGTAATGTGGTAAGCGACGACCACGGCCGGCAGCGGCCAGGGCTCGCGCAGCGTGACCTTTTTTTCTTTTGTCTGCGGAGGCTCGACCGGGATGTCGCGCGGAACTTCCTTCGCGGCTTTTGGCACTCGGCCCAGATACTGGCTGACCATCTGCACGACCTGCGTGGAATCGACGTCGCCCACGAGCACCAGCGTCGCGTTCGACGGCACGTAGTACGTCCTGTAGAAATCGAGCACGTCGTCGGTCGACGCGGCCTCGAGGTCCGCCATGCTGCCGATCGTCGCGTGCTTGTAGGGATGGACCGTGAACGCCTGGTCGTAGATGATTTCGTTCAGGCGTCCGTACGGCTGGTTGTCGACGCGCATCCGCCGCTCTTCCTTGACGACCTCGCGCTCGTTGGTGAACGTCTCCTTGTCCACGCGCAGCGTCGCCATGCGATCCGCCTCGAGCCAGAGGATCAGCGGCAGGTACTGCGACGGTACTGTTTCCCAGAACACGGTTTCGTCGTCGGTCGTGTAGGCGTTGCTCTGCCCGCCGACCGACGAAATCATCGACGTGTGCGCTTCCGGCTGGACGTTCTTCGAGCCCTTGAACATCAGGTGCTCGAACAGATGCGCGAAACCGGTACGGCCCGGCTTTTCGTTCTTCGACCCGACGTGGTACGCGAGCGACAGGTGGACGATCGGGACCGAATGATCTTCGGACACGACGAGCGTGAGACCGTTCGGCAGCGTCGTGATCTGATATTGGAGCTTCGGCGGGCGGACCGCCGCGGACGACGACTGCGTGGCGGCGACGATCACGACTGCCGTGAGCGCCGCAGCGGCGAGACACCGGAACCCTCTGACCATGGGCTCGATTATCTACTGAGTAGGCGGAAACCCGCGAGGCCCCAGGCGAGGGGCTGCAACTGGAGCGGATCGGCGTCGATCCGGCGCTCGACGCCCGCGAACAGCTCGACGCCGCCCGCGCGGCCGCTCAGATGGACGCCCGCCTCGAACAGGCCGCCGGTCTGCGTGCCTCGATTCAGTGGCGCGCGGTCCACGCCGTAGAACTCGGTGCGGCCGTGGGCGAAGAGCGAGGCGCGCGCGTTGACGGGCCGCCGCGCCAGGACGTCGACGTCGCCCTTCCAGAGATAGTCCAGGTTGTCGTGCTTGGTCATGCGCGCCAGGCCGGCGACGACGTCCACGGTCGCCGAGCCGACGCGCTCGCGGCGCAGCGCGCGCAGGCCCAGGTCGTTCCAGTCGATCGGAATCGTCTTCGCACGGTCGCCGAGGTGGCGCGACAGGTGGCCGAACACCGCGGCGACTTCGGTGGCGCCCAATCGCCAGGACAGTGATCCTTCAAGCGCGTAGTTGCCCTGATTGGGATCGAACGCGCGGATCTCGCGCCCGAGCAGGGCCTCATAGTCAATCAGGACGTTGAACCGGCCTGACACGTAATCGACGACGTCGAGGCCGCCGCCGAAGTGCGTGTCCCACACGAACCGATCGTCGTCGATCGTCAGCTTCGCGGCGTTCATGTGAAAGTCTGTGCGCGACATGAACTGCATGCTGTCGGGCGCCGGCGCAACGACGGGGGTCTGGGCGGCTGCGTGGCCGAGGTCGAGCAGCGCGAAACACAACACGAGGGCGGCATGTCTCATCGTCGCTTGACCGATCGCTTCGCCTGTGACTTCTTCGGGCCGCGTTTGCGCGGGCGGAGCGCGGCCGACTGCGTCGCGAGCCGGCGCTCGAGTTCTTCGAGCCGCTTCTTCAGTTCCGGAAGATGACGAAAGATGACGGACGATTTCCGCCATTCGGCGTGCTCGATTGCGGGATGGCCGGTCACGAACGCGCCGGCGTCGACCGAGTTCAGCACGGCGCTCTTGGCGCCGACCATCGCGCGCTTCCCGACGGTGATGTGGCCGGTGACGCCCGTCTGCCCCGCCATCATGACGTCATCTTCGATCGCCGTGCTGCCGGCGATCCCGACCTGCGCCGCGAGGAGCACGCGTTTGCCAATCGTCACACCGTGCGCGACATGAACGAGGTTGTCGAGCTTCGTCCCGGCGCCGATGCGCGTTTCCCCGACGGCCGGCCGATCGATCGTCGAGTTGGCGCCGATCTCGACGTCGTCTTCGATCACGACGTCGGCGTGCTGCGGAATCTTGAGGTGCGTGCCGTCCTTCTGCCGCGCGAACCCGTAGCCGTCGCTGCCGATCACGACGCCGTCGTGGAGCACCACGCGGTTCCCGACGACGACGCCTTCGCGGATCGAGGCCTGCGAGTGAATCACGCAGTCGTCTCCGATCCGGGCGCCGGGGCCGATGACGACGTTTGGAAAAATGACCGTGCGCGCGCCGACCGACGCGCCCGCGCCGATCGTCACGAACGGGCCGATCGACACGCCGGGGCCGATCGTCGCGTCCGGCGCGACGACGCTCAGGGCATCGACGCCCTTGACGGGCGGCGTCGTCCGCACGAAGAACTGCAGCGCGCGGGCGAACGCCGTGTACGGATCGTCGCAGCGCAGGACGGCGAGGCGCGCGGGCGCGGCGTCCTGCAGCCCGAGAATGATCGCGGACGCTTTGGTCGTCGCGACGTGTGACGCGTAGCGCGGGTTCGCGACGAACGTCAGATCGCCCGCGCGCGCCTGATGGATGCCCGTCACGCGCCGGATCTCGATCTGGCCGTCGCCCTCGAGACGGCACTGCAACCGTTCCGCGATGTCCTGAAGTGTCAAAGCGTTAATCGTCTGCGGCGGGATGCGCGAGTATAACACGCGGATCGTCGCCGGCCTGACCCGGCCGAGCGTGCCATGCGAGCGCCCCGAGCCCTCGCTGCGCGCCGCGCAGCGACAGGAAGTGGCCGACCGCGCGCAGGGCGAAGTAGTAAGCGATCACGTTCGGCCCGGGCACGATGGCGAGCACCCCGGACACGGCGAACGCGATCCCGTCGATGGCGAGCCACCACGCATGGTGACGCCGCGCCCGCGCGAGCAGCATGCGCGAGAGCTCGACCGCTGCCGATTCGGCGAGGCCGCGCGGATACACGAGGGTCGCGGCGTCAGCGTCGCGCAGGCGCCACAGCGTGCGCTGCTCGTCGATCGCCTTGGCGGCGGAGCGGATCGCTCGATCGCGGAGCCGGGCGAGTAGCCCCGGCGCGCCTGCGCGGCGCGCGGCCTCGACGGCGACGTGCCATTTCGTTTCGAGGACGCGAAGCCTGCGGCTCCAGAATCCGTCCGGCGGACCAGCCGGGACGCCGGGACGGTCGGGCGGCTCCGAGTACAACTCGAAGCGCCCGCCGTCTTCCGGGATCAGATAGACCACGAGTGAATCTGGTAAGGTGGTCATCTGGTTATCGAGTCATTGCGCGTGCGCGATCCAATGACTAGATTAGTAACGAATCCCCCGGCAGAGCCGGGG
>JACPZW010000067.1 GCA_016195265.1 Acidobacteriota bacterium | reverse complement strand
GTAGCGGCCGGCGTCAGCCGGCCGACACGTCCGCCGAAAGACGGACAGACCGTTCTCTGAACGAAGCCGCGGCAGGCCATGCCCGGCGGCTTTCCTAAGTCATTTTCGTTTTCAGGCCAGGTGTGTACGACGGATTCTTCCGGACCTGCCGGTCGAGCCGGGTCCGAAAGGACCCGGCCTACATATCCCTGGGCCGTCTCCAGAGGAGCGCGCACATGAGCGACACGCCGCGTCACGAAGTCACGCTGAGGAAGCTGGTCTACACGATGCCGGGCGCGGATGCCGTGACGGTGCGGCGCGATGTGCCGTATCGAACGACCGACACCGGCGCGCTCGGGATCGATCTGTACTATCCGCCCGGTCCAGTGGGGCCGGTCCTTCCGCTTTCGCGGAACGCTTCGGCGGACCGCCGAAGCCTTGGCGGAGGCGGTTCGGACCCGCCGGAGACCCGACCCGCGAATGTTCCCGCCGTCGTCTTCGCCACGGGATTCTCCGACGCGGGCGGACGGAAGATGCTCGGCTGTGCGATGAAGGAGATGGAGTCGTACGTCGGCTGGGCGCGGCTCGTCGCGGCTTCAGGCATGGTCGCGATCGCATACGAGAATCGCGATCCCGCCTCGGACATTCACGCGGTGCTGCGGTACGTGCGTGACAACGCCGCGACGCTCGGCGTCGATGCGCAGAGGATTGGCCTGATGGGATTTTCCGGCAACGGACCCGTCACGTTGTCCGCGCTGATGGACGACCGCGCGCTCGCGTGCGGCGCGCTGTGCTGCGCGTTCATGCTCGATCTTGACGGCGCGACCGGCGTCGCGGATGCGCAGGCGCAGTGGAGATTCGTCAACCCGTGCGCGGGCAAGACGGTTGACGATCTGCCGCAGGATCTGCCGCTGTTCATCGCGCGCGCCGGCCAGGATCAGTTCGGCGGACTGAACGACGCCATCGACCGCTTCGTCGCGAAGGCGCTGGCCAGCAATCTGCCCCTCACCGTCGTCAATCACCCGACCGGCCCGCACGCGTTCGATACCGCCGACGACAGCGAGACGACGCGCGAGATCATCCGGTCCATTCTTGGATTCTTCCGGCGCTATCTCCTGTACTGAGTTTCCTTTGTGTCCTTCGTGTCCATTGTGTCTCCGGTAAAATTGAAACCCTTTGTGGCCGTTGTCGATTTCAGGGGGCCCCGAACGACTATCCGGCAGTTGAAGGGCTGAGGGCTGAAGGCCGGCTTCTTCACAACGCCTGGAGGGTGAGATGAAGTATCTGTGTCTGATCTACTCGGATGAGTCTGCGTGGAACACGATGTCGAAGGCGGAAGGCGAGACGATGATGCGCGAGTACGGGGCCTTCACCGAGGGCATCAAGAAAAGCGGCCAGTGGATCGCGGGTCACCGGCTGCAGCCCGCCGCGACCGCGACGACGGTGCGCATCCGCAACGGGAAGCTGTCGACGACGGACGGTCCGTTCGCCGAGACGAAGGAGAAGCTCGGCGGCTTCTACATGATCGAGGCGAAGGATCTGAACGACGCCATCCAGGTGGCCTCGCGTATTCCGAGCGCCCGCGTGGGCAGCGTCGAAGTGCGGCCGGTTTTTGAAACGCCGGCCGCATAGGCGGCCGGCGCATGCATTGGCCGATGAGTCCGGCTGGCGAGGACGCGAGCGACCAGGTGCGGGAGACGGTCGATGCTGTCTACCGGGCCGACTCGCGTCGCGTCCTCGCCACGTTGATCCGCCTCCTCGGCGATTTCGAGCTGGCCGAGGAGGCCCTCCACGACGCCTTCCGTGCCGCGCTCGAGCAGTGGCCGCGCGACGGCGTGCCCGCGAATCCCCGCGCCTGGCTCGTCTCGGCCGGCCGCTTCAGCGCCATCGACACGATCCGCCGGCGCGCGCGCTTTGACGCCACGCTCGCTTCGTTCGCCAAGATGCGCGAAGCCGAACAGAACTCCGCTGCCGATGGCTCAGTCGATATGGGCGTCGACAACGTCGACGCCGGCAATGATGACGACCGTCTGCGCCTGATCTTCACGTGTTGCCATCCCGCGCTGACGCCGGACGCCCAGATCGCGCTCACGTTGCGTGACGTCTGCGGTCTGACGACCGAGGAGGTCGCCCGCGCGTTTCTGACGACGGCGCCCACCGTGGCCCAGCGCATCGTCCGCGCGAAGGCAAAGATCCGCGATGCGCGCATTCCGTACGAGATCCCCTCGCGTGCGGAACTGTCCGCGCGCCTCGACGCCGTGCTGCACGTCGTCTACCTCGTGTTCAACGAAGGCTACGCGGCGTCGTCCGGCGCGTCGCTGACGCGGCAGACGCTGTCGAGCGAGGCGATCCGGCTCGGGCGTCTGCTCGTCGAGCTGTTGCCGGAGCCCGAAGCGGTTGGACTGCTGGCGCTGATGCTGCTGCACGAATCGCGGCGCGCCGCGCGCGCGTCGGCCGACGGCGAGGTGATTCTGCTCGACGATCAGGATCGGTCGCACTGGGATCGTCAGCTGATCTCGGAGGGTCTGACGCTCGTCGAGCGGGCCCTGAGTGAGCCGCGGCGAGCCGAAGGGCGCGCGCTGTCGTCGCGCCATGCCGGTCCGTATGCCATTCAAGCGGCGATTGCCGCCGTCCACGCCGAGGCGCCCGCGGCCGTGGCCACCGACTGGACGCAGATCGTCGGGCTCTACGACGTCCTGCTGCGCGCCGATCCCTCACCCGTGGTCGAGCTGAACCGCGCCGCCGCGATCGCCGCGCGCGACGGCGCGGCCGCCGGCCTCGCGCTCGTCGACGCCATCCTGGACCGCGGCGATCTCGCCGACTACGAGTTCGCGCACTCCGCGCGCGCCGAACTCTGCCGTCAGCTCGGTCACACCGCCGAAGCGCGCGTCTCCTACGCGCGTGCGCTCGCGCTGGCGCGCCAGGAGCCCGAGCGGCGGTTCCTCGAGCGGAGGCTGAGGGATGCGGCGAGCGGGCGGGAGGGGCAGGAGGGCCGGGAAGGGGAGAAATGATAGATTCTGCCCGTCATGATCACTCTCGAGCCGATCGGCGTTGTTCGCAGTCCGCGCGTGCTAATGGAGGTCAGGATGTTCCGTCGCGTTCTCGCCGTCGCGCTCGCGGTCGGCCTCGCGGCAGTCGGCACGCTGGCGCAGCAGAATCACGTCGACACCGTCACGCCGACGGCGCCCGAGCTCGCCGCCTACGGCAAATACACGATCGGCGTGCGCACGATTCACGTGACGGACAGGAATCGTCCCGACATTCTGAATACGAAGGAAGGCGGTCCGACGGCGCGGTACGACCGCACATTGACCCTTGAGGTCTGGTATCCGGCGGCGCTGACGGCGGGCCAGAAGCCCGGCGGCGAGTACCACGCCATCACGCGCGATCCGGCGATCACCGCGACGCTGTACGGCAAGGCCGTCCGCGATGCCGCGCCCGTGAAGTCGGACGGCGCGTTCCCGCTCGTGATCATCTCCCACGGGTATCCTGGGAACCGGTACCTGATGAGCCACCTCGGCGAGAATCTCGCGAGCAAGGGCTTCGTGACGGTGTCGATCGATCACACGGACAGCACGTACGACGATCAGAAGGCGTTCGCGTCCACGCTCTACAACCGCGCGTTCGATCAGCTGTTCGTGCTGAACGAGATCGATCGCCAGAGCGGGACGGGCTCCGGCAGCTTTCTCGCCGGCAGCTTTCTTTCAGGGATTGTTGACGCGAGCCACACCGGCGTCGTCGGCTACTCGATGGGCGGCTACGGCGTCGTCAACGTCGTCGGTGGCGGCTACAGCAAGGCGAGCGAGACGATCGCCGGCGCGCCGCCGAACAAGCTGCTCGCCGCCCGCGGCGCCGCGAATCCGGAGTACCAGAAGGCGATGGACGCGCGCATCAAGGCGGCGATCGCGATCGCGCCGTGGGGCATGCAGGGCGGATTCTGGGACGCCGAGGGACTGAAGGGCATCAGGACGCCGGTCCTGTTCGTCGCGGGCAGCGCCGACGAAGTCGCCCAGTACGAGAAGGGCACGAAGGCGATTTATCAGGCGGCCGTGAACTCGGATCGGTATCTCCTGACGTTCGTCAACGCGAACCACAACGTCGCCGCGCCGATTCCCGCGCCGATCGAAACCTACACGACGCCCGAAGGACGCACGTCACCGTTCACGCACTACGCAGATGCCGTGTGGGACACGGTCCGGATGAATAACATCCTCGCGCACTTCGCCACGGCGTACTTCGGCCTGCACCTCAAGGGCGAACAGGACAAGCAGGCGTACTTCGATCCGTCGTGGAAGGGATTCACACGCGGAACGAGCGTGGGGTTGATCCTCGACCACGCGGCGCCTGCGAAGTGACCCGTCCGTCGCGCACCAACGAGCTGGCCGGGCAGTTCGGCCAGATTGACATCTATCTCTTCGACCAGCTGCTGCGCGGACGCATCGCCCCCGGCATGCGCGTGCTCGATGCGGGATGCGGGGGCGGCCGCAACCTCGTGCACCTGCTGCGATCCGGCGCCGAGGTGTTCGCGGTGGACGCCGACGCCGCCAGCCTGGCGGCCGTCCGGTCGCTGGCCGCGACGCTCGCGCCGGCCCTGCCCGCCGCGAATTTTCAAACGCAGGCGATCGAGGCCATGACGTGGCCCGACGGCTTCGCCGACGTCGTCCTGAGCAGCGCCGTGCTGCATTTTGCCCAGGATGCCGCGCACTTCGCGGCCATGCTGCGCGGGATGTGGCGCGTGCTCGCGCCGGACGGTTTGTTTTTCTGCCGGCTCGCGTCCAGCATCGGGATGGAGACGCGCGTCCAGCCCCTTGGCGGCGGGCGCTTCCTGCTGCCGGACGGCACCGAGCGGTACCTCGTCGATGAACGCGCCCTGCTCGACTGGACGCGCGATCTCGGCGGCACGCTCCTCGATCCGCTCAAGACCACCATCGTCCAGAACGAGCGCTGCATGACGACGTGGGTGCTGCGCAAGCCAGCCTGATCTGCGTTCTGCGGCGCGGTCGTGCGACAATCGTAACTTCGTAGCGCGGGGCTGCAGCCCCGCGTCGTCAGCGGCCCTGAAGGGCCGCGCTACTCTCAGGAGGGAAGATCGATGAAGCGTGTCGTTTGTACTGGCGTGCTGGCGGCTCTGGCGGCGGTGTCCCTCATGGCGCAGGCGCCCGCGGGCTGGAAGCAGCGCATTGACCGCAGCCCTAGCGCGTCCGATCCCGACGCGGCCGGCACGGTCAAGTTCGTGACGATGGGGACCGGATTCCACGCCACGAATCCGCAGGCCGCGGTGTACTGGAATCCGGCGAACACGGCGACCGGCGCTTATACCGTGAAGGGCACGTTCGCGCTCCAGAAGCCGAGCGGCCACACGAACTACTACGGCCTCGTGTTCGGCGGCGCGAACCTGGACGGCGCGAACCAGACCTACATCTACTTCCTGGTCGCGCAGGACGGCACGTTCCTCGTCAAGCACCGCGCCGGCGACGCGGCCGTGCATGACGTCGTCGCGAAGACGCCGAGCGACGCGGTGAAAAAGCCCGGCGCCGACGGCAAGTCCACCAACGCGCTCGAAGTGCGCGTCCTGGCCGACAAGATCGACTACGTCGTCAACGGCACGGTCGTCACGTCGACGCCGAAGACCGGCATGACGGCGAAGACCGACGGCGTCTACGGCATCCGCGTCAACCATCTGCTCGAAGTCCACGTGGACGTGTTCGCGGTCACGAAATAGCTCTCGCGCCGGCGCATCTGACCCATGCCTCGCTACGTCGCCCTGCTGCGCGCGATCAACGTCGGCGGCCATGTGGTGAAGATGGATCAGCTGCGCCGGCTCTTCGAGAAGGCCGGCTTCTCCGGCGTCGAAACGTTCATCGCAAGCGGCAACGTCATCTTCGACACCCGCGCGACGAACGGCTCGGCCCTGGAGAAGAAGATCGAGATGGTGTTGCGCGGCGCGCTCGGGTACGACGTCTCGACGTTTCTGCGGACCGACGCGGAGATCGCCAGAATCGCCGCGCACCCGCCGTTCCCGCCGCTGAAACTGCATGACGCCCGGACGCTCAACATCGGCTTTCTGAAGGCGCGGCTGGACGCGGCGTCCACGCGCGCGCTGATGGCATTCACGTCCGACGTCGACGACTTCCACACGCACGAGCGCGAGATCTACTGGCTGTGCCGGGTGGGGCAGAGCGATTCGAAGTTTTCCAATGTCAAGCTCGAGAAGGCCATCGGCGCGACGTGCACGTTCCGCAACATCACCACCGTGACGAAGCTCGCCGCGAAGTATCCAGGTCGGTGACTGTCAGGTGACAGGTAGGTGACAGACACCGGAGACACACCGTTGCGCCGGCTCGATCGACGCCAGTTCCGCCCCGACGATTTGCTCCGTCAATCCCGCCTATAATTTTGCAGACCTGAATCCCAGCCGGAGTTCCTATGAAGCACATTCGATTCTTCGCGCTCGCATCGGCCTTGATTGGCGCGTTCGGCGTGCGGGCCATCGTCGGCCAGAGCGGGTCCGCCTCCGCTCCTGCCGGAGCTACGGCGGGACCGTTCGACGCGCTGCACTTCCGCCAGCTCGGCCCCGCCGGCATGTCCGGCCGCATCGCGGACCTCGCCGTCTACGAGCCGAACCCGGCGATCTTCTACGTCGGCTCGGCGCACGGCGGCGTCTGGAAGACGACGAATGGCGGCACGACGTTCGAGGCGCAGTTCCAGCATCAGGGGCTGATTTCGATCGGCGACGTCACCGTGTCGCAGAGCAATCCGGATCTCGTCTGGGTCGGCAGCGGCGAATCGAACAACCGCCAGAGCACGAGCTGGGGCGACGGCGTCTACAAGTCGCTCGACGGCGGCAAGACGTTTGCCCGCATGGGCCTGCCGACCTCGCGCGCGATCAACCGCATCGTCATCGACCCGCGCAATAACGACGTCGTCTTCGTCGCAGCGACGGGCAGTCTGTGGGGCCCCGGCGGCGACCGCGGCGTCTACAAGACCGCCGACGGCGGCCGTACGTGGAAGCAGGTGCTGAAGGTCGACGATGACACCGGCGCGAACGACCTCGTCATGGACGCGACGAACAGCACAGTGCTCTACGCATCGACTTATCAGCGGCGGCGGACGTCGTGCTGCATGAACGGCGGCGGACCGGGCAGCGGCGTGTGGAAGTCCAGCGATGCGGGCGAGACGTGGACGCGCGTCAAGGGCAATGGGTTCCCCGACGGCCCGCTCGGCCGCATCGGCCTCGACGTCTACCGCAAGCGGTCCAATATTCTTTATGCGGTGATCGAAGGCCCCGATCCGGCGGCCGGCCGCGGACGCGGCGCCGCGGGCACGCCTGACGAGGCTCCGCAGCCACCCCCCGGACGCAGCAACACCGCCACGACTGTTACGCCGACCCTCGCAACCGGCGTCTATCGATCGAACGACGCCGGTGCGACCTGGAGCAAGGTCAACGACGAGAATCCCAGGCCGATGTACTTCAGCCAGGTCCGGATCGATCCCAACGATCCCGACGTGATCATCTACGGCGGCGTGAAGCTGCACCACTCGATCGATGGCGGGAAGACCGTCAACACGAACGCGACGCAGACGATTCACGACGACGTGCACGCGATCTGGATCGATCCGGCAAACTCGCAGCACGTGCTGATCGGCAACGACGGCGGCCTCGCGGTCAGCTGGGATCAGACCAAGACGTGGAACTTCTTCCACAACCTGCCGATCGGCCTCTTCTATCACGTGAGCGTCGACATGGCGGTGCCCTACAACATCTGCGGCGGCATGCAGGACAACTACGTCTGGTGCGGCCCGAGCCAGGTCCGCGGCGTCGTCGGGATCGCGAACTACGAGTGGAAGACGATGCAGGGCGGCGACGGCTTCGTGGCGCTGCAGGATCCGACCGACTTCCGCATCGCGTACAGCGAGTCGCAGGACGGCAACATGGTCCGCATCGATCGCGTGACCGGCGAGACGACGTCCATGCGTCCGACGGCGGCGTCGGGCGAGCCGGCGATCCGCTGGAACTGGGACACGCCGATCGTGATGTCGCCGCACGATCCGAAGAACATCTACGCGATTGGCAACAAGGTCTTCCGGTCGGCGAACCGCGGGCTGACCTTCGAGTCGGCCGGCCAGGACCTGACGAGCAACGCCAATCGCGACGAGATCACGACGATGGGCGTGAAGGGCAGCGAGATCAACATCGCCAAGAACGACGGCATCGTCGCGTGGCCGACGATCATCTCGTTCAACGAGTCAGCCAAGCGTCAAGGGCTACTGTGGGCGGGCACCGACGACGGCAACGTGCAGATCTCGCGCGACACGGGGCGGTCGTGGACGAACGTGACCGCGAATATCACCGGCTTGCCGAAGGGCATCTGGATTTCTGAAGTCGTGCCGTCGCGGTACGACGAAGGCACGGCGTACGTGACGGCCGACGGGCATCGGTCGAACGATTTCGAGAGCTACATCTTCGTCACGCACGACTTCGGGCAGACGTGGCAGTCGGCGGTCGCGAACCTGAAGGGCGAGTCGGTGAAGACGCTGACCGAAGATCAGCGGAATCCGGACGTCCTCTACATCGGTACTGAGACGGGGCTCTTCTACTCGCTCGATCGCGCGAAGAGCTGGCAGCGGCTGCGCGCGAATCTGCCGACGGTGCGCATCGACGAGATCACGCTCCATCCGCGCGACAACGCAATGATCCTCGCGACGCATGGCCGCGACATCTGGATCCTCGATCATCTCGAGCCGATTCAAGAGTACACCGCGGCGCAGGCGGTCTCGACCGACGCGAAGCTCTTCTCGCCGCCGCCGTCCGCGATGTACCGGCGGCCGGTGCGCGATCGCAACTACGAATTCTGGGGCGACCAGACCTTCTACGGCGAGAACCCGCCGCAGCAGGCGATCTTCTCGTGGATCAACAAGCCGGCCGGGGGCCGCACTTCGGTGGGAGAGGTCAAGCTGCGCATTACCGACGCGGCCGGCAAGGAAGTGCGCGAGATCTCGGGCGAGGTGCTCGCGAAGAGCAACACGCCCGGCATTCAAACCGCGTGCTGGGATCTGCGCGTGCAGCCCGCGCCTGCGCCACCGCCCGATGAAGGTGGACGCGGTCGCGGTCGCGGCGGACGTGGTCGTGGTGCTGCGGCCGAAGGTGGCGCGCCGGCTCCTGCGCCTGAAGTCAGTCCGTGGGGCGCGGGATGTCCGGTGCCGGCACCGCCCGGCGGTGGCGGCGGAGGATTCGGCTTCGGCGGCGGGACCGCGGGCCCGTTCGTGCTCGGGGGGACGTACAACATCTCGCTCATCGTCGACGGCAAGACCGTCGATACGAAGCCGCTGAAGGTGACCGACGATCCCGAGGTCGTGCTGACGCAAGTGGAGCGCAAGCGGCAGTACGACATGGCGATGGAGATGCACGCGCTGCAGCCGCGCGCGAACGAAGCGGCGGCGGCGTTCGGCAACCTCAATCGCCAGATCACGGAACTGACAACGACGATCGCCGGACGCAGCGACGTGCCGGCGGACGTGAAGTCCTCGTTCGAATCGTTCAAGACGGAGTTGACGGCGCTGGCACCGCGGCTGGCGGCGCCGCAAGGCGGCCGCGGCGGCGGCGGGCGCGGGAACACGGACGCGATCGTCGCGAAGATCGGTCAGGCGAAGAACGGCCTGATGGGCGGCATGGTGGTGGGCGAGCCAACGACGCGCGCGTACTCTGAGTCGAAATCGCTGACGCCGAAGACGATCGCGGATCTCAACGCGCTGATCGCGAAGGCGACGACGCTGAGCACGGCGCTCGCGAAAGTCAATCTGACGTTGAACGTGCCGCAGCCGGTGAAGATGCCGGAAGTCGCGCCGGTCAGGAAAACAACCGGCGCGAAGTAAGTTGGGACCATTGGATGTGTAGGCCGGGTCCTTTTGGACCCGGCTCCGCCGATCACCACGTAACGAACGTTATGCCGATTCAAGGACGCGAATACGTCCTGAAGTCGATTGAGCATGCCGCTCGTCTGCGAGGTGGGGATTGGCCGTGAGCGCGAGGTCGGTGATCGAGCAGAAGATGTCCATTCGCTCGCCGAGCGTCAGCGACTGGAACCAGCGGGCTTTCGCCTCGGGTGATTCCTCGCGTCGATCGTGCGAGACACCGTGCGCCGCAGTAGGCGTCATGTGTCCAGATTGTACTGGGAATACGCGTGGCGTCTGAGGGCTGGCCCGACTCAGAAGAAGCGCCAGAGCGACTCCGGCGGCCGCGCCATCTTGAAGTCGCGGAACGCCCGCGTCACGAAATACAGCGGGACGAGTCCCGCGAGCCAGATCGCGTACACCACACCGTAACTCGTGCCCTGGCGGAAGCCGATGATGCCGACGATCGCAAACAGCCAGAGGTGGGCGATGTAGTACGCGAGCGGCGCCTGGCCGAAGACCTGGAAGATGCGCCCGGCACGAGTGGTCCAGAGATGCGCGCGCTCGATGGCGGCCAGCGCCATCAGATTCCCGCCGAGCATGAACAGCGTGAACACCAGCGCCGGCGGGTACTTGATGAAGTTCAGGAATTCGATCCACGAGCCGTCCCGCGGCGTCCGGAAGTTGCCGAAGCCGCCGTACGCGCGCAAGGCGAGCGCGGCCGCGATCGCGCCCAGCCCGATCCAGGGAAGGGCCCGGAACGCCTCTCGCTGATCTGCGGCGATCCAGCGCCCGAGCAGCACGCCCAGCGCCGCGATGCCGAACCACGGAATCACCGGGTACTGCGACCACACGCCGTGGCTCCATCGCGACACCATGAAGACCGTGCGCAGGAAGCCGTAGTCTGTTGCGAAATGCTCGGGGCCCGGCGTCGTGATCGCCGTGGCGAGCAGCGCCGCGGCGGCCAGCAGCGCCCACACGGCCGCGCGCGCGCGGATGACGATCGCGCTGATCATCATGGACACGCCGAGCGAGAAGAGGACCGTGAGGACCCAGCGCGGCTGCGTCATGCCGGGAATCGCGAACTCCGGGTTCGATCCGAGCGATGGTCCGCTCAGCGTCGCGGCCAGAAACGCGGGCACCTCCAGGAACGTGGCGACGACGACCAGCAGAGCGCCGCGCGTGAGGATGGCGCGCGAGATGCGCGAGGCGCTCCAGCCCTGCCGCTCGCGCGAGGCGGCCATCAGGCTCAAGCCCGCGCCCATCAGCAGGAAGAATCCCGGCGCGCAGAAGTGCGTGATGAACCGCGTGAGGAACGGGACCGCGCCCGAATAGCGCGTCCAGGCGCCCGCCCACATCTCCTGCGAGTGGAAGCGGCCGACCATGAGGCCGACGTGGTCGAGCGCCATGACGGCCATGATGAGGCCGCGAAGCACATCAATCGACCCGAGCCGCGTCGTCGATCCTGTCGTGGCCATCGCGTCCTCCGTTGGGAGAGCATCATGCGCCAGCCAGCCGCGCGAGATCCACTGGAACCCGTTGTAAGATCAGTCTGCCAGCGCGAAGGATAGGTGTATGGGTTCGACCCGATTCGGCGTCCGCGCGTCTCTCGTCCTCCTCTGTTCGGTCTTGATCGGCGCCGCGCTCGCGGCGCAGCAGGAAGCCACCTTCAAGGGTGGCATTCGCACGGTGGCCGTGTACGCGACAGTGACGAGCGCGAACGGCCGGCTCGTGACCGACGCGCCGCGCGAGGCGTTCTCGATCTACGACAACAACAAGAAGCAGGAGCTCACGCTCTTCGCCAGCGACATCCAGCCGATTACCGTCGTCATCCTGCTGGATCGCAGCGGGAGCATGGTCGGCAACTTCCAGCTCGTCGAGGAGGCCGCTGAGCAGTTCGTGGCCGTGATGCTGCCGCAGGACAAGGCGCGCATCGGCAGCTTCTCGAACCGCATCCAGGTCGATCCGATGGACTTCACCTCCAATCACGAGGAGCTGCTGAAGATCCTCCGCACCGATCTGCAGGAAGAGGGGCCGACGCCGCTGTGGAACGCGGTCAACGTCGGCATCACGGACCTGCTGCACCAGCAGGGCCGGCGCGTCGTCCTCGTCTTCACCGACGGCATGGACGCGCCGATGAATTTCAGGAACGGCAACAGCTCGCTGAAGGACGTCATGAAGCGCGCCGAGGAAGAAGACGTGATGATCTACGCCATTGGCCTCGCGTCATCGATGCCGTCGCGCGTCCGCGCGCCGGGCGGCGGCGGAGGATATCCTGGCGGCGGCGTCCCCGGCGGGCGCGGCGGCGGATTTCCCGGGGGCCGAGGCGGCGGCGGGTTTCCCGGGGGCCGCGGCGGCGGGTTCGGCGGCGGACG
Source organism: Acidobacteriota bacterium (assembly GCA_016195265.1). Taxonomy (GTDB): domain Bacteria; phylum Acidobacteriota; class Vicinamibacteria; order Vicinamibacterales; family CAVVIG01; genus SRVP-36. The sequence continues at coordinate 13,309 of JACPZW010000067.1, read as the reverse complement.
GCCCGGCGGCGTCAGCGATCATCCCGACGAAGGACTGCCCAAGCTGGCGGCCGCGACCGGCGGCGGCTATTTCGAGCTGACGTCCACGGCCGATCTCACGTCGACGTTTCAGCGCGTGGCCAACGAGCTGCATCATCAGTACGCGCTCGGCTTCACGCCGACGAATCTCGACAACAAGATGCACGCGCTCGAGGTGAAGCTCGAGGCGCAGGGCGCGACGGTTCGGGCGCGCAGGAGTTATCTGGCGAGGAACGAGCGTTGAAACTGAAAAGTAAAACAGAAAAGTGAAAACTGAAGCGAGGTGCGACCGCGCGCTCTTCACTTTTCAGTTTTCTCTTTTCACTTTCAAGTTCTTCTCCGAAGGAGGCCATGACCGTGTCGTCATCATTGCTCCCGCAGGGCGGGGTTCTGCTCGGCAAGAGCGCAGGGAAGTCGTTCTGGCTGCTGACTGATCTGCACACGTTCAAGGTGGTCGGCGATGACACCAATGGAGCGTTCACGGTCGCGGAGCTGATCGCAGGACCGGAGATGGGCCCGCCGCCTCACATTCATCGCGACGCCGACGAGAGCTTCTACATACTCGAGGGGACGTTCGACTTCTCGCTGGCCGGTAAGGCCTTTACCGCCGGCGCCGGCGCGTTCGTGTACCTGCCCAAGCGCGTCGTTCACACGCACGCTGCGGGCGGAGGCAAGCCGGCGAAGGCGCTCGTCATTCAAACGCCGGCGGGCGTGGAGCGGTTCATCGCGGAAGCGGGCAAGCCGGCGACGGACCCGACGGTCCGGCCCGCGCCGCCGGAGATGTCGGAGCTCCAGAAGATCGTCGCGATCGCCGCGAAGCACGGCATCGACGTGCCACCGATGTAGCTCGACCGTGTGCGGCGGTGCGGCCGCGCCCGTGCGTGGCTATGCCCGCGCGTGGGTGACCGAGTCGCGGTGCATAGCGCCCCACGGCGATCCCTGGCCGTCAGGCACACGGCGCGTGAGCACCCGCCACGCGACGCCGGGCGACATCACGGCGGTCGGCGGCGCGAGCAGGCGCAAGCCCGAGTCGTGCCGCAGCTTCCAGCGCCGTACTGGAACCACAGGAAGGCAGAAGTGTGGCAAACTTCGCAATCCACCTTCCATCTTTACTTGCCTTTCTCCTTCTTCCTTTAACTTCGTGACCCATTCGCTTCTGATTCTCGCTCGCAACGCCGGCGCTTATCACCGGCTGGTCGACGAGGCACGGTTGCCCGACCTTCAGATCCGCTCGTCGTCCGATCCCGAACACATCACCGGCGCGAGCGAATGCGACCTCGCGTTCGGCGAGCCGTCGTTGCTCGCGACGGTCCTGCCGAAGCTGACGTCGCTAGGCTGGCTGCAGGCGACGTGGGCCGGCGTCGAGCCGCTGCTGGATCCGAAGTTACGGCGCGACTACGTCCTGACGAATGCGCGTGGCGTGTTCGGCGGGCTGATGTCGGAGTACGTGTTCGCGTATCTTCTCGCGCACGAGCGGCTGCTGCTGCAGAAGCACGCGTCGCAGCAGGCGAGGCAGTGGGACAAAACAGCGCCGGGGACGCTGCGCGGCAAGCTGATCGGGATCGTCGGCGTCGGATCGATCGGCGCCGCGCTCGCGAAGACGGCGAAGCATTTCGGCATGCGCGTCCACGGCTACACGCGCGCGAGCGAGACGTGCGCGGACGTCGATCTCTACTTCCACAGCGACCAGCGTCTCGAATTCGCGCGCGACCTCGACTACCTCGTCACCGTCGCGCCGAACACGACGGGCACGCGACAACTTGTCGACGCCGCGTTCCTCGCCGCGCTGCCGGCACGCGCCGTCTTCGTCAATCCCGGCCGCGGGAGCATCGTCGACGAGGCCGCGCTCGCCGCGGCGCTGCGCGAGAAACGGATCGCGGGCGCAGTGCTCGATGTCTTTCAGACCGAGCCGCTGCCGCCAACTCACGAACTCTGGCGTGCGCCGAACGTCCTCATCACGTCGCATACCGCGGCTCTCAGCCACCCGGTCGACATCGCGCCTGTGTTCGTTGAGAACTACCGGCGTCTGCTTCGTAACGAACCGCTGAATTACCAGGTCGACTTCGAGCAGGGATACTAATCGGTGGCTGGTGACTGGTGGCTGGCTTGCCCGCAGAAGCCATTGTGCCGGCTGTCCGGACCACCGACTCCCGACTAGAATCTGCCTATGTCTTTCCTCGTCCTCGTCCTCGCCCTTCTGTTCTCGCCCCAGCAGACCGATCTCCAGCGCGCGCACGAGATGGTCATCCACTGGCAGCAGATCGTCTATCCGAAGTTCGAGGACGCGCGCGCGTTCATCTCCGAAGAGAACACGGACATCCTCAACGCGTTCATGTCCGGCGGCGCGGTGACGTCGATCCGGGATCGCAAGACCACGGCGGGTGACGTCAAGAAGGCCGACGAGGCGATCACGCGCTTCGCGAACGCGATGATCGGCGCGGCAACGCGACAGCCCGACGGCAGCCGCATCCTCGACGCGGCGACCTATCAGACCGCGCGCGAGAAGACCTGTCCGCTCTATCCGTTCTGCACGGAGTGATCGCGGGGCCATGTCCTCGCCCACATTGCCCACATTGATCGTCAAGGCTGGCCGTAGCGACAGCGCCGGCGTGCTCGACCTCATGGGCCAGCTGTACGACATCGAGCACATGGCCTTCGATTCCTCACGCGCGCTCGCGGCGCTTCACGGACTGCTCGATCATCCCGAACGTGGATCAGTGTTCCTGGCGCGGCAGCGCGACGAAACGCTCGGCTACGCCGTCGTCACGCGCGCTTACAGCCTCGAGTTCGGCGGCGTCTTCGCGCTGCTCGACGAGCTGTTCGTCATGCCGTCAGCGCGCGGCGCCGGGCTCGGCGGGGCGCTTGTGCGCGCGGTCATCGAGGACTGCCGCGCGGCCGGCATCCCGACGCTGCGGCTCGAGGTGGAGCGCGCGAACGACCGCGCGCAGGCGTTGTACCGGCGATTCGGCTTCACGCGCCATTCCCGGGATCTGATGACCTGCCCTGTTATGATGTGAATGCGGTGAATGAGGTCGCATAAGCGATCGAATCTGGTAGCATGCCCCCGTTCCCGGAGGTGCGCATGGTGCCGTTGATGTCTCTGGCCGTTCCGATCCTCCTCTCCGCAGTCATCGTGTTCGTGGCGAGCTCCGTCATGCACATGGTCCTGCCGTACCACAAGGGCGATTTCCGTGCGGTGCCGAACGCCGACGGCGTGCAGGACGCGCTGCGGCCGTTCAACATCACGCCCGGTGATTACATGCTGCCGCGTCCTTCGTCGATGGCGCAGATGAAGGACCCGTCGTTTCAGGAAAAACTCAGGAAGGGGCCGGTCCTCATGATGACCGTGATGCCCAACGGACCGGGCAGCATGGGCACGAGCCTCGCGCTCTGGTTCGCGTATTCGGTGGTCGTCAGCTTCCTGTCGGCGTACATCAGCGGCCGCGCGCTCGCGACCGGCGCGAACTATCTCCAGGTGTTTCGCTTCGTCGGATCGACGGCGTTCCTGAGCTACTCGATGGCGCTGCTCCAGAATTCGATCTGGTACCGCAAGAGCTGGAGCACGACGCTCACGTCGGTGTTCGACGGTCTCGTGTACGCGCTGCTGACGGCGGGGACGTTTGGATGGTTGTGGCCGAGATGAGTAGGCCGGGTCCTTTCGGACCCGGCTGAGGTGGCTGGTGGCTGGGGACTGGTGGCTGGGAGAACAAATCATGAAAAAGACCGGACTGATTCAACTGGCGTTTGCGACTATCGTCTTTGCCGCGGGAATGTTTGCCGGGAGCGCGCTGCAGGAGCGCGCGACGCTGCACGCGCAGATGAATCGCGTGTTCGAGATCCGTACCTACACGGCGCCGGAAGGCAAGCTCGAGGAGCTGCACGCGCGGTTCCGCAATCACACGCTGCGGATCTTCAACAAGCACAACATGACGAGCGTCGCCTACTTCCGGCCGCAGGACGATCCGCTCAAGCAGAACACGCTCATCTACGTCCTCGCGCACCCGAGCCGCGAGGCCGCGAAGAAGAACTGGGCCGACTTCTCGGCGGATCCCGAATGGCAGAAGGTGTCCACGGAATCGCAGGTGAACGGACGAATCGTCAGCAAGGTGGAATCGGTGTTCGCCGATCCGGCGGATTACTCGCCGATCAAGTAGGGCAGAGAGCAAAGGGCAAAGGGCAGGAGAACGCCTATGAAACGCATCGCACTCGTACTGTGGCTCGCGCTGTTGACGGTGGTGTCGGCGCAGTGGATCGGTTACGCACAGCAACCCGAAGCTCCGCGCTTCACCGGCACGTCGGTGACGATGGACGGCAAGGATCTGAGCGCGGCGCGCCGGCATTTCGACGCCGGCGCGCGCTCGTACTGGCACTCGCACGACAACGGCCAACTGCTGCTCGTCGAGAAGGGCCGGATGCGCACGGCGAAGCGCGGCCAGACGATGAAGGAGCTCGGCCCCGGCGAGAGTGACTTCACGGGACCGACCGTCCAGCACTGGCACGGCGCGGCGCCGACGCAGGATCTCGTCCAGATCAACGTCGGCTTCAGCGGCGGAACGAAGTGGCTGGAGGCGGTGACGGACGACGAGTATGCGGGAAGGAAGAAGTAAGAATTCAGAATTAAGAATTAAGAATTAAGAACTAAGAATTAAGGAGGCGGAAAAGATCGAGCGGCCGAATGGGACTCCGCGCAGGAGAGGTGAGTGAAGACTCGCCCAGCTTGAGAAACGGCTGGAGAAGAAAGAGGCATGACTGCAAAACGATCCATCACTCTCGCCGCGACGCTCTCGTCGATCACGCTGTTCGCACAAACGGCGAGAGAGCCTGACTGGAAGGCGCTCGAAGACGAAACGATGCGGCACTACCAGGCGGTGCTGCGGCTCGACACGCGCAATCCGCCGGGCAACGAGCACGTCGTCGTCGACTACGTGAAGGGCGTGCTCGAGAAGGAAGGCATTCCGGTCCAGGTGTTCGCGTCGGACGCGAATCGCTCGAACCTCGTCGCGCGCCTCAAGGGGAACGGCCGCAAGCGGCCGATCCTCGTCATGGGGCACAGCGACACGGTGACGACCGACGAGAAGAAATGGACGTATCCGCCGCTGAGCGCGACGCGCAACGGCGGGTGGGTCTACGGCCGCGGCACGATCGACGACAAGGACAACCTCACCGGCGGGCTCATGACGATGATCCTGCTGAAGCGGCTGAACGTGCCGCTCGATCGCGACGTGATCTTCGTCTCGGAAGCGGGCGAGGAAGGCAGCACGGGCGTCGGCATCGGCTACCTCGTGCGCGATCATTTCGCGGACATCGATGCCGAGTACTGCCTCGCCGAGGGCGGCGGCGTCACGCGGATCGGCGGCGAGACGAAGTACGCGACGGTCCAGACGCTCGAGAAGATTCCGCGCGGTATCGAGATCGTCGCGCACGGCATCTCCGGCCACGGCTCGATTCCGCTGAAGTCGAACGCCATCGTGCATCTCGCGGGCGCGGTCGCGAAGATCGGCGACTGGCGGCCCGACGTCCGGTTCAACGAGACGACGGGCACCTACTTCCGCAAGCTCGCCGCGATCTCGCCGCCTGACGTCGCGAAGTACTACCGTGACGTCCTGTCGCCCGACCCGAAAGTGCAGCGCGCCGCAGACGACTGGCTGTTCGAGAACGAGCCGCGGCACTCGTCGATGCTGCGGACGTCGGTCTCGCCGAACATCTTTCAGGGCGGCTACCGGTCGAACGTGATTCCGTCGGAAGCACGCGCGACGCTCGACGTGCGCGCCTTGCCGGATGAGGATCCCGCGAAGTTCCTCGGGCAGGTGAGGCGCGTCATCAACGACCCTGCCGTCGATGTGCACTTCACGAACGAATCGATCCGGCCGGCGGGCCCGGATGCGAAGCTCGATTCCGAGGCGTTCAAGGCGCTCGAGGCGGCCGGCACGCGCATCTACAACGCGCCGACGCTGCCGATGATGGGCACCGGCGCGACCGACATGGCGCAGCTGCGCGCGCGGGGCATGCAGTGCTTCGGCATCGGTCCGGCGACGGATTTCGAGGACGCGCCCAAAGGTTTCGGCGCCCACAGCGATCAGGAGCGGCTCCTCGAGAGCGAACTGCATCGCTTCGTGCGCTTCAACTGGGATGTGATCTATGAGCTGGCGAGGGCGAAATGAAGGTGCTGGGTGCAGGGGTGCGGGGTGCGTGGTGCGGTGCGGCGGTGCTGGGTGCCGTGCTGGGTGCAGGGGTGCTGGGTGCCGAGGTGCTGAGTGCGGTGCAAGGTGCACCAGCACAGCCTGACTGGAAGGCGCTCGAGCCCGAGATCATGCGCCACTTCCAGGCGATCATGCGCATCGACACGCGCAACCCGCCCGGCAACGAGCATCTGGCCGTCGACTACATGAAGAAGGTGTTCGACGACGCGGGGATCGCCGGCCAGGTGTTCGCGCTCGATCCAAACCGGTCGAACATCGTCGCGCGGATCAAAGGCAGCGGACGCAAGCGCCCGGTCCTCATCATGGGCCACACCGATGTCGTGACGGTTGACGAATCGAAATGGAAGTTCCCGCCGTTCAGCGCCACGCGCGACGGAGGCTGGGTGTACGGCCGCGGCGCCGTCGATGACAAGGACAACCTGACCGCGGCATTCGAGACGATGCTGCTGCTCAAGCGGTTCAACGTCCCGCTCGACCGGGACGTCATCTTCCTGTCCGAGTCCGGCGAAGAGGGCGCGTCGAACTTCGGCATGCAGTTCATGGTGAATCAGCACTACCCGGAGATCGACGCCGAGTACTGTCTCGCAGAGGGCGGCGGCGCGATCCGCATCGGCGGCCAGGTGAAGTACACGACGGTCGAGACGCTGGAGAAGATTCCCCGCGGCATCGAGCTCGTCGCGCACGGCATTTCAGGACACGGATCGATTCCGCTGAAGTCGAACGCCGTCGTCCATCTCGCGTCGGCCGTGGCGAAGGTCGGCGAGTGGCGGCCGGAGATCCGGTTCAACGAGACAACCGGCAGCTATTTCCGCGGCCTGGCGAGCATCGCGTCGCCCGAAGCCGCGAAGTACTACCGCGACGTGCTCTCATCGGATGCGAAGGTCCGCGCGACGGCCGATGACTGGCTCTTCGAGCACGAGCCGGTGCACTCGTCCATGCTGCGGACGTCGGTGTCGCCCAACATTTTCCAAGGCGGCTATCGATCGAACGTGATTCCGTCGGAGGCGAAAGCGACGCTCGACGTCCGCGCGCTGCCGGACGAGGATCCGGCGAAGTTCCTCGCGCAGGTGAAGGCCGTCGTCGACGATCCCGCGGTCGACGTGCACTTCACCGGACAAAATGTCCGGCCGGCGTCGGCGTTCGACGCGCGGCTCGACTCGGAGCCGTACAAGGTCCTCGAGGCCGCGGCGAAGCGGATCTACAACACGGTCACGCTGCCGAAGATGGAGACTGGGGCGACCGACATGTCGCCGCTCCGCGCGCGCGGCGTACAGTGTTTCGGCATCGGCGTCGCGATCGACATGGAGGATGGGCCGAAGGGCTACGGCATGCACAGCGATCAGGAGCGCGTTCTCGAGAGTGAGCTGTACCGCTTCGTGCGTTACACGTACGAGTCTGTCGTCGATCTCGCGCGCGCGCGGTGAGACTGAAGTACAGACGAAGAGGAATGGGCCACAGAGTTCACAGAGACACAGAGGCGCGCCTGAGGATTCGGCGTATCGGCCTGCGTGGCAGGCCGATACCAGGCGTCGCACATCGCCGGGCGAGCAAACGGGCCTGTCGATTGAGTTTGTTCGTCCGGCGATGTGTGACGCCTGTGCTGCCGCTTCGCGGCGCCCGCCGAATCCTGGCCGGCGCGCGTTCCGCGGAGGTCACTTGCCGCTCTGCGTTCTTTTCTCCGTGTCCCTGTGCCTCTGTGGCTAATCCCCGTCTCCGTGACTCTATATCTCTAACGCCGATCTTGCGCGCGAAGTGAGGCCCCCAATGCATCCACGCATGCAGGAACTGTTCGCGTATCTCAACGTCAGGCGAACCGCGCTGCGAGAAGCGGTTGATGCGGTGCCCGAGGCCCAACGCAACGAGCGGCCGGCCGCCGGCCGCTGGTCGGTCGCCGAGGTGCTCGAGCACCTTGCACTCGTCGAGGCGCGATTCAAGTCGATGATTGGCGATCGTCTCGCCGAAGCGAAGGCGGCGGGGCTCGCCGCGGAGACGGAGACGAGCGCGATCGCCGGCACGTACGAGCCCACACCGATGCTCGATCGCAGCGAGAAGCATCAGGCGCCGGACGTTGTCGTACCGAAGGCGGCCGAGTGGCAGACCGCGTGGACCAAACTCGAAGCCGTGCGCCGGACGTTCCTCGACGTCTACTGTGCCGGCGACGGCTTCGCACTCGGCGCCGTCGAGATGCACCACCCGCGGCTCGGCACGATGAATCTCTACCAGTGGGGTCTGTGGCTCGGCGCCCACGAAGCGCGGCACACTGAGCAAGTACGGGAGATTGCGGCTACCTCCGATCCCGCTTCAACATCGACATCCAGTTCAGGTCGACCGTGATTTCGCCGCCGAGGTTATTGGCATAGGTGACTCTCGCGCCGCCGGCGTCGGCCTGCTGAGCGATGTCATCGGCCAGCGTATTCGCGGTCACCGCGCTCATTGTCCCGGCGTTCCTCAGCTCGGTCCCGATCTGCTCAGCGGTCTGACGGTGGCCGTCAACTGGACGGCGTCGCTGAAGACGTAGATCTCCGTCAGAATTCATACCTTGTAAATTTGAACAATATGTTCAAAAATACAAGGTGTGAATGCGGACTATCTCCGGCGCGCCCAGGGGGCGCGGCTGGTCCGGCTGCTGCGTACTTTCCCGGCGGTCCTCGTCTACGGCCCGCGCCAGTCGGGGAAGAGCACGTTCGTCCGCCGCGAGCTGACGGCGTGGCGGCACGTCGACCTCGAGCGACCGGCCGACCTGGCGCCGCTCGCCGCGGACCTCGAGGGGTTCTTCGACGCGCACCCGCGTCGCGTCGCGATCGACGAAGTCCAGCGGCTGCCGGACGTGTTCCCCGTCCTCCGGCACGCGATCGACCGATCGCGCGCGAACGGACGATTCGTGCTGCTGGGATCGGCCAGCCCGCCGCTTCTGCGTACAGCGTCCGAGACGCTCGCGGGCCGCATGGGCCTGCTGGAACTCACGCCGTTCCGCGCGGTCGAGCTGACCGGCACGCCGTGGGCGCGTGACCGCTGGTTCTGGGGCGGCTATCCCCGTATCCACCGGCTTCGCGGCGCGACCGCGCACGGTGAGTGGCTCGACAGCTACGTGTCCACGTTTCTCGAGCGCGACCTGCCGGCGCTCGGCCTCTCGTTGCCTCCCGCGCGGCTGCGATCCCTGTGGACGATGCTCACGCACGTGCACGGAAATCTCCTGAACGTGTCCGACCTCGCACGATCGCTCGCGGTGTCGGTGCACACCGTGAACGGCCATCTCGACGTGCTCGAGTCCACGTTCATGATCCGCCGGCTGCACCCCTACTTCGCGAACGTGCAAAAGCGGATGACGAAAAGCGCGAAGGTGTACATCCGCGACACTGGTCTGCTGCACTTCCTCGCCGGACTGCGTGATCGATCAGACTTGGATACGTGGTCGCGGCGGGGCAGCTCATTCGAAGGGCTCGTCATCGAGGAACTGGCCGGCCTCGCGGCCGATCGCCTCGTGCGGCCCGAAGTGTATTTCTGGCGGACCCAGGCCGGCGCCGAAGTCGATCTGCTGATCGTCTCCGGCCGGAAGATCTTGCCGATCGAGATCAAGCTGGGCGCGGCGGTCGATCAGTATGCGGTGGCCGGCCTGCGCCAGTGCATGAAGGATCTGTCGCTGAAGCGGGGCTGGGTCGTCTGCACGGCCGGCGAGCGTCGAACGATCGGGCGGGGCATCGAGGTGGTGCCCTGGGACACCGTTCAACGCGGAGCCGTGGATTTTGGTTTCTGACGCTTGATCTCGGCATGCGCGGAGGCGCATAGTCTCCGCTGTGCGAACCCCGCCCAATTCATGGAGAGTGACGATGAAGCGCCTGCTTTTCTCAATCCTCGCGTGCGTGGCTCTGGCGATTGCCGCTTTTGCCGCTCAGACCCCACAGACGCAGACCCCTGCGCCGTCGGCCGATCCCTACGCGAACAACGCGCGGCCCGGCACGACACAGTTTCCGCTCGCGGCGCCGGCGGGGCAGGACAGCCACGCGCGTGACGTCGCGCCGCCGGGAGCGGTGAATCAGGGGCCGTTCAACGCGGCGGCGTGGAAGTACGGCAACGCGTTCGCGCCGCCGGCGGGCTCGAAGATCTGGAATCCCGTCAAGCTGAAGATGATGCGCGGCGAGAAGGTGACGGGCGGCACGCTCTTCAGCGCGACCGATCCCGCGACGTACTGCGCGATGGCGAACGCCGGCTACGACTTCATCTGGACCGAGATGCAGCACAACGATCGCGACTGGGAAGCCGTCGCGCGCATGTGGCGGACGTGCCCGTACGCGAAAGCCGTGCCCGGCGTCCGCGTCGCGTACACCGACGAGCGCGAGATTCAGCATGCGCTCGACGCCGGCGCGCTGGTCATCGTCGTGCCGACGGTCGATTCGAAGCAGGAGGCGATCGAAGCGCGCAACTGGACGTACTTTCCGCCGCTCGGCCGGCGCAGCAACGGCGGCGGCCAGGCGTTCGACCCGGCGATGTGGGGCGGCGTGCCCGGCGGATACCGCAACACGATCAACGACAACGTCGTGCTGATCGAAATGATCGAAACGCTCGACGGCCTGAAGGACGCCGACGAGATCGCGAAGGTGCCGGGCGTGACGGCGGTGTTCGCCGCGAGCGGCGACCTCGGCAATTTCTCCGGCTACCGGCAGGGCACGCCCGACTACGAGCGCGCGATCAACATCGTGCACGACGCGGCGATCAAAGCGGGCGTCCGGCTCTGCGGTCCGTTCGCGTGGCGGGACCGCCCGGACTTCACGTGCTTCCAGGCCGGCAGCGAGACCGCCGCGATCGCGCGCGGCGTCGCCGCGGAACTGGGTCCGTTCGCGAACACGCAGCCGAAACCGGAAGTCGGCCCGTTCGCAGGGAAGTAGGCCGGGTCCTTTCGGACCCGGCTTGAACGTGGCGCCCTACATATCCTCCGCAAGGACCCGCCCTACACATCCAATGACGATGCAGCTCCAATGACGATGCAGCAGTGGAATCCTGAGACCTACGAGAAGAACGCGCGCTTTGTCTCCGACCTGGGAACGGGCGTCGTCGACCTCCTCGCGCCGAAGCCGGGCGAGCGAATTCTCGACCTCGGCTGTGGCGACGGCGCCCTCACCGAGAAACTGGTGGCGGAGGGCTGCCGCGTCGTCGCCGTGGACGCCAGCGCCGAACAGGTCGCCGGCGCCGTGAAGCGCGGGCTCGACGCGCGCGTCGCGCGCGCGGAAGCGCTGCCGTTCGACGCGGAGTTCGACGCCGTGTTCAGCAACGCCGTGCTGCACTGGGTGAAAGACGCCGACGGCGTGATCGCGTCGGTCGCGCGCGCGCTGAGACCCGGCGGACGTTTCGTCGCCGAGTTCGGCGGGGCCGGGTGTATCGCGACGATCCGCAACGCGCTGCATGCGGTGCTCGATCGTCGCGGCCTGAATGCGTCCGCGGTCGATCCGTGGTACTTCCCGAGCGACGCGGACTATCGCGCCAAGCTCGAGGCGCACGGCTTCACGGTCCGTTTCATCACGCTCTTTCCACGGCCGACGCCGCTGCCCGGTGACGCCGCCGCCTGGCTCGAGACGTTCGCGCAGCCTTTCCTCGGCGTCGTCGCGCCTGCCGATCGCCCCGCGCTGATCGCTGAAGTCTGCGACGCGATGCGGCCGGCCCTCTTCAGTCCGGCATCAGGCTGGACTGCCGACTACATCCGTCTCCGCTTCGCCGCCGAACGAGCCTGACGATTCCCCGTGGCGCTCACCGCGACGATCTACAACTTCGACATCGATCTCGCCGATGCGCGGCGGCAGGTGTACGAAACACTCGCGATGCGGGTGGCGCGCCATCCGTCGGAGTCCGAGGAGTACCTCGTGACGCGCGTGCTCGCGTACGCGCTCGAATACGCCGACGGCATCGACTTCTCGCGCGGGATCTCCGATCCCGAGGATCCGACGATCGCGATCCGCGATCTCACCGGCACGATCAAGGTCTGGATCGACATCGGCACGCCGGAGGCCGCGCGCCTGCACAAGGCCTCGAAAGCCGCGCCGCGGGTCGTCGTCTACACGCACAAGGATCCCGAACAGTACCTGCGGCAGCTCGAGGGCGAGAAGATCCATCGCGCCGCCGCGCTCGAAATCTACGCGATCGACCGCGCGTTCATCGCCGCGCTCGCCGGACGGCTCGAGCGAAGAATGGCTTTCGCGCTGTCGGTCGTTGACCAGGATCTGTTTTTGTCGCTTGGCTCCGACACATTGACTGGATCGGTGACCCGGCTCTCGCTGTAGAATCTGCGGCCATGTTCATCGGGCATTTCGCGCTCGGCTTCGGAGCGAAGAAGGCCGCGCCCGCGGTCTCGCTTGGCACGCTGCTCGTCGCCTGCCAGTTCGCGGATCTGCTTTGGCCGATGCTGGTGCTGGCCGGCGTCGAGCGCGTCGAGCTGCTGCCGGGCGCGACTGTTGTGACGCCGCTCGACTTCGTCAGCTATCCGTACTCACACAGCCTGCTGACGCTCTGCGTCTGGGGGGTGCTGTTCGGGCTCGGCTACATGATCGTCCGGCGATCGAAAGCCGTCGCCGCGGTCACGATCGCGTTGCTCGTCGTGAGCCACTGGGTGCTCGACTTCATCTCGCACCGGCCGGACATGCCGCTGACGCCGATGAACGCGACGAAAGTCGGGCTCGAGCTGTGGGCGTCGCGTCCGGCGACGATGGCCGTCGAAATCGTCATGTTCACGGTCGGCGTGGCGCTGTACCTGCGGACGACGACGGCGCGCAATCGCATCGGGTCGATCGGGTTGTGGGCGCTCCTCATCTTTCTCTCGGCGTCATATCTGGGAAACATGTTCGGTCCCATTCCGCCGAGCGCGGCTGCCGTGGTCTGGTCGGCGCAGGCGATGTGGGTGTTGATCGCGTGGGCGTATTGGGTCGACGCGCATCGGGTGGCTGGTGGCTGGGAACGACGCACGCCCTAACAGCCCGTGGTGAAAGTCGATAACCGCTGACGAGTCTGTGTCGAAGTCGTGGTCGCCGTACTACAATGCCGCGCATGAGCATGGGCACACGAGAGACTGACCAGTCGCCGCTGTGGATCGCGGCGTCGGACTTGCC
>JACPZW010000058.1 GCA_016195265.1 Acidobacteriota bacterium | reverse complement strand
CTCCAATGTGTCCATCAGGATCCTTCCTCTCGTGTGCTTGGCGGCTCACGAGCGAAGTTTCTACCGTGGACACACTCCTTTCCCCGTCAAACTTCTACTGCCTCCCCGGCCGAGCCGGGGGGCCTCCCGGGGGCGCTAGATCAGTCGGAGCTGATTTCACGAGCGCGGTCGACAGCCGCTGCTCCCAGCCGTCCAGGCCGCGCGCCATCTCGCGCTTCACATACTCCATGAACTCGTTGACCTCGTGCTGCATCGCTTCGATCTTGCGGCGCATGTTGAGGATGATCTCCACGCCGGCGAGATTGACGCCGAGATCCCGGGTGAGCGACAGAATCGTCTCCAGCTGCTCCAGATCTTCTTCCGAGTACAGGCGCGTGTTCCCGTCCGTGCGGGACGGCTTCAGCAGTCCTTCGCGCTCGTACAAGCGCAGCGTCTGCGGGTGGATGTTGTACTTCTGCGCTACCGCGCTGATCATGTAGAACGCTTTGCCGGGTTTCTTCATTGTCCTGAAGAAGATCAACCACGGAGCACGCGGAGACCACGGAGGAAGACCCAGTGGGTACGTAACCTCCGTGTCCTCAGTGTCCTCCGCGGTTACGTCTTTAGTTCGTGTCTGACATCCTCTGCATGAATTTTCCCGAACTCCCGCAAAATCTCCTTCGATCGCTCGTCGAGAATCTTCGGCAGCACGAGCTTCACCTCGACGACGAGGTCGCCGCGGCGGCCGTCGCGCGGCGACGGCATGCCCCGCTCGCGCAGGCGGAAGCGCTGTCCCGACTGCGTGCCGGGCGGGACGCGCAGACGCGCCGGGCCGTCGACGCCTGGAACGTCGATCTTCGCGCCGAGCGCCGCCTCGTGGACCGCGACCGGCACCGTGAGATGCAGATCGTCACCTTCGCGCCGGAACAGCGGATGCGGTTGCACGTGCACCGTGATGTACAGATCGCCGCTGTCTCCGCTGTCGCGGCCCGCGTGCCCCTTCCCCGGCACGCGGATCCGGGCGCCGTCGGCCAGCCCGGGCGGGACATTGATCAGGAGAATCTCGCTGCGCGTCTCGACCTGCTGGCCGCCGCACGTCGCGCACCGCGTCTGCCGCAGCCGCCCGGTGCCGCCGCACGCGTCGCACGGCTTCGAGAACACCATGTGCCCGCGCGTCGATTTCAGGACGCCGCCACCCTGACATTGCGGACAACGCGATTCGTTCACCGGCACGTGCCCGGCGCCCCGGCACGTGCGGCAGTGCTCCTGGCGCGTGACCGTCAGCGAGCGCTGCCCACCGCGGAGCGCGTCCCCGAAGCTGATCGTCGTCGTCTGGTGCAGGTCGGCGCCCCGCTGCGGCGCGCCGGGGCCGCGTGGCGCGTCACGCGACAGCAGGACGTCGGCGAAGAGATCGCCGAAGGTCGAGGCTTCTGCGCCGTCTGCGCCGACGGTGAAGTCGAAGCCTTCGAACCCGAACGCCGGCGAGCCCGGCTCGGACGCCGGAATCCCGCCGGTGTCGTACTGGCGGCGCCGCTCCGGATCGATCAGCGTCTCGTACGCTTGCGCAATCTGCCGGAACTGCGCCGCCGCCATCCGATCGCCGGGGTTGATGTCCGGGTGGTGACGCCGGGCGAGCCGCTTATAGGCGCGCTTGATGTCGCTCGCCGTCGCGGCCCGCGGCACACCGAGAATGATGTAAAAGTCCATGACCTGTGCGATTGCAGATTTCAGACTTCAGGTTTCAGATTGGATTTCAGATTGGACGCCGGCCTTCAATCTGAAATCTGCCCTCTGAAATCTGAAGTCCAGGTCTACTGGGGTTTTCCTTCGTCCACAACCTCCGCATCGATCACGTCGCCTTTCGGCGCGTTGCCCCCGCCATCCGCCGGCGGCGTCTGGCCGCCGCCCTGCGCGCCGGCCGACGCGCCGCTCGCGCTCTGCTGGCGGTAGAGCGCCTCGGCCGCTTTGTGCTGCGCCGCCGTGAGTTGATCGAGCGCGCGCTGAATCGCCGCGCCGTCGGTGCCTTCGATCGCCTTCTTCACGGCGTCCATGCTGCTCTCGATCGCCGACTTGTCGGCGTCGGTCAGCTTGTCGCCCGTGTCCTTCAGCATGCGCTCGGCGCCGTAGACCGCCTGGTCGGCCTTGTTGCGGACTTCGATCTCTTCCTTCCGCTTCCGGTCGTCTTCCGCGTGCGCTTCGGCTTCCTTCATCATCCGCTCGACTTCGTCCTTGGCGAGGCCGCTCGACGCGGTAATGGTGATCTTCTGTTCCTTGCCCGTGCCGAGATCCTTCGCCGACACGTTCACGATGCCGTTGGCGTCGATGTCGAAGGTGACTTCGATCTGCGGCACGCCGCGCGGCGCGGGCGGCAGCCCGACGAGATGGAACTTGCCCAGCGTGCGGTTGTCGCGCGCCATCGAGCGCTCGCCCTGCAGGACGTGCACTTCGACGCTCGTCTGGTTGTCCGACGCCGTCGAGAAGATCTCGCTCTTGCGCGTGGGAATCGTCGTGTTCCGGCCGATGAGGGTCGTCATGACGCCGCCCATCGTCTCGATGCCGAGCGAGAGCGGCGTGACGTCGAGCAGCAGCAGATCCTTGACGTCGCCGGCGAGCACGCCGGCCTGGACGGCCGCGCCGACCGCGACCACTTCATCCGGGTTGACGCCCTTGTGTGGCTCCTTGCCGAAGAGCTCCTTCACGATCGTCTGGACCTTCGGGATGCGCGTCGAGCCGCCGACGAGCACCACTTCGTCGATCTTCGACGGATCGAGGCCCGCGTCCGACAGCGCCTGCTTGGTCGGCCCGACCGTCTTCTGGAGCAGATCCTCGACGAGCTGCTCGAACTTCGCGCGCGACAGTTTCATCTGGAGGTGCTTCGGCCCCGTCTGATCCGCGGTGACGAACGGCAGGTTGATATCGGTCTCCATCACCGTGGAGAGCTCCATCTTCGCCTTCTCCGCGGATTCCTTCAGCCGCTGCAGCGCCATGCGATCCTTGCTGAGATCGATGCCCTCGGTCTTCTTGAACTCGGCGATGATCCAGTCGATGATGCGCTGGTCGAGGTTATCGCCGCCAAGATGCGTGTCGCCGTTGGTCGCCTTCACCTCGACAACGCCCTCGCCCACCTCCAGAATCGAAATATCGAATGTCCCGCCGCCGAAGTCATAGACGGCGATCGTCTCGTCCTTCTTCTTGTCGAGGCCGTATGCCAGCGCCGCCGCTGTGGGCTCGTTCACGATCCGCATCACCTCGAGGCCCGCGATCTGCCCGGCGTCCTTGGTCGCCTGCCGCTGCGCGTCGTTGAAGTACGCGGGGACGGTGATGACGGCCTTGCTGATCGGCTGGCCGAGGTACTCTTCCGCGGCCTGCTTGAGCTTCTGCAGGATCATCGCGGAGATTTCCGGCGGCGGGTACTCCTTGCCGTTGGCCGTCACGCGCGCGTCGGCGTTGCTGGCGCGCACGACTTCGTACGGCACCATCTTCATCTCT
Source organism: Acidobacteriota bacterium (assembly GCA_016195265.1). GTDB lineage: Bacteria > Acidobacteriota > Vicinamibacteria > Vicinamibacterales > CAVVIG01 > SRVP-36. The sequence continues at coordinate 38,745 of JACPZW010000058.1, read as the reverse complement.
TCATTGACCTCCTCGAACTTGCGGCCCATGAAGCGCTTGATTGAAAACACGGTGTTCTCGGGATTCGTGACGGCCTGCCGCTTGGCGACCTGGCCCACGAGGCGCTCGCCGGCTTTGGTGAACGCGACGACAGAGGGCGTCAGGCGTCCGCCTTCAGGGTTGGTGATCACGACGGGCTCGCCGCCCTCCATGACCGCCACAACCGAGTTCGTCGTCCCGAGATCGATACCGATGATTTTGCTCATGAATTCCTCGTCGAGTGGGGGGATGTGATATCACACCGATTATGAAACTTGAGTGAACCACTGTCAATTCTTGAGTGACGCCGCAGCCGTTTGCATAAGGGAACTCCTTCTCCCGCGGTAAAATACGGACTCATGACGCACGTCGTCCTCCGGATCGCGCGCAACGCCGGCCTCGTCGCCCTCTTCATCGTCGCGGCCATGCTCGGGATCCTCAGCGGGGTCCTGTTCGCCTACGCCGGCGACCTCCCGCAGGTGACGTCGCTCGACAATTACAACCCGAGCACGATCACGCGCATCTACGCGGCGGGCGGCCAGGTCATCGGCGAGTTCGCGACGCAGCGCCGCGTCGTCGTCGGCTACGACGACATCAACCCGGTGCTCCGCCAGGCGATCATCGCGACCGAGGACGCGGACTTCGACAAGCACTTCGGCATCAACGTCTGGCGCATCTTCTCGGCGGCGGCGGTCGACATCATCCAGCGCCGTCGCGATCAGGGGGCGAGCACGCTCACGCAGCAGGTCGCGCGCAATCTCGATCAGTTCGGGCTGACCAAACAGAAGCTGTTCGACCGGAAGATCCGTGAAATCATTCTCGCGATTCAAATCGAGAAACGGTATACGAAGAAGGAAATCTTCGCCATCTACTGCAATCAGATGTACCTCGGGCACGGCGCCTACGGCGTCGAGGCGGCGTCCCGCCTCTATTTCAACAAGACCAACAAAGCGCTGAGCCTCGAAGAAGCGGCGCTCATCGCCGGCATCTTCCAGACGCCGGAGCGGCAGAGCCCGTTTGTGGACATGAAGCGCGCCACGGCGCGGCGCAACGTCGTGCTGCAGCGCATGGCCGACGAGCGCTACATCACGCAGAAGCAGGCTGACGACGCGAAGCAGAAGCCCATCATCACGCGCGGCCAGCCGAACCAGCCGCCGGGCATCGCGCCGTTCTTCGTCGAGGAGGTGCGCAAGCACCTCGAGCGCCAATACGGCGCGAAGGTGCTCTACGAGAACGGTCTGTCGGTCGCGACCACGCTCGATCCGAAGCTGCAGGAGATTGCCAACCGCGTGATCGAGCACGGACTCCGGTCGTACGACAAGCGCCATGGCTGGCGGAAGCCGACGCGCAACGTCGTCGACGACAAGCGGACGATCGAGTCCTACAGGGACGATCGCTGGAGCCGGCCCATCGTCGTGGGCGATGTGGTCCCTGCCGTCGTCGTCACCGCGCCGAAGAGCGGACCCGCGCGGCTTCGCATCGGGAAGTACCACGCCGACATCGACAGGCCCGGCTATGCGTGGACGCGCCGCACGAGCGCGGCCGATCTCTTCACGCCCGGCGATCTCGTGGACGTCGCCGTGACGAAGATCGACGACGCCTCCGGCGCCGCGACCGTCACGCTCGAACAGACGCCGCAGGTCGAAGCCGCGCTCGTCGCCATCGACAACCATACCGGCCAGATTAAGGCGATGGTGGGCGGCTGGAGTTTCGCGCGCAGCAAGTTCAACCGCGCGATGCAGGCGTACCGGCAGCTCGGGTCGACGTTCAAGCCGATCGTCTACACCACCGCAATCGATCGCGGCTTCACGCCCGCGTCGATCATCGTCGATGCGCCCGTCAGCTACACGAGCGATATCGGGGCGGTCTGGGAACCGAAGAACTACGACCTCAAGTTCGAGGGCCCGGTCACGTTGCGCTGGGCGCTCGAGGAGTCGCGCAACATCCCCGCGGTCAAGATGATGGAAACGCTGGGGCCGAAGAGCGTGCTCGAGTACGCGAAGAAGTTCGGCCTCGAGGAGGACTTTCCGCCGTATCTGCCGATCGCGCTCGGCGCGGGCGACGCGACGCTGCTCGAAATCACCAGCGCCTACACGACCTTCCCCAATCAGGGTGTGCGGATGAAGCCGTTCTCGGTGCTGCGCATTACCGACCGCGATGGGAATCTGCTCGAGGAGAACCGCGCGGAGCCGTCCGACGTGATTCGCGCCGACACGGCGTACGTGATGACGAACATCCTGAAGGGCGTGCTCGTGCGCGGCACGGGCCAACGCGCCGCCGGCATGGCGCGCGAGTGGCCGCTGGCGGGCAAGACCGGCACCGTGGACGAGAACACTGACGCGTGGTTCATCGGCTTCGACCCGGACATCACGGTCGGCGTGTGGATCGGCAACGACGACAAGCGCAAGTCGCTCGGCACGGCCGAACAGGGATCGTTCGTCGCGCTGCCGATCTGGATGGAGTTCATGCGCGCCTACATCGACGGCCGTCCCGACAAGGACGATCCGCCGGACTTCGAGGCGCCCGGTAACATCGTGTTTCTGAACGTCGAACACGCCAATGGCGCCGTCGTGCCGTCAGGCACGCCCGGCGCGATTCGCGAAGCGTTCATCAACGGCACCCAACCTGGGGCCGCTTCCTTCAGCCGCTAGCCGCGACGACGGTACGTAGGCCGGGTCCTTTTGGACCCGGCACGATCAGGCGGGTCCGAAAGGACCCGCCCTACGTCCGCGTGATCGTCACTCGCGCAAGCTTCCCGACGCCGCTTTCCGCCAGCCAGCCATGCAGCCCGCGATCTTGAGCCGCATATAATCCTCCGGTCCGGCTGAAGCGGGACGCTACGGCACCGGGAGTGTCCGGCTGTCGCCGGATCATGGCCAACGATGACGCGCACTTTAGTCCTACTGCCCGGCTTCCTGATCGCCCTGCCGCTCGCGGCCTCCGCGTTCAAGGAAGGCCCGTATCCGGCAGTTCAACGTCGCCGTGAACGCGTCGAACAACGACGACTCGCCGCTCGGCGATTACATCCACGTCACGTCGCTCAGGAGCGCGCCGGCCCGGGGGGCGCACCGTTGACGCGCCGCGCGTGGCGGGCCACGTCGGTTCTCGTCGCGCTTACGCTCGCGGGCGGCTGCACTCGCGGGCAGCCGGCCCTTCGCTCCGGGCAGGCGCGCGGCGCCAATGTGCTCCTCGTCACCATCGACACGCTCCGCAGAGATCGCGTGGGGGCGTTCGGCGATCGCCGGGGCCTGACACCAACCCTCGATCGGATCGCGGCCTCGGGGATTCGCTACACGCGCGCGTATTCGCACGTGCCGATGACACTGCCTGCTCATACCTCGATCCTGACGGGCCTGACGCCGCGCCGCCACGGCGTGCGAAACAACACGACGTTCCGGCTCGACCAACGCGTGCCGACGCTGGCCACGATGCTGAAGGGGATCGGATACCGGACGGGGGCGTTCGTCGGCGCGTTCGTCCTGGACGCGCGGTTCGGACTCAACCGGGGGTTCGACGAGTACGACGATCGGTTCGGCCACAGCGATCGCGCGACCTTCCACTTCGCCGAACGGCGCGCGAGCGACGTCCTGTCTGCGGCCGGCAACTGGATCCTGCAGCCTGTCCCGAACGCTCAGCCATCAGCCATCAGCCATCAGCCATCCGCTCCCGGCGCTCAGCCATGGTTTGCCTGGGTCCATCTCTTCGATCCGCACGCGCCCTACGACGCGCCCGGCGGCGCGGGCGGCGATCGCGCGCCTTACGACGCGGAGGTCGCGTACACGGACGCGATGCTCGGGCAGTTCCTCGACCGTTTGCGCGCCGACCATGCCCTGGACCGTACGATCGTCGTCGTCACCGCGGATCACGGTGAATCGCTTGGCGAGCACGGAGAAACGACGCACGGCTTGTTCGGCTACAACGCGACGATCGCGGTGCCGCTCATGATCGCCGGACCGGCGATCGCGCCCGGCGAAGTCAATGCGCCGGTGGCGCATATCGATCTCACGCCCACGATTCTCGACCTCGTCGGCGGTCCGATCCCTCCAGGCCTCGACGGCCGATCGCTGGTGCAACCGCCGCCGCGCGACCGGCCGATCGCCTTCGAGGCCCTCGACGCGTCGCTGACTCGAGGCTGGGCGCCGCTGTACGGCGTCATCCAGGACGGCTGGAAGTTCATCGACCTGCCGGACGCCGAACTCTACGACCTGGCGGCCGACCCTGGGGAACAACGCAATCGCGCGGGCGCCGACCCTCGCGGAGAGGTGTTGAAGACGACGCTGCGCCTCCTGTCCGAGCCAGTCGGATCGGCGCCTGCCGTCTCACTGGACTCCGAGGCGGCGGGCCGGTTACGGTCGCTCGGATACTCGGGGGGATCGGTGACGTCGCGCAGGTCGGTAACGGCGGCCGATGATCCGAAGCGACTCGTCACGTTGCACGAACGCTTCACCGCGGCGCTGACCACCTTCGATGGCGGCCACCCGGAGGAAGCCCTTTCGGCGTTCCGCTCGATCCTCGACACCCGGCCCGATTTCATCAGCGCGCGCGCGAGCGCCGCCACTGTGCTTCTGGCCCTTGGCCGTCCGTCCGAGGCCGTGCGCCTGCTCCGTGAGGCGCCCGCCGACCAGGCCGACGCCGGGGATCTGCTGGCGAAGCTCGGATCCGCGTTACGTGGCACCGGGGACCTTAAAGGCGCGGCGGCCGCGCTTGAGCGCGCGCGAGACGCGGGCAATCAGAATCCGGAGGTGCTCAACGATCTCGCGGTGGCCTACGCGGGCCTCGGACGGCCCACGGAGGCTCGCACGCTTTTCGATGCGCTGCTGGCGCGCGCCCCGGGAAGTGCAACGACGTGGTTCAATTTTGGGCTGTTCGAACTGCAGGCTCGCCGGAACGCGGACGCCGCCTCGGCTTTTCGGCGAGCCGTGCAGATTGAGCCGTCGTACGGCGACGCGTGGTACGCGCTGGGTTCGGCGCTCGTCAACACGGATCGGCGGTCCGCCACCGACGCGTGGCGGCAGGCGGAACATCTTCTTCCGCGGAACTACGATCTGCTGTTCAACCTCGGCATGCTGCTCGCCGACGGCGACTCGCCGGCCGACGCCCGGCCCTACCTCAGCCGCTTCGTCCAGGAGGCGCCGCGCGCCCGTTATGCCGAGGACATCGCGCGAGTGCGGTCGGCGCTCGCGCGCCTCGACCGACGGCCGTCATGAAGCGCGCGACCATCGTGATCCTGGTCTGGTGGTGCGTCGCGTGCGGCGGGTGCGCCTCCCGGTCGGCCCCGCCGCCCGCCGGTGCGCTTCGCGGGGCGAACGTGCTCCTGGTCACCATCGACACGCTGAGGGCGGACCGCGTCGGCGCCTACGGCAGCCGGCTGGGGCTCACGCCGACGCTGGATCGTCTCGCTGCGGAGGGTCTGCGCTTCGAGGTCGCCCGGGCGCACGTGCCGCTCACGTTGCCGTCGCACGCGACAATCATGACGGGCCGCTACCCCGTCGGGAACGGTGTGCACGATAACGGATCGTTCCGATACTCGGGGACAGGCGCGACGCTCGCGGCGACGCTGCGGGCCGCCGGTTACCGCACGGGCGCGTTTGTCGGCGCCTTCGTCCTCGACGCGCGCTTCGGCCTTGGCGCCGGCTTCGACCGGTACGACGACCGCATGATCGGCGGCAGCACCGAGCTCGACGTCGTGCAGCGGACGGCTGACGAGGTGCTGACCCCGGCGGCCGACTGGATCCTCCACAGCGCATGGGCACATGGCACCCCGGCACCCGGCACCGCACCCAGCACCTCAGCGCCCGGTACCGCAGCACCCTTTTTTGCCTGGGTGCATCTCTACGATCCACACGAACCGTACGACCCGCCTGAGCCGTACCGCGCCCGCTACGCAGCCGATCCGTACGCCGGAGAAGTTGCCTACGCGGACGCCGTGCTCGGCCGGTTCTTCGATCGCCTGCGCGCATCGGGCGCCCTCGATCGCACGCTGATCGTCGTCACGTCGGACCACGGGGAATCGCTCGGCGAGCACGGCGAGCGCACGCACGGACTCTTCGCGTACGAGGCGACGCTGCGGGTGCCGTTGATCTTCTGGGCCGGCCGCGTGCTCCAGCCGGCGGTCGTCCAAGCGCCGGCGCGCCTCGTTGACCTCATGCCGACGATCCTGGATTTCACGGGCATCCCGGTACCGCACGGCCTCGACGGCCGCAGCCTGCGCGGCGTCGACGAGCGCGCTGCCGCCGACGACCCCGGTTCGTATTTCGAGGCCTTGAACGCCAACCTGACGCGCGGCTGGGCGCCGCTGAAGGGCTTCGTTCGGGGCGGACGGAAGCTGATCGATCTTCCGCTGCCGGAGCTCTACGACCTGGCGGCCGACCCCGGTGAGACCCGCAATCTCTACGCCGGCGAGCGCGAACACGCGCGCGACCTGGAAGCCCGCCTCGACGGGGTGAATGCCGGCGCGGCGGCTGTCGCGCCCTCCACCGTCGATCCTGACGCTGCGGCTCGTCTGCGTTCGCTCGGCTACGTCGTCGGCGCGGCGCCGAAGCCGTCGCGGGCCTACACGGCCGCCGACGATCCCAAACGGCTCGTTCACCTCAATGCGGCCCTGGATGACGCGGCGGCCCTTCAGGGAAGGGGCGACGGCGCTCAGGCCGCCGCCACGCTACGTCAGGTGATTGCGGAACGTCCGGATATGACGGTCGCGTACGATCGCCTCGCGGCCGTACTCGCCGCTTCCGGGCGCATCGGCGAAGCCGTGACGGTACTGGACGCCGCGGCGCGCGACGGCCACGCTGATCGGGATCTCCTTCGCTCTTTGGGCTCGACGCTGCGCGACGCCGGTAATCTGGAGCGCTCCGCCTCCGTGCTCGAGCCGCTCGCGCGCGACGATGCCGGGGATCTGCGCACGCTCGACGCTCTCGCGCAGACCTATGCGCGCACGGGCCGGGCGCGGGATTCGGAAGCCACGTTCAAACGGGTGCTGGCCGCGTCGCCGAACGCCTCGGCGACGTGGAACAACCTGGGAACGCTCTATCTGATGACGGGCCGCTTTACGGACGCGCGCGACGCGCTGTCACGTGCGACCGAAATCAACCCCGCGCTCGCAAGCGCGCACAACGGGCTTGGCGTGGCATGGGCGCGACTCGGGGACGTAGGGCGGGCTGCGGACGAATGGCGTCGGGCGCTGGCGCTACGGCCAGATCTGGCGGATGCGCGCGCCAATCTCGAACGGATTGGCGCGCGCTGACTTCAGACTTCAGATTTCAGACTTCTCAGAACTCGAGCCGAATGCCGACCTGGAAGACGCGCGGGTCGAGCGTCGCGATCACTTTCTTGAAGTCGCCGCCGACCAGATTGAAGTTCGTCACCGGATCCGCGTTGAGCAGGTTGTACATGTCCAGCATCGCGGTGATCTTGCCCTTGGCGACCGGGAACGACTTGTCCAGCCGGAAGTTCAGCAGGTTGACCGAATCCGAGCGGTTCTGATCGAGATTCGTCGAGAAGAACGAACACTCGAAATTGCAGACGTTCAGCGGCACCGATCCGTCCGGCACGATGAGCGCGTACGGGAAGCCGCTCTGGAACCGGTAGTTGGCGCCGAACCCGATGTCGTACGGGAACGTGTACCGTCCCGCCAGCTGCATGTGATACATCGTCGTCTTCTGGCGGTTCCCGGCGGCCGGGTTGACGCTGATCTGCGGGAAGACGCCGATCGGGTCCGTGCTGAGCGGGCTCGAGCTCCCGGTGTCGGTGATATCGGCCGACCGCAACTCATCCCGCCACTGATAGTCGAAGCTGGTCTGGACGAAAATCTTCGTCCCGATCTTCTTCTGGAATGCCAGCTCAATCGTGTCGTAGTTGAAATCGCTGTCGGGGTAGTTCGTGTACGCCGTGTCGGTTGAATCGCCGACTGAGTTCGGGACGTCCAGTAGCGAGTACGAGACGCCGTTGTATTTGGCGGTCACCGGGACCGTCTGCTTGCCAAGCCACGCCGTCACGATGGGCGTGTAGTAGAAGGGCAGGAACTCCTTCTGCATCTTCCTGACGTAGGTGAAGCGCACCGACGACTCTTCCCAGAACTGATGTTCGAACGTACCGCTGACTTCGTCGGTATACGGCGTCTTTGACTTCGGATCGACCGGCGCATCGGCGCCGCCCGCCCTGAACCGGAACGAGCCCAGTTCCTGCACGCCGTCGTACTTGCCGTTCCTGTTCAGGTCGTTGAAGTTGTACTCGACGAAGTTGGTGCCGCCGGGGTTGGCCGACGAGAATCCGTCGGCGATGTTGTTGTAGTAGCGGCCGTAGAACGCCTTCAGCACGCTCTTGCCGTCGCCCCGGAGGTTGATGCTGACGCCCACGCGAGCGGCTGCGTCGGTGTTGGTCAGCAGCGACTTTCCGGTCACCGTGGTCTGCGCCGGGAAGATACGGCCGCCGTCGCCTGCCTGCGCCGCGGTGGTCGCTGAGTTGATGATCGGCGTTCTCACTCCGTCCAGGTACTTCAGATCCTGGTAATCGACGCGCACGCCCGCCGTCACGGTGACGCGGTTGTTGAGCGCCCAGCGATCCTGGGCATAGCCGCTGTAGTGTTGATCGACGTTGGGAGACGTCGTCCAGCCGCTGCCGAAATCGCCGGCCGCGCCGACATCTGCGAAACGGATGCGCGAGGGCGCCGTGCCAGGATTGAAGTTCGCGTACGACAGCCGGTAGGCGCCGGACGTGCCGTTGATCCCGAACCGATACCAGTCGCGGATGTCCTCGAAGCCGAACTTGAAATCGTGGCTGCCCGCCTTGTCCGGCAGGTAGTACGACAGGCGGACGGTGGCCTGCGGCTTCCAGCGCGAGGTCGTGAACGCGTTCCAGCCCGCGCCTCGCACGGCGCCCGTTGAACGGTCTATCGACGGGATGTTGACGGCTGGATCCACCTGCACCGCCATCGGCCAGTTCAGGTGGAACGAGCCGACATTGACGTTGAGGAACGCACGGTCGGACACGATCCGCTGCCACTCGCCCTTGCCCATGTAGGAGAAGCTGTCCTGCGCGCGCACGGATTCGAGCGGGAGCAGGTTGGAGAGACCGCGGAACGGCTTCTGCTTCCGGCCCATCTGGAAGTACCCGATGAGCGTGTCCTTCTTCGTCGCCTTCATCGTGGCCTTGCCGGTGACGTTGTCGAAGATTCCAAGGTCGGTAGCCGTGCCTTTGTCGACGCCGGCCACGACTTTCTCGATCTTGAAGTGGTTGTAGGCCGAGTAGAACCACATCTTGTCCTTCGCGATGGGACCGCCGATATCCCCGTGCCCTTCCCAGAACAACAGGTTCGGGTTGCCGCACTGCTGAACGCCGAGGTTGTTGGTCGGGCACGTGTAGCCGCGCGTCTTGATATCGGTCGTCGCCGCGTTGGTGCCGACAAAGCCGCCGGGTTCGTACGACAGGTGCTCGAGGCCTTTGAACGTGTTGCCGCCGCTCTTGATCGTCGTCACGATCGCCGCGCCCGGCGAGTTCATCTCGACGTCGCTGCCGAGCGCGCTGACCGACACTTCTTCGTTCGCGAAGTAGTCCTCGTAGAACCCGGTGCCGCCGACGCCTTCGGTGTGGTCCACGCCGTCGGAGATGACGCGCGACTGGTTCTGCACGCCGAACACTTCGTACCCCGACTGCTGGCTCTTGTGGCTTCCGCCCACGTCGAAGCCCTGCATGCGCACGCCGGGCGCCTCCGAGAGCGCGCCCCAGACGTCAGTCGAGTTCGGGACGCCGACAAGTTCTTCGCCCTTCAAGTGATTCCCGACCGCCGTGCTGGTCACGTCCACGACCGGCGACGCGGCGGAGACCGTGACGCTTTCCGCAAGCGAGGCGATCGGAAGCTGTGCGTCGAGCGAAATCGTCTGGCCCGTGACGACCTGGACGTTTTCGCGCGTCAGCCTCTGGAAGCCTGAAAGTTCGAATACGAGCCGATACGTGCCGCTCGGAAGCGCCGGAAACAGGTACTTCCCGTCCGGTTGCGTCACGGTAGACTGCGTCCCGATCAGCGCGGGCGACGTCACCGTCACCGTCACTCCGGGCAGGATGGCCCCTTGCGTGTCGGTCGCCAACCCGGTTAGGCGACCTTGAGTAATTTGAGCGGCCGCCGAACCGGCGAGCAGACACAGCATCGCGAAGGCAAGCCCTGTCCTCGTAAACCTCATAATGAACCCTCCGAATGTTTGGAAAAGCGATGCAATCCTACAGCAAATGTAGCGATTTGTAACGTTTGTGAGACTTTTATGAAATCGGCTCCCCCGAGGGGTCACCTGCCGCCAGGCGCGACAATCGCGCCAAGGTGACGCTCCGCCAATGTCGTGTTGAACGCGGCCAGCTCGCGGAGGATAAGGCCGTTCATCACCTCCTGCGAACGCCCCAGATCCTGGCCGAGCTTGGCGTGCACCTCGCGCTGCGAGTCGGTCGGAGCGAAGTCCGCGTACGACACGACATCGGCGAGGTGAAGGAGTTTCTCGACAAGCTGGCTCGGCGTGCGGAGAAAGTCCTGGCCGCGGCCCGTCGCGGTGATGTTGAATAGCAGAGACTCGGCCGCGACGATCCGCGCGTCAAGCGCGTCGGCCGCCGCCCGCACGGCCTTCACCGATTCGCTGTCTCCCACAACCGTTTTCCAGGCGGCGATCTGCGACCGCACGGACTCCGCGTCGTTGATCATCTTCGCCGTGGCGTTCATGTTGCCCCGGATCTCGACCAGCATCGCGCTCTGCGCGGCGACATCGGCCTCGCTGCCCTCGGTGTTCGGATCCTTGCGTACGACGATGGAGTCGACGCGCCGGACCGCGCCGGCCGTCAGCGTCACGGTGTACGTCCCCGGCGGCACGAGCACCGACAGCGGCCCGCCGGTCGGAAACTTTCGCGTCCCGTCAACGCCGAGGCGGAAATCCGGCACATGGAGCGGAGGCGTGCGGAGCTTGATTTCCTCCGTCGGATCGAAGCGCAAGTCCCACCACACGCGATTGAGGCCGGCGACCGCGTTCTTCCCGACCGGCAGTGTGCGAACCGTTCTGCCCGTGGCGTCGCTGATAACGATCTTGGTCGCATCGCGATCCTGATCGAGTGGCGCGGCCTTGAGAAAGAAGTTGATGTCGGCGCCATACGGCGCGTTGTGTCCCTCCGCCGCATCGTCGGGCATCGCCATCATCTCGGTGATGTTGCGGAAACGATACGCCGGCCTCGGGGCAAACAGGTGCGCGGTCGCGTTTGTCACCTCCGGCGTCAGCGTCCGCAGCGGTGTGATGTCGTCCAGAATCCAGAACCCGCGGCCGTAGGTCGCGACGACGAGATCGTTGAAGTGCTCCTGGATGGTCAGCCAGTGTACAGGTGCGTGCGGGAGGCCCGATTGCAGCGGCAGCCAGTGCGCGCCATCGTCGACCGAGAAGTACAACGCGTTCTCGGTCCCGAGATACAACAGGCCGCGCTTGACCGGATCCTCACGGACGCAATGGACGTAGCTGTGCACGCTCTTCGGCAGATCGCCGGCGATCGGCTTCCAGCTCCTGCCGTAGTCGGTGGTCTTGAAGACAAACGGATCGCGATGGTTCACCTGGTGCAGATCGACCGTGACGTACGCCGTGCCGGCGTCGTATCGCGAGGGCTCGATGTTGCTGACCGTCCCCCACGGGGGAAGGCCGGGAATGTTGCCGGTGACGTTGGTCCAGCGCCCGCCGTTGTCGCGCGTCACCTGCACCTGTCCGTCGTTGGTGCCCGCCCAGATGACGCCTTTCTCGCGCGGCGACTCCGCAATCGCGAACACAACGCCCGCGTACTCGACGCCGATGTTGTCGGGCGTCAGGCCGCCGGACCGCTGCTGCCGTGACTTGTCGTTCAGCGTCAGGTCCGGACTGATCGCTGCCCACGTCTGGCCGCCGTTGGTCGTGCGGTGCACGTGCTGCGAGCCAGCGTAGACGGTGTTGTGATCGTGCGGGGAGATGGCGACGGGGAACGTCCAGTTGAAGCGGTACTTGACGTCGCCGGACGGCACGCCCACGGTCGACTCAGGCCAGATCTCCACTTCTCGCGCCTGACGCGTGCGCTCGTCGTACCGCTCGACAGTGCCCCCGAGACTGCCGTACCCCGTCCCGCTCGCCCAGATGATGTTGTTGTCCACGGGGTCCGGGATCGCCCACCCGCTCTCGCCGCCGGCGACCGAGTGCCACATCCCGCGCGGGATCGGTGCGGCCGCATCGTCGTCGTACTGCTTCGCGAGCCGGCTGTTGCTCGGCCCGCGCGTGGACGGCCCATCCTGACGATTGCCGTAGACGTTGTACGGAATCTGGTTGTCGGTCGCAACGTGGTACATCTGCGCGACGGGCAGCTGCACCTGGTGCCAGCTCCGCCCGCGATTCACCGAAAAGCTCATCCCGTCGTCGTGGGCGACCACGAAGCGGTTGCCGTCGGTTGGATCGATCCACATGTCGTGGTTGTCTCCCACGGGCGCGAGCCGGTCTGTCAGATCGATACTCGTCGTGCCGCCGTCCAGCGTCTTGGTGAACTCCGCGGAGAGAAAGTACACCTCGTTCTCGTTGTCGGGTTCAACGGCGAATCGCGTGTAGTAATGTGTGCGCCCGCGCAGTCGCCGATCCGAGGTGACGAGCTGCCAGTCCTCGCCGCCATTGTCGCTGCGCCAGAGCGATCCGGACTGCGTCGGCGTCCCGTCCGACGCCGGCAGGCCGTCGCCGGTCTCGATGAGCGCGTAGACCCGGCTCGGGCGGCTGCGCGACACTTGCGCGGAAATTTTTCCGACCGGCGACTTCGGCAGGCCATGACCGTTCAGCCGGGTCCACGTCAGCCCTCCATCGATCGACTTGAACAGCCCGCTGCCCGGTCCTCCGCTCATCCGGCCCCAGGTGTGGATTTCGAGTTCCCACATGCCCGCGAAGAGGATCCGCGGATTGCTCGCGTCCATCGCGATGTCGGAGCAGCCCGTGCGCTCGTCGACAAACAGCGTGCGCTGCCACGTCCGGCCACCGTCCGCCGTGCGGAAGACGCCGCGCTCCTGCTGCGGCCCGTACGCGTGGCCGAGCGCACACGCGAGCACGACGTTCGGGTCGCGCGGGTCGATGACGATGCGGCCGATGCGGCCGGTGAGGTCGAGGCCGGAGTGGGTCCATGTTTTGCCGGCATCCGTGGACCGATAGATGCCGTTGCCGATCGAAACATTGCTGCGGATGAACGACTCGCCGGTGCCGGCCCACACGACGTTCGCATCGGACGGCGCCACGGCCAGCGATCCGATCGACGAAACCGGCTGGTCATCGAAGATTGCGTCCCAGTGCGCGCCGTTGTCGGCCGTCTTGAAGATGCCGCCGGACGCGGCGCCCGCGTAGTAGACATTCACGTTGCCGGGCACGCCCGCGATCGAGGTGACGCGGTTTCCCACCGGACCAACGTAGCGGAACTTCAGTTGCGAGTACTGGTCGGCGGAGATGGCGGGCGTCTGCGCGCGCGGCAGCGCAATCGACGCGATCACGCCCGCGAGCACGGCTGCGGCACATCGTCGTGTGGTCATGGGACCTCCGGCTGTCAAGGATGGGTGTGAAGGCTAGCACATTCGCCAGGACGCGGCGGCTCTCTCGCGACGCTCAGGTGCGCCGCGCGCGCCCGGAGAGGTAGAGCGAGCCTTTCAGCCGAGCGAGGACCGCGGCGGCTTCGGGAACTCCAAGCGCGAAGGCCGTAGCGAAAAACACCGCCCCGTACGGCCCGAGGATGAGGATCGCCGCGACGATCGGATTCGGCGGAGGGACGACGAGTTTCACGGCCCACGCGACCGCCGCGCCGCAGATGGCCGACGTCCATAGCTGCGCGACGTACATCGACGGCAATCCCGTCCGGCCAATGCGTGTGTTCATCGCCGAGCGCAGCAGCAACATCTCGACCCAGCCCGCGAGACCGGCGGACGCCGTCAATCCTGCAGCGCCCCAGACGGGCGGCACGCCGAGCCAGCGCGGCAACGGAATCGCGAACAGATAACCGAGCGCCGTGGTGAGCACGACGCGGATCACGGCGTAGCGCAGCGGCGTCCGCGTATCGCGCAGCGCGTAGTAGGCCGACGAGTACAACCGGCCCAACGTCGACGCGAGCAAGCCGACGGCCGATCCGGCCAGGATGCCCCAGACGTACACGGCGTCCTCGTGGCGGAATCGTCCCGTCTGCAGGAGCGCAGCGGCGATGATGTCGCCGAGCGCGAGAAACGCCATCGCGGACGGGACGACGAAGAACGCGATCTGACGAAGTCCACCGTCGAGCCGGCGCCGAAGGGCGTCCGTGCCTGACGCATCCAGTCCGACCTCCCCCGCCATCGTCGGCAGCTCAGCCGCCACGATCGACATGCCGAACAGACTGACGGGAAGCGTGTAAAGCAGCTGCGCGTTCGCGAGGCCCGTCACGGCGCCCGTCGGCAGCAGGCTCGCGAGCAGCGAATCGATGTACGCGCTGAGCTGGACGACACCTCGGCTGATGAACACGGGCACGAAGTTGCGCACGACGATCCGCACGCGGTCGGACACCGCGTCGAGCGCGAACCGAAGATCTGGAGCGACGCGCCGCACGACCGGGACCTGGACACCGAACTGCAGCGCGCTGCCGGCCACCGATCCCCACGCCAGCAGCACGGCCAGCCTCGACAGATCCGCGTGGCCGAAGATTACGAGCGTCGCAATCATCGCGGCGTTCCACATCACGGGCGCGGTGTACGAGAGCAGGAACTTGTGATGGCTGTTCAGGACGCCGAGGCACCAGGCCGACAGGACGAGCAGCCCGGCGCCCGGAAACAGAATCCGGACGATTTCGATCGTCAGCGCGCGTTTCTCGCCGGTGAAGCCGGGCGCGATCGCCGCGATCAGCACCGGCGTTGCGAGAACGCCGACGAGCACGAAACTCGAGACGACGAGCGCGAGCAGCGACGCGACGGCGCCGGCCACGCGGTCCGCGTCGCGACGCTCGCCGCGCGAGACGAGCGCGGCGTACACAGGAATGAACGACGCGGACAGCGCGCCTTCGCCGAACAGATTCTGCAGGAAGTTCGGAATGCGAAACGCCGCGTTGAAGGCGTCCGCGGCGTCGGACTGCAGGCCGAAGTAGTAGGCAAATACCCGGAGTCGCACCAGACCCGCGACGCGCGAGAAGAGAATTCCCGTCGCTACGAGGAACGCTGAGCGAGAGGTTTTCATTGCGGAATGAGGATTGCGGAGTGCGGATTAATTGGTGATGGCGGATTGCGGAGCACGGACTTGGATTTCGGACTGAGGACTCCGGAAATCCGCATTCCGCAATCCTCACTCCTCAATGTCATCGTCAGTGCCCAAGGTTCCGTTGGACTTCTTCATCAGGTACGACTTGATGAACACGTCGATATCGCCGTCGAGCACACGGGTCGGATCGTTGACCTGCTCCTTCGTCCGATGATCCTTGACGAGCTGGTACGGCTGGAGCACGTAGCTGCGGATCTGGTGGCCGAACGCGATGTCCTTCTTCACGCCGCCGATCTGGTCGAGCTTCGCCTGCTGTTCCTTCAGCTTGATGTCGTAGAGCCGAGCCTTGAGGACGCGCATCGCCGAGTCCTTGTTGCGGTGCTGCGAGCGCTCGTTCTGGCACGACACGACGAGGCCCGTCGGCAGGTGTGTGATCCGGATCGCCGAGTCCGTCACGTTGACGTGCTGGCCGCCGGCGCCGCTCGATCGGTACGTGTCGATGCGGATGTCCTTGTCGTCAATGACGATGTCTACGTCATCCGGGAGCTCCGGCCACACGTAGACCGACGCGAATGACGTGTGACGGCGCGCGGCCTGATCGAACGGCGAAATGCGTACGAGGCGATGGACGCCGGCTTCGGCGGCAAGCAGCCCGTACGCGTACTCCCCAGTGACCGTGAGCGTGACGCTCTTGAGTCCCGCTTCTTCGCCAGGCTGATAGTCGATCATCTCCCGCTTGAATCCGCGCCGCTCCATCCAGCGCAGGTACATGCGGAGCAGCATCTCGGCCCAGTCCTGCGACTCGGTGCCGCCGGCGCCGGGGTGGATGGTGAGAATCGCGTTCTTGCGATCGTGCACGCCGCCGAGCATCTTCTTGATCTCGCCGGCGTTGACCTCCACCTCGAGGGCGTCGAGCGCCTGCGCGAACTCGGCGTCGACGGGCTCGCCCGCCTTCGACCACTCGATGAGGACGGCGAGGTCGTCGCTCTTCTTGCCGAGCGACCGCATGAGGTCGCGGTCCTGCTCCAGGCGGCGGCGGCGCTGCAGGACTTTCTGCGCTTCGGCCTGGTCCTTCCAGAAATCAGGGGCGGCGGCGCGGGACTCGAGACGGGTCAGTTCTTCGTCGGGGCGGGCGGCTTCAAAGATAGCTCCGCAGATCCGCAGCGCGTTTGCCGAGATCCTCGTAGCGGCGCATCAAGTCGTCAACGGTAGACATGGGATCCTCGAGAGTTCAGATTTCAGAAATCAGATTTCAGATTTCAGATTGTGAATCAGTCACATTGTACGCGACGTTCGGCGCGTGAGCACCAGAAGCGCCAGCGTCATCAGCGCCGACGCGTACGGCAGGACGTCGCCGTGGCGCGCGTAGAACGTCGACGTCCGCAGGTAGCGCGCCTCGCCGACAAGAACCGCTGGCTCGTAGATGCCGCTCCGCGCGACGACGCGGCCGTACGGATCGACAATGCCGCTGATGCCGGTGTTGGCGGCGCGGACGAGGTACCGCCCCTCTTCGATCGCGCGCATCGAGGCTTGTTCGAAATGCTGGTAAGGCGCCGAGGTCGGCCCGAACCAGGCGTCGTTGGTGATTGTCGTCAGCAGCTCGCTCCCGCCGGCGACGAACTGCCGGACCAGCCCGGGATACACGACCTCATAGCAGATCGCGACGCTGATCGGATGCCCTCCGACGGGCAGCACTACAGCGTCCGCGCCGGGCGCGAACGTTCCGACCTGCTCCGTGAGGGGCGCGGCGAAGAAGAAGACCTGCTGCAGCGGGACGTATTCGCCGAACGGCACGAGGTGCATCTTGCGATACACGCCGGCCGTCGTGCCGTCGGACCGCATCAGGAACGCGGAGTTGAAGTACTTGTCCACGACGCGCCGGGTGCCGTCCACGCGCCACTCGACCTGATCGCTCCCAAAGAGAATCGGCACGCGGGCCTGGCGCGCCAGCGCGCGCAGGCGATCCGCGTCCGTCTGATCCTCTTCGAACCGGAACGGCGTCGAGGACTCGGGCCACAGGACGAACTCGGCGCCGCCACCGATGGCCTGCCGCGTCATCCGGAGGTAGGTATCGAAGATCGCGGCCGCGCTTTCCGGACTCCACTTCTGCCCCTGGTCGACGTTGCCCTGAATCAGGCCGACGCGCACCGGGACGCCCTCACGCGTCCACTCGGCCGACGCGGCGCGACGGCTGCCCCACACGGCGACGCCCAGCACCAGCCCGAACACGATTGTCGCGGGCACCCATCGTGAGGGGCCGGCCGGCGTCCGGCCCGCCACCCACGAGGCGAGCACGGCGCTCACGGCCGCAACCAGCATCGACACACCCCAGACCCCGAACAGGCTGGCGAGTTGGGCGATGGGCAGGACGCTGGCCTGGCTGTAGCCGAGCAGCACCCACGGAAACCCTGTGAACAGATACGTCCGTCCGAGTTCGGTGGCGATCCAGACAACAGGCGCCGCCAGGAGCGCGCCCTGTCCGATCGCGAAGAACAACCGCCGCACGATGACCGCGAAGATTCCAGGAAACAGCGACAGGTACAGGATCAACGCCGCGTTGACGAATACCGCGATCCACGGCGCGAGACCGCCGTAGACGGCCATCACGCCGGTGATCCAATACAGCGTCCCGGCGAAATAGATGACGCCCGTCAGCAGGCCGAGACGCAGCGCGTGGGTCAAGCCTGGCGGCCGCACGAAGCGCGAGCGCGGCTCCTGCGCCAGCGCCGTCAGCAGCGGCGCGAGCGCGATCCAGGCGATTGCCGGATGACCGACCTTGGGGAAACTCAGCGCGAGGAGGACACCGGAGAGGGCCGCGCGGAAGTAATCGAGGGCGCGCGACGGCAAGACGCGATCTACCGCGTCACCCAGGGCTTGAACTGCTCTTCTTTCTGGAGCTTCGCCGCCATCGTGTCGGCTTCACGCTTGGTCGGGAACTTCCCGATGCGGACGCGGTACATCGACGGCGTGCCGGCGGCCGGCGCCAGGACGTACGCAGCGTAGCCTTTCGACACGAGCCGTTTGGCCATCGCCTCCGCCTCACCGCGCTCGTTCATCGCCGCGATCTGGACGGCGTAGCCGTCACCGGACGCCGCCGCGGGCGCGGGCGCTGAACGCACTTCAGCCTTCGCGCTCTTCTCGGCCTTGTTCGACGCGATCGGCGCGGCCGCCGCCACCGGTGCCGGCGTCGCGTTCCTGGCCGTGGGCTTCAGTTGCTCGGCCGTCGCGCGCGGCTTCTCGAGGCGGTTGAAATACGTGAGGTCGTCGACGGCCGGCGGCGGCGCCGCAGCCGTGGGATCCGATCCGGCCGGCGTCGGCGCGGGCGTCGCGGGCTGTTGCGGAGTCGTCTCGGCCGTGACGTTCACGGGCGCCGCGTCCGCGGCCGCAAGGCGTTCGGCCTTCACACCGCGGCCGACGAGGACTCCGCAGAGAAAGATGACGACGGACACGACGGTCGCGGCCATGAACAGAAAGACCAACTGCTTTCCGTTCAGCTGAATCTCGTGAAAGCCGTCGTCGTGAATCTGTTGCGTCACGTTCGTTCAAGAGTGTACCACGGCGTTTCACGAGGTACAAGGGCCAGATTCGGGGCGTCGCCGGCCCCCGGTCAGCGCCCCTCGAACTGCTGCAGGAGGGCCCGCGCGGCGGAGGCGACGCCGGCGTCGGCCGGTTCGGCGGCGGGCGCGCACGCCAACAGCACCAGCGCGGCGGCCCAGCGCCTCATACGGCTTCGGCGTGATCCGCGGCTCGCGCGTCGAGCAGCGCCACTTTCAGCAGGCACGTGCGCTCGCCGGTCGCGCGGCAGGCAATCACGTCGGTGCGGGCGCCGAGATCGAAGAGTGAGAGCATGCGCGTGAACGCGGCGGCGTAGAACCCGCAGAGCGGGTGGGCGACGGGCTCGCGCACGGAACAGAACACCGACGAGCGAAGGTCCACGTTGGCAATGCCGTGGCGCAGGCGGGCGACCGCGTGGCTGCCATGATAGCTGCTGTGCACGAGGCGCCCCGCCAGCGCGAGCAGCAGCCGGCTCCGCAGCCAGATCGGCATCGCCCTGAGAAAGCCGCGCTGCATCGACGGCATCGACTGGACCGTCCACTCCGCGGCGTATTCGCCCGCGCGCGTTGTGATCTTCTGGTAGGCGTCGCCGTCCTCCTGCCGCAAGAAACTCAAGACCGCATAGAGCGGCGCGAGGCCGATGGTGCCCTCACGCAGGCCCTCCGCGTTAAGCCAGTTCTCGTAGAAGCCGAGCCGCATCGGCAGGATGTCGGCGATGCCCTGGTGCAGGCTCGCGACGAGGACGCGGCCGATGCCGGGGTCCCTCATGATCGGGATAAAGTAAGGGCTGAGGGCTGATGGCTGATGGCTAATGGTGACGGAAGCCTCAGAATGGCGTTTGCCATCAGCCATGAGCCCTCAGCCATTTGATGAATACGGTAGCCATCCTCTGCGGCGGTCACGCGACGCGCTTCGGCGGGCGCGACAAGAGTGCCCTCGTCGTCGAAGGCCGGACGATTCTGGCGCGGCAGCTGGCCGGGTTGTCGTCGCTGTCGGACGACATTCTGCTCGTCGGCGGGGCATCGCCAGCGGCGCAGTCGTTTGAGGGCCGCGACGTTCGCGCCATCGCCGATCTGAAGCCTGGCTGCGGCCCGCTCGGCGGCATTCATGCCGCGCTGACCGAGGCCCGCGGCGACGCCGTGTTCGTCGTCGCCTGCGACATGCCGTTCGTGACGGCGGCGCTGGGTGCGTTTCTCCTCGGGCTCGCCGGCAGCGCGGATGTGGTCGTGCCGCGGACCGAACGCGGCTATCATCCCTTGTGCGCAGTCTACACGCGTGCGTGTCTCGGCCCCGTCGCGCGCCGTCTCGGCGAGGGGCGGCTGGCCCTGCGGGATCTCATCGGTGATGCGGAGGTCCGGGCGCGCGTGGTAACAGCGGAAGAAATGGAACCGTTCGGCGGCTGCGACCGGCTGCTCGCCAACGTGAATACACCGGCCGAGTGGGCGAGCCTCGATGGTACTGCGGCGCTTCAAGGTCACCGGCGGTAATAGTACCACGAGCGTCGCGCGCGCCTTCAGCGCGTCACCCATCCATCCATGATCCTGCGCGTTCAACGACTCGTTCATCGCACACTCGCCGACGCGATCCGCCGGCAGTACGCGCTCGAAGATGTCCCGCATTTTTCAATCGAAGTTCCGCCGACGCGCGCCCTCGGCGATCTCGCCGTGCCGGTCGCGTTCCAGCTCGCGCGCACGCTGCGCAAAGCGCCGCGCGCCATCGCGCAGGAGCTCTCGCAGGGGCTCGGTCCGATTCCCGGCGTCACGCGCGCCGAGCCCGCGCCCAACGGCTATCTGAATCTGTATCTCGATCGGCAGGCGTACCTGCTGCCACGCGTCCGCGGGCAGGTCGCGCCCGAGCCCGTCGCGAGCGAGAAGACCATCGTCGAGCACACGGCCATCAACCCGAACAAGGCCGCGCACATCGGGCACCTCCGCAACGCCGCGCTCGGCGACACGCTGGGACGCGTGCTGCGCTTCCGCGGGACGCCGGTCGAGATTCAGAATTACATCGACGACCTCGGTGTCCAGGTGGCGGATATCATCGTCGGCTTCCGCGAGATCGAACATCGCACGCTCGACGAGGTCCGCCAGATCGCGGATACGACGCGCTTCGACTACTACTGCTGGGATCTCTACTCGCGCGTGGCCGGCTGGTACGACGAGAGCCCCGATCACCAGGCGGCGCGGGCACGCGTGCTGCACGATCTCGAGCACGCCGGCGCCGGTGGCGATGGCGGCGACACGATGGCCCTTGGCGCCTTCATCGTCGAGCGCATCGTGCGCGCGCACCTGGCAACGATGGCGCGGCTCAACATCGCGTACGACCTGCTGACGTACGAGGGCGACATCGTGCGGCTGCAGTTCTGGGCGCACGCGTTCGAAACGCTGAAGGCGCAGGGCGCGATCTACCTGCAGACCGAGGGCAAGCTGGCCGGCTGCTGGGTGATGAAGATCGAAGACGGCGGCGAAGACGTAGGGGCCGAGCGCGAGAAGGTCATCGTCCGCTCGAACGGCGTCGTCACCTACATCGGCAAGGACCTCGCGAATCAATTCTGGAAACTGGGCCTGCTCGGGCACGACTTCCGCTACACGCTGTTCGGCACGCAGGCCAACGGCCGGCCGCTCTGGTCCACCACGTCCGGCGAAACCGACGCGACGGCGCCGCCCTTCGGCCGCGCCGCGTGGATCTACAACGTCATCGACTCGCGCCAGATGTACCTGCAGGCGCTGCTCAGCCAGGCGCTCCGCGCGCTCGGCCACGCGCAGGAAGCCGAGCGGTCGATTCATTTCTCCTACGAGATGGTCGCGCTGTCGCACGCGACCGCGCGCGAGCTGGGCTACGCGCCGCATGAGGGCCCAGCGGGCCCTGGCGATATCGACGCGAAGAAGCCCTTCGTCGAAGTCTCCGGACGCAAGGGACTTGGCGTCAAGATCGACGACCTGCTCGACCTGCTGACGAACAAGGCCGCCGCCGAGGTCACCCAGCGCAATCCTGAATTCTCGCCCGACGAATGCCGGCGCGTCGGCTCGCAGATCGCCGTCGCCGCCATCCGCTACTTCGTGCTGAAGTACTCGCGCGGCACGCTGATCGTGTTCGACATCGAGGAGGCGCTCAGCTTCGAGGGCGAGACCGGGCCGTACCTGCAATACGCGGTCGTGCGCGCGAACAACATCTTCCACAAGCTGCAGGACCGTGAGCACGTGAGCGAGGCCGACGTGCTCGGCGGCCTGGAAGCGCTGTCCACCGCGGAACTGGACGACGATGGCGAGGCGCACACGCTGTGGGCGCTCGCCTTCGAGGCCTCACGGCTGGACGAGATCGTCGAGCAGGTCGTCCGATCGCTCGAGTTCTCGAGTCTGGCGAAGTATGCGTTCGGCCTCGCGCAACTGTTCAGCGCGTTCTATCATCGGTACCCGATCCTCAACGAGGAGCAGACCGACCGGAAACGCTGGCGCGCCGCGGGCGTGGCCTACTTCCGGACGCAGCTGACGCGCGCGCTCGACCTGATGGGGATCGAAGTACCGACGAGGATGTAGGGCGGGTCCTTTCGGATCAGCCTGATCGATCGTGCCGGGTCCGAAAGGACCCGGCCTACTTGGTATGTAGGCCTACTTGGTACGTAGGGCGGGTCCTTTTGGACCCGCCGGAGTCTTATGGCAACCATCGGCATCACACCGAGCCGGAAGATCGAAGACTACCGGCAATCGATCCTCCACGTCGGCGGTGACGCGCGCGTCCTCGACGCCGCGGCGCCCGTCGATCAGGCGCTGACCGGCATCGACGGACTGCTACTCACCGGCGGCGAGGACGTCGCGCCGGCGCATTACGGCGAGGACGCACATCCGACGGTCATCGCGGCGGACGCGGGCCGCGACGAATTCGAGCTCGCGATCGTGAAGGCCGCGCGCAAGAAAGGTCTGCCGATCTTCGCGATCTGCCGCGGTATTCAGGTGCTCAACGTCGCCTGCGGGGGGACGCTGGTGCAGGACATCCCATCGTCGGTGCACGGCGCGCTGAACCACAGCCTGACCGTGCCGCCGCACGACGCGTACTCACTTGCGCACGAGATCTGGATCGACAAGGACTCGCTGCTCTCGAAGCTGATGCGCGAGCGTCTGAGCGACGCGGACGAGTGCGACGTGAACAGCCGCCACCATCAGGCGGTGAAGGATGTCGCGCCGGGCTTCAAAGTGTCGGCGACGGCGCCGGACGGCGTCGTCGAAGCGATCGAAGATCCCGCGGCGCGCTTCTGTCTCGGCGTCCAGTGGCATCCGGAGAATTTCTTCCGCACGGGCGAGTTCCGGCCGCTTTTCGAGGGATTCCTTGAGGCGGCGCAGCGCACTTCCTCAAATCCTTAGTTCCTCAGATCCTCAAATCCTCAAATCCGATCGAAGACGACGACCGTTTCGACATGCGGAGTATTCGGAAACATGTCGAACGCGTCCGCACGGCTGAGGACGTAACCGGCGTCAACGATGCGCCGCGCGTCGCGCGCGAGGGTGGCGACATCGCAGGAGACGTAGATTAGGCGGGACGGGCGGAGCGCCAGCACGCCGTCCAGCGCTTCGCGCGACATGCCGGTCCGCGGAGGATCGACGATCACCGCGCCCACGCGATCCGTCGGAGGCCGGACCCTGCCGACCGCCTCTTCGACCGACTGATGGATCGGCAGGACGGCGCCGGCGGCGGCAGTCGCGTTGGCTTCCAGATCGGCGGCGGCGACACGATCGCCTTCGATGGCCGTCACGCGCGCGCGGCGCGACACGGCCGCGGCGATCGAAAACAATCCAACGCCCGCGTACAGATCGAGCAGGTCGGCCTCCTCCGGCACCTGGCCGGCGACGTGCGTCACGAGCGGCGCGAGCAGGTGGCGGTTGCCCTGGAAGAACGCGAGCACGTGGCGCCGCAATGCGATCGCGCGGCCGTCGCCAAGGTCCAGCCGATCGACAACGTGGACGCGACCGTGGACGCCGTACGGCGTCGCGAGGCCGGTCAGACCGGCCGTCGTCGCCAGGCCTTCGAGCGCGCGCGCATCCGCGGCGGCGGCCATGTCGAGCGCAACGGCCCGATCCGACGCGTCGAGGTTCTCGGCGAGCTCGATCTCGTGGATGCCTTCGACACCGTGCGCGCGCACGTTGGCCATCAACCCTTCCAGCGCGTCGAGAGACGCCGGCAGGAGCTGGCGCGTCTGCCGCGCGTCGCACACGTCGTGCGTGCCTTCACGGAAGAAGCCGAGCCGCGACCCGCGCACGTGCAGCCGCGCGCGCATCCGGTAGCCGTCCTCGGGCGACGCCGCGACGCGGACCGGCGACGGCAGCGGCATGCGGCCGATCCGCGCGAATGCATCGGCGATCACCTGGCTCTTGACCTCGAGCTGCCGCGCGTAGGCGATGTGATTGTAGAGGCAGCCGCCACACAACGGATCGCCGGACACGGCGCGGCGGTCGGGCGACGCCTCGCCTTCCAACACCGACACGGTCTCCGCGTACGCGACGCTCTTCGACACCTTCTCGAGACGCGCCGTCACGCGCTCGCCGGGAATCGCGCCGGAAACAAGCACGATCTGGCCGTCCACGCGCGCGATCATCCGGCCGCCGGCGGCGGGTTTCTCGATCGAGAGCGCAATGAGCTGCCCGGGGTTCATAGGAACGCGACCGTGGGCAGACCAAAACGCTCGCGCACGAGACGATCGACGGCGAGCTCGCGCGCGCGCGCCAGCGCGTCCGCGGGCATGCTGCGCGCGAATGGCGCCAGCTCGGCCTCTGCCTCTTTCATCAACGCCGCGCGTGCCGCCTCGTCGAGCGTCGCGCGCGCCCGGCGCAACAAGTCGGCGTCGAGTAACGTCAGCCGATCGATCAGCGCCTGCCGCGCCGCGCCGCGCAGACCGCCCGCCTTGGTCCGCGCCGCATCCAGCTCAGCCGCGATCTGGTCGATCACGTCGTCGGTTCCGGCATCGAGCGCACCGCCGGCGCGCGCGGACGTCAGGCGCAAGACGACGCGTTCCAAGTGCGCTGGAAGAGAGGAGTGACGCGTTTCTGGTGGCTGGTGGCTGGTGGCTGGTGGCTCATCCCCGTCGTGGCTGGCGGCTGGCGACTGGTGGCTGGTCGTCACGCCGGTGGCACGTCTCCATCCATCGAACACGTCCAGCACATCGGCTTCGCAGAAATCGATCTTCACCGGCCTGCGCCGCGGCCCCTTCCGGTAGTAGCGCTCGAAATATCGATCGATGCCGGCGAATGCGACCTTGAGCGGCACGCCCTGCTCCGCCCAGCCAGAGACGAGATTAAACGAGGGACCCACGACGCGGATGAGATGGCCGTCGTTCTTGCGACAGAGATAGGTCTCTATCTCCCGGCAGTAAGCTGAAGTGTCCAAACTGAATTCTGAATTCTTAATTCTCAATTCTTAATTTCGACATCACTTCTGGTTCCGCTCCCACACCATCCGCAAGCCGTGCAGCGTCAGGTCGGCATCCACGTGCTCGATCAGCGTCGTCTCGGGCGCGATGACTTCCGCGAGCCCGCCGGTCGCGATGCACAGCGCCCGGCCGCCGAGCTCGTCGCTCATCCGCCGCACGAGGCCCTCGACCATGCCGACGTAGCCGTAGAACAAGCCGGACTCCATCGCGCCGACCGTCGTGCGGCCGATGATTCTCGCGGGCTTCCTGACGTCGATGCGCGGCAGCCGCGCCGCGCGCTGGAACAGCGCGTCCGCGGAGATCTGGACGCCGGGGCAAATCGCGCCGCCGAGATACTCGCCCTTCGCCGTGATCGCGTCGAACGTCGTCGCCGTCCCGAAATCGACGACGATCAGCGGGCGGTCCGCCGACTGGCCGAACTTTTCAAACGCCGCGACCGCGTTGACGATGCGATCGGCGCCGACCTCGGCGGGGTTTTCGTAAAGGATCGGCATCCCGCAGTTGCCGCCGGGATCGACGATCAGCGCCGGCAGGCCGAAGTACCGCTGCGCCATCTTCGCCATCGTGCCTGTCAGCGGCGGCACGACCGAGCCGAGGATCACGCCGCGAATCTTTCCGCGATCGATATGGTCGTGCGCGAAGAGCCCGTCGACGAGGAGACCCAGCTCGTCCGCCGTCCGCTCGCGCAGGGTCTGCAGACGCCAGCTATGAACGAGCGTCGCGGCGTCGAAGACGCCGAGGACGATGTTGGTGTTGCCGATGTCGATGGCTAAGAGCATGGAGATTTCAGATTGCAGAATTCAGATTTCAGACTGGTCGTCGCCTTCAGACTTCACACTTCAGCCTTCAGACTTCCCAAGTCAGTTCTCCGGCAACGATCCGCTCGACCCGATCACCCACTCGCACAATCAGCGCCCCATCATCATCGATCCCGCCGGTCACACCGCTCACCGGTCCGGCTGGCGTCGTCCACGCCACGCGCGCGCCGTGCGCGGCCGGGGCGCGGCGGCGCCACGCGTCGAGAATAGCATCGAACCGTCCTTCGAGCAGATCGGTGTAGCGCGTGGCGAGCGCCGCCAGCGTTGCGGCGAACACGGCTGCGCGGTCGCAGGCGCGGCCAAGCTCGGATTCGAGCGACGTCGCGCGATCGCGCAGCTCGGGCGGAAACGACGTCGCGGTGACGTTGATGCCGTAGCCGGCCACGACCGTGTCGCCGGAGGCTTCGGCCAGGATGCCGGCGAGCTTGCGGCGCGCGACGTACAGATCGTTGGGCCACTTCAGATCCGCGCGCAGCCCCACAGACGCCTCGATCGCCTCCGCGAGCGCGACGCCCACGGCAAGCGTCAGCAGCCTGGCGGCGCGGGCGGGATCGTCCGCCCGCGACGGCACGAGCACGACCGAGACGTAGAGGCCGCTGCCCGGCGGCGAGAACCAGGTGTGGCCGCGCCGGCCGCGCCCCGCGGTCTGCTCGTCGGCGACGACGACCAAGCCTTCACGCGCGTCAGACACCTCGGGCAGCCCTGAAAGGGCTGCGCTACGCGTCAGGGCGAGGTCGTTGGTCGAGCCGATCGTTCGATAAAACAGCAGCGTCGAGGCGAGGCGGCCGAGGCGTGGCCGGACGCGCGCGATCGCGCCGGCGAAGTCCGGCGGCAGATCAGACGGGTTCGATTTCAAAGGAGATGTCGACGGCCGGCGCGGAATGCGTCAGCGCGCCGACGGAGACGGAATTGGCGCCGGTCGCGGCGAGTTCGGGGATGCGGTCGAGCGTGACGCCGCCGGAGATCTCGAGCATCGCCCGGCCCCGTGCGCGCGCGACCGCGTCGCGGATATCCGCCGTGGACATGTTGTCGAGGAGGATCCAGTCGGCGCCCGCGGCGATCGCCTCGTCGACCTCTTCCAGGCGCTGCGCCTCAATCTCGACCGGGTGACCCGGGTGCCGCGCCCGCGTCCGCTGCACCGCCGCCTGCACGCCGCCGGCCAGGCGAATGTGATTGTCCTTGATCAGAATGGCGTCGAACAGTCCGGCGCGATGATTCGTGGCGCCGCCCGTGCGGACGGCATACTTCTCCAGCGCACGCAGCCCGGGTGTCGTCTTGCGCGTATCGAGAATCGTGATGCGGCCGGCGGCCGCTTCGACGAACCGCCGCGCGCGCGTGGCGATGCCGGACAGCCGCTGCAGGAAGTTGAGCGCCGTGCGCTCGCCGACGAGCAGCGCGCGCGCCAGCCCGACGACCTCGGCAATTTCCTCGCCGGGCCGGCACACGTCGCCATCGCGCTTGCGCGGCGTTGCGCGAACCCCGGGATCGATCTGACGGAAGACTTCGAACGCCACGTCGAGGCCGGCGACGACGCCGTCCCCTTTCATCAGGAAGACGCCGCGCGCCTGCTGCTGCGGCGGGACGGTCGCGTCCGTGGTGATGTCGCCGGCGCCCACGTCCTCGGCGAGCGCGAGACGGACGATGTCGCGGTACTGATCGGGCTCCAACGGTCTCAAAGAATTAACCACGGCGGACACGGAGGACACGGAAATAAAACCGATTACGCCTGGGGCGCCGGCTCGTAACCCGCAACGACGATCTCGCGCGGTTCGCCGATCGTGCGCTCGAAGGCCTGCACCCGGAGCGCGGCCTTGAGATCCGCTTCCACGATCGGCATCAGGCTGACCGCGGCGTCCTCGGCCTTCACCGTTACGCGCGTGATCGGGACTTTGAGCGGCTGCTTGGCTTCGGACCGCTGCTTGCGCACCTCGAACAGCACGTCGGTCGCCCACTGATACGCGCGTGCGTCGGCGTGCCGCGTCGCCTCGCTGTTGTCCGTGACCAAAGAAAGCAGTTCGTCGGAGGTCGGCCATCGCGCCGTGTGGATCGATCCCTGCTGCCACCACGACCACACTTCCTCGGTCACGAACGGCAGGAATGGCGCGAACAGGCGCAGCATCACCGACAGCGCGGCCGTCAGCGCGGCGTTGGCCGAGCCGGCGCCCTCGGGACCCTGTTCGCCGTAGCGGCGACCCTTCACGAGCTCGAGATAGTCGTCGCAGAAGCGCCAGAAGAACGTTTCGGTCCGCTGGAGGACGCGCGCGTAGTCGTAGGTCTCGAATGCCTCGGTCGCCTCGGTGACGAGCGCGGCGAGACTGCGAATCATCGCGCGATCGACCGGCGCCGCAATCGAGCCCGCCTTCGCCGGCTCCGGAACGGCTGTGCCCTCGGCCGGCTTCGGCGGGGCAAGCGCAAACTTCGACGCGTTGAGGATCTTGATCGCGAGCCGCCGGCCGACGCGCATCTGGCCCGTGTCGAACGCCGTGTCGGTCCCCGGACGCCCGCTCGCGGCCCAGTAGCGCACGCCGTCCGAGCCGTGCTCTTCGAGCAGCCCGAGCGGCGTCACGACATTGCCCTTGGACTTCGACATCTTCTTACGATCCGGATCGACGACGAAGCCGGAGATGGCGGCGTGAGCCCAGGGCAGCGAGTCGTGTTCGAGATGCGTTCGCAAGACCGACGAGAAGAGCCACGTGCGGATGATGTCGTGCGCCTGCGGACGCAGATCCATCGGGAACGTGCGCGCGAACAAATCCGGGTCGTCCGGCCAGCCGCACACGATCTGCGGCGAGACGGACGAGGTCGCCCACGTGTCCATGACATCGGGGTCGCCGGCGAAGCCGCCGGGCACGCCGCGCTGATCGGCGCGGTAGCCGGGCGGCGCGTCGGTGGACGGATCGATCGGCAGCCGATCGGCGGCGGAGGGAATCGGCCGGCCGTGATCGACATTCCCCTTCTCGTCGATCGGGTACCAGACCGGGAACGGCACGCCGAAGAACCGCTGGCGGCTGATGCACCAGTCGCCGTTCAGGCCGTTCACCCAGTTCTCGAACCGCGTCCGCATGTACTCCGGATGCCACTGCAGCTCGCGCCCGCGCGCGAGCAGCGCCTCGCGGAACTCGATCGTCTTGAAGAACCACTGGCGGCTCGTGATGATTTCGAGCGGCCGGTCGCCTTTCTCGAAGAACTTCACGGCGTGCGTGATCGGCCGCGGATCGCCGATCAGATCGCCGCTTTCCTTGAGCTGCTCGACGATTTTCGCGCGCGCCTTCGACGCCGACAGCCGCGTCAGGCCGGCGTAGTACCGCTGCGCGCGGGCCGCGTCCACGGATTCCCAACCGGCCGCACCCCACGTCACCTCGCGCAGCGTCCCATCGGCCTGAATCACGGCGCGCACCGGCAGCGACAGCTCGCGCCACCACGTCACGTCGGTGATGTCGCCGAAGGTGCAGATCATCGCGATGCCGCTGCCCTTGGCGGGATCGGCCAGCGCGTGCGCCTTCACCGGCGCGCGGACGCCGAAGAGCGGCGTGATCACATCCTTGCCGAACAGCGGCCTGTACCGCTCGTCGTCCGGATGCGCGACGAGCGCGACGCAGGCGGGGATCAGTTCGGGACGCGTCGTGTCGATGTCGATGGCCGCGTCCGTGCCTGCGATCACGAACTTGATCTTGTGGAACGCGCCCGGCATCTCGCGGTCTTCGAGTTCGGCCTGCGCGACGGCGGTCTTGAAGTCCACGTCCCACAGCGTCGGCGCTTCCACCTGATACGCGAGGCCGCGCTTCAGCAGATTCACGAACGCGAGCTGCGACACGCGCTGTGATCGCTTGCCGATTGTCGCGTACGTCATCGCCCAGTCGACCGACAGGCCGAGGTGCGTCCAGAGATGCTCGAACGCCTTTTCATCCTCGCCGGTCAGCCGCGTGCACAGCTCGATGAAATTCGGACGCGACACCGAGATCGGCTGCTTGCCAGGCTGCGCCGGCGGCGTGAACGCCGGATCGTACGGCAGCGACGGATCGCAGCGCACGCCGTAGTAGTTCTGCACGCGGCGCTCGGTCGGCAGCCCGTTGTCGTCCCACCCCATCGGGTAGCACACGGCCTTGCCGCGCATGCGCTGAAAACGCGCGATGAGGTCGGTGTGCGTGAACGAGAAAACGTGGCCGACGTGCAGCGAGCCGCTGACGGTCGGCGGCGGCGTGTCGATCGCAAACACATCCGCGCGCGGACGCGATCGGTCGAACTGGTACACCTTGGATTCAGCCCAGCGGGCAATCCACTTCGCTTCGAGCCCCTCCAGGGCGGGCTTGTCGGGCAGCGCCATCCGACGATCTTACTTGATGGAGGATTTGATCCGCTCGATCTCTTCGCGCACAAGGCGCTCGGCGATCGAGGACGTGACGTCGGCGACCGCGTCGCGAATCGCCGTGCCGGACAAACGATCGAGAACACGACGCGTGACCCGCTCGACGAGCTCGTCGGTGTCGACGGACGGCGCCGCGGGCGCGGACAACGACGATCCGGCCACGGGCCACACCGGCGCGACGGGCGACGGGTCGTGCGCCTCGGCCGCCAAGAGCGCGGCAAATGCGTCCGCAATTGACGGGAGCGTTATCGGGTGCTGCGGTGCTGGGTGCGTCGCACCAAGCACCTCTGCACCCTGCACGGCACCCGGCACCTCCGCACCCCGCACTTCGGCACCCGCATCAGGCGCCTCCGTCAGGTTCAGATCGTCTGGAACCGCCGGCGCTTCGAACGTCGTGAGCGGCAGATCGTCGGGCGCAATGGTCGCCGCGGGCCCCGGCAGATCCCACGGCTCGGTCGCGCCGGACGGCGCCGCGGGCGCGTTCAGCTGCGAGGCGAACCAGTCGATTTCGCTGGACCCCGCCGCAGGCGCCGCGACGCTCGGCAGCTCCCCCGGCGGCGGCGCCGGCCGCGCGGGCGCGTTCGTGAGTGTCGCGAATGCCGCGTCGAGATTGTCGAAGTAGTCGCTGCCGGCGGGTGCGGGTGCGGCCGCGGGCGCGGGAGGCATCGCGTCGGCCGGCGCCGCGGGTCGCGCAGTCGAGGCCGGCCACGCCACATCGGCGGCCGCCTCCTTCTTTGATCCTCGCGCCAGCAGTTCCCGGACCCGTCCGACCACCTGCTGCGGCTCGAACGGCTTCTGCAGGATGCCGTCGCATCCGGCTTGCGCGGCGCGCTCCTGGTCCACCGGTTCGAACGCGCCGGTGAGCAGCACGATCGGAATGTGCTGCAACTGCGGCGACTGCCGCATGTATTGCGCGACCTCGTAGCCGTTCTTGCCGGGCATGCCGATATCGGCCAGCACGATGTCGGGCGGATGCGCGTCGAGCTGCGCGATGGCCTGATCGCCGTCGCTCACGGCCACGACCCGGACGTCCTCGTCGGCGAACGTCAGCTCGATGACGCGCTGGATGGTGACGGAGTCGTCGGCCAGAAGCAGTGTATGCGGCACCTTGGTCTTATCGGACGGTCGAAGACCCAGATGTAGGGCGGGGCCTTTCACATGTAGGGCGGGTCCTTTTGGACCCGCCGGCCCAGCCGGGTCCGAAAGGACCCGGCCTACGTGTCAGTCGCGACGTGTCAGACGCGCGCCCTCGCGTTCGTGTTGATGAAGTCGACGATTTCCTGCATCGGCGTGCCGGGCAGGAAGATCGCCTTGACCCCGATCGCCTTCAGTTTCGGGATGTCCACGTCAGGAATGATCCCCCCGATGACGACGAGCACATCGTCGAGCCCCTTCTGTTTCAGCAGATCCATCAGGCGCGGTGCGATGTGATTGTGGGCGCCGGACAGGATCGACAGGCCGATGACGTCGGCGTCCTCCTGCAGCGCGGCGGCCGCGATTTGTTCTGGCGTCTGGCGTAGGCCCGTGTAGATGACCTCCATCCCGGCGTCGCGCAGCGCGCGCGCGATCACTTTCGCGCCACGGTCGTGGCCGTCGAGGCCCGGTTTCGCGATGACCACTCTCAGCTTGCGCATAGGTGACTGGTGACTGGTGACTGGTGACTGGTGACTGGGAATCCTCTCTTCCAGCCACTAGCCACCAGCCACCAGCCACTAGATTACAGGCACTTCCTCGTATTCCCCCCACACGTCACGCAACGCGTCACACATTTCACCAACCGTCGCGTACGCGCGCACGGCGTCCAGAATGCGGGGCATCAGGTTCTCCGTCGTCTTCGCGGCGTTGCGCAGCGCGTCGATCGACCGGCCGACCTGATCCGCGTTGCGCGTCTTCTTCAGCGCCTCCAGCTTCGCGAGCTGGATGTCGGCCGCGGACTCGTCGATGTAGAGGATCTCGATCGGCGGGTCGTCTTCCTGGACGAAGCCGTTCACGCCGACGATGATCTTTTCCTTCGCTTCGACGGCCTGCTGGAACTTGTAGGACGCCTCGGCGATTTCCTTCTGCGGAAAGCCGCGCTCGATAGCTTCGACCATGCCGCCCATCCGATCGATCTGATCGAAGTACGCGAGCGCGCCGTCTTCCATGTCCTTCGTCAGCCTCTCGACGAAGTAGGAGCCGCCGAGCGGATCGACGCTGTTCGCGACGCCGCTTTCATGGGCGATGATCTGCTGCGTGCGCAGCGCGAGCGTGGCGGCCTCGGCCGTCGGCAGCGCGAGCGCCTCGTCTAACGAATTTGTATGAAGCGAGTTCGTCCCGCCGAGCACCGCGGCCAGCGCCTGCAGCGCCGTCCGGACGACGTTGTTGTACGGCTGCTGCGCGGTCAGCGAGACGCCGGCGGTCTGGCTGTGGAAGCGCAGCTTCCACGACCGGGCATCTTTGGCGCAAAAGCGCTCGCGCATCACGTGCGCCCAGATCTTGCGCGCGGCGCGGTACTTCGCGATCTCCTCGAAGAAATCGCTGTGCGCGTTGAAGAAGAACGAGATGCGCGGGACGAAATCATCGACGTCGAGACCGGCGTCGACGCCCCACTGCACGTACTCGATGCCGTCGCGCAGCGTGAAGGCCAGCTCCTGGAGCGCGGTCGAACCGGCTTCACGGATGTGATACCCGCTGACCGAGATCGTGTTCCAGCGCGGGACCTGATCGGCGCAGAACGCAAAGATGTCCGTGATGAGGCGCATCGACGGCCGCGGCGGGAAGATGTATTCCTTCTGCGCGATGAATTCCTTGAGGATGTCGTTCTGAATCGTGCCGGAGAGCGTCTTCCAGTCCGCGCCCTGCTTCTCGGCGACGACGAGGTACATCGCGAAGATCATCGCCGCGGGCGAGTTGATGGTCATAGACGACGTGATGTCGCCGAGGCGGATGCCGTCGAACAGCGTCTCCATGTCGGCGAGCGACGTGACGTTGACGCCGCACTTCCCCGTCTCGCCGAGAGAGAGCGGGTGATCCGGATCG
Organism: Acidobacteriota bacterium; assembly: GCA_016195265.1. GTDB lineage: Bacteria > Acidobacteriota > Vicinamibacteria > Vicinamibacterales > CAVVIG01 > SRVP-36. The sequence goes on along the minus strand of JACPZW010000058.1, from coordinate 5,337 downwards.
CGGCCCATCAGCGTCGGCAGATCGAAGGCGACGCTGAGGCCGGTGCCGCCGGCGCGCAGGAGCGTCTTGTAGCGCGCGTTGGTGTCTTCGGGCGTGCCGAACCCGGCGAACTGCCGCATCGTCCAGAGCTTGCCGCGGTAGCCCGTCGGGTGAATGCCGCGCGTGTACGGGAACTGTCCGGGATCGTTGATGTCGCGTGCGTAGTCGATGCGTGCGAGGTCGGCAGCCGTGTAGAGGCGCTCGATGGGCCGGCCGGAGATCGTGGTGAACGTCTCCGCGCGCTCGGTGGCCGTCTTCATCTGCCGTTCATTATCGCTCATTCGGGCAGCGATGCTTGACTTGGCGAAAGACCCGACGGTACGCTCGAAGATTGGAGTGACTCATGAGCACGCGTAATGATCAGTCGGTCCCCCGGAGCCAGGAACTGCCCGGCCACGGATCCACATTCGGCGCGATGCTGCAGGAATTCAACGTCGCGGCCCGCCTCCTGAACCTCGACAGCGGCATCTGGAAGATCCTCACCCATCCCAAGCGGCAAATCACCGTCTCGTGTCCCATTCAGATGGACAACGGCGAGATCGAAGTCTTCACCGGCTACCGCGTGCAGTACAACATCACGCTCGGCCCCGCGAAGGGCGGCATCCGGTATCACCCGGGCGTCACGCTCGACGAAGTCACCGCGCTCGCGGCCTGGATGACGTGGAAGTGCGCCGTCGCCCACATCCCGTTCGGCGGCGGCAAAGGCGGCGTGATCTGCGACCCGACGAAGATGTCGCGGCGCGAGATCGAAGCGCTGACGCGCCGCTACATCGCGGAGATCGTCGACGCGATCGGGCCGGAGAAGGACGTGCCCGCGCCCGACGTCAACACCGACGCGCAGATCATGGCGTGGGTCATGGACACCTACTCCATGCACGTCGGCCACACGACGACCTCGGTCGTCACCGGCAAACCGATCGAGATGGGCGGATCGCTCGGGCGGCGGGAAGCGACGGGCCGCGGCGTGATGATCGCGACGCGCGAGGCCGCGAAGCACGTCGGGATCGAGCTGAAAGGCGCGCGGATCGCCGTGCAGGGCTTCGGCAACGTCGGTTCGGTGTCCGCGCAGCTCATCGCCAGGCAGGGCGCGCGCATCGTCGCCGTCACGGACTGGAAGGGCGGCGTCTACAACGAGAAAGGGATCGACATCGAGACGCTGCTCGCGCATACGGAGCAGCACCGGACGGTCGACGGATTCGCGGGCGGCGATCCGCTCCCGGTCGACAAGCTCTTCGGCCTCGACGTCGACGTCCTGATTCCGGCGGCGCTCGAAAATCAGATCACAATGGAGAACGCGCCGTCGATCAAAGCGAAGATCATCATCGAAGGCGCCAACGGCCCGACCACGCCGGACGCCCACCGCCACCTCCACGAGCGCGGCGTCTTCATCGTGCCGGACATTCTCGCCAACAGCAGCGGCGTGACGACGTCGTACTTCGAGTGGGTGCAGGACCGGTACGGCTACTTCTGGACCGAAGAGGAAGTGAATCAGCGGCTCGAGCGCAAAATGCACGAGGCGTTCACCGACGTCCTGCAGACCGCGATCAAGTTCAACGTGGACATGCGGACCGCCGCCTACATCGTCGCGATCAACCGCGTCGCCGTCGTCACGCGGATGCGCGGGATGTATGCGTGAACGTCGCTGGCTTGCCCCGCCGAAGCCGGCACGGCGGAGGCGAGTGGCTGGTGGCTGGAGGCTGGTGATTGGGGGCTGGGATTCCGTGGTGTCCGGCTTCAGCCGGACCTGATTCGCTTGTAGCGCGACTCTTTCAGGGTCGCGATCCCAAGGTAGCTTTCAGCAGACACCCACCCAAGATGCGGTCGATCTGCCGAAGATGGTTCAAGTCGTGTGCTGCTTCCAAGCGGACGAACTCCTCGACCGTTTGCCGTCCGCGTACCTCGTGGACCCCGTAGCACTCCACCCACCGTGCGCGCGGGACCGACTCCAACAGTCGCAGGTTGCTCTCGCGTAGCGCCCGAAAGAGCCCGGCCGAAAGGCTCGCCTCTTGCTGCGCGTAACCCAAGCGCTCCGCCCATACGGCCTGATCCCACCACGTCAAGGCCACTCCCGGATTTGCCAGCATGTTTCGCAATCGCCACCCCATCGCCAGCTCCGCGTCCGCCAAGTGGGCTACGATCTCGGCGATTGACCACTTTTCAGGTGCAGGGCGCCGGATCAACTCCTCGGGCGCGACATCGCGCAGTCGACGCTCGAGCTGCGATGGAGTGGCTTGTTGGACACCAATGGGCTCCTCATCGCCAAGGTAACTCAGGACTCGGTTTCGGTATGCTTCAAACGTTTCTGGCATTGGTCCTCTCGGTAGACTGTGTATGTCGCCGAACTTGTATTGGAGTAGACCGCCGCGCCCGCTCGCGCCCTAAACATGGACCGCCTTCTGTCGCGCGGACGACCGCAACTCCAACGACGGCCGATGGTAGCACGCGATCGCGCATGCGCGCGGCCGCGGTCGATACGCGCAACTGAAATGGCTACGCGCGGCGCTCGCGCGTATACGCGGACAGGAAGTCAGATGAATGCTCAGCCCGAGCCTCCGACACCCAACGGTTCCATCCATCGCTCATCTGAGGTCTCGGTCGTGGATACGCGCCGCCGCTGCGGCCTATCAGGTCAACCGGCCTTCGCTCGCTTGAGAATCCCGAACTACGGCCAGGCAGGCGCGCTGTGGGTCTTGACGGTCAGCGCCAATACTTCAGCACCAGCCTCCAGCCCCAGCCTCTCTTCTGTCATCGGCCACGCGAGCCGTCGCCGGCCGCCGGCCGCGACTTCGCCGATGCCCGACGGCGGTTCGCGACCCTGAAAGGGTCGCGCTACAAATCATTCAGGGTCCGGCTAAAGCCGGACACCACGGCCAACGCTCGGCCCGTGAGCTCCGGCGGGTCCAAAAGGACCCGCCCTACGTACTCCAGCCCCCAGCCCCCAGCCTCCACCTCACATCGGTTTCGCAATCGTCCCGGCGTGCGATCGACCGTTGACCATGACGACCACTGGCGTCTCGAAGCGCAGGAGGCGCACGAACTCTTTGTCTTCGACCGCCGGCTGATGCGCCAGCCACTCCCAATCGACGAAGCCTTCGCCCGCGTCCGGATTGACGGTGAAGTACGCGATGTTGCCCGCGGAGAGATTCTGAAAAAAATGACTCCCCTGCGAGGGCGTGACCCGGATGTCCGCGAACCCCGCCTCGACGATTGCGCGCGCCCCGGCGATCTGATCCCACGTCACGGGCACGCCCAACAGCGGATCCGCCGACCCCCACCGGCCGACGCCAATCAGCACGTACGGCCGCCGCGCGGCGATGAGCGCCTGGTTGAACTGCGCGACGATCTGCGCGATCGCGCGCGTCTTCGATCGATCGAAGCGCTGCAGGTCCACGACGATCACGTCGCGCACATCGTCGATCGTGCCGTGACCCAGGACGCTCGAGCTTTCGCACATCAGATCCGCGCGATCGACGGCCGCGAGCGTCGTCTCCGCCGCCTCCCGGATTCTGGCGAGCGGACGCAGCTGCAGGATGCCGAACTCCGGCGGCGCACCGCCGCCCGGCATGCTGACGGCGAACTCGATCTCCACCGGCGCGTTGGTGGCCTTCACGGCCACGCCCAGCAGCGCGTCGAGCAACTCGGCGAGCGGAAAGACGCCGTGCTTCAGGACGGGCGCGAACGTCACGAGGCGGACGCCGGCGCGCGACACGCCGTCGTAGATGGCGTCGTTCTCCGGCGAGTACGTCGACCCGACGCGCGCGAGCGTGCCGTCCTCCTCCGCCGCGCTCAGCGGACAGCGTGTCGGCGACAAGGCACTCGTGCTGTCCTTGCGGCCCAGCTCGAGGGCATAGAACTCGCGCTGCGCGTTGGCGAGCGTGTCAGCGACCGTCGAGAACTGGACGATGTGCCGCGGATACCGCGGGCAGAACCGGAAGCACCTGTCGCCGCCGACCACGGCTTCGCCAAACCCGAGCGCGACGGCCGCCACGCCGTCCTCCGATCGCATCGGCGGCAGCGGATAGTAGTTGTAGGACCGCGCCACCCCCGCGAAATCCGGATAGAACCGCGACCCGTGCGCCGTGCCGACAATCCGCTGCAGCACGACCGCCATCTTCTCTTCTTCGAGCCGGTACGGGCCGCCCGCGAAGTACCGCTTCGCCGCCTGGCTGAACGTCGAGGCGTAGACGCGCGTGATCGCGGTCAGCAGCTGCCGGAGCCGCACGTCCGCGCGGTGATGGTCGTTCGGCAGCATGAACGTGTGGTAGATGCCGGCGAACGGCTGATACTGCGAATCCTCGAGCAGGCTCGACGAACGCACGGCAAGCGGATAGCGAACGGCGCCCACCAGCGTCCGCAGATCCTTCGCGATCGGCGGCGGCAGCTCCGCCTCGACGAATCGCCGCTCGATGTCCGCCTCGTCCGTGCTGTCCAGCGCGAAGTCGCGCAGCCCGTTGCGCTCGAGGAACTCGTCGAAGACGTCGGCGCCCAGGACGACGGACGAAGGGACGCCGACGGCCGCGCCGGGAAACTGGCTGGCGATTCGCGACTCGCTGAGGAGCAGATCGACGAAGACGAGCCCCCGCGCCTTGCCGCCGAGCGATCCGCCGCCCATGCGGCAGAACGTCGACTGCGGGTTGAACGTCGCGCGATCGAAATCGACGACGACGCCTCGGCGCGTGCGCTCACGGTAGTCGCGGATGGCGCGCAGCACCTCCTGGCGCAGGTGGTCGACGGTCTCGAAGTCGGAGACCTTGCGCGGCCGCACCTCGTGCGCGAGCGCGAACTCCGTCCGCGCCTTGAACCATTTGGAGAAGTGATTGCGCGCCGCGTGGTACGCGACGCACTCGGCCGGCGCCGACGCCAGCAGCGCTTCGAATTCACGCAGATCGTGGGCCCGGCCCACTTCGCGGCCGTCGGGCATCCCGAACACGAAGTCGCCGAAGCCCAGCTGGTCGACCATGAATCGGCGCAGCTGCTGGAGCAGCGTCGGCGAACCCTTCTGCAGGAAAGCCGCGCCCACCGACCGCGCCAGCTCCTGGTTCTCCGCCCGGCTCGACTGCAGCATGACCGGCACGTCCGGCTGCCGCTCGCGCACGCGCCGGGCGAAATCGAGCCCCGCATCCGCCGCCACCGCGCCGCCGCGCGGAAACTCGATGTCCGAGATCACGCCGAGGATGTTCTCCGCGTAGCGATCGAAGTAGGCCCACGCCTCTTCGTACGACCCGCAGAGCAGAGTCTTCGGCTGCGCCTGCAACCGCATCAGCTTGTGCGGGAGGTTCACGCCCTCGGGCACGAGGT
>JACPZW010000060.1 GCA_016195265.1 Acidobacteriota bacterium | reverse complement strand
GACCCGCCCTACATCTCCTCGACACCGACCAGTAGGCCGGGTCCAAAGGACCCGCCCTACATCTCCTCGACACCGACCAGTAGGCCGGGTCCAAAGGACCCGCCCTACATCTCCTCGACGCCGACCAGTAGGCCGGGTCCTTTCGGACCCGGCGCTCAGCTTCCGCGTCTTCAGTTTCTCGTCCCGGTTCGCACGGGCCTGCCGCCGCTGTCGAAGTACGCGACCTTGCAGATGCCCGACGGCGAGCGTCGGCTGGTCGGTTACACCGAAGCCAGCCGCGGCTGCCGGCATCTGTGCCGCCATTGCCCGGTCGTACCGGTGTACAACGGCCAGTTCCGTGTCGTGCAGCCGGAGGTCGTGCTCGCTGACGTCGCGGCGCAGGTCGCGGCAGGGGCGCATCACATCACGTTCGGCGATCCCGATTTCTTCAACGGCCCCACGCACGCGATGCGCATCGTCGAGGCGCTGCATGACGCGCATCCGTCTGTCAGTTACGACGTCACAATCAAGGTCGAGCATCTGCTGAAGCATCGGGATCTGTTGCCGCGCCTTGCCGCAACAGGCTGCGCGTTCGTCACCAGCGCCGTGGAGTCGATCGACGATCGCACGCTGGCGCTCTTCGATAAGGGTCATACGCGGGCGGATTTCATCGAAGCCGTCGCGCTGTGCCGTGACGCGCGCGTCACCTTCATTCCGACCTTCGTTGCGTTCCATCCGTGGCTGACGCTTCGCTCGTATTGCGAGCTGCTGGACGCGATCGCCGAGCTCGATCTCGTCGATCACGTCGCATCGATTCAGCTCGCGATCCGGCTGCTCGTGCCTGATGGCTCGCGGCTGCTCGAGCTGGAGGAGATGCGAACGCACGTCAGCGGATTCGATCCCGCGACGCTGACGCATCGCTGGTCGCATCCGGATCCGCGCGTCGACGCGCTGCATCGAGAGATCACCGCGATGGTCGGGATGCGGCTGAGCGTTGATCGGCGCGCGGTGTTCGCGGAGGTCCGGGCGCTGGCGCGGGCGCGCGCGGGTCTGCCGCCGGCGGGCGAGACGCGCCCCGCCCGCGACCGCACGACGGTCCCGTACCTCAACGAGCCTTGGTACTGTTGAGCCGAGCCGAATCCGGAGCAGGTGGCTCTGGTATAGAGAGGGCTGAGGGCTAATGGCTAATGGCGATGGTCGATGGACGACCGTGCGCCACAGCCATCAGCCGCCAGCCATCAGCCATGAAACGAGTACTTCTCTTAGCGACCACGACCGGGTATCAGACGCGCGCGTTCGGTGAAGCCGCCGAGCGGCTCGGGGTGGAGGTCGTCTTCGCGACCGATCGCTGCGCGGTGCTCGATGATCCGTGGCAGGACGACGCGATCCCGATTCGGTTTCATGAGGAGGACGCGTCGGTCGCTGCGATCGTCGCCGCGGCGCGCACGCGTCCGATTGACGGCGTGCTGGTCGTTGGCGACCGGCCGACCGTCATCGCCGCCCGCGTGGCCCAGGCGCTCGGACTGCCCTGGCACTCGGCTGACGCGGCAGCGGTCGCGCGGCACAAGCTGCTTACACGTGAACGCCTGCGCGATGCCGGCCTTCCCGTCCCATGGTTCGTTCCGTTAGCCCTCAGCCCTCAGCCCTCAGCCGTTCTCTCCCAGCCACCAGCCACCAGCCACCAGCCACCAGCATTTCCCTGCGTCATCAAACCCGTCTCGCTCTCGGGCAGCCGCGGCGTGATGCGCGCCGACGATCCCGCGTCGCTCGCGACGGCCATTGAGCGGCTGCGCGCGCTGCTCGCGTGGCCCGACGTTCGAGCCGAGCGTAACGATGCGCACCACACGGTGCTCATCGAGGGATTCATCCCGGGACGCGAGTACGCGCTCGAAGGCCTGATGCACCACGGCGCGCTTCACACGCTCGCGATCTTCGACAAGCCCGATCCGCTCGACGGCCCGTTCTTCGAAGAAACCATTTACGTCACCCCCTCGGCCGCGGCCGCCGATGCGCAGGACGCGATCGCGCGAACCGTCGCGCAGGCGGCGACGGCGCTCGGCTTGAGCCATGGTCCCGTCCATGCGGAGTGCCGCGTCAATGCCGACCCCTCGGCAGGCTCGGGGCAGGCGGCCGTGTTCGTGCTCGAAGTCGCGGCGCGGCCGATCGGCGGCCTGTGCGCGCGCGCGCTGACGTTTGGCGACTCGTGTTCCCTCGAAGAGTTGCTGCTGCGGCACGCGCTCGGTGAGTCGCCGGCCGGCTGGACGCGCGAGGCCGCCGCGTCAGGCGTGATGATGATCCCGATTCCGCGCCGCGGCATCTTCCGCGCCGTCGACGGACTCGATGCCGCGCGCTCCGTGCCCCAGGTCACCGACCTGCGCATCACGGCCAAGATGGATCAGCGGCTCGTCCCGCTCCCGGAAGGCGCGAGCTATCTCGGCTTCATCTTCGCGCGAGCGGCATCCGCGGGCGACGTCGGACGCGCGCTGCGCGACGCGCACGCGCGGCTGCGATTCACGGTGGACGCCGAATTCCCGGTGCTCCCGTCCGCGCAGGTGGACTACAATCTTCACCATGGCTGATTCCTGCGGACACACCCACACACCTGCCCCGGCGACCAACGCGACCGGACGCAAGGTGATGTGCGTGAAATTTCAGAAAGAACTGTTCGGTCTCGACTCGCCGCCCTGGCCGGGCGAACTGGGCCAGCGGATCTACGAGAACGTCTCGAAGGACGCCTGGAAACTCTGGGAGGATCGCATGAAGATGATCCTCAACGAGTACCGCCTGATGCCGTGGCAGAAGGAAGCGCAGGACCTCGTCGCCAAGCACATGGAAGAGTTCTTCTTCGGCGACGGCGCCGCGCTCCCGCCAGGCTACGTTCCGCAGCAGACCAAGTAGTCACGCGCTCGGCAGCGACGCCACCTGTACCCTTGCGTCGTTGAAGCACGCGCCTCCACCCAGATCCGTGAGCGTATCGGGCACCAGCGCCGTGCCCGTGGCGTTGTTGCGCGTGCTGCGCCGCCACAGGCCCTTCGGCAGGCTGACGACGCCCGGCCGGACCTCGGGTGTGACGTCGATCTTGCAGTGCACCTCGCCCAGATCGTTGAAGATCCGGATCAAATCCCCATCCTCGAGCCCGCGCGCGGCCGCATCGTCAGGGTGCATGAGCAGCTGCACGTCCGGCCGTGGCAACTCGCCGAGCGTTGAACTGATCGTGCGATCGCTCGACGGCGAGATCAGCGCGAGCGGATAGCGATCCGTCGCCGGGTCCGGCTGGTACCGATACAAACCCATCGGCGCGCTCGCGTCGAGCGCGTCGGAGAACAGCTGCACTTTGCGGTCGGACGTGTTCGGGAACACGTCGACGAACTGAACCGGCGTGGATCCGTACGTCGGCGTCGGCCGGATCCCGTCGCGCAGATCGACGCCGATGTGGCGGGGCATCTCGTCGAGAATCTTCAGCATCACGTCGAGCTCGCCGGTCGGTTCATGTTCCCCCAGCAGGCCGAGGCGCGTGCAGAGATCGCCGAACACGTCCGCGTTCGGCCGTGACTCGCCGACGGCATCGATCACGGGCTTCGCCAGATCGAGACTGATCGAGCCGTAGCCCTTCGCGAAATCGTACCCTTCGAGGAACGTGGTCGCCGGCAGGACGACGTCGGCATAGAGCGCCGTGTCGGTCATCACCTGATCGAAGACGACGGTGAAGAGATCCTCGCGATCGAGGCCGCGCAGAATGCGGTGCTGATCGGGGACCGTCGCGGCCGGGTTGGCGTTGTAGACGAACAGCACGTTGACCGGCGGATCGGTGTACTCGGTCAGCGCGCGTCCGAGCTGATTCATGTTCACGGCGCGCGTGCCGGGCTCGGCCGTGGCGATCCACGTCCGGTCGATGCCCCACGACGCCGAGTTGCTCATCGAATAGCCGCCGCCGCGGACGCCGAACTTTCCGCCGACCGCGGGCAGCGCCATGATCGCCATCGCGGAGTTGCCGCCGTTGCGATTCCGCTCGTGCCCCCAGCCGCAGCGCACGAGCGCCGGCGAGCTCGTCGCGTACAGCTCGGCGACGCGCTCGAGCGCGGCCGCATCGATGCCGGCCACGTCCGCCGCGCGTGCGATCGTCCATGCGTCCGCGCGCTCGCGCAGCCGGTCCGCGCCGTGCGTGTGATCGCGGAGGAACGCCTCGTCGGCGTGTCCGGTCGTGAAGAGATGGCGATGGATCGCGAGCGCGACCGCCACGTCGGTGCCGGCCTTCACCGCGAGATGCACGTCCGCCGATCGCGCGAGCGGCGTCGTGCGCGGATCGACGACCACCAGCTTCGCCCCGCGCTTCTGCGCCTCGCGCACGTACGGGATGAGGTGAATGCCGGACGCCGATGGGTTCACGCCCCACAGGATGATCAGCTTCGCTTCCGGATAGTCCTGATAAGTGACCGACGGCATCTTGCCGTAGAGCGCCATGTTCGCGGCGCCGGTCGGCGCGGCGCACACGGTGCGCTCGAGGCGCGACGTGCCGAGGCGGCGCCAGAGCTGCGCGTCGAGGTTGTCCTGCGTCAGGAAGCCGTTCGATCCGCCGTACGAGTACGGCAGGATGGACGCGCCGCCGTGATCGTTCTTCGCGCGCCGGAATCGCTCCGCGATCAGCTCGAGCGCTTCTTCCCAGGGCACGCGCTTGAACTTGCCTTCGCCCTTGCGGCCCTTGCGCACGGCCGGGTAGAGCAGGCGGTCGTCGCCATAGACGCGCTGATCGAACTTCCGCACCTTCGCGCAGATGTAGCCGTCGGTGACGGGATTCGCCGTCGATCCGTCGATCTTGATGATCTTGCGGTTCTGGATGGTGACCGCAAGGCTGCACGCGTCCGGGCAGTCGAGTGTGCACGCGGTGTCCACGACGGTGGTCGGGCCGGTGGCCGTCTGTTCGCGCGCGTTCTTTGCTGGGCTCGCCATACCAAACGATACCATCGCCGCCCGCGACGTTGCAGTCCAATCCCCGGGTGGAAGGGTGGAGGGAAAGACGGCGTGAGCAGAGCGACGGGGTGGATGGCGTGACGCGGTGATGGGATGATGGGGCGTGGCCGTTCCGAACGTGGTGATCGTCGGCGGAGGATTCGGCGGGCTCGACGCGGCGCGCGCGCTCGCGGGCGCGCCCGTGCGCGTCACGCTGCTCGATCGTCACAACCATCACGTGTTTCAACCGCTGCTCTACCAGGTCGCGACGGCATCGCTGTCGCCGGGCGACATCGCGTCGCCGATCCGCTGGATCCTGCGGCGGCAGCAGAACGTCGAGGTGCTGCTCGCGAATGTTCACGCGATCGATCCGGTGGCGAAGCGCGTCGAGATCGATGCGGGTGACGCGATCGCGTACGAGTACCTGATCGTCGCGACCGGCGCGACGCATTCGTACTTCGGGCACGACGACTGGGCGGCGCGCGCGCCCGGACTGAAGACGCTCGACGATGCGCTCGCCATGCGACGGCGGATGCTGATGGCGTTCGAAGCCGCGGAGCGCGAACCGGATCCGGCGAAGCAGAAGCGACTGCTGACGTTCGTCATCGTGGGCGGCGGCCCGACCGGCGTCGAGCTCGCGGGCGCGCTCGCCGAGATCGCGCGGCAGTCGCTGCGGCAGGACTTCCGCCGCATCCATCCCGAGTCGGCGCGCATCGTCCTGCTCGAGGGCAGTCCCCACGTGCTCGTGAACTTTCATGATCCGCTGCGCGACGCCGCCCGCCACGCGCTCGAGAGACTCGGCGTCGAAGTGCGCACCGGATCGATCGTGACGCAGGTGGATGCCGACGGCGTTCTATGGCGTCCGGCCCCGCGTCCGGGCTCTGGGGAGGCTTCCGCCGGACCCGACGCGTCCGCCGAGCGCATCTCCGCGGACACCGTCCTCTGGGCCGCCGGTGTCGCCGCGTCGCCGATCGCGAAATCGCTCGGCGTGCGGCTCGATCGCATCGGCCGCGTGCCGGCCGAACCGACGCTCGCGGTGCCGGGACATCCCGAGATCTTCGTTGCGGGAGATATCTGCGCGCTGGAGCAGGACGGCGCGTGGCTGCCGGGCGTCGCGCAGGTCGCGATGCAGGAAGGCGCGCACGCCGCGCGCAACATCCTGCGCGCGATCGGCGGCAACCCGCTCGCGCCGTTCCGCTATCGCGACTACGGCATCATGGCGACCATCGGTCGAGGCTCGGCGGTCGGCGAGATCTTCGGCCTGAAGATCTCCGGCTTCTTCGCGTGGCTGTTCTGGATCTTCCTGCACATCTTCTGGCTGATCGGCTTCCGCAACCGCTTCGTCGTCATGACGGAATGGGCGTGGGCGTATGTGACCTACCAGAGAAGGGTCAGGTTGATTACGGGTGATCGGGCTGAAGGCTGAGGGCTGTTCCCCCGTATAATCCCGCCGGTGTCGCTCGATGGCGGTTCTCGTCTCGGCTCGTACGAAATCCTCACGCTGCCGAACGCAGAGGTCGCAGAGAACGCTGAGAATAGCGAAGCCACGACATGGCAGTTGTTGCCAACGGCGGCGTTCCCGCGCGTGGCAGTGGCTGCAACTTTTCGAACCCACCCGTGAGATTTCCCAATGATTCCGCTCGGCACGCGGTTCGCATAGACGATGCTAGAATGGCGGGCGTGAAGGCTGCGCAGCAGCGCGTGAGCTACGCGGATCTGGAGCGATGGCCCGAGGACGGCCGCCGGTACGAACTGTACAACGGCGAGGTCTTCGAAATTCCATCACCGCTTCCGATCCATCAGTTCGTCCTGGGACGCCTGTTCCTGGCGCTCTCGGTGTACGTGCAGACGCGCGGCGGTGCGGTCTTCTTCGCGCCGCTCGACATCGTGCTGACCGACTACGACGTCGTGCAGCCGGATCTGCTGTTGTTCACGCCCGAACGCCAGCATGTGCTCGACATGCAAAAGGTGACGCGGCACGCACCGGACCTGGCAATCGAGATCCTCTCGCCGGGCACCGCGAGCAACGACCGTGGGCGCAAGTTGCGATTGCTCGCGCGGCACCAGGTGAAGGAGTACTGGCTGGTGGATCCGAAGGCCGGGGCCGTCGAGGTCTATCGACTGTCTGGCCTGAGATTCGTCAAGGCCGGTACCGCGCGCGGCGACGAGCCGGTTGCGTCGGCGTTGCTGCCGGAGCTCGACCTCAGGCCCAACGATCTCCTGCCGGGTTCTTCGCACTGACGGAGGTAGGGCGAGCCTTTCTGGCGAGCCTCAACGCCCGGCTGAACGCCTCGCGCGACGGTCGTCGTCCACGCCAGTTTATTCGTAGCGCAGCTTCGGATACCACGTCGTGCCGCGTCCCTCCGGCGTGAAGTCCAGCACGTTCCACAACGGCCAGATCGCGTCGACGTGGCGTCCATCCTGCCCGCGGTCGGACGGCGCAAACAGCAGCTCGCTGCCGTACGTGTGGTAAATGCGTCCGTTCTTCCGGGTGAACACGTTCAGCATCGGCAGCTGACCGCCGTCTTTGTTTTCTCCGTGGTAGTCCCGGTTGTAGCTGTTGCCGGCCGACGACAGCAGGCGCAGGCGGCTCCAGCCGCGCTCGCGCGCGAACTCACGGATGCGGTCGATGGGAGACCTCGCGACGACGGCCAGGTTCACGCGCTGCCGGAGGTGCGGCGCCTGCCCGTCCAGGCCGTCGAGCATCGACGTGCACATCGGGCACGGCGCGGCCATCTGCGGCCCGAACATGTAGCTGTAGACGACGAGCGTGTCCTTGCCGGGCGCGAAGAGCTGTGACAGCCGTACGTGGCGGCGTGCGGTGGTGTGGTCGGGATCGGTCGTGAGCTCCTCGAAGACGTAATCCTCTTTCACCGCGCCGCCGAGCGGCAGCTTGCGGCGCTCGGCCGCGACGGCTTCAATCTGCCGCCGCAGCGCGATCTCGCTCTTGAGCAGCTTCTCACGGGCCGCGCGATATTTCGGGCTCTCGCCGGGGAATCGCACCGCGCTCGGGCCGCGCTTCGACGTGCGCGCCGGTTTCTTTGCCATAGTCATCTCCGATCGGGCGTCACGACTCTGCCGGCAAGCGTGCCCGTCCAGTTGTTGTCGTCCTTGGCGATTCTACCGTTGACGAGCACGTACGCCATGCCTTCCGACAGTTGATGCGGTTCGAGATACGTCGCGACGTCGCGGACCTTGGCCGGATCGAAAACGAGCACGTCAGCCCACGCGCCCGGGCGAAGCACGCCGCGATCTTTCAAGCCGAAGACTGACGCCGGCAGCGACGTCATCGATCGCACGGCGAACGGCAGGTCGATCGTCTCGCGCTCGTTGACGTACCTCCGAATCTTGCGCGCGAACGCCGCGTTGCCGCGCGGGTGCGGCTGGCCCTGGCCGAACGGCACGAGGTCGCCGTCGGTACACGTCATCGTGAACGGCTGGCGCATGATGAGCTCGATGTCGCGTTCCGCCATGTTGAACGAGACGAGGCTCGCGTCGCCGTTCAGCAGCAGCTCCATCGCCGTCTCCTCGGCGGGCTTGCCCCGCGTCGTCGCGACCTGCGCGAGCGTCTGGCCTTCGTACGCCGTATTCGGCGCGTAGCGCGAGATCACCAGCTTCTCCGGTCCGCCGCGGCGTTCGAAGTTGCGCCGGATGTCCGCGGCCAGTCGATCGTGCTCCGGTCCCTGGACGCGCTTCAGCAGTTCCGCGCGTCCGCCGACCTCGGCCCAGCGCGGAATCAGCGCGCCGACGATGCCCGTGCCGCTCGCGTCGTAGGGATACTGATCGGCGTACACCTCGACGCCACGGTCGCGCGCCTGCGTGATCTTCTCGACGAGCGCCATCGACAGACCCCAGCTCGCGGGCCCGAGCGCCTTCATGTGCGCGACGATGCCGGGCAGGTGGCCTTCTTCGGCGATGCGAATCACTTCCTGCACGGCTGCGACCACGCCGACGCTGTAGTCGGCTTCGTCGCGGATATGGCTCTCGTACACGCCGCCCATCTCGCCGACGACTTTCGCGAGCGCGATGACTTCCTCGGTCTTTGCATAGCTACCGGGCGCGTAGTACAGCCCGGACGACAGCCCGATGCCGCCGGCTTCCATGCCGGCTTGCGCGAGTGTGACCATGCGATCGAGCTCGGCGGGCGTCGCCTGACGATCGGCCATACCGATCACGTCGCGCCGGATCGATCCGTGCGGCACGTATAGCGCGACGTTGACGCCGACTCCGTTCTGCTCGAACGCGCCGCGCTGCGCTTTCAGATCGACCGTTCCGCCGCCGTCTGGATTGATCATCACCGTCGTCAGACCCTGCGCGAGCAGCTGGCGCGCGTCGCGCAGATCGCCGGCGAGACCCGTGGACGCGTGCGAGTGGACGTCGATGAAGCCGGGCGAGACGGTCAGCCCGTGCGCGTCGATCACTCGCGCCGCGGTCGAGTTGCCGAGGCGGCCCATGTCGACGATGCGGCCGCCGCGGATCCCTAGGTCGGCCGCCAGCCATGGATTGCCGCTCCCGTCGAGGACGCGGCCGTTGCGGATCAGGATGTCGTACCGCGCGGCCGGCGCCTGCGTCCAAACTGGCGTGGCGAGTACGAGCACGAGGACGACAAAGGAGATCAGGTGCTTCACGCGCGTATCTTACGATCACGCTCGCCTGAAACGATCGCATGCGAATCATGGCGGGTCCGAAAGGACCCGCCCTACGTGTCCGTTCAGCCGGCCCGCTATAATGCGGCGCAATGTCCTCGCGCGCGCGGAAAGCGGTGGGTCGCAACGTCCTCCGCAAGGAAGGGCACGACAAAGTCACTGGCGCCGCGCGGTATATCGACGACCTGACGTTTCCCGGCCTCCTGCACGCCCGCACGATTCGCTCGACGATTCCGGCCGGTGAAATTGTGAAGGTGCGCTTCAAGGGCGACCGCGCCGGCTTCACGCTCGTCGATCACCACGACATCCCCGGTCGCAACATCGTCGCGCTGATCGACGAGGATCAGCCGTGCCTGGCTGAGCGGAAGATCCGCCACGTCGCCGAGCCGATTCTGCTGCTCGTGCACGAGGACCGCGAGAAACTGCGCGCCGCCGACGTCCAGATCGAGTACCGGCCGTCCACGCCGAACTACGATCCGGAGAGGTCCGCGATCACCTTCAAGAAGATCGCGATCGACAAGGGTGATCTCGACGCGGGCTTCGCCGCGGCCGACGTGATCGTCGAGGGCGAATATCGGACGGGTCTTCAGGAGCAGCTGTACATCGAGACCAACGGCGTCATCGCCGTACCCGGAAGCAGTGTCGCGGGCGCCGCCGGCGGCATCACGGTCTACGGATCGATGCAGTGTCCCTACTACGTGCATCGCGCGCTGGTGATTCTGCTCGGGCTGCCCGCCGGAAAGGTGCGCGTGATTCAGACCGAAACCGGCGGCGGCTTCGGCGGGAAGGAAGAATACCCGTCGATGATGGCCGGGCACGCCGCGCTGGCGGCGCTCAAGACGGGGCGGCCCGTGAAGCTCGTGTACGACCGCGTCGAGGACATGCTCGCGACGACGAAGCGGCATCCGTCGATCGTCCGTCACCGGACGGGCGTCACACGCGACGGACGCCTGACGGCCATCGATATTGATGCCGTGCTCGACGGCGGCGCGTACGCCACGCTGAGCGCGGTCGTGTTGTCGCGCGGGATGATCCACGCGGCCGGTCCGTACCGCTGCGATCACATCCGGATCCGCGGGCGCGCGACGATGACCAACACGCCGCCCAACGGCGCGTTCCGCGGCTTCGGCGCGCCGCAGACGCAGTTTGCGGCCGAAGTGCACATGGATCGCATCGCCGAGCGGCTGGGCCTGGATCCGGTGCGCGTGCGCGAGATCAATGCGCTCCGGCCGGGCGATACGACGGCGACGGGCCAACGGCTCGGCAAGGACTCGAGCGCGCTCCAGGTGTTGCGCGAAGCTGTGACCCGCACCGGTTTCAGGAAACGGCGACGCGCGCTCGCAGGCACGAACAGGGGCATCGGCTTGTCGTTGTTTTTTCACGGCTCGGGCTTCACGGGCGCGGGTGAAGTGAAGCTGGCCGCGAAGGCGTCGCTCGCGCTCACCCACAAGGGCGCGCGGATCCACGTGGCCAGCACCGAGATCGGTCAGGGCACGCGGACGATGCTCGCGCAGATCGTCGCCGATGCGCTCGGGGTGCGGTACGACGACGTGGACGTCAACGCCGCGGACACGGGCGAGGTGCCGGACAGTGGACCAACGGTGGCGTCGCGCACCTGCATGATCGTCGGCCGCATCCTCGAGCGCTGCGCCGAAGAGATGCGCGCGCGCCTCGGCCGGCTCACGCCGCGCCAGTACCTGCGCGCGTTCGGCCCGCTCGTGATCACGAAACAGTACGAGCGGCCCGCCGGGATGGTCTGGGACGACACCGTATATAAAGGTGACGCCTACGGCAGCTACGGCTGGGGCTGCGATGTTGTCGAGGTGGAGGTCGATCGCGACACGTACGAAGTCAGGCCCACGGCGTTCACGACGGTCCACGAGATCGGCAAGGCGATTCACCCGATGCTCGCCGTCGGCCAGATTGAAGGCGGCAGCGCGCAAGGGCTCGGCTACGCGATTCTGGAAGACGTCGTGATGCGCGACGGCCGCATGGCGAACGCGACGCTGACGAACTACATCATCCCGACGTCGCTCGACACGCCGCCGATGCAGGTGGTGCTGCTCGAGAATCCGTATCCGCACGGCCCGTCCGGCGCCAAGGGCGTCGGCGAAATGCCGATCGACGGTCCCGCACCGGCCGTGATCAACGCACTGCGTCACGCGGGGTTCGACCTCAGGGAAATCCCGGCGACTCCCGAGAGAGTCATGCTTACGTCGAGCGTTGAATCGACACAAAGGACACCAAGGACACCAAGGAAAAGCCAGGCATGGGTTTGACCTCTGTGTCCTTTGTGTCCTTCGTGTTGAACGGGAGGCGGAAGAAGCTCGACGTCCATCCTCTGAAGCGTCTCCTCGACGTCCTGCGCGAGGACTGCGGGCTGACGGGTACTAAAGAAGGATGTGGCGAAGGAGAGTGCGGCGCGTGTACCGTCCTCATCGACGGCGTGCCCGTGAACTCGTGCCTCGTGCCCGCCGCGCACGCCGACGGCACGCGCGTGACCACGATTGAAGGTCTGGGCGGACGTCATCGCCTGCAGCGCGCGTTCGTCGAGCACGGCGGCGCGCAGTGCGGCATCTGCACGCCGGGCATGATTCTCGCTGCCGTGGCGCTCGGTCCCCGACCTTCGCTCCACGACATCAAAGTCGGGTTGGCCGGCAACCTGTGCCGCTGCACGGGCTATTCGGCGATCTACCGGTCAATTCAGCAATCCCATGTGTAGCACTTCTTCGTGTGCTCGGGTTCAGTCTCTGCGCGCGCTCCGCGGTTAAACGTGAGACGGTGATGCGGTCATCCATTTCACACTTGAAGCTCTTCCAGCCTTCGTCGCTTGACGAGGCGCTGGCGATGCTGCGCGACGAGGGGCCGCTCGTGCCGATGGCCGGATGCACAGATCTCTACGTCGCCCTGAACTTCGGCACGCTGACCGAGACGCGTTTCCTGGACCTGTGGCGGCTCGACGCCCTCAGGACGATCGCGATCCGCGAGGGCGCGCTGTCGATCGGCGCGCTCGCGACGCATACGGATCTCATCCGCTCGCCGCTCGTCCGGCGGCGGCTGCCGATGCTCGCGGCCGCGGCGAGCGAAATCGGCGGCGTCCAGATCCAGAATCGCGGTACTCTGGGTGGCAACGTGGCCAATGCTTCGCCAGCCGGCGACACGCTGCCCGTCCTCGCCGCCGCCGACGCGACTGTCGTCTTGCGCGGCGCCGGCGCCACGCGGCGCGTTCCGTTCTCGTCGTTCTACACGGGCTACCGCCGCACCGTGCGGCGCCCCGACGAGCTGATCGTCTCGTTCGAGATCGCGCCGATCCGCGGACGCCAGCGCTTCCGGAAGGTCGGGACGCGCGCCGCGCAGGCGATCTCGAAGGTCGTGATGGCCGTGATCGCCGGCGAGACGCCGCGGATTGCCGTCGGCAGCGTGGCGCCCACCGTTGTCCGCGCCCGGCGGACCGAGGCGGCGCTCGCCGCCGGCGCGTCGGTCGCCGAGGCGCAGCGCCTGCTGCTCGATGAGATCGCGCCGATCGACGACATTCGATCCACGGCGGAGTACCGCCGCCGCGTGACGGCGAACCTCCTCGCGCGCCTGCTCGCGCCGCGGTCCGCGTGACGGCTGGCCGCGATCTGCCGGCGAGCCGCGAAGTTGTGTTAGCCTCCGATCCAGTCCCAATGCGTGCCGCCGTCGTCGTCGTGGGGGACCTCGGTCGCAGCCCCCGCATGCAGTATCACGCTCATGCCCTCGCCGCGAGCGGCGTGGACGTCGACTTTGTGGGGTACGAAGGCGCGCCGCTGCCCAAGCGGATCACCGACCATCCGCGCATCACCGTCCATCGCCTGCCGGAAGCGCGGCTGCGATTCCGCCGGCCGGGCCGGTCCACGCTCGGCTTCGGCGTCCTGGCGCTCATCGACGGCGCGCGGCTGAGCGTGCGTCTCGGCCGGACGCTCATGCGGCTCCCCAGGCCCGATCTGCTGCTGGTTCAGAATCCGCCCGCGCTGCCGACGTTGCACGTCGCGGGCCTCGTGGCCCGACTGCGCACGACCCGGCTCGTGATCGACTGGCACAACCTCGGGTACACGCTGCTCGCGCTGCGCCTCGGCCGCCGCCATCCGGTCGTGCGTCTGACGCGCTGGCTCGAAATGGTCGCCGCGCGGTCGGCGACCGGGCATCTGTGCGTGTCGCGCGGGCTCGCGAAGTTTCTCGACCATCGTTTCAGGATTCCCGGCGTGCGCGTGCTCTACGATCGACCCGCGTCGGCGTTCGCGCCGCTCGAACGCGTCGAGCGCGAGCAGATTCGCCAGGCGCTCTTCACGCGGCTCGAGATCCGCGGCTCGGGCCCGGTCGGCTTCATCGTCAGCCCGACCAGCTGGACGGCCGACGAGGACTTCGACGTCGTGATTGACGCGGTGCGCGAGCTCGAAGAGCGCGTGCGGGGCTGGGAAGTGAACCACCCGTCGCGACGGTTTCCCGATCTCGTGATTCTCGTCACGGGCGACGGCGCGCGCCGCGCGGAGTTCGAGCGGCGATTCGCCGGACTGCCGGCCCGCCGCGTCCAGTTGCGCACCCGCTGGCTCGACCCCGAAGACTATCCGCGCATCGTCGGCAGCGCCGATCTCGGCCTGTGCCTCCACCGGTCATCATCGGGGCTCGACATTCCGATGAAGGTCGTGGACCTCTTCGGCGCCGGCGTGCCGGTCTGCGCGCTCGATTACGGCGCCTGTCTTGCCGAGCGCATCCGTCACGGGGACAACGGCCTGCTGTTCTCGAACGCGCGCCAGCTCGCGGAGGTCATCTTCGATCTCTTCGAGACATTCCCGGCCGACTCGTCGCGCCTCGACCGCCTGCGCGCAGGCGCGCGGCGCGCGGCGCGGCCGACGTGGGAGGAAGGGTGGGCCAGCGAGGCGCGTCCGGTGCTCCTGGCGCCACCGCCGCGCTAGGAGTTCAGGGGACCTATAATGGGCTCTTTTTCGGAGGAGCCCATCATGCCCGACGTCGCCGCGCGACGGGACGTTCAGACGCTCGACAACTTCGTCGGTGGCCGCTGGGTGCAAACCCGGGCCACGGATTTTTTTGATGTCCACAACCCGGCCGTCGGCGAGATCATCGGTCGGACGCCGCTCTCCACCGCCGCGGACGTCGACGCGGCGGTTCAGGCGGCCACGCTGGCGTTCCCCGCATGGCGCGATACGCCGGTCAACGCGCGCGCGCAGGTCCTCTACAAGTTCAAGGCGCGGCTCGAAGCACACTTCGACGAGATCGCGCGCATCGTCACGACCGAGCACGGCAAGACGCTGGACGAAGCGCGCGGCAGCGTGCGGCGCGGCATCGAGTGCGTCGAAGTGGCGTGCGGCGCGCCGTCGCTGATGCAGGGCTTCGGTCTCGAGGACATCGCGTCCGGGATCGACTGCCACGTCGTCCGCCAGCCGCTCGGCGTGTGCGCGGCGATCGCGCCGTTCAACTTTCCGGCGATGGTGCCGATGTGGTTCCTGCCGTTCGCCATCGTTACGGGCAATACGTTCGTCCTGAAGCCGTCGGAGCAGGTCCCGCTGTCGCAGCGCAAGATGGTCGACCTGCTGCAGCAATGCGACCTGCCGGCAGGCGTCGTCAACATCGTCAACGGCGGGCGCGACGTCGTCGATGCGATGTGCGATCACCCTGGCATTCGCGCCGTGTCGTTCGTGGGCTCGACGGCCGTAGCAAAGCATGTCTACCAGCGCGCGACACACGCCGGCAAGCGCGTCCAGGCCCTCGGCGGCGCGAAGAATTTCGTCGTCGTGATGCCGGACGCCGATCTGGAGCGATCGATCGGGATCATCTCCGAGTCGTTCTATGGCTGCGCCGGCGAGCGGTGTCTGGCCGGCAGCATGCTCGTGCCGATCGGCGACGTCCACCGCGAGACGCGCGACCGGATGGTCGCGGCCGCGCAAGCGCTGAAGGTCGGCGACGGTGCGCAGCCTGGCGTCACGATGGGACCGGTGATTAGCGCCAGGCACCGCGAGCGCGTGCTCGGCTACATCGAGAAGGGCGTCGCGGAAGGCGCGAAGCTGCTCGTCGACGGCCGGCAGACGCGCGTCGCGGATCGGCCGAACGGCTATTTCGTCGGCCCGACGGTGTTCGACGAGGTGTCGACGAAGATGACGATCGGCCACGACGAGATTTTCGGACCGGTCGCGTCGATGTGTCCGGTGAAGACGCTGGACGAGGCGATCGCGCTGATGAAGTCGCACCCGAACGCGAACGCGACGTCGATCTTCACGTCGAGCGGGAAGGCCGCGCGCGAGTTCTCGAAGCACGCGACGGCGTCGATGGTCGGCGTGAACATCGGCGTGGCCGCGCCGATGGCGTATTTTCCGTTCGGCGGCGCGAAGGACAGCTTCTTCGGCGACCTCAAAGTGCACGGGCGCGACGGGATTGAGTTCTATACCGACAAGAAGGTGACAATCAGTCGGTGGTTTTAGGAGACTGGTGGCTGGAGGCTGGAGGCTGGTGGCTGGGGCCGCGTTGTGAACCGGACGGGCTGGAAGGAAGAAATGCGAAGAAAGAGTGCCTTACTCATAACGGGGCTTGCGGTCTTTTTGAGTAATGTCCAGTGCGCTCGGCTCTTAACGATGATCACACTCTCCGGTTCGTAACGCAGGAGTTTGAAGCCGACGTGATTGTCAGAGTCATGGACCGCACACCAGCCACCAGCCGCCAGCCACCATGCGAACACTAATCAAGAACGGCACCGTCGTCACGGCCACAGACCTCTATAAAGGCGATGTCCTCGTCGAGGATGAGAAGATCACACTCATCGGCACGTCGCTCGACATCCACGCAGACAAGATCATCAACGCGGCCGGCAAGTACGTCCTGCCGGGCGGGATCGACGTCCACACGCACCTGGACATGCCGTTCGGCGGCGCCACGTCCGCCGACGATTTCGAGTCCGGCACGACGGCCGCGGCATTCGGCGGCACGACATCGATCGTTGACTTCGCGATTCAGTACAAAGGCCAGACGCTGCACCACGCCTGGGAAACGTGGATGAAGAAGGCGGAGGGCAAGGCCGTCGTCGACTACGGCTTCCACATGATCATGACCGACATGAACGATCAGGTGGAGCAGGAGATGGACGCGCTCGTCCGCCAGGGCGTGACGTCGTTCAAGCTCTTCATGGCGTACCGCGGCGTGTTCATGCTCGATGATGCGAGCATCTTCAGGGCGCTGCTGCGGACGGGCCGGAACGGCGGGACCATTTGCATGCACGCCGAGAACGGCGACGTGATCGACGTGCTCGTGCAGCGCGCGCTCGCGCAGGGCCACACCGCGCCGAAGTATCACGCGCTGACCCGCCCGGCGCGGGCGGAGGCCGAAGCCACGCACCGCGCCATTGCGCTCGCGGAAATTGCCGACGTCCCGATCTACATCGTCCATTTGTCCGCGGCGGAAGCGCTCGAGATGGTGACCGAGGCGCGCGATCGCGGGCTGCACGCGTACGCGGAAACGTGCCCGCAGTACCTGTTCCTGTCGTACGACAACTACGAGGAGCCGGACTTCGGCGGATCGAAGTACGTCATGAGCCCGCCGCTGCGCGACCGCGCGAAGCAGGATCAGTTGTGGCGCGGCCTCGCGTTCAACGACCTCCAGTGCGTCTCGACCGATCACTGTCCGTTCTGCATGAAGGAGAAGCGGCTCGGCGAGAACGACTTCTCGAAGATC
This sequence comes from Acidobacteriota bacterium, assembly GCA_016195265.1. Taxonomy (GTDB): domain Bacteria; phylum Acidobacteriota; class Vicinamibacteria; order Vicinamibacterales; family CAVVIG01; genus SRVP-36. The sequence continues at coordinate 27,231 of JACPZW010000060.1, read as the reverse complement.
CCGAACGGCGCGCCCGGCATCGAGACGCGGATGAGCCTCGTGTACGACGGCGGCGTCCGGCCCGGCCGCATTTCGCTGAACCGCTTCGTCGAGCTGACGTCGACGTCGCCGGCGAAGATCTTCGGCCTGTTCCCGCGCAAGGGCACGATCGCGCCGGGTTCGGACGCCGACATCGTCGTGTTCAATCCCAACCGGACGATCACGCTGGCCGCGAAGACCCTCCACATGAAGGTCGACTACAACCCGTACGAAGGCCGCCAGGTGACAGGCGCGACGGATACGGTGCTCTCGCGCGGCCGCCTGGTGATCGAGAACGGGAAGTTCGTCGGACGCGCGGGCAGCGGATCGTTCCTCAAGCGCGCAACGCGAAGCTGATGAAGAACTCAACCACGGAGGTCACAGAGGTCACGGAGGTGGGAACCATTCCACTGATTCATCCTCCGTGTCCTCCGTGTCCTCCGTGGTTGATACGCTGATGTTGGTCATTCGCAGCAAGCGCGTGATCCTTCCGGAGGGCGAGCGCGCGGCCTCCCTGCACATCGACAAAGGGGTCATCGAGCGCGTCGCGCCGTACGGCGCGGACGATCCGACCGGCTCGATCGTGTTCAACGTGCCTGATCAGATCGTGTCGCCGGGCCTCGTGGACACGCACGTCCACGTCAACGAGCCCGGCCGCGCCGAGTGGGAAGGCTTCGACACGGCGACGCGCGCCGCGGCCGCCGGCGGCGTGACGACGATCGTCGACATGCCGCTCAACAGCATTCCGGCGACGACGACGGTCGCGGCGTTGCGGGCCAAACGGGAATCCGCGCGCGCGCAGTGTCATGTCGACGTCGGCTTCTGGGGCGGCGTCGTGCCCGGGAACGAAGGCGAGCTCGACGGGCTGATCGACGCCGGCGTGCGCGGGTTCAAATGCTTTCTGGTGCCGTCGGGTGTCGACGAGTTTCCCGCGGTCGACGAGGCGGTCCTGCGCCGCGCGCTGCCGATCCTCGCGCGCCGGAAAGTGCCGCTGCTGGTCCATGCAGAACTCGGCATTGCGGATCGCGGAATGCGGAATGCGGATTCGGGAACCCTCTCCAATCCGCACTCCGCACTCCTCAATCCGCAATCATATGCGACCTACCTCGGGACGCGGCCGCCGGCCGCTGAAGTCGAGGCGATTCGCCTGATGATTCGTCTCGCCGGAGAGTTCCGCGTCTCCACGCACATCGTCCACGTGTCGTCGGCCGAAGGCGTCGACGCGATCGCGCGCGCCAAGTCCGGCTGGGTCCCGATCACGGCCGAGACGTGTCCCCACTACCTGACCTTCAGCGCCGAGCGGATTCCCGACGGCGCGACCGAGTTCAAGTGCGCGCCGCCCATCCGCGAGGCGTCCCACCGCGAGGCGCTCTGGGAGGGACTCGACGACGGCACGATCGACATGGTGGTCACGGATCATTCGCCCGCGCCGCCCGCGCTGAAGACGCCTGGCAATTTCACGACGGCGTGGGGCGGAATCGCGTCGCTCGAGCTGGCGCTGCCCGCGGTGTGGACGGCCGCCCGCGCGCGATTCCTGGTGCAGAGCTCGCAGCCCGGCGAAACCGACGCCGAGGTGAAAGGCGTGTCGCGCCCGCGCGTGTCGGATCTTTCGCGCTGGATGAGCGAGCGTCCTGCCGCATTGGCCGGACTGAGCGAGAGGAAAGGGCGCATCGTGCCCGGCCTCGACGCCGATCTCGTCGTCTGGGACGCGGACATCGCGACCACGGTCGATCCGGCGCGCCTCAAGCAACGGCATAAGATGACGCCGTACGCCGGCCGCATGCTTTTCGGCCGCGTGATCACGACGTTCGTGCGCGGCGAGCGCGTCTGGGACAAGAAGAAGCTCGTCCGCGCGTACGGTGGCAGCCTGCTGTGACCACGCCGTTCCTCGACCTCGTGGATCTCGCATCGGAGCGCCTCGGCGGCGCTGCGGTGGCCGCCAACGACGAGTTCTTCGCGGCGAAGGAGAATCTGATCAAGGCCGCGGCGCCCGTCTGGCGCGAAGGCGAGTACACCGATCGCGGCAAATGGATGGACGGCTGGGAGACGCGCCGCCGGCGCGACCTCGGCCCCGACGCGCACGACTGGTGCATCGTGCGGCTCGGCGCGCCCGGCATCGTGCGTGGCGTCGACGTCGACACCGCGAACTTCAAGGGCAACTATCCCGAATCGTGCGCGATTGACGCGTGCGATCTTCCGGGCCTGCCGGCGCCCGACGCGCTGGCGCGCGCGGCGTGGCGGGCGATTCTTCCGCGCACGGCGCTGACCGGCGATACGCACAACCTGATCGCCATCGGCGGTGACGCCGCCGCCACGCATCTGCGCCTGCGCATCTTTCCAGACGGCGGCGTCGCGCGCTTGCGGGCGTACGGCGACGTCGTCGCGGACTGGACGCGCCTGCGCGCGCAGGGCGACGTCGATCTCGCCTCCGTCGAGCACGGCGGCCGCGTCGTCTCGTGCAGTGACATGTTCTTCGGATCGCGGTACAACCTGATCATGCCGGGGGACGCCACGCATATGGGCGACGGCTGGGAAACGAGGCGGCGCCGCGGTCCCGGGCACGAGTGGACCATCATCCGGTTGGGCGCGGAAGGGACCGTCCGACGCGTCAGCGTCGACACGCGCCACTTCAAGGGCAACGCGCCAGGCGCATGCAGTCTCGAGGCCCTTCGACTCGCGGCGGGCGCGCTCGCGCAGGGCAAGGACCTCTTGGATCAGGCGTGGCGTGAGCTGCTGCCGCGGACGCCGCTCCAGCCGCACGCGCGGCACGCGTTCGAAGAAGAGCTGCGCGGGATCGGCGACGTGACGCACGTGCGATTCAACATTTTTCCGGACGGCGGCGTCGGTCGGCTTCGCGTGTACGGACGACCGAGATGAGCAACCGCAGAGATCGCAAAGCACGCAGAGCCACGTATTCGTTCTGCGAACTCCGCGTGCTCCGCGGTTGCCTTCCGGAATGACGCTTCGGGATTTGAACGCGCTCGACGCGGACGCGGGGTCGCGCGCGTTGCTGCGCTGCTGCGGCTCGACGCGGTGGGCGCGCGAGATGAGCGCCGCGCGGCCTTTTGCGTCCGCCGATGCGATGGCGGCGAAGGCTGATGCGGTCTGGGCTGCGCTCGATCGGACCGATTGGCTCGAGGCGTTTGCCGCGCATCCCAAGATTGGCCAGCCGGGTGGGGCAGGTAAGGCTGGCGGGGCGGCTGGGTGGCCGGACGACGAGCAGCGCCGAGTCGCGGATGCCGCCGAAACCACGCGCGCCCGCCTGGCGCAAGCGAATCGCGAATACGAGGCCCGTTTCGGATACATTTTCATCGTCTGTGCGACCGGCAAGAGCGCCGCCGAGATGCTGGGACTGCTCGAGCGGCGGATGGCGAACGACCCGGCGGCCGAGCTGGCGGTGGCTGCCGGGGAGCAGCGGAAGATTACACAATTGCGGCTGGCGAAACTCCTTATGAACAACGTCAACAACGCCGAGAACGGGTGACCCTTCGATGATTACGACGCATGTGCTCGACATCGCGCGCGGAGAACCGGCCGAGGGCGTCACCGTGATTCTCGAGCTCCGGCAGGCGAGTGAATGGACGCCGGTTGGACGCGGCTCGACCGACGAAAACGGGCGCCTCGAAACGCTGACGGACGGACCTATCTCGCCGGGCACTTACCGCCTGACCTTCGACATCGGGACGTATCACCGCGCGCTCGGCTTGTCGGTGCCGTTCTTTCCCGAGGTCAAGGTCACGTTCAACGTGCGTGACATCGACGAGCGCTACCATCTGCCGTTGCTGTTGAGCCCATTCGGTTACTCGACGTACAGGGGAGCGTGATGCGCACCACGGAGGACACGGGGGACACGGAGGTGAAGACACACGTACGTTTTCCTCCGTGCCCTCCGTGTCCTCTGTGGTTTCATTTCTTCTGATATGGCGCTCGCATGGAACCGCTACGGCAAATCGCGCGTGCGCCTCGTGAAGGTGCGTCGCGCGCGCGACCCTCATGAACTCGTCGATCTCACCATCGACGTCCAGCTCGAGGGCGCCTTCGATCGCGTCTACGTCGACGGCGACAACGGTCCGTGCGTCGCGACGGACACGATGAAGAACACCGTCTACGCGCTCGCCCGGCAGGATCCGATCGATCACGTCGAGGCGTTCGCCGGCCGCCTGGCCGCGCATTTTCTCGGCAAGCCGGCGGTGACGCGCGTGCGCATCAGCGCAACCGAGCATCGCTGGGACCGTGTGGAGGTCGGCGGCCGCCCGCATCCGCACGCGTTCTCGCAGCCGGGCGGCGAGCAATGGACCGCCCGTGTCACCCGAGACGCGCAGGGCGAGGCGATTGTGTCTGGCCTGACGAACCTCGTCGTGCTGAAGACCACCGACTCGGCGTTCTCTGGATTCCCGCGCGATCCCTACACGACGCTGCCCGAGACCGAGGATCGCATTCTCGCGACGTCCATCACCGCCACGTGGACGTACCGGCCCGGCGCGACGGACTTCGCGGCGCGCGATCGCATTCGCCGCGCGCTCGTGGAGACCTTCGCGGCTCACGTGAGCCGGTCGGTGCAGCAGACGCTCTACGCGATGGGCGAGGCGGCGCTCGCCGCGTGCGCCGACGTGACGGACATCACGCTGACGCTGCCGAACCGGCATCATCTGCTGGTGGACCTGCAACCGTTCGGGCTCGACAATCCGAACGAGATCTTCGTCGCTACCGATCAGCCGTTCGGTCTGATCGAAGCGACGGTTCGGCGCGACGATGTGTAGGGCGGGTCCTTTCGGACCCGCCGAGGAGACATGATGGCCGCGGATCTTTCGACGACCTTCACCGGAATTCGCTTTCGTAACCCGTTTCTACTCTCGTCGGCACCGCCGACCGAATCGGAATCGAACATCCTGCGCGCGTTCGACGCGGGATGGGGCGGCGTGGTCACCAAGACCATCGGTCTGCATCCCGTGGTCAACGTCGTCGGGCCGAAGACGAAGTTTCTGCGCGCCGACGCGGACTCGGGGCACCTGTCGATGAAGAAGCGGCCCAACGCCGCGCTGCACTCGTCGTGGAACTGGGAGCTCATCTCCGACAAGACGCTCGACTGGTGGGTGCCGCGCCTCGGCCGCATCAAGAAGCAGTTTCCCGACCGCGCGCTCGTCGCGTCGATCATGGCCGGCTCCGGAAACGACACCGAGCTGCGGCACTGGCAGGAACTCGCGATCGCGTGCCAGGACCAGGGCTGCGACGCGCTGGAGCTGAACCTGTCCTGCCCGCACATGGACCGGCCCGACATGGGCTCCAACGTCGGCAAGGACAAGGAGCTCGTCTCCATCGTCACGAAGGTCGTCAAGGAGATCGCGAAGATCCCCGTGTGGGCCAAGCTCACGCCGTCCACGACGGACATCGTCGTCGAAGCGCGCGGCGCGTTCCTCGGCGGCGCCGACGCGATCTCCTCGTCCAACACGTTCACGTCGCTGCCGCTGATCGATCCGGAGACGCTGGACTTCGAAGTCCACGTTGACGGCCTCGTGTCGACCGGCGGCCTCGGCGGCCCCGCGATCCTGCCGCTGTCGCTCGCCAAGATGTCGCAGCTCACGCAGGCGTTCCCCGACAAGGCGTTCTCCGGCATCGGCGGCATCTCGAACTTCGAGCACGCGCTCAGCTACTTCCTGCTCGGCTGCGGCACGGTGCAGGTGTGCACGGCCGCGATGCTCGATCACGCGGTCGGGCCGAACGTCATCCGCGAGCTGAACGACGGCCTCGAGCGGTTCCTCGAGAAGCACGCCGGCAAAGGCTGGAAGCGCGTGGACGACTTCGTCGGCCTCCGGCGCGAGCACGTCGTCTCGCAGTCGAAGATCCGCCGCCCGACGGAGAAGGATTACCGCGGGGGATACGAAGCAGAGGGATATGCAGTGGATGACATGAAGAATTAGGAATTATTCTTCATTCTTAATTTCAGGATCGTCGCGAACGAACGGCTTCGGAGTTCATTCACGGCCAAACCGCTCAGCGCGACGGCTTCTTCCTCGCTTATCGCGCCGCAGTTCATCGCGCGCAGGAAGTAGTTCAGCAGTCCCTGGCCCGTCGCCGCGTCGTCGAAGACGTCGCCCGCGAGCGTCGCCTGCGCCGCTTTCGCCACGAAGTTCTTCAATCGCTCCGACGCGGCGTCGAGGCCTTCCAGGAAGAACGCGTAGACCGCCGCGTACCGCGACGGCAGCTGCGCCGGATGCAGATCCCATCCTTGATAGAAGCCGGTCACGAGCGAATGCCGCACGTGCTCGGCGTGCAGGCGCCACGCGGCGTGGACGGACTCGCGCGATCCGATCGGCATGACGTTGGTCGCGCCGTCCGACAGCCAGACGCCCGTGCCGGCGAGCGTCACCTGCATCACGTCCTTCGCGAAGTCGCACGCGGGGTGGCGCATGTGCTGATGCGCCGCCGTCACGCCGCACGCCGCGGTGTAGTCGTACGTCCCGAAATGCGCGGCGACGATGCGTCCACGGCCCGCGGTGATCAGGCGGGGCAGGGCGGCCGTGCCGTCCGGCGCGATGATCGACTGCGTCGTCTCCACCATCAGCTCGAATTTCAGCGTGCCTGCCGGCAGCTGCCGCCAGTACTCGAACGCGTCGCACGCCGCCGCCATCGCGGTCACCTGCTCGACCGACGTGATCTTCGGCAGCGTGATGAGGAAATGCCGGGGCAGTCGGCCCTCGGTACGGTCGAGCAGCCGCGTCAGGAACAGATCGAAGGTTCGCAGGCCGCGCCGCTTCGTTTCCTCGTTGAGCGTCTTGATCCGGATGCCGATCGACGGCGGCAGCGTGCCGTCGGAGAGCCCGTTCGCCATTTCCGTGGCCGCGAGCTGCGCGTGGCCGTCCTCCTCGAGATCCGGCCGGCTGCCGAAGCCGTCCTCGAAATCGATCCGGAAGTCTTCGACGGGTTCGCGCGTCAGCTTGTCGACCACCCGCGGATAGAGCCGCTCGGCGATCGCGCGGTCGAGATGGAGCGCGTCGGCGAGCGTCGCCGCATCCGGCGCGTGCTCCTGCAGCGCCTTGAGCGCAGCCGTCCCGAGCTTCTTCGCGACGTCCGACTTGAACAGATGCGCGCCGCCGTAGACGGTGTGGACGGGCTGCCGCGCGGCGCCGTCGCCGGGATACTGCTGCGCGACGTGCACGTTCACCGTGTGCAGCGCGTCGAGGATCGTCGTCAGCGCGAGGTCGGGGATCGTGGTGTCGGCCATGATGCCGAGAGTATATGAGGAAGCCCACCTGCCGTATGATGCTCCCAGGCGCGAGGGTGCTGTGGACCTTACAAACTATCTGGCCTCGATACTCATCTCGTTGGTCGTTGGCCTCGTGGGGTTCGTGCTGGCGTACAAGCTGTTCGACCGGCTGACGCCAGGCGTGAACTTCGCCGACCAGCTCAACGCGGACAACCGCGCCGTGGCGATCTTCCTCGCCGGGCTCTTCATCGGCCTGGGGCTGTTGCTGGGCAACGCCATCAAATGACGCGCCTGACAGCGGTCTTCGCGCTCCTGTTGACCTTGACGGTTGCCGCCGCGGCGCAACCCGCCGGCGACGCGCCCCCCGGCGCGACTGCCGCGAGCTTCAACGACGGCCTGAAAGCGGCAATCGAGCGACATCTCGGGCGGCGCTACGTCTGGGGCGCGTCGGGCATGAAGAGCTTCGACTGTTCCGGGTTCGTCTGGCGGGTGATGTTCGAGAACGGCATCCTCGTCAAACGCACGACAGCTCGCAAGTTCTTTCAGACGCTGCCGCCCGTTCCGAAGACCGTGCAATGGAATTTCGGGACGCTCGTCTTCTTCGACGACCTGAAGCACGTCGGCATCGTGGACTCGCCCGAGGCGTTCTATCACGCGCACGTCAGCGTCGGCACGAGCCGGTCTGAGATGAACGCCTTCTGGCGGCGGCAGGTCTACGGGTTTCGGCGCCTGCCCACAAATCCCTGATCAGGCGTGACGCTGTCGGGCGACCCGGTCTCGACAAGCCCAGCCTTGCTGAAGGTCTAGCAAAGTCGCCGCGACTTCTCTACACTGTCTTCTCCAGGGCGGGTCGCGCCCGCCGGCGGTTGCTCGAAAGGCAAAGGAGCAGCAGATGTCTATTAGGCTCGGCCTCGTGATCGCCTCGCTCGCCGTCGTGTCCGCCTCCACAGCCGCGCAAGCGCCGACGCCCGTCACGGCGCACGCGAAAACGGCCGGCGTCACTAAAACAAAGGTGGCCGTGCCGCGCACCGCCGACGGCCGTCCCGATCTCCAGGGGACCTGGGATTTCGCGCAGTTGACGCCGTTCGAGCGGCCTGGCGAATTCGCCGAGAAGAGCTCCGTGACCGAGGAAGAAGCCGAAGAGTTCGCGCAGCGTCGAATCGAGACGACGAACAAGGACAAGCGCGACGGCGGCGCCGCGGCCGACGTCGAGCGCGCCTACAACGATTTCTGGTGGGACTTCGGCAAGCGGGTCGCGACGCAGCCCTCGCTCGTCGTCGATCCGCCGACGGGCCGCGTGCCGCCGTTGACGGCGGAAGCGCAGAAGCGGCTTGCAGATCGCCGGAACCATTACGACAACCCGGAAGAGCGTCCATTGGCCGAGCGCTGCATTCTCGGATTCAACTCCGGTCCGCCCATGGTCCCGAGCGCGTACAACAACAACATGCAGCTCGTGCAGACGAAAGATCAGATCGTCATCGTCAACGAGATGATCCACAGCGCGCGCATCATCGATCTGAACGGCCGCCCGCACCGGCCGAAGACGATGCGCTATCTGACTGGCGACTCAGTCGGACGCTGGGAAGGCGACGCGCTCGTCGTCGACACGACGAACTACGCGCAGGACGGCAACTTCAGGGGATCCGACACGAACCTGCATCTGATCGAGCGCTTCACGCGGGTCGACGCGGACACGCTGCGCTACGAGTTCACGGTCGACGATCCGACGACGTGGACGGGGAAGTGGAGCGTGTCGATTCCGATGACGCGCACCGACGACCTGATGTACGAGTATGCGTGCCACGAAGGCAACCTCGCGCTCGCGGGCGTGCTGATGGGCGCGCGATATCAGGAGAAGCAGAAGTAAGAATTCAGAATCAAGAATTCAGAATTAGGAATCAGCGCAGGCGCCCCTGCGAAATCTGCAGCCGCACGCCGTCGCGGGCGACGGTCACCTCGACTGGTTTCCATTCCTTCGAATCGGTCGCGTACTCGACCTGATACTTTCACGCTCGCCTGTTTGTAGTCGTCGGCCATCTGGGTGGCCAGCGCCTTCATCTTCTCCGGCAGTGAATTGCCGGTGTTGATGAAGTCATAGCGGCCGCCGGAATTCTGCGTGACGTTCATCGCGATCATCTCGGGCACGCCGTTGCCTTGGAACTTCATGACGATGGCGTGCGAGAGGGTGCCGCGCTCCGGCTGCGCGAGCGTCCACTGATTGAATTGCTTGTCGTGCGCGCCCCGTCGGTGCACCCTGACGATCGAGGACGCCGACGAACACCTGGCGCGTGGCGGTCTTCGGCGCGTTCTTCGATTGGGGAGACGCGGCGCCCGCCGTCATCAGGACGAGGGGCGCCTGCGAGGGCCGCGGACATCGAACGGTTCATGGAAATCTCCCCCGCGGGCCGGTTCAATGGCAGAATGACCCGGGCGCCGGCTAATTTGCAGGACGACGATGAACGAGCGACGGTTGAAGGACGGACGGGTCGAGCTGATCGACACGCGGCGGGTCGAAGCCAGCCCGCTCTACAACGCCGACCTCGCCCCCGTGCCGCTGATCCGCCGCACCTGGTCCACGTACAACTACGCCGCGCTGTGGATCAGCATGGCGCACTGCATTCCGACCTACATGCTCGCATCGGGCCTGATGGCGTCGGGCATGAACTGGTCGCAGGCGCTCGTGACGATTCTGCTCGGCAACACGATCGTCCTGATTCCGATTCTGCTGAACTCGCATCCCGGAACGAAGTACGGGATTCCGTTTCCCGTCTTCGCCCGCGCAGCGTACGGCACGCTCGGATCAAACGTGCCCGCGCTGATGCGCGCGCTCGTCGCGTGCGGGTGGTTCGGCATCCAGGCGTGGATCGGCGGAGAAGCGCTGAACACGTTCTTCCGGACGGTCATTCCGGGATGGCCGACGCTGCTCGGCGCCGGCTTCGGCGGACACAGCACGACGGAGTGGGTGTCGTTCCTGCTGTTCTGGGGCTTCAATATCTACATTATCTATAGGGGCATGGATCTGGTTCGCGAGGTGGAGAACTGGGCCGCGCCGTTCGTCCTCGTAATGACGTCGATCCTGGTCTGGTGGGCCGTGTCGCGAGCCCACGGTCTGGGGCCGCTGCTCTCGCAGCCCGGGAAGTTTCACACGCTCGGGGAGTTCTGGCCGGTCTTCGTGCCGTCGCTGACGGCGATGATCGGATTCTGGGCGACGCTCTCCCTCAACATGCCGGACTTCACGCGGTTCGGCAGAAGTCAGCGCGAGCAGATCGTCGGCCAGGTCGTCGCGCTGCCGACGACGATGTCGGTGTTCGCGGCGATGGGCGTGATGATCACGAGCGCGACGGCGATCATCTACGGGCAGGCGATCTGGGATCCGGTCGTGCTCGTTGGCAAGTTCACCTCGCCGGTCGTCGTCGCGGTCTCGATGTTCACGGTCGTCGTCGCGACGATCGCAGTCAACATCGCGGCCAACGTCGTGTCGCCGGCCAACGACTTCGCGAACGCGTTTCCGCGGTTCATCAGCTTCAAGACGGGCGGGCTGATCACGGGCCTGCTGGGCATCGCGATTCAGCCGTGGAAGCTGCTCGCTGATCCGTCGGGCTACATCTACACATGGCTGCTCGGCTACTCGGGCGGCCTGGGGTCGATCGCGGGCGTGCTCGTCGCCGACTACTGGCTCGTGCGGCGCCGTGAACTGAAGCTCGAGGATCTGTATCTAGCTGACGGCGTGTATCGCGGCTGGAACGCGCGCGCGATTGCGGCAACGGCGATTGGCTGCGGACTTGCCTGGGGCGGGTTCGTGATTCCGGGGCTGAAACCCTTGTACGACTACGCGTGGTTCGTCGGGTTTTTCGCGGCGGGCGCGGCGCACTTCGCGCTCGCCACGCCGCTGACGACGATCAACGCAGAACCCGCAGAACTCGCAGAGGAATAGATCGGAATTTGAGGATGTAAGGATTTGAGGATTTGAGGATTTGAGGGATGTGGAAACTTCCCACGACGATCTCGATGATTGCGCTCGTTGTTCTCCAGAGCTCGTCCGTAGACGCGCAGATCAGAGCCCAGATCCCGATCGGATCGAGGGCACTCCGCTGAATGTGAGAATCTGAGGAAGTGAGGATTTGCTTCGATCCTCAAATCCTCAGATACTCACCTCCTCAAATATGACCCCTCCCATTTCCCTGACTCGCGAGGAGCGCACCAACCAGCGCAACGCCGTCCTGGCCGGCTTTCTCGGCTGGACGCTCGACGCGTTCGACTTCTTCATCCTGACGCTCGTCATCGACGACGTCGCGAAGTCGTTCAACAGGCCGCGGCCCGACATCGCCTGGGCGCTGACGGTCGCACTCGCGATGCGGCCGTTCGGCGCCATCATCTTCGGCATCATGGCGGATCGCCTCGGCCGGCGCCTGCCGCTGATGATCAACGTGATTTTCTACGCCGTCATCTCGGTGCTGTCCGGCCTCGCGCCCAACTACGCCGTGTTTCTCGGCCTCCGCATGCTGTTCGGCGTCGGCATGGGCGGCGAGTGGGGCGTCGGCGCGTCGCTCGCCCTCGAGTCGGCGTCGCCGCGGCTGCGCGGTCTGCTGTCGGGGTTGCTCCAGGAAGGCTACGCGCTCGGCAATCTCCTGTCCGCGCTCGCGTTCCGGCTGGTGTATCCGTATTTCAATTCGCTGTACCCGGGCAACGGCTGGCGCCTGATGTTCTTCCTCGGCGGTCTGCCGGCGCTGCTGTCGCTCTTCATCCGCGCGCGGGTGAAGGAATCCGCCGCGTGGCACGAGCACAAGACCGACTGGGCGACGTATCGTCGATCGCTGCCGCAGTTCTGGCAGCGGTTCGCGTACCTCGTGATCCTGATGACGATGATGAACTTCATGTCGCACGGAACGCAGGACATGTACCCGACGCTCCTCGCGACGATCGGCTACACGAAGGCGCACATCGCCGACGTGACCATGCTGTCGGGCATCGGCGCGATCCTCGGCGGCCTGGTCTTCGGGTTCTATTCCGATCGCGCCGGACGGCGCCGCGCCATGCTCATCGCGATGGTCTGCGGGCTGATCGTCGTGCCGTTCTGGATGGCGGGGCACAGCCCGTGGCGCATCCTGATCGGCGTGTTCCTGATGCAGTTCTTCGTGCAGGGCGCGTGGGGCGTGATTCCGGCGCACATCAACGAGCTCTCGCCGAATCACCTGCGCGGATTCTTCCCGGGCTTCGCGTATCAGCTCGGCGTGATGTTTGCGGCCAGCATCCCCTACGTGGAGTCCGCGCTCGGTGAGCGCTTCACGTACACGCAGGCCATGGGCGGACTGGTGACGCTGGTGTTCATCATCGCGTTCATCGTGACCATCGCGGGCCCCGAAGCCAAGGGAGTATCGTTTAGAAAGGCCTCTCATTGAGGCTAGAGGCTGGGGACTAGAGGCTGGAAGTGCAGTTTCCCTAGTCCCCAGTCCCCAGCCTCCAGCCTCTCTTATGGATCTCCGCCAACTCGAAATTCTTCAGGCCATCGCCGAAACCGGGTCGTTCACCGCCTGCGGCCGGAAGCTCCACGTCTCGCAGTCGGCGATCAGCCGGCAGATCCTCCTGCTCGAGGAGGAGCTCGGCGAGCCGCTCTTCCTCCGCGTCGGCCGTCAGGTGCAGATGACGCCCGCGGCCGAGAGCCTGGTCCAGCTCGGCCAGCGCGTCTTCGTGGACCTGAAAGACACCGTTGGCGCCATCACCGATCGCACGCGCGAGCTGCGCGGCACGCTGCGCCTGTCCGGCGGCATGACCGTCTGCCTGTACGTCTTTCCGCCGCTGCTGAAGCACCTGCGCCGCGTGCACCCGCACCTCGACGTGCGGCTGATGGTCGCGACGGCCGGTAAGTCGGTGCAGGAAATCCGCGCCGGCCGCGTGGACGCCGGGCTGCTGACGCTGCCGGTCGACGAGTCGGACCTGGTCACCGTGCCGGTTCTCCGCGAGGAGTTGCTGCTGGTGACGCCGCCGTCCCATCCGCTCGCGCGGCGGCGGAAAGTCCTGCCCCGTGACCTAGCCGGGCAGCCGTTTGTCCTGTTCGAGATCGGATCGGCGACGCGGAAGGTCATCGACCACTTCTTCGTGTCCGAGCAGATCGAGCCGACCATCCTTATGGACACCGAGAACGTCGAGATTATCAAGGCGATGGTCAAGACCGGGATGGGTATCGGCATCGTGCCGTACCAGGCCGTGGCGCGGGAGGTGCGCAGCGGCCAGTTGTTCTGCGCCCGCATCGAAGGGCACGAGCTGGTGCGCGAAACCGGCTGGGTCTACGCCCGGGCGAACCGCGTGCCCCGGGTGATCCACGAACTGCTGGCGGCCTTCGAGGCCGTGCGGAGCCGTCTGCGCCTGGCGCCCAGGAAACGGGGTGATGGCGTCAAGGGCTGAGGGCTGAGGGCTGAAAGACGTCCATCTCAAGATCAGATGGGTTCTATCAGATCATTCTATTTTTTGCGTACGTCTCTGGCGTGTACCCTAGATTTCGGTTTTCGGAGGTCATATGGGTACTGAACGCGACCGGGTCATCTCGATCAGCCTGTCGGAAGCGGAATGGCAAGCGCTCGTCGCGCGCCACCCCCAGCCGGTGAACTGGCTGCGCGATCGGATCCGCGAGGACGTGCGGACCTCGATCTCGACCAGCGACGTGACGTCCGCTGTCCGGCGCGACGCATCCCTTTCCGCGCGCGCGTCCTAACGCCCCGCGATTCCCCTCGGCATCGTCATCCCGAAGACTGTACGGCCGGGACGGCTGGCGACTGTCACGCGCCCGCCGAGCCGCTCCACGATCGCTTTGACGATCGACAGGCCCAGGCCGCTGCCGTCGGGTCGCCGGTCGCGCTCATCCCCGGCGCGCGCCGACCGCGACGGGTCGGCCTTGTAGAACCGGTCGAAGATGTGCGCGACGTGTTCCGGGGCGATCCCGTCGACGCCTTCGTCCTCGACCGTCAGCGCCACACCCGCGGCGTCGCCGCGTGAACCGAGCCGGATGGTGCTGCCCTCTGGCGCATAGCGAATCGCATTGGCGGCGAGATTCTGGAGCGCCTGTTCCAGACGGTCGCGGTCGCCGGTCACTGTCTCGCCGTCGGCGCCGATCGTCGCCTGCATCCGGATGCCGGCGTCGCGGCAGGCCCGTTCGTGCCGGGCGGTGACGCGGTCGAACAGCTGCGCGACCGGCACGTCCTCGATACGCAGCGTCCCGCCGCCGTCTTCGAGCCGCGCCAGATCGAGCAGATCCCCGACCAGCCGCTCCAGGCGGCCGGCCTCGTCGCCGATGATGCCGAGATACCGCACCCGCGTCGCCTCGTCGAGCGTGACCTCCGGCATGGACAGCGTCTCGAGGTAGCCGCGCATCGCCGTGATCGGCGTCGTCAATTCGTGCGAGACGTCGGCGAGCAGCTGCCGCCGCACGCGGTCCGATTCCGTGAGCGCCGCGGCGCGCGCGCCGAGGTCGTCAGCCATCGTGTTGAACGCGCTGGCGACAGCCGCGATCTCGTCTCCCCCGCGCGCGGGCGCCCGCGCCGAAAGGTCGCCGGCGCCCAGGCGACGCGCGGCCGACTCGAGCTCGCGCAGCCGCCGCCGCGGCGGCCCGAAGATGAGCGCCGAGGTGACGACCGCGCCGACCATCAACACGGCGGTCGCGACCAGCGCCAGCATCGGCGCGAAGCGTCCCAGCAGGAAACCGAACGGCGCCTGCCGCGGCACGACGACGACGCCCGCGAGCCGGCCGTCGACGACGATCGGCGACGGCCGCACGAACGCCATGCCGGCCGAGTCGCGATCGAGCCGCTCCACCAAGCGATCGGGCTGCTGCCACCACTCGGGACGTTCGGCACGCGGACCGCGCGGACGATCGGGTCGCGGTCCATCCGGCCGCGGTCCATCAGGTCGCGGGTTCTCCGGCCTGGGGCCGTCGGGACGGGATCCGTCGGGGCGCGCGCCGTCGAATCGCCCGAACCGCGGTGGCCCCTGCAGCCGCGCCCGCGCCATGCGCAGCATGGGCTCGGGGAACGACCGGCTGCCGCTCGTGAGCACCGTGCCGTCGCTCAACATCACAAAGAAAGGATGCGTGTATGCCGCGTACTGGTCGTGAACGTACTTCGCGAGATCGACTTTCGGATCGCGCGTCAGCTCGTTGGCCAGATCGAGTGCCACGGTCGTGGCCAGGCGGCCGGGCGACTGGCCGGGCAGGGTGCGGCCGGTCTGCGAGACCGCCCAGACGAACAGCATCGCCTGGACGATGAGCATCGCGGCGATCAGCCCGACGACCCCGAAGGCGATGCGCCAATACAGACTGCGGTACCAAGTCATGCCGGCGGTGTCACAATCTTTTCATGCGGGCCGACCGGGTTCGTCTCTCCATAATCGATCGATCGCATTCTGGATCTGTCCGAGGGAGCCGGCCGTGAACAATCTGCGAAGAATGATGTGCGCCGGAGCCGTGGCGGCAAGTGCCGTGTTCGTGTGCGCCGGACTGCCGAACGTCGTCTCCGCCGCGCAGGCGCCGGCTGCCGGCACGCCGTCTATCGAGGGCGGCTGGACATTGAACAAGAATCAGAGCGACCAGCCGGCGGGCGGCCGCGACGATCAGGGGCGCGGCGATCGCGGACGGCAGGACGGCGGCCGATCGGGTCGCGGCGGCGGCTTCGGTGGCCGCGGAGGGTTCGGCGGCCGCGCCGGCGGCATGGGACGGAGCGGTGCGAACCCGCCCGCGATGAATCCGGACGAGATGGCCCGTCAGCGCGATGCGATGCGCGACGTCACAAATCCCCCGGATCACCTCGTGATCACGCAGACCGAGTCAATGATCGTGCTGACCGGACCCGACGGCCGGACGACGCGGCTGTCGCCGGACGGCAAGAAGGTGAAGGACGAGAACACGAAGGTCGAGCGGAAAACGAAATGGGAGGCGGGCAAGCTCGTCAGCGAGATCAACGGCCTCGGCGCGAGCAAGATGACGCAGACCTTCGCGGTCGATCCCGAGAGTCGCCAGCTTCGCATCACCGTGCAGGTGGAAGGGAACGGCCGGGCGCAGGCGCGTTCGTTCACGCACGTGTACGATCCGGATGCGAAGTAACTTCTTACTTCGAACTTCTCAGTTCTAACTTTCTTCTTCCGTCTCGTCCTTCGGCTTGCTCGTCGCGAAGTCGTCCATGTCCGGCAGCGCCTCGTCCGGTGCGTCGACATCGTCGAGGCTGAAGGACCGGCCCGTGTTCTTCATCGGGATCGGACCGCGCGGCTTGTCCTCGCCCTTCCCCTTCTTCTTCGCGCTCCCGCCGCGCTGAGGCTTGGCGTCGGGCCCGAAATTCCGGACGCGTCCGGGCGCGCCGCCCGGCGCGGAGGTCCCCGAGTCGAAGGACCTCGGGCCGCCGAACGATCCCGGCGGACGCGGCGAGAAGCCGCCCGGCCGCGGGCCGGAGAAGCCGCCGGGCCTCGGCGGGCCACCGGGGCCGCGGTCTTCACGCGCCCGTGCCTCGCTCACGGCCAGCGGGCGGCCGTTGAACGGCTGTCCGTTGAACTTCTGGATGGCTTGCTCGGCGTGCGCGCGGTCGAGGTATTCGACGAACGCGAAACCTCTGGGCCGGCCGGTTTCCCGATCGACGGGCAGCACGACCTGAGAGGGCGGGGCTACCGTGCCGAAGTAGGTGCGGAGGTCGGCTTCGGTAGTGCTGTACGCAAGATTACCAACGAACAGTCGGACGGCCAATCAACTCACTCCTCGAATGTGATGAAGAAGTCGGGCAGGGACGCGCGAGGTGGCACACACACGCTGGCAGCCGGTTTCAGTTGAAAAACCTTACCTGAAGTCCCGTCATCCTGCAAGCGGGGGCTATCATAGCCCTTTGAACGCGGTGCCGTTGCAAGGGGGATCCATGAGCCGTCGCCGTCTGGCCGGGTTGGGGTGTGCCGTCGTCCTGGGCATGGTTGCTGTCTCCGCCCTGACCGCCGCCGGCGGAGGGCTTGGGTCCATCAAGAGCCAGGACCTGAAGGAATGGCTGTCGTACATCGCCTCCGACGAACTCGAAGGACGCGAGATCTACACCTCCGGCATCGGCCTGGCGGCGGCATATATAGAGGAGCACGCGCGCGCCTGGGGTGCGCGGCCGGCCGGCGACAAGGGCCGCTACCTGCAGACGGTGCGGGTACTTGGCGTGAAGACGACCAGCCACGCCACGGTCACAGTCGAGGTCAACGGCGAGACGCGGACGTTCGCAGACGGCGAGGGCGTGGTGTTCCCGAAGAACATGGGAGGCACGCAGCGCCTCACCCTGGACCGTGTTGAGTTTGCCGGATATGGACTCGACGCGCCCGCCGCGGGCCACATGGACTACAAGGGCAAGGACGTGAGAAAGGCCGCGGTCATCTGGCTCGGGCCAAACGGGCCGAAGACGGTGGACGCGAACGTGTATCGCCGGCTTCTTGTCGCGCGGAATCGTTACGCCACAGAACAGCTCGGCGCGGCGGCCAGTGTCGGCGTCGCGGCGGCGGCCGGCGCCGGTCGCGGCGGGCGAGGCGCGGCAGGGCCGAGCGCGTCAGGTGGCTCCGGAGGCGGGCGCGGTGCGCTGCCCGCGGCGGATTTCACGACGGTGCAGCGCCTGGATGCGCTGACGCCGCCCACCGTCACGGCGGATGATGCGTTCTTCACGTTTCTCTTCAGCCGCGCGCCGGTGAAGTACGACGAGCTGAAGCCGAAGGCCGCGGCGCAGGAACCGCTGCCGTCGTTCCGGCTCGACGGCGTGCGTCTCACGTTCAACGTCGAGGCCGATTATCAGGTCGTCCGCACGCAGCTCACGCAGAATGTCGTCGCGCTGGTCGAGGGGTCGGATGCGCAGCTGAAGCACACGTACATCGCGTTCGGCGCCCATTACGATCACGTCGGCTACGCGGAAGGCGAAGTCGACCGCGCGGACGGCGGCGCACGCCGGCTGGGCGCGAAGGGGCGCGTGACGCCCGGCAAGGAAGACGATCGCATCTGGAACGGCGCCGACGACGACGGGTCGGGCACGGTGGCGTTGCTGGCGCTGCTGAAGGCGTTCGCCGAAGGCCCGCACCCGAAGCGCTCGCTGGTGTTCGTCTGGCACGCGGGCGAGGAGCGCGGACTGCTCGGGTCGCGCTACTTCGCCGACTATCCGACGGTGCCGATCGATCAGATCGTCACGCAACTGAACATCGACATGATCGGCCGCAACCGCGACGACAAAGCGAGCGAGGCGAACACGGTGTACCTCGTCGGTTCCGATCGCATCAGCACGGAGCTGCACAATCTGAACCGGTCGGCGAACGCCGCGCTCTCGAAGCCGCTGACGCTCAACTACGAGTTCAACGATCCCGCCGATCTGGAGAGCCTTTACACGCGCAGCGATCACTACAGCTACGCCGCCAAGGGCATCCCGATCATCTTCTTCACGACCGGGCTTCATCCGGACTACCACGCCAACACCGACGAAGTGTCCAAGATCGAGTTCGACAAGATGACGCGGATCGTGCAGCTCGTGTACGAGACAGGGCTCCGCGTCGCGAACCTCGATCATGCGCCGGCCCGCGACAACCTGGGGCCGCGGGCGGGGCGGCTGACGCAATAGAAAGTTAGAAGTTAGAACTT
The DNA here is from genome assembly GCA_016195265.1 of Acidobacteriota bacterium. Taxonomy (GTDB): domain Bacteria; phylum Acidobacteriota; class Vicinamibacteria; order Vicinamibacterales; family CAVVIG01; genus SRVP-36. The sequence goes on along the minus strand of JACPZW010000060.1, from coordinate 8,395 downwards.
AGAACTTAGAACTGAAAAGTGACGACAGAGAATTTGACCGTTTGTGAATACTACGATATCGTAACAATATGCCGAGGGCGGACGATGTGGCGCTGGCGCGGGCGCTCGAGCGTGGCGAAGTGCCGAACGCCGGGTTTCATCACGCGTCGCATCTCCGCGTCGCGCTCGTCTACCTGAATGAATCGGCGTCGGTGGACGAGGCGATCGCCCGGATGGCGTCGACGCTCCAGCGATTCGCCGCGTCGGTCGGCCACCCGGACAAGTACTCGCAGCCGACGACGGAGTTCTGGATGTATCAGATGGCGGCCGCGCACGCCGTGCGCCCGGACGCGGACTGCGACGCGCTGCTCGCGGCGTTTCCGTGGCTTCTCGACAAGAATCTGTCGCGCGCGGCCTAGCGATGTCACTCAGATTTGTCCCGCCCGTGCACCGCGCCACGCACCGGATCGGTCTTTACCTCGCCAATCTGGGCGCGTTCGGCCTGTCGCAGGGCGAGGCGCACATCCTCGCGCACCTGGCGACGTGTTCGCCCGCCAGCATCTCGCAGCTGCACAGGAGGCTCGCGCACAAGCGGTCCACCCTGACGAGCATCCTCGACCGCCTCGTTGGGCGGAAGCTCGTGACGCGCGAGGTCGGCGCGACCGATCGCCGCACGTTCATCGTCACTCCGACCGCGAAGGGACGCGTCGTCGCCCGGCGTGTCCATCGGCACCTGGCCGGCCTCGAGCGCGCCGTCGCCCGCCGGGTCTCGGCAGGGGATCGGGCAGTGTTTCTGAAGGTGCTCGCCGTCGTCGAAGAAGAAGCCCGCTGCCGCACACGCACGTAACCGGACCGCCGCCAGGCTTATCGTCCTGATTCGCTATTCGTTAAGAAATAATCAAGATTACGTGGCGCACCAGCCACCTTCGGTCAGCCCGAGTGCAAAGAAAATAAAGTACAAATGATTTGTCTCAATTTTATTAGGAAGATGTAGCATTGGCGACAATCCCGGGCTAATTGCTCTCTCTCGGACGACGCGCAAGACCGCGAGACCGTTCGGCAACCCGTTTCCCAAGGGGGGAGGCCAAATGCGGAAATCGTTGATGCTTCTGATGGCGGGGTGCGTGTGCGCACTCGCGACCGTGGCGTTCGCGCAGCAAGGGACCGCAGAAATCGGCGGAAAGGTCACCGACGAGCAGGGTGCCATCCTGCCCGGCGTCGCGATTCTCGTCACCAACGAGGAGACCGGCGTGTTTCGCGAGGTGGTGAGCGGCGGTGACGGCAGCTATTTCGCGGCGCAACTGGTGCCGGGGCGCTACAGGATTTCCGCGAAGTTAGCGGGCTTCCGGTCGGCCGACCGCGGCGGCCTCATCCTGCAGGTGGGTAAGGCGCTCCAAATCAACCTGACACTCGGCGTCGGAGGGGTCGAGGAAACCGTCCACGTCACGGCCGAATCGCCGCTGGTGGACACGACGAGCGCGAAGGTGGGCGGCAACATCGGGACGCAGGAGCTCAGCGAATTGCCCGCGATGAATCGTAATTTCTTCTCGACGGTCGCTCTGCTGCCGGGCGTCCAATTTGCGCCGTCGAATCAGATGGGCAACGACACCATCGTCGCCGCGGGCCAGTCCACGCAGGGCAACAACGTCGCCATTGACGGCGGCTACGACAGCGATGACGCGCTGGGCACGAGCGCCGGCGCGCAGGTGCGCGTGCCGCTCGAAGCGATCCAGGAGTTCCAGGTCATCACCAGCATGTATGACGCCGAGTGGGGCCGCGCGAGCGGCGCCATCGTCAACGCCGTCACGAAAGCCGGCACGAATCAGTTCAAGGGCGTGATCTTCGGGGAGGCGGCCAGCAACACCCTGACCGCCGAGGATTATTTCGTCGCCAACAACCCGAATCTGACAAAGGCGACGGCCGTCAGACGGGATTGGGGCGGCGTGATCGGCGGCCCGATCGTGAAGAACAAGGCGCACTTCTTCGTGAGTCTCGAGCGGCAGGTGGACAATCCGAACCGGTCGCGCGTGTTTCCGACGCGGCCGTCACTGGATTTCTCGATCGCCGAGGACCGCACCGACTGGAACACGCTTCTCCGTTTCGATCACCAGATCAACCAGAACAACACCTGGGCGATCCGCTGGCTGCGCGAGTGGGCCCCGCAATGGTACACGGTCGGGACCAAGCAGACCCTGCAGTCGACGCAGGACGAAACCGACCTGGACCAGACGGCGGTGGCGACCTTGACGAGCGTGCTCGGCAACTCGCGCGTCAACACGGTCAGATTCGCGCGGACGTGGGAACACTGGTGGCACGGGAACGAATGCTTCCGCGCCCAGGGTCCCGAAGGCGGACAGGAAGGCTTTGTTTTCGGTAACGAGACGATCGGCAATCAGGCCCTGTGTCCGCCGCAGCTGAACTACTTGAGCTTCCTGTCCCAGGCCAGCACGGAGTCGCAGGGCCCGTGGGACAACAACCTGCAGTTCGAGGACGACTACTCGTGGTTCCTTCCGGGCAAACACGGCGACCACGACATGAAATTCGGGGTCCGGTACAACTACACCACGCTTCGACGCGTCTCTCAGGTCAACCAGAACGGCACGTTCTCGTTCAACACCGACCTGCCGTTCAACCCAACCAATCCGAGGACCTACCCCGAGCGGTTTTCGATTCGGACCGGGGCGTTCGAGGAGAACGTCAAGAACCACACGTACGAAATATTCGCGCAGGACAAGTGGCGGGTGACCCCGCGGACGACACTCAACGTCGGCGTTCGCTACGATCTCGAGATCATCCCGCTCGACGAGGCGGACAACCCGCTGTTCAGCGGCGACAAGAACTCGCCGACGGACTGGAACAACATCGCGCCGAGAATCTCGGTCACCCACTCATTGGACGAGGCCGGCAAGTCAGTGCTGCGTGGCGGCTACGGGATCTTCTACAACCGGACGATTCTGGGCGCCGTCGACGACACGCTCGAATTCGGCAAGTTCACGACGTCGAACGTCGTCCAGTTCCCGGCCAACGCCGCCGACCCGGGGCCAACCGCGGGACGATTTCCGACCGATCCGTATCTGGTCAACGGACCGACCGTCAACCGCACGCTGCTCAACCAGGTCTTTCCTCCCGGCGTGCCCGTCAGGAACAACGGGGTCGTGATCTTCGACTCGCCGAATCGTACGTTGCCTTACGCGCATCAGTTCACGATCGGCTACGTGCGCGAGCTGGCGGCATCGCTCGCAATCAATGTCGACTACATCCGCGCAATCAACAAGGACATGTTCCTGGCGCGTAACCTGAACCCGGCGCTGCGTGTGGATACGAGCCGCACCGGCGCGCTGACCCGGTCGGATGCGTTCGGCGTGCTGGGTACGCCCTATGTGCAGCAGGTCTGGGTGATGGAGAACACGGGCGACGCGGACTACAACGCGCTGAACCTCTCGCTCGAAAAGCGCTACTCGAAGAACTGGTCGGGCCGCATCTCGTACTCGCTGTCGAAATCGACCGGCACGGGCAACGATCAGGCCGACAAGAACCTGTATCAGGTCGGGCAGAATCTCAACCTGGACGCCTGGCGCGGACCGAGCAACGTGGACCGCCGGCACATCCTGTCGTTGGGCGCCCAGACGGAAATCCCGAAGACGATGGGGGTGACCCTGTCCGCCACGGCTCGGTACATGAGTGGCGCGCCGTTCACGATCATCGACAGCAGCATCGACGCCGATCGCAACGGCGAGCTCGTCGATCCGGTGCCCGCCGGCACCTACAGCGGTACGGCCGCGGACTCCATGAAAGACGTGAAGTACGACGGCGGGCGCAACGGTGCGATCGGTCCGGACTACTTCCAGCTCGACGTGCGGGCCGGCTGGAGGCACAAGGTGCAGGGGCAGAAGGTGATCGAAATGTTCCTGGACATCTACAACATCACCGACCGCGCGAACTTCGACAACCCGACGGCCGCGAACTCGGACCGTCGGACCCCCGCGAACTTCCTCGTGCTGACCAACCTGCGCGGCGGCGGCGGGTTCCCGCGGCAAGCGTCGATGGGATTCAGGTTCGTCTTCTAGGCGCGGCCGCGTTCGCCGGTTTCAACAAAGGGCGGGTCCAAGCGGGCCCGCCCTTTTCTTATGCCGTTGGTTTCGTCAGGCCGCGCAGCGCGTACGCGCCGATGAACGGCCCCGGCGCGAGACACGCAAAGACCCATTGCCAGCCGATCGCCTGCGCCACGATCGGCAGCAGGCGAATCGACGCCATCGTGAGCAGAAAACCGGCGCAGGTTTGCACCGTGAGCGCGGTGCCGACGTGATCGCGCGGGCTGTACTGCGCGACGAGCGCGGACAGCTGCGCGGAATCGGCGACGACCGCGACGCCCCAGATCACCGCGAACGCGAAGAGCACCGCGGCGGGCGCCCGGTACGCCACCCCGGCGGTCGCGGAACACACGCCGCTCACGAGCATCGCCCAGGTGGCCACCCGCGCTTTCCCGATCCGATCGGCGAACAGCCCGGCCGCCGCGGATCCGATCGCGCCGCTGCCGATCGTCGCGAACGCGACGGCCGATCCGGCCGGCGAGCTCGGCGTCGCGCCGCCAGTCCCGAAGCTCGCCGAGGCGAACGCGGCGATCCACGTCCACACCGCGTAGAGCTCCCACATGTGGCCGAGGTAGCCGAGCGTCGCGAGCCGTGTGCCGCGATCTGCGAACACGCGCAGCACCGCGGCCGGATCGAACCGCGCGCTGCGCGCGACGTACGGACCGTCGCCGACCGCCAGCACGACGATGAGCCCGCCGATGACGGCGAAGGCGGAAGCGGATTCCATCAGCGTCCGCCACGGAACCGTCGCCGACGCCGACGCGAGCAGATGGGGAAAGGCGGATCCGATCGTGAGCGCGCCGATCAGCATCCCGAGCGCGGCGCCGCGACGGTGCTCGAACCAGCCGGCGGCGACTTTCATGCCGGGCGGATAGACCCAGGCGAGCGCCGCGCCCGTCGCGACGCGGCACGCGATCAGCGTGACCGCGCCGTCGGCGGTGACGAGCGCCGCGTTGGCGATCGCGCCGAGTACGCAGCCCACGGCGAACAGCCGCCGGGGATTGATGATGTCCGGCAGGTTGAGGATCGCCGAGATCAGCGTGCCGAGCACGAAGCCGCCCTGCACGGCCATCGTCAGCCACGCCGTCTCGGCGGACGTCAACCGAAACTCGGCGACAATCGGCGCGTTCGCCGCGGTGGCGGAAAACCACAGCGTCATGCCGAGAAACATCGCGAGCGACAGCCACGCCAGCTGCGACGCGGGCTTCACGGTTTGACCGTCGGCGCTTCCCGGGCGAAGGTGCGATGGCAGCCGTTGCACGTCTCGGCGACCGCCGGGTACTTCGCGCGCACGGCGTCGTAGTCCTCGGAGCGCACGTTGCGAAGGCCGAGCAGCGCGGCGGCCGCGAGATCGGCGGCGGCCTCGCGCGCGTTCACCGCCCTGGCCGCCCACTCCGGCTTCACGGTGTCGTCATTCTTCGTGCGAAAGAAGGGCAGGTTATCGAGAATCGGTCTCGGGGAGGGTTGAGGTGCGGGGGGCGGCACCGGCTGAGCCGCCACGAGCGCCGCAGTCATCGCCGCCGCGGCGGCCGCCAGTATCGGGACAATCACGAACCGAAATCGCGTCAGTTGCGCCATAATCTCCTCGAACGCGCTGAGGAGTATTACATGGCTGACCAGAAACTCGTCGGCAGCAACTACACGCCCCCGGACCTCGTCGCGAAAGTAACCGGCCGGGCGAAATACGCGGAAGACTATCGCGTGGACGGGATGCTCTTCACCAAGCTGCTCCTGAGCCCGATGCCGCACGCGCGCGTAACGCGGATCGACACGCGCGCCGCGCTCGCGATGCCCGGCGTCAAGGCGATCCTCACGGCCGACGACCTGCCGGATCTACGCGGCGCCGAGCGCGCGCTGACCAACGAGCCGCTCTATCAGGGCGAGCCGATTCTCGCGGTCGCCGCGGCCGACGAGGCGACGGCCGCCGAAGCGATTGAGCGGATTGACGTCCATTTCGAAGCGCTGCCGTTTGTCGTCGATCCGGTGGACAGCCTGCGGCCCGGCAGCGCCAACGGGCGCCTCGAGGGCAACGTGTGGTACCCGGCCGCGCCGGCCGCCAACGCGAGCGCGCAGCCGCCGCGCCCGAAGATTCAGACGCTGAAGTGGACCGATGACGACTTCGCGAAGGCGCCGGAAGGCGGACTGCCGATAGGGCAGGCGCCGGAAGAGTGGTCGTACGGCGATCTCGACGCCGGTTTCGAGAACGCCGCGCTGGTTGTCGACGAGACGTTCGTCGTTCAGTCGACGAGCCACCAGCCGATGGAAACGCGCAGCGCGATGGCGTACTGGCAGAACGGCAAGGTGTATCTCCACGGCTCCACGCAGAGCGTCGCGCGCACCGTCGATCCGCTTGCGAGCTGGCTCGGCATCGACGCGTCGAAGATCGTGCTGATCAGCGAGTACTGCGGCGGCGGGTTCGGCAGCAAGGGCGCCGGCGCCGTTTCGATGGTGATTCCCGCGCTGTTGTCGAAGAAGGCGGGCGCGCCCGTCATGATGCGGATCAGCAGAGAGGAAGAGCATTACATCGGCCGCGCGCGCACCGGGATGGTCGGCCGCGCCAAGGTCGGATTCGCCAAGGACGGCCGGATCACCGCGCTCGATCTCTTCATCGTCGAGGACAACGGCGCGTACGGCCCGATGGGCGATCACCGATCGGCGGGCCTCGCCACGTCGCTCATCTGGCAGCCGCCGGCGATGCGGTGGCGCGGCGTCGCGGTGATTACGAATACGCCGCCGCGATCGCAGCAGCGGTCGCCAGGCCCGATGCAGGGCAACGCGATCATGGAACCCGTCATCACGAAGGCCGCGGTCAAGCTCGGCCTCGACCAGGCCGCCATCCGGCGCATCAATTCGCCTGAGGGCAAGGCGCTGTACGGACCGGCGGTCGGCGGACGCGAACGGCGTCACGTGACGAGCGCGTTCGTGAAGCAGGCGTTCGATCGCGGCGTCGACCTGTTCAAGTGGGAGGAGCGCAAGGCGCGGGCGGGGAAGCGCAACGGGTCCAAGGTCCGCGGAATCGGCGTCGCGGTCGGGCCGCACGGGTCCGGCTCAATCGGGTACGACGGCCTCTTCACGCTCCAGCCGGACGGCAAGCTCTACGTGCAGTCGGGCGTGGGCAACCTCGGGACGCATTCCTGCATCGATCTCGCGCGCGTCGTCGCCGACGTGCTGGTGATGCCGTGGGACAAGGTCGTCGTCAACTGGGGCAATACCGCGAAGAACGTCCCGTGGTCGTGCATGTCGGTCGGCAGCCAGACGACGCACGCGATGACGCGGGCGAATCTCGCGGCGGCGGTCGACGGCCGGCTGAAACTGCAGCGGATCGCTGCCAAGGACCTCGGCGGAGCGCCGCAGGATTACGTGCTCGGCAACGAACGCGTGTACCGGCGCGACAATCCGTCCCGCGGGCTGACGTACGCGCAGGCGGCAAAGCGCGCCATCGAATTGGGCGGCGAGTTCGACGGCCACGCTCTGCCGAATGACATCCATCCGTTCACCAAGGCGTCCGCGACGGCGCTGGCGGGTCTCGGGCTGATGGGCGTGTCGAAGGACACCTACGCGCACGACGGCGATACGTACTCATTCGTCGTGGGCTTCGCCGAAGTCGAAGTGGACCTCGAAACCGGCAAGACCAAACTGATCGACTACCTCGCCGTGGCCGATGTCGGCACCGTGATCAATCCGCGCAGCCTGCACGGCCAGATCCTCGGCGGAATCAACCTGGGCGTCGGCCACGCGCTGTCCCAGAAATGGGTGTACGACAAGCAGTACGGCGTCGCGCTCGCCAAGCGCTTTTATCACAACAAGCCGCTGACGATTCTCGACATCCCGGCGAAGATGGAAACGCTCGCGCTCGGCACGCCGGATCCCGAGACGCCCGTCGGCGCGCGCGGCGTCGGCGAACCGCCGGTCGGCGCCGGGTACGGCGCGGTGATGAACGCGATCGCGAACGCGGTCGGCGAGGACGTCTTCCGTCGCGCGCCGGTGATGGCCGACGTCGTTCTGACATCGCTCGAGCACGGGAAGCGGGTGCACGAGGCCCTGACTGCACATATTTAGAGAGTCCCCGGTTCAAGGGTCAGAGTTCGGTTGACAGCGTCGTTGGACGATGGCATCGTCGTCGTCGGGGTCGAGATAGGAGACGATGTCATGGCCAGCCGGACACCGGCTGCGCTCCGGAAGCAGTTAGGGACTGCTGAAAAATAAAATGGACACTATGCTGAAAGCGGCTCGAGCGTATAGTTCCACGCGGGATGGATGTTGTGACGCCGCAGATGGACGTCGTGCATTATGTCGTCTTCAACAGTGAGGCCTTTCTGATAGGT
>JACPZW010000001.1 GCA_016195265.1 Acidobacteriota bacterium | reverse complement strand
GACGCCCGCGCACCTGTCCACGCGCGGTCCGGCAGCCCGTCACACGTTGGCCTCGACTCATGAAGCCGGAATCGATCGAACAGTCGTGGACTCTTCAACTGGTATGACTCGTCGACTCGGAATTTCCGAAAGGCATTGCCATTAAAGGGCTGCATCACTTCCTCCTGAACCAGAGTGCCGACCCGAACGCCGCGAACCATACAAACGCGCCAATAACAAACGAGGCGGCGGAGAGATGCTGTCCGCCCACGAGCGGACTGAAGACCATCACGCCGGCCGCGACATTGGCCGTGTCAGGCAGCTTGTCGGCAAGCAACCGTCGCTGCTCACGTGTCAATCTTAGCATCGTCAAGCGCGCGCTCCCGTGGCAGAATCTGCCAACATCACGAAAGCCACCACGTGGTCTCAGCTCCAGCAAGATCAATTCCACCGATGTCCATCTCCAGTCGCGCCACAAGGGAGGTCCTGTCGGCGCTCGCGTCCAACGACGCCGGCATCGCGCTCTATACGCGCGCCGGCTTCACGCGCGTCGGCGTGTACCACGAGCAGGGCCTGCTCGACGGCAAGTGAGTGGACACGCTGATCATGGAAAAGCTGCTCTGATGTCCTACAAATGGCGCGTCGTGGCCATGCTGTGGTGCATCTCATTCTTCAATTACGCCGACCGCCAGGCGATCTTCTCGGTGTTTCCGCTGCTCGAGCGCGAGATGCACCTGACGCCGGTGCAGCTCGGCCTGCTCGGCTCTGGCTTCGCGTGGGTGTACGGACTCGGCGCGCCGTTCGCCGGTCTGATCGTCGACCGCGTCCGCCGCAAGACGGCGATCCTCGGCGGCTTGCACGCGTGGAGCGCGATCTGCCTGGCGACCGTCGTCTCGCGCACCTTCACCCACCTGTTACTGTTCCGCGCGGCCGAAGGGCTCGGCGAGACGTTCTACTTTCCGGCGTCAACGTCGCTCATCAGCGACTACCACGACACGTTCACGCGCTCGCGCGCGCTCGGGCTACACCAGACCGCCGTCTACATGGGTACGATCGGCGGCGGCTTCTTCGCGGGGCTGATCGCCGAGTCGTACGGCTGGCGCTGGTCGTTCATCGTATTCGGCGGGCTCGGCGTCCTGCTCGGCTTCGTCCTCACGCGCTTTCTGATCGAGCCCGTACGCGGCGCGACGGAGCCCGTCGCTGTCTCGCCCGCAGCAACCGGGCGTGAGGCTGGCCCTGGCTCGCCGAAGCGCGACTCGCGCGAAGGCGGCTTCGTCGCCTTCCTCCGGCTCGCAATGCGCACGCCGACACTGCTGTGTCTTCTTGGCGCCTTCATGTGCGCGAACTTCGTCGCGGTCGTGCTGCTCTCGTGGATGCCGAAGTTCCTCTACGACCGGTTTCACATGGGCCTCGCGATGGCGGGCCTGACCGCGACGCTCTTCGTGCAGCTCGCGAGCATGGTCGGCGCGCCGGCCGGCGGCTGGCTCGCCGATTGGTGGCGACGGCGATCCGTGCGCGGCCGCATGATCGTGCAGACGATCGGCGTCCTCGGCGGCGCGCCGTTCGTCGTCGTCTGCGGCCTGACCTCGTCTGTCGCGACACTGATCGTCTCGCTCACGCTGTGGGGCTTTTTCAAGGGGCTGTACGACGCCAACATCTTCGCGTCGGTGTTCGACGTCGTGCCGCCTGACGCACGTGGCAGAGCCGCGGGTTTCATGAATATGATCGGCTGGCTTGCGGGCGGCGGATCCGCACCGCTTGTCATCGGGTTGATCGCCGAGCGATCGAGCCTCGGCCTCGCGATGGCGCTTGCGTCACTCGTGTACGTCGCGGCGGGCGCGCTGCTCATCGCGGGAATGGCGATTATGGCTCGTGACGCCCGGCTTCAGCTTGAAACTCGTGGCATCCGGCTTCAGCCGGACCGTGAGGAATCATGAACGCACGATCGCCGCTCGTCATCGCGCTCGGCCTCCTCGCGACGCTCGGCGTCATGGCGCACGTCGGCATAGACGACGCGCCGATGCTGACATCCGAGCTGATCTTCCCGCTCGAGCACTGGCACAACCACGCGTCGATGATCGTCGAGGCGCCTAACGGCGACCTTCTCGTCTGCTGGTACCACGGCTCCGGCGAGCGTACCGAAGACGACGTCGTCATCCGCGGCGCGCGGCTGGGCAAGCGCACCGGCAAATGGTCCGAGCCGTTTCTGATGGCCGACACGCCCGGCTATCCCGACACCAACCCGACGATGTTCATCGATCCGCGGCAGCGGCTGTGGCTGCTGTGGCCGACGATTCTCGCGAACGAGTGGGAGACGGCCTTGATGAAGTACAAGGTGTCGTCGGACTACCAGCGCGAGGGGCCGCCGCGCTGGGAGACCAGCGAGGTGCTGCACGTCACGCCCGGCGACGAATTCAAAACGACGGTCGATCGCGAGCTCGACACGCTCTCCGGCACGGTCGTCATGGACGACCGCCGCAAGGAGAGCATCGCGGAGCTGCGCAAGAACGCCGGCAATAAGCTGGCCCGGCGTCTCGGCTGGATGACGCGCGCGCATCCTTATGTACTGGATGGTCGGCGCCTTATCGTTCCGCTTTACTCGGACCTTTTCAGCTTCTCGCTGATGGCAATCACGGACGACTGGGGCGCGACATGGAAGACGAGCACGCCGCTCGTCGGCTTCGGCAACATCCAGCCGTCGCTGGTGAAGAAGAAGGACGGGACCCTCGTCGCCTACATGCGCGACAACGGCCCGGCGCCCAAACGGCTGCACGTCAGCGAGTCGCGCGACCGCGGCGAGACGTGGAGCACCGATCGCGACTCCTCGCTGCCGAATCCGGGTGCGGGCGCGGAGGTGATCGCACTTGCCAACGGGCATTGGGTGCTCGTCTACAACGATCTCGAGAACGGGCGCTACAGCCTGGCCGCGTCCCTGTCGGAAGACGAGGGCGCGACGTGGCCGTGGACGCGGCATCTCGAACGAGACTCGCCTTCGCCGCAGGCGGCTTCGGCGGAGCAAGTTCAGCAAAACCGCGGCGAGTACCACTACCCGTCGATCATCCAGGCGCGCGACGGCTCGCTGCAGGTCACCTACAGCTACTTCATCCCGCCGGCGCAGGTGCAGAAGGACGCGCAAGGCCGCCAGATTCGCAAGGCGATCAAGCACGCGCACTTCAACGAGGCGTGGATTCGAGCGCGCTCCTGATGCGCATCGGACTCTTCGCGCCCTACGATCTCGCGCGGGCGGGCGGCGTCGGCTCGCACATCCGCGCGCAGGCGCGGGCGCTCCGCGCGCGCGGGCACGACGTCCTCGTCTGTGGACCGGCGTCCGCGCCGCTTCCTGACGGTGAAGTTCGTCTCGGCGGCAGCACGATTGTCACGTTCGGCGGGACGGAGTCCGGCATCGGCCTCGACCCGCGGAGCGTGTCGCAGGTCAGGCGGCTCTTTCGCTCGCACGCCTTCGACATCGCCCACGTGCACGAGCCGATGGTGCCGCTGGTGCCGTGGGCCGTGCTCCTCAGCGCGCCTTGCCCCATCGTCGCGACGTTTCACGTACACCGCGAAGAGGGTCATCGCTGGTATCCGCTCGCGCGGCCGATCCTCGCGCCGCTGATGCGCCGCATCCGCCGTCGCATCGCCGTATCGGAATCCGCGCGCCGCACGGTCGCGCGGCATTTCCCGGGAACGTACGAGATCGTGCCGAACGGCATCGACGTCAGCGCCTTCGCAACGGCAATGCCGCGTCCTCGCGGCATGCCGGCTGATCAACCGCACGTCGTGTACGTCGGACGACTCGAGCCGCGCAAAGGTGTGGACGTCCTCATCCGCGCGATGCCGATCGTCCGCGCGCGCGTCGCCAACGCGCGACTGCTGATCGTCGGCGACGGCCCCGCCCGCGACGCGCTGACGGCGCTCGCGCGCAGCGTCGACGCCGACGTCCGGTTCGCCGGCCGCGTGGACGATCAGCAGCTGCCCGCCTACATGCAGGCCGGCGACATCGTCTGCTCGCCCGCGCTCGGCGGCGAAAGCTTCGGCATCGTGCTGCTCGAGGCGATGGCGTGCGGCACGCCGGTCGTCGCGAGCCGCATCGAAGGCTACACGGACCTGCTCGGCGAAGACTCCGCGGTCCTAGTGCCGCCGCGCGATTCCGACGCGCTCGCCGCGGCGCTGATGGCCCTGCTGAAAGATGAGGGACGCCGCCGTACGCTCGCCAGGCGAGGCGCGTCCAAGGCGCGGGAGTACGACTGGCCCGTCGTCGCGGGCCGCCTGGAGCGCGTGTACCAAGCGTGTATGCTTGGAGGCTGATGCAGACGCTGCTGCGGGGCGTCGGTGATGCGCTCGCCCACGCCAATCTGGCCTGGGTTGCAGCCGCCTTCGTCCTCAATCTTATCGGGCTCGCCGTCAACGGCGAACGCTGGCGCAGCGTCTGCGCCGCGCTCGGCTGCCGCCTCCGGCTGTCGCGGACGACGCTCATCAATCTCGCGGGGATCTTCGTGCGCAACGCGACGCCGGCGACCGGTCTCGGCGGCGACGCGAGCCGCGTGCTGCTGCTGCGCGCCGAAGGCGTGCCGCTCGCGCAGGCGACCGCCGCGTTCGCGTACGTCCGGCTCGCCGAGATTCCGCCGATCGCGGTCACGGTCCTGCTGGCGGGACCCGCCGTCGCGGCGGCCGCCCGCCGATCGACGGCGACGCTGGCGATCGCCGCGGGCGTGCTCGTGGCCGCGCTGATCGCCCTGTCGGTGAATCGCCATCGACTGTCCGCGCGCGTTGCCGACCTGTGGTCGCGGACCGCGCATCTCCGGATCGCGCCGGCGGCGGCCGCGCTTGCCGTGTTCTACGCCGGGCTCGCGCAGTTCGACTCGCTCGCGCGGCTGATGCTGGCGGCCACGGCCTGCGGGCTCCCGCTGAGCCTGCAGCAATCGGCGGCGGTGACGGCGGTCGCCATCGCCGGCGGCTTCGTGCCGACCATCGGCAGTCTCGGCGCCATCGAAGGCGGCATGGTCGCCGCGCTGGTGGTGTGCGGCGCGGACGTGAAGATTGCGGTCGCGATCACGATCATCGAGCGTCTGATTTCGTTCGGCGTGAACGCCGCGGCCGGCGCCGGGGCGCTGGCCTGGCTCGGCGGGCGCAGGTTGCTCCGCGCCGCCCGCGAGGAGACATGGGCGTCTACGTCATGACGATGGCCGGCGCGGTGCTCGCGCTGGCCGCGCTGCTGGTCGTCGTCCTGCTTGGGCTCACGCCGATCGTCGACGCGCGGCGCCAGCGCGCGCTCCGGCGCACGCTCATCGACGTCTGCCAGGTCTTCGAGGCGCACGCGGTCGACTACTGGGGCGACTTCGGCACGCTGCTCGGCTTCCACCGGGAAAAGGACATCATCCGGAGCGACAAGGACGTCGATCTCGGCATCCTGCAGTCGGAGAAGGCGCGCGTGATGGCGCTGAAAGACGTGTTCGCCAGTCGCGGCTACGACCTGACCGATCGCGGCGGCCGCGCGCGCAAGCTGATCCGCATCATCGACCGGCGCACGCGCTACTACGCAGACGTCTATCAATATGTCGCGGAGGGCGATCTGCTGCGCAGCCTGCTCGTCTCGCCGCAGGAGGACATCCCCGCGCGGCTCGTGGCGCGCAGAATCCGCGAGCCGTTCATGGGCACGACGCTGCTGGTCCCGGAGGACGTGCCGGCGGTCCTGCGTCATCGCTACGGGCCGTCGTTCGGCACGCCGAAGCGGGGCGAGAAAGGCGCGACGCGCCCCTACAGTCCGCTGCGCAGCCTTGTCGAGGACCTGCAGGACAACGTCCTCGGCATCTGGTCCTGGCTGCGCGCGGCGACGAGGGGTCTCGAGTGGCGACAGAGCCGATAGACGCGGTCTACACCTGGGTGGACGGCAGCTGGCCCGGTTACGACGACCTCCTGCGCCAGTACGCGCAGGATCGCCACGACCTCAATCCGAATCGCTATCGCGACAACCTCAGCATCCTGAAGTACAGCCTGCGCTCGCTCGCACGGTACGCGCCGTGGGTCCGCCGCGTGTTCGTCGTCTCGTGCCGGCCGCAGTGTCCGCCATGGCTCGACACCGCGAAGGTCCGCCTGGTCCATCACGACGAGTTCATGGCGGCCGGCGATCTCCCGACGTTCAATTCGTTCGCCATCGTGTCGAACCTGCACCGGATCGACGGCTTGTCCTCGCGCTTCCTGTACATCGAGGACGACAAGCTCTTCGGATCGCCCGCGGCGCCCGACGATGTGTTCGATGCCGACGGCCGCCCGCGCATCTACCTGAAGTCCCGTGCGGCCATCAGGCCGGCCCAGCGCGAGAGCACGCGGCTGAGCCCGTGGAATCGCGCGCTCGCCCAGTCGAACTACCTGCTCGACGCGCGCTACGGCGCAAAACGCCGCGCCTTCGTCCATCACGCGCCGCTCGCGGTCGCCCTCGAGAGCTGGCGCGCGATGATCGATCAGTGGCCCGAGGTCTTCGCGCAGACGTCCGCGAGCCGGTTTCGCGCGACGGGCAACGTCGCGCCGGAGTATCTCTATCCGCACTATCTGCTGGAGGAGGGCCGCGGCGCGCGGGTCGCGCGGAGGGAAACGATGCGCCGGGTCGCCTATCATCCGCTGAACAATCTGCTGCCGCTGCAGCGGGCCGGGTTCTTCCGCCTGCGCTGGCAGCGGCCGCGCTTCTTCTGCATGAACGACAACTTCGATCAGCAGCCGCACCCCCGGGCCGTCGCGCTGGCGCAGCACGCGCTGGACGCCTGGTTCGCCGAGCCCTCGCCGTTCGAGGTTCATTAGCGCATGAATCCGTTCGCCTGGGCCCGGGCCGAGATTCTCCGCGCTGCCTGGCGCCGCGGGTTCTACCTGCCCCCGGGCCGCCGCGTCCTTGAAGGTGAAATCTTCAGCGAGCTCGCGCGCGATCCGGCCGTCTCCCGCGTGTTGTTCGTCGGCGTGCAGTGGTATACCGCCCGCTATCCGGAGCACTTCGGGAGCAAAATGTTCGCGACCATCGATCCGGACCCGTCGGTCGCGTCATGCGGCGGCACGCCGCACGTCGTCGGACAAGTGCAGGATCTGGAGCGGCACTTTCCGGGACTCGCCTTCGACGCCATCATCCTGAACGGCGTCATCGGCTACGGGCTGAACAGCCCCGCCGACGTGGATGGCGCGCTTGCGGCCTGCGCGACGGCGCTCCGGCCGGCGGGCCGGCTCGTGCTCGGCGTCAACGAGCTCAGGCGCGGCTACGTCGACCCCGCCGCGTGCCCCGCCAGCCACGCGTTCGAGCCCCGGCCGTTCGGGCCGCGCGCCGTCTCGCGCATCGACATCGCGGAGCCGTTCAAGGAGCGCACGCAGACATTCCTGTTCTGGCAGCGGCGCCCGGCCGCGTAGGGCGGGGAAACAGGTATCATTTCCGGATGCCCCGCGCGTTGTCGGTCGACCAGATGAATGCCTTCCGTCGCGATGGTTTCCTCGTCATCCGCGGGCTGTTTACACCGACTGATGTCCGCGACCAGGAACGGTGGATCGATGAGATCGCTCATCGTCCGCCTGAAGCCGGGCGGCAGATGGTCTACTTCGAAGACAGTCTGAAAGCGCCCGGCACGCGCGTCCTGGCGCGGATCGAAAAGTTCTCGGAGTATCACGCTGGCATGGGCCGCCTCGTGGCCGATCCGCGGTTGCTCGGCCCGATCTCGGATCTTTTGGGCGAGGACGCGGTGCTGTTCAAGGAGAAGGTGAACTTCAAGATGCCCGGCGGCGCGGGCTTCACGCCGCATCAGGACATCCAGCCGGGCTGGGATCGGTACGCGCCGTATTTCCTCTCCGTGCTGATAGCGGTGGACGCCAACACGATCGAGAACGGCTGCCTGGAACTCGCCGCCGGTCATCATCACCGCGGACTGATCGGCCGCAAGTGGGAACCGCTCGAAGGCGACGAGCTGGCCGGCGTCGAGTTCGTGGCGTACCCGATGGCGCCCGGCGACGCGGCGTTCTTCGACTGCTTCACGCCCCACCAGTCGCAGCCGAATCTCACCGATCGCCCGCGGCGCAACATCTACCTGACCTACAACCGCCGCAGCGACGGCGACTTCCGCGAGCAGTACTTCGCCGACAAGCGGAAGAGCTACCCGCCGGACTTCGAGCGGGATCCGAATGCGAGTTATGTCTTTCGGGTGTAGTGACCGGTGGCTGGAGGCCGGTGGCTGGTGGCTGGTGGCTGGAGGCGGGTGGCGGGTGGCTGGTGGCTGGTGGCTGGTGGCTGGTGGCTGGTGAATCAGACGAACGACTAACGACTGCTCTTCCAGCGATCCGCGAAGAACTTCAGCATGATCGAATTGTTCCGGCTCTCCAGCGTCCCGGTCCCGCGATTCGGCAGCGCGACGCTCGATCGCTTGTAGAACCGGGCGTCCACCAGCGACGGAAAGTTCGTTCGCCGGCCGTGGCACACGATCTTCCGCGCGCGGCACTGCGCGCTGATCCAGACATCATCGACGAAGAAGGCCGCAGGCGGCGCGTTCGAGTAATCGACGAGCGCCGCGCGGTCGAAGTATCGGGGCCGCACGACGTACCCCGACACGCCCTGCATGATGTCCACCGCGCGGCAGCCGCGCACGCGCGTGCACTTGATCGGCGCCGGCGGGCGGCCCAGCAGCGTGTCGAGAAGCGCCGTCGGACGATCGATCACATTTGCCGGCGCGTCCCAGCCGCTTCCGGCGACCGCCGCGTCTGGATGCGCATCCGACCACGCCGCCATCTGCTCGACGAAGCCCGGGTGAAACACGCGGTCGTCGTCCACGACGAGCAGGCGCTGATCAGGCGGGCCGGCGAGAATGGCGGGAATCGCTTTGGTCGCGGGCCCGTAATCGTCCGTGCGGACGATCGTCAGCGAACGCAGCCGGCTGAGCCGCTCCGGCACGACGTACCTCACGCCCTCGCGCCGGCTTTCGATCGGTACGTGAAGACGAATCGCGGCGGGCGCGACGCGCTGGCGGAACAGGCTCTTGAGCGTCAGGTCGATCCGATCGAGCCGGCTCGGCAGCGTCGTGAACGACACGACGAGGTCCGCGCGGCGGGGATTTTCGGCGCAGGCGCGGTCGAGCGCGTCGAGATCCTGGCGGCGGAGCCAGACATCGTACATCGCGTCGAGGACCGGATGCTCCGCGGTGTAATGCGCGTAGACCGACAGGAACGCGAGTGCGAAGACGAGCAATGCGCCGACCGCCGCGAGCGCCGTGGATGACCTCCGGCGTACACGCTATAGAAAACCCGGCGCGAGGACAACCCCGCGCGGGCCTGATGCTAAGCTGGAGCGCGTATGCCCGAGACCGACGCCCGCCCCGTCATCAGCACCGGCGCGCACGTGCGCGCGCTGCTCACGCTGATGCGCGTCCAGTGGCGCACCTACACCCTCGGGCTGGTCTTCGTCGGCGTCAGCATGATCACGGCGCTCACGTACCCGTGGGCCATCCGCCGGATCATCGACGACGGCATCGGCGGCGGCCATCTCGAGCTCGTCAACGGCCTCGCGCTCCTGATGCTGGGGCTGCTCATCGCCGAAGGCGTCGGGACGCTCTGCCGTGACTTCCTCTTCAATCTCTCCGCCGAGCGGCTGGGCGCGATGGTCAGGAACCGCGCGTTCGAGCAACTGCTGCGGCAGGACATCGAATACTTCGATCAGCGGACGACGGGCGCGATCACCGCGCGGCTGAGCGCGGACGTCCCGAATCTGCAGCGGCTCGTGGGCGAGGAATTGTCCGACGCGCTGCGCTTCGCGCTCTGGGGCATCGGCGGCACGGTGCTCCTGTTCCGGACGTCGGTGCTGCTGTCGGCCGTGGTCCTGCTTGCGGTCCCGCCCATGGTCGCGCTGACGTCGGTCCTCGGCCGGCGCGTCCGGCGGCTGTCGGCGACGGCGCAGACCGCCCACGCCGACACGGGCGCGATCGCGGAGGAATCGATCGCCGGAATCCGGACCGTGCGCGCGTTCTCGCAGGAGTCCGGCGAGATGCAGCGCTACGGCGACATGGTGGCGCGTGCGGTGGAGGCCGCGCGCCGCAAGTTCTTCGCCGCCTCCACCGTCGGCGGCATGTCGTACATGCTCGGCGAGGGATCCGCGCTGCTGGCGTTGTGGGTCGGCGGCCTGATGATCGTCAGGGGGCGGCTGACGTCCGGCGCGCTGATCTCGTTCGTGCTCTACGCCTTCCTGGTCGCACGCGGATTCAGGAACACGTCCGAGTACTGGACGGAGGCCCTGCGCGCGCTCGGCGCGACCGAGTGGATCTTCGGCGTGCTGTCACGCGAGCCGCGCATCCGGCTCGAGGGCGGCGCGCAGCCCGCCGCGGTCGCGGGACGCATCGCGTTCGAACAGGTGCATTTCGCGTATCCGACGCGCCCCGGCGCCGAGGCGCTCGCCGGCATCGACCTGACGATTGCGCCGGGCGAAGTCGTCGCGTTCGTCGGACGCTCGGGCGCCGGCAAGTCCAGCCTCCTCCACCTGCTGCAGCGCTTCTACGATCCGATTCGCGGCCGCGTCCTGTTGGACGGCGAGGACATCCGCACGCTCGATCCATCGTGGCTGCGCGGGCAGATGGGCATCGTGATGCAGGATCCAGTGCTCTTCTCGCGCTCCATCGCGGAGAACATCCGCTACGGGCGCAAGGGGGCGACCGACGACGAGGTGCGGGTCGCGGCGAGGGTCGCGCACGCTGAGGAATTCATCACGCGGCTGCCGGAGGCGTACGCGACGCCGATCGGCGATCGCGGCGTGCAGCTGTCTGGCGGGCAGCGTCAGCGGCTCGCGATCGCGCGCGCGGTCCTGCGCCGGCCGCGCGTGCTGCTGCTCGACGAAGCGACCAGCGCGCTCGACTCCGAGAGCGAGTCGCTCGTGCAGGAAGCATTACGTGTCCTTGACTATCGCCCGACGACGATCATCGTCGCGCACCGTCTGTCCACCGTCGTGAACGTGGACCAGGTCGTCGTGCTCGATCGCGGCCGCATCGTCGCAATCGGCCGGCACGAAGCGCTGCTGCAGTCCTGCGACTTCTACCGCCAGCTCGTGGAAACGCAGCTCGTCGCCGTCTGAGATTCGTCGCGTGGCCCTCGGCAGTTCCTCGCCTCGTCACGGCTACGTGCGCGTGTGAATGATGTTGAGAGGACTTCGCGCGGGGGTGCGAAATTCCTTGACCACGTGCGTGTAGATCATCGTCGTCTCCACGTTCGCGTGCCCGAGGTATGTTGCTTGCTGGTTCGTGTCCAGCGACAACCGCAGGTGACATCGACACGTGGGATTGGCGCATTCCGAGCATCACCGGATCGCCGTGACTATGGCACTGTGACCAATCCACGGCTGGTAAGCCGGCGGAATCCTGCAAACCCTGCGGTCAATCAGGATGGAGCCAATCAGCCGATTCATGTAGTCTGGGGAATCCCGGCCGGACAGGACACGCCGGCCGTCGTGGTGACGGCGTACCGGCCCGATCCGAAGAGATGGGACGACACGTGGCGCCGGAGACGAACATGAACGCCAAATCGACCAAGCGACTCGTACGCGAAGGCGACCTTGTTGCCGAGGTGGATGTCGCTGGTCGAAGAGCCTTGCGGCTGGGCGCCGTATCTGTCCCTGGACGATGCGCGCCGACTCGATGACGTGCGCGACGCCCTTCGCGCGGGCGACGTCACGCGTGCCGCTCGCCTTGGCAGTCACGTCTACCGACTGATGCCTGTGGAGGCGTAACGACAAAGCCGGCTAACTCCGAATGGAGCCGACGCGCCGCTGAAGAGCGACGGCGCGCGGCTCATTCGGAACGTTGATAGGCCGCCCAAAACTGCCGTGAAGGGGAGACATAAGTGAACCGAACCGCCCGACGTATCAGTTACATCTTCCTTTGCACACTCCCGTTTCTCGATCTCGTCGTTGTGGGTGTGCGCACGCTTCGAATCCCGGGCGTCTATCAGGTCATTGGAGGCGTCTTGTTTGCCGTGATCGTGATCGCCGCGTGGATCCTTGGCGCGCGGGTGATCGGTTCCGGTGCGGCAGGGGGCCGAAGGCTCGCACTGGCCGGAGCTCTCCTGATTGTGCCGTTTGCGATCATCTCGCTGTTGTGGGTTGGACTCGGGGCACCCTTTCAGGCGACCATGACAGAAAATTCGATAGACGGCGCCGTCGCCGAGCGCGACGTCCCACTCGTCGCGATCCCACGGGGACTGGTGACTGGTGGCTGCCGCCTTCGCGCCTCTGGCGCTTCGGCGAGCCTGGCCGTAGCTCGCTGGCATCGTCGATGAGCGGAGGCCGGGTGGCTGGCTGGTGATGGGAAAGCGTTCTTCCCCACCCGACCTACCTGCCTTACCTGCCTCACCAATTCACCACTCCCCCGACGTTCGCCACGGTCCCGCGCACTGCGTCACCTGCCCGCCCGCGAAGCCGCGGCGATCCGTCGTCACGCGCACGGGCCGGCCGTTGACGACGGCGACGCGCGCGGGGACTGGTTGACGGCACCGCCGCAATGCAGAGGCTAGAGGCCGGGGACTGGCTGGGGACTGACGGGAAGCAACCGCAGAACTCGCGGAGACCACGGAGTCTGATACAACATTTTCTCTGCGCTCTCTGCGATCTCCGCCGGACCCAGAGCAGCCGATCGAGATCGACGCCGGCCGCTGCGGCCGACTCGACGTCGAGCATGTCCAGCGCGTCGACGACGGCGACGAGCTCGCCGCGCGCGGTGGCCGCGGCCAGCAGCTGCAGCAGAACGCTCGTCCGGCCCGACGAGCGCGGGCCGACGATTTCGGACAACTGTCCGCGAGGCACCCCGCCGCCCAGGCGCGCGTCCAAAGTGGTGATGCCCGAAGGCGCCAGCGTGAGGTCGTCGCCAGACGCGAGGGGCGGCAGCGACGTCGTCAGCGTGCGATCGAGCTGGCGGGCGCGGAGGAGCGATTCGAGGTCGGCGCGGGCAAGAGGCATGTTTGTAATGTTTCGCTTTATTTTCGCCTTCAACGCGCACTATATCGCAGCCCGGAAATCGGATCAAGTAGGGTAAGATTGCGTGGCATCGGTGGGACCTAAAGTCCCGCCCTACATTCGTTTACAACCGCTATTGGCTGAATCTGCAGAATCCGTCCAGACGTCTGCTCCACCGACCGGGGCTCCGACATCATCAGCAGCGGCGGCGGCCCCTTCGCTCGGTGAGCGCGCGATGCGCCGCATGCTCGTGGCGTTCACGTACCGCGACTTTCGCGTGCAATGGCTCGGCGCCTGCTCGTCGAGCATCGGCACGTGGATGCAGATCGTCGCGCAGAACTGGCTCGTCGTCTCGCTGACGCACTCGACGTTCTTCCTCGGCCTCGACGCGTTCCTGCAGCAGCTGCCGATCATTTTGTTCTCGCTCATCGGCGGCGTGTTCGCCGATCGCTACGATCGGCGCCGCACGCTGCTGGCGTCGCAGTACATCCAGATGGCGACGTCGGGAATCCTCGCGATCCTGATGTACTTCCACCTCGTCCAGATCTGGCACATCCTCGCGCTGTCGTTCACGACGGGCGTCGCGCAGTCGTTCGGCGGCCCGGCGTACCAGTCGCTCATCCCGTCGCTCGTCGACAAGAAGGATCTGCCGAACGCGGTCGCGCTCAACTCGATCCAGTTCAACGTGGCGCGCGTGCTGGGGCCGCTGCTGTTCGGCCTCTCGCTCTTCGCGTTCCGCACGTGGGGTTACGACGAGCCGCAGGCGATGAACGTGTGTTTCGTGCTGAACTCGCTCTCGTTCCTCATCGTGATCAACACGCTGATGATGCTGCGCGTGAAGCACATTCCGCCGGCGACGTCGGGCAAGATGCGCGAAGAGCTCACGGGCGGCCTGTCCTACGTGAAGCATCACGACAGCCTGGTTGCGCTGATCGTGCTGGCGGCCGCGACGACGTTCCTCGGTTTCGCGCTGCTGACGTTCCTGCCGATCTTCGCGGAGAAAGTCTTCCACGAAGGCGCCGCCACGTACAGCCACCTCATGGCGTTCTCGGGCGCCGGTTCGATCCTCGGCGCGCTCATCGTCGCGTGGCTCGGCAAGTTCAAAAAGATGGGACGGACGGCGCTCCTCGTGCAGGCGGTGTACGGCGGGCTCATCATCGCCTTCGCGATCTCGCGCGTCATGAGGCTGAGCGACATCCTGCTGTTCTGCACGGGCGCGTCGCTGATGATCGTCTTCTCCACCGTCACGTCGCTCGTCCAGCTGATCGCGCCCAATGAAATGAATTCAGAATTCAGAATTCAGAATTCAGAATTGAAGAGCGGAGGGCTTATGGCTGATCGCACATGGCTGCCGCCTACGCGCCTCCGGCGCTTCGGCGAGCCTAGCCGTCGCTCGCGGTGGAGACTGGCGAGCGGAGGCTGGTTGACCGCCGGCCTCGCGGTTCTTGGCGGTGCGGCGCTCCTGGCGCAGGCGCGGCCGCAGCCGGGGACGAAGCTGCCGCTCGCGCAGATCGACGCGCAGATGTTTCACGTCAGCGCGGGCAAACGGCTGAAGCCGGCGGCGTGGCCCAACGGCGCGCGCGTGGCCGTCGGCCTGAGCTTCGACGTCGACAACGCGACCGCGGATCTCGCCACGGGCAATCTAATCTCGGAGTCGATCTCACGCGGCGAGTACGGCGCGGTGGACGGCCTGCCCCGCATCCTGCGGCTGCTCGACAAGTATCAGGTCCCCGCCTCGTTCTTCATCCCGGCCGTCAGCCACCTGCTCCACCCGGACATGATCCCGTCGATCCTGAAGAGCGGCCGCCACGAAATCGGCGTCCACGGCTGGATCCACGAGCACCTGCCGTCGGTGAACGACGCCGCGGCGGAACAGGACATGCTGAACCGCGCGATCGACACGCTGACGAAGGCCATCGGCAAGAAGCCGGTCGGCTATCGCGCGCCGTCGTGGCAGTTCAGCCAGTGGACCGTCGGCCAGGTGAAGGCGGCGGGATTTCTGTACGACAGCAGCCTGATGGCGAGCGACGACGCGTACGAAATCCTGCTGGACAGGCAGCCGACCGGCATCATCGAACTGCCGATCGAGCGGATCGTGGACGACTTCCCGTACTTCGGCGGCGCGACCAACGGCGGCATGCCGAATCCGGACGAAGTCGAGAAGGTGTTTCAGTCGGAGTTCGACGTGGCGTACGCGGAGGGCGGCCTCTTCATCCTGACGATGCACCCGCACATCACGGGACACCGATCGCGCGTGGCGGGACTCGAGAAGCTGATCCAGCACATGCAGTCGAAGCCGGGCGTGTGGATCGCGACGCACGAACAGATTGCGAGATATGTAAAGAACGTCAAATGAAGAATTAGGAATGAGGAATGAGTGCTCGGCATTCTTCATTCTTAATTCCTAATTCTCAATTCTTCGTCGCGCGCGCCGCTGAGAATATCGCGCAAGCCGTAATTCCCCTCGTGGCACGCGTACTCGTAGATCGGCCCGTCCGTCTTCACCATCGGATACGCCACCGTCCACGGTCTCGTCCACGTCGTCGGATCATCGACGGTGAACCGGTACTCGAGCGTGTCGGCGTCGAGGCGTGTGAAGCGTTCGACGACGTGCAGGTTTTCGCCGGAGCCGCGAAAGTTCGTCTTGTCCGTGAAGTTCGTCGTGTCGATGACGAGCGTGTCACCTTCCCAGTGTCCGCGCGGGTCTCCCGTCCACTGACGAATGCCGAAGCACCTGCGAAGGCGGAAGGAAGGCTCGCGCTACGTTCGGCCTGGCCGGTATAGCAAAACTTCCGCGCGCTCGAGCGTAATCAAGCCGTCGCCGACCATCTTTTCCAGATCGGGCATGAACGCCTCGATCTTCGACGGATCGTCGACGATCTCGATGATGATCGGCAGGTCCTGTGACAGCTCGAGCAGTTTCGCGGTGTGAATGCGGCTGTGCGCGCCGAAGCCCATGAAGCCCTTGATGACGGTCGCGCCGGCCAGGCCGCGCTTGCGCGCTTCGAGCACGATCGCCTCGTAGAGCGGCTTGCCGTGCCAGTGATCCGCTTCGCCGACGAAGATACGCAGCAGCTTGCCTTCAGTTGGTAATGACATAGCCCGCCCACAATCCAGCGACACCGGCCACCACCTGACCGGCGAGGTTGAACGCGGCGCCCAGGAACTGGCCGTCACGCAGCAGCGAGAAACTCTCGAACGCGTAGGACGAGAACGTCGTGAAGCCGCCGAGCACGCCGATCAGCAGAAACGCGCGCAGATCGGGCGACAGCGGCACGCGCTGTTCGGCCGCGCCCGCGATTGCGCCGAAGACAGCGCAGCCCACGACGTTGACGGCGAACGTGCCGATCGGAAAGAGCGTGCCCGACACGCGAAGCACCCACAACGAAAACAGGTACCGCGCCACTGATCCGAGCGCGCCGCCAATCGCAATGACGAGAAGATTCACGTAGAATGACCAGCGACAGCCGACATTATGCCAGTTCTCGAACTCCTCACCAGCTCCGGTCTCGGCTCGCTTCTCGCGCCATCTCTCTCGCGGCGCGGCTAGGGTCGCGCCAGTCGGATCGAACCTCCGATCGCATTTTCGAGATCTGCCCGAGCGGCGTTCAGCTCCGTTTGTGCATTGACCACCGCCGTTTCCGCCTCAATGAGCACACGCTGCTGATTCACGATGTCGAGAAACCGGAGCTCACCGAGATCGTAGGCGAGCTGGACGATGCGGACGCTCGCCTGGTTTTCTTCCAGCACGCCGGATTGCAGGATGTCGAGGCTCGCGCGTGTGGCCTCGTATCGGTGGAAGACGAGCGCCGTCTCCTGACGAATCGTCGCCTCCAGTTGCTCACGCTCGGCGCGCGCCTCGGTGCGCCGCGACGCCGCCTCGGCGATGTGGCCTTGCTCACGATTGAAAATCGGGAGCGGAATCGACACGCCGAACTCGAGCAGCTTCTCACGTTCGAATGATCGCGCTTGCGTAGTCGTCTCGACCGGCCCGAGCAGACTCTCTTGACCGTACCGGGCAAAGGCGGTGACGTCCGGCACGGCTTGCGACCGTGCCAGGTTAATCCCGGCCTCCGTAAGTCGCTCGCGTAGACGGGCGGCCTTCAAATCCGGCCGGGCCTCGAGCGCACGCGCGACCATGGCTTCTTCCGTCAGTGGACCCTCGGCGGCCTGGCGTCCCGGTTGGAGCCGCAGTGGTTCGGCCGCCGGTATACCGGCGACCGTCCGAATCTGCAGCACGAGGCCCACGAGCTGGTTTTCCGCAAGGAGTCGCTGCGCCCGCACCTGATTCACCTGGGCCTGCAACAATTGCGAGTCGAGTCGCGAGGCATCGCCCGCCCGCACGCGGACGTTCATCACGGCCACGGTCTGCTCGTTCGCGCGATCGAGCCGTGCGAAGAGGTCGGCGTGGGCGGCCGCGCCGAGCGCCTCCGCGACGAGCACGCGAAGACGTCCGATCAGTTGCCGCTCTGCATCGGCGACATCGGCCTTGGCGACCTCGACGGACGTTTCCGCCACTGTCGTTCGGTGTGCGCGCTTCCCGCCGAGCTCCACCGATTGGGACAGACCGACCGAGTACCCGCGATCTCCCTCATTGGCAAACACCGCGTCGGTCTTCCTCGAAACATCGATCGACGGGTTCGGCCAGAGGCGCGCCTGCGTGAGGCGCGCTTCGGCCTGACGCACCGATTCGCGGGCCGCCTGCAACGCAGCATTCCGGCTCAACGTCATCTGTGCGAGCTGCTCGAACGACACGCCCTGCGTCGCGCTGACGTACTGCGACTGCGCGGCAACGGACGAGCAGTAACCCAGCCAGAGCAGAACGGCGATCTTCTTGTGCATGTGTCAGTCCTTCATGGAGCGACGTGCCGCTCCAAATCTCAAGTACAGCACCGGTAAGACGACCATGTTGAGCAGTGTTGACGTGACGAGGCCACCCAGGATCACCACGGCCATCGGCTGTTCCAGCTCCCGTCCAGGCGTCCCGACACTCAGGGCCAGTGGCAGCAGCCCGAGTCCTGCGGTCAGCGCCGTCATCAGAATGGGCGAGAGCCGCTCCATGGCGCCGCGCACGACAAGCTCACGACCGAAGGGCACGCCTTCCTTCGACAGCAAATGGTTGTAGTGAGTCACGAGCATGATGCCGTTCCGCGTCGCAATCCCGAAGAGCGTGACAAAACCCACGAGCGACGCGACTGACATCTCCCCTTCGCTGGCGATCAGCACCGCCAGGACGCCGCCAATCAACGCGAGGGGCAGATTGGCCATGACCAGAAGCGCGTGTCGGATCGAACCGAACGCGAGAAAGAGCAGCATGAAGATGCCAACGACCGCCGCGCCGCCGAGGAGCGCCATCTGGTTCACGGCCCGCGTCTGCGCCTCATACTGGCCGCCATAGACGATGTAGTACCCGCTAGGCAGGCGCACACGCTGATCGACCTGCTGCCGAATCTGCTGGACGACTCCTGTCAGGCTGCCGGAGGCGACGTTGCAGGACACAACGACCCGGCGCTGGGCGTTCTCACGTTCGATTGTGTTCGGCCCGTTGACGATGTGCACGTCGGCCAGGCTGCTCAATGGCACCTTTCCGCCGTTTGACGTGTCGACCAGCGTGCGGCGTATCGCGTCGACGTCGGATGCTGCGGTCGGTGCGTACCGGACGAGAATGCCGAACGTCTTCTGCTGTTCCAGGACCTCCGACACGGTGGTGCCGTAGAACGCGGCCTGCACCGTGTCGGCGAGGTCGGCGCTTCGCAGGCCGTGTCGCGCGAGCGCTTGGCGGTCGAACCGAATCGCGACCTCCGGCACACCGGTCTGCTGCTGCATCGACAGATCGGCAACCCCCGGCACCAATGCCATCGCGGCCTGGATCTGCCCGGCTGTCGCTCGCAGCACGTCCAGGTCCGGTCCGAACACCTTCACCGCAATGGTCGCCGTCGTCCCGGAGAGCACCTCCTCGATGCGCTCCGAGATGAACTGCTTGATCCCGAACGAGAATCCGGCAATGTCATCGAGCTTGTCTCGTACATCGGCCATGACGATGTCCCGCGGGCGGGGGCTCTCCTTCAGCTTGACGACGAGTTCCGTGTAGTACGGTCCGAGCGTGTCTTCTCCCAGCTCGGTGCGGCCCGTTTGTTGCGCCGTCTTGATCGTTTCCTGAATCTGCGCCAGACGGGACTGCACGAGGGCGCCGACGCGCATCGATTCCTGCATCGACGTGCCCGGCAGCCCGGTCATGTGGATGATCAAGTTGCCTTCGTTGAACTCGGGGAGGAACTCACCACCCAGAAACGGGACGACGGCGATCGCCGCGACCAGCAACACGCTCGACCCGGCCATGACGGTCTTCGGGTGATCCAGAAGTGGATCGAGCACCCGCCGGTAGACCCGTTTCAACCGCACGACGACCACGCTTTCGTCCGCCTGGCCGGCCACCTTCGGCAGCAGAAAATAACAGAGCGCCGGCGTCAGCGTGAGCGCGACCGCCAGAGACGCGAGAATCGAAATGACGTAGGCGTATCCCAGCGGCGCGAAGATTCGGCCTGCCAGTCCCGAGAGTGAAAAGATCGGCAGGAACACCAGGGTCACGATGACGGTCGCATACACGATCGAGCCACGCACTTCGGTTGAGGCTTCGTAGATCACCTGGAGAACCGGTTTGGGCGTCTGTTGCCCGCGATTGTCCCGCAAGCGTCGAAAGACGTTCTCCACATCGATGATGGCGTCATCCACTACCACGCCGATCGCGATGGCGAGACCACCCAGGGTCATGGAATTGATCGTGCCTCCCAATCGTTGCAGGACGACGATCGCGATGAGCAGCGACAGCGGAATGGCCGTCATGCTGATCACGCCCGCGCGCCAGGTCGCCAGGAACAGCAGGAGGACGAACGCCACGAGCACGCCCCCCTCGATCATGGCGGTGTTGATGTTCGAGATCGCGCGCTCGATGAAATCCGCTTGTCGAAAGAGCTCGGCGTCCATCACCACGTCTGGCGGCAGGGCGCGGCGGAGTTCCGCGAGGGCGGCGTCGACACTCCGCGTGGTCGTCAACGTGTTTGCCGAGGGCTGCTTGAGGACGATGAGGATGACGCTCGGCGTGCCGGAGGTCGACGCGTCTCCCACTTTGTATTCGGCGTCCAGCCGCACCGACGCCACGTTTCGAATCTGAATCGGCAGGCCGTTCCTCACCGCAATCACCGACGCCTCGAGGTCTGCGACCGAGGTGACGCGGCCCAATCCCTGAATGACCAGGCTCTGTGCGGGCGAATCCATGAACCCGGCGCCCGCGTTCTGGTTGGCGCGCCGGGCCGCCTCCATGAGATCGGTCAGCGAGATGCGGTAATCGGCGAGTTTCGCGGGATCGGCAATGACTTGGTACTGCTTGACCTCGCCGCCGAAGATCGTGACCTGAGCCACGCCTGGCACGGCCAGCAGACGCGGTCGCAGGGTCCAGTCGGCCAGCGTTCGTACATCCATCAACGACGTCTTCCCGGCAGTCAGGCTGATCTTCGTCAGGATGCCCACCGGCGAGCTGATCGGCATCATCTGAGGCTGCCCGATGCCTGCGGGCAATCTGGCCAGGGCGAGCTGCAACTTTTCGCCGACGAGCTGCCGCGCGCGGAAGATGTCGGTGCCGCCTTCGAAAATACAGGTCACCACCGAGAGACCGACGATCGAAGAGGATCGAATCGTTTCGAGATTCGGCGTGCCGTTGAGCGCGTATTCAAGAGGGAGGGATACGAGCTGTTCGACTTCTTCCGGCGACAGGCCCCGCGCCTCGGTTTGAATCACGACCTGAGGCGGCGCGAAGTCCGGGAACACATCCAATGGCGTTTCGCGGGCGGCACGGATGCCGAACACCAGCAGCAGGATCGCGACCACCAGCACGACCAGGCGGTTGTTCAGCGACCACAGGATGATTCGATTGAGCATCAGTCCTTCTCGCTCTTCTTATCCTTCTCGTCTGCGTCGGCCGGAATCTCGGTCTTCAGCGATTCGCCCCGCAGCGATCCCGCACCGACCGTCACAACTCTTTCGCCCTTGGTGAGGCCGGATGTCACGACAATTGCGTCGTCCTTCCGATCTCCCAGCGCGACGACCTTCCGCGCATAGACACCGGGTCGGGCCTCGACGTAGACATACGAGGCGCCGGCCTCGGCAAGCACTGCGGACGCAGGGATCATCAGGACCGTCGACTGGGGCCCGGTCGGAATGCGCACTTCCACGAGCATCTCGATCTTGAGCGCGCCGGCGCGGTTGTCGACGTTGAAGGTGGCCGGGACGGTGCGATTTTGAGGATCGACGAGATTGCCGATGGTGACGAGCGCGCCGGTCAAGGAGCCGGGCGATCCCGGAATGGCAATTTCTGCTGATCGGGCGGCACGTATCGGCGCCAGATCTTGTTCGGGCACGGCCGCCTCGACCCACACGGTGCGCAGGTCGGCGATGGTGAAGAGATTCTTTGACGGATCGACCTGCTGACCCACCGTGGCTTCGGCCGCAACGACCGTCCCCGATATCGGCGCCACAATCGGCGCCCGTCGTGGTCCGGAATTCGTCGTCGACACCGCGGCTTCGTACTGTTCTTTCGCGCGGCGCGCGCCTTCCAGCTTGGCTTCGGCTTGTTTCACATCGAACTCCGCGGTCTGCAGCTGCTTTTGAGGGATCGCGCCACCCTCATAGAGCGGCTGCGCACGATTGAGCTCGGTGTGTTTCAGCTGCAGATCCTGTTGCGCCTGCTCGACGCTCGTCCGCAGCCCGATCGCGGTCGTGGACACCTGCAGCATGTCGGCGGCTGTGAACTGCTGTTCCACCTCGGCGATCCGCTGCCCTTTCGTCACGGTGTCGCCAATCTTGGGCAGGCCATCTCCGACCAGGCTCCCAGGGAAGGGCGACAACACGTCCGCCTCACCGCCGGCGCGCGCTTTGACGCGGCCGATGACCGCGATGCTCGGGGCGACCGTACGTTCGACGACGTCGGCCGAGCGAATGTCGCTCGCCCGCACTTGATCCGGGCTCAAATGGATTGCGCCATCGGCAGGCCTGACCGACTGGGTTGCGCCGGCCTCGCGCTCACGGCCGCACGCCGGCCCAAACGTCGCAAGCACGACGATGACGACGATCGCTCGACGGTTCATACACTGCTCGATTCCTTGACGAGTCGCTCGGACGATCCCGACGGAGAGCACGACCCTCAGAGTCGTCGGAAACCTGTGTGAAGGGAGCAGGCGGGCGGCTAAATGCGGAAGTCGCGGAGGATCAAGAGACGGGAGCACTCGGCGCCATCGAGGATTGACGCCCATGTGCTTGGACACTTCAGCCGGAGAGCCTGTGCGTAGATTCGAGCGGACCCCGAACGGGCATCTCTCACAGTCTGGGTCGATGTGGCAATAGTTCGCGCACCGTCCACGAGATGTCCGGACTGGCGTGCTTGAAAGGCGACAACATTCCGTGACGCGATCGACGCCAACTTGCGGAGGATCCGCGTCAGTCCGATGAAAAAGAGGACGGTCAACATCATCGAGACGTATAAGCCGTCGTGAGGCCAGTGTTCGCCGACGTCCGCCACCTCGTAGAGCGGCAGCACGACGAAGATGGAGACAATGAGGAACACGACTGCCGTCCCGAGCCGCGCCATGCGAAGAGGATAGTTCGACGTCAGCGTCCCGCGCAAGCGCCGAGCTGCGCCGCGACCGCTAGACCTCGAGGGAGGCTGGCATACAATAGTGAGAATCATTTCATGCCCGTTCTCGAACTCCTCACCAGTTCCGGTCTCGGATCGCTCCTCGGCATGCGCCACGCGCTCGAACCGGATCATCTCGCCGCGGTCTCGACGCTGGTGACAGACGAGCGCAGCAGCGCGAAGGCCGCGCTGCTCGGCGTCTGCTGGGGACTCGGCCACACGCTGACGCTGGTCATCGTCGGCGCCGCGCTCGTCATCCTGCGCGCGGAAATGCCGGCGCGCGCGGCCGACGGCTTCGAGTTCTGCGTCGCGCTCATGCTGATCGGACTGGGCCTGCGCGCGATCTACCTCGCGGCGCGGCAGGGACCCGCCGGTCCCGTGCACGTCCATCATCACGGCCGTGTCGTCCACGCGCATCACGGCACGCCCGCGCACATCCACATCGGCGCGTGGACGCTTGCGCGGCGTCCGCTGCTGGTCGGCGCGGTCCACGGTCTCGCCGGCAGCGGCGCACTGACCGCGCTCGTGCTGACGACGCTGCCGTCGACGGCGGCGCGGCTCAGCTACATCGCGCTGTTCGGATTGGGATCGACGCTCGGGATGGCGGCGCTGTCAGGCCTGCTCGGCTGGCCGATTGCGCGGCTGGGTCAGAACCGTGGTCTCGCGCGGGCGGTGTCTCTCGTCGTCGGCTGCGTGTCGACGACACTCGGACTGTGGTGGGGATATCCGTTGATCGGGAAGCTGTTCTAAAGGGCCGGGTTCAGGGTACCGGGTTCTTGGTTCTGGGTGCACTCACTGCGGGAAATCCGGCAGCGACGGCTGACGAATCCCCGCCTATCTCACCCGCCGTCGAGCACGCGCGGGAAATCCTCAGAAAAACGACGCGGCGGCGGCTGGCACGGTCAGTGCTACACTGATGATGTCGTGTCGCAAGGGCGCATCAAACTGTCGGCAGTGGCGATTGTCACGGCTATTATCGCTGCGAACAGCGCCGCGCTGTTGTCGTTCGCACACCGCGACGCGGTCTGCGCGACGATGCAGCACGCGTGCGACAGGACGCCGAGCATCCGGCCGTGCTGCTGTGACCCGCAAGGCGAGGACTCCCATCACAACGGGCCGACCGAGTCGCGGGTCCAGGTGGGCGCCGACACATCCGCCGTTCCCGTCGTCGTGACGGCCGTCGCGCTCCATGAACCAGCGCATAACACCGCGCGCCCACACACGTCGCCGCCGCGGACCGCACCACCTGACCTGCCAACGCTGTTCGCCAGGCTGCTGATCTAGCGCACGACCCCGCCCGCACCAGGTTTTTTTCCGCGGCTCCAGGACCGATCCGTCGCGACGGCGACGCGGACTCCTTGATTCGCTTCGGTCGAGGTCGATATGCGTTGTTTTCATCTGTTGGTCATCGTCGCGTTGTTCACGTCGCCGGAGACGGCGCGGGCACAGGCCCCGCTGGCGCTGGCCGACGTGGTCGGCGAAGCGCTCGCCAGAAACCCCGAGATTGTGGCCGCGCAGAAGCGCTACGACGCGGCACGCCAGCGGCCGGTGCAGGAGCGAAGCCTGCCCGATCCCATGGTGTCGGCCGGCTACAACGCCAACGGCAACCCGCTGCCCGGGGCCGGCCTCGGCACGGAGCCGACGTCGAACATCGGCTTCATGGTCACCCAGGAAGTGCCGTTCCCCGGCAAGCGCGATCTCCGGGCGTCGATCGCGACCAGCGAGGCCGGCGCCGAGTTTCAGCAGATCGAGGCGGCACGGCTGAGCGTCACGGCCCGCGTGAAGCAGGCCTACTACCGGCTCGCCTACACCTACGCGGTCGGCGACGTGCTGACGCGCAATCGTGACCTGCTCGACACCCTTCTAAAAGTCAGCGAGAACCGCTACGCGGTGGGCCAGGCCGCGCAGCAGGACGTCATCAAGGCGCAAACACAGCTCAGCATTCTTGAACTTCAGCTCGAACGCGTTCGCCAGGAACGGGCGGCGCGCGAAGGCGATCTGAATGCGCTCCTCGCGCGCCCGACGACGACACCGGTTGGGCAACCGGAGGACCTCCATCTGACACCGTTCGATACGTCGCTCGACTCGCTCGTGACCCTCGCGAACGAGCACGCGCCGATGTTGCGACGCGACCAGATCATGATCGACCGCTCGCGTCTGTCCGTCGATGCGGCTCGCCGGGACTACAAGCCCGACTTCGCGGTCGCGGGCGGCTATTACTACATGGGCGCCATGCCGCCGATGTACGAGTTCCGTTTTGACGTGAAGGTCCCGCTGCAGCGCGCGCGGCGCGCGGCCGCGGTTGCCGAGCAACTGAGCACGGTCGAGCAGGCGCGCAGCACGTACGACAGCACGCGGCTTGGCCTCCAGGGTCGCCTCCAGGCGGACTATCAGATGGCATCGACGTCGGCGCGCCTGGCGCGGCTGTACCGCGACACCGTGCTGCCACAGGCCCGTTTGGCGCTCGAATCGTCCATGGCCAGCTATCAAACCGGCGCCGTTGACTTCCTATCCGTCCTGACGAACTTCGGAACGGTGCTCGAGTACGAAATGACCTACTTCGATGAGTTGGCCGGGTACCACACCGCGGTCAGCCGGCTCGAAGAGATGACCGGCACGCCGATCGTGCACTGAGGCAAGTATGAAACTGCTGAAGATCCTGTTCGGCCTGGTCCTGCTGGGAGCCACGTTTGCCGGCGGGTATGTCGTGCGGGCGACGAGGCACACGAGCTCGGGACCCTCCGGCCGGCGCGTCTTGTATTACGTCGACCCGATGCACCCGGCCTACAAGTCCGACAAGCCGGGAGTTTCGCCCGATTGCGGAATGACGCTCGAACCGGTGTACGCCGACGAAGCGGGGCCGGCAGGCACAGTTGGACGCGCCGGTCGCGCGATTCTGTACTACCAGGACCCGCACGACCCGAAGTACCACGCGGACAAGCCGGGCCTCAATCCGGAAACGGGGAACACGCTCGAGCCGGTTTACGCGGACGCCACGCCGACGCCCACGCCTGGCGCGATCAAGATCTCACCGGAGCGTCAGCAGCTGATCGGCGTGAAGTTCGCGGCCGTTGAACTCGACGGCCAGACGCGATCGATCCGATCCGTCGGCAAGGTGACCTACGACGAGACGCGCGTGGCGCACGTCCACACGCGCATCGAAGGATGGATCGAGAACGTATTCGTCGACTTCACCGGCGATTTCGTCACGCAGGGCCAACCGATGCTGACGATCTACAGCCCCGAGATGCTCGCCTCCCAGCAGGAGCTGCTGCTCGCCGCGCGCGCGCGGGACTTGATGCGCAACAACCCGCTCGCGTCCGCGACCGAGCACAGTGATTCGCTCTTCGAAGCCGCCAGACGGCGGCTGGAGCTGTGGCAGCTCAAGGACGAACAAATCGATCAGGTGCTCAAGACAGGTCAGCCAATCCATAGCGTCACCGTCTTCGCACCCGCCAGCGGTTTCGTGAGCGAGCGGAAGGCGTTTCCGAATCAAAAGGTCACACCAGACAGCGACCTGTACACGATCACGGACCTGAGCCGGATTTGGATCGTGGCCGATGTCTTCGAGTCGGATATCACGTCGATCAGGGTTGGGGCGTCGGCATACGTCTCGTTCTCGACCGGGAACGCTCCGCCGCTTAGCGCGAAGGTGAATTACGTCCAACCACAAGTCGATCCGATAACACGCACGCTCAAAGTGCGACTCGACGCGAACAATCCGGGACTCCGAATGAAGCCCGACATGTTCGTCAACGTCGAGTTCGGCATCGCCGGCGCGAAGCAGCTGGTCGTGCCCGCTGAAGCCGTGCTGGACACGGGCGATCGGCAGACGGTGTTCGTCGATCTCGGCGACGGCTACCTCGAGCCTCGTCAAGTCGTCGTTGGCGATCGGTTCGGCGAACGCGTCGCGATCACGCGCGGCCTCTCCGCCGGCGAGCGCGTCGTGTCGTCCGGCACGTTCCTGATCGACTCAGAGAGTCAATTGAAGGCGGCGGCAAGTGGCATGGGCGCCCCGCAGCATCAGCACGGCGCCGCACCGGACGTGAAGCCGCCCCAGAAACCCATGGATCCGTCGATGCCGATGCCCGAGCCGAAGACGCCGACGCCGGGAGCGCCTCGCCATGATTAACGCCATCATCGAGTTCTCGGCAAAGAACCGCTTCGTCGTCTTTCTAATCGTCGCGGTCGCGGTCGTCGCGGGCGTCTGGTCGATGAAGACCGTGCCGCTCGACGCGATTCCTGACCTGAGTGACACGCAGGTCATCGTCTATTCGCGCTGGGACCGCAGCCCGGACATCGTCGAAGACCAGGTCACCTATCCGATCGTGACAGCGATGCTCGGAGCCGCCAAGGTGAAGGCGGTCCGCGGCTTCTCCGACTTCGGCTTCTCGTACGTCTACATCGTGTTCGAGGAAGGGACCGACATCTATTGGGCGCGCTCCCGCACGCTCGAATACCTGTCGGGCGTCCTTCCGCGATTGCCGCAGGGTGTGCGCACCGAGCTCGGACCCGATGCGACGGGCGTCGGCTGGGTCTTTCAATACGCGCTCGTCGACACGAGCGGCCGGCACGGCCTCGACGAGCTCCGGAGCTACCAGGATTGGTACCTCCGCTACTACTTGAAGTCTGTGCCTGGCGTGGCGGAGGTGGCGCCGCTCGGCGGGTTCGTCCGGCAATACCAGGTGCAGGTCGATCCGAATCGCCTGCGGACGTTCAACATTCCCATCGGCAAAGTGATTGACGCCGTGCGGCAGGGAAACAACGACGTCGGCGGCCGGCTGGTCGAGATGACCGGCGCCGAGTACATGGTCCGCGGGCGCGGCTACGCAAAGTCCGCGGCGGACATCGGGGAGATTGTCCTCGCACGAAGCGAGGGCGGCGTGCCCGTTCGTATCCGCGACGTCGGCGACGTGACGCTCGGTCCCGACTTGCGCCGAGGAATCGCCGATTTGAACGGCACGGGCGACGTCGTCGCCGGCATCGTCGTCATGCGCGAGGGCGAGAACGCGCTGAACGTGATCGATCGCGTGAAAGACAAGTTGAAGGAGCTGGAGCCTTCACTGCCCGCCGGTGTCAAGGTGGTCACGACCTACGATCGCTCGGATCTGATTCTGCGGTCGATCGAGAACCTGAAGCGCACGCTGATCGAAGAGCTGCTGATCGTCTCCGCGATCATCCTGCTGTTCCTGTGGCACATTCCGAGCGCCGTCATCCCGATCATCACGATTCCGGTCGCCGTCGCGATCGCGTTCATCCCGATGCGCATGATGGGGCTGACCTCCAACATCATGTCGCTCGGCGGCATCGCGATCGCGGTCGGCGCGATGGTCGACGCCGCGATCGTCGTCGTCGAGCAGACGCACAAGAAGCTCGAGCAGTGGGAACGAACGGGCCGAAGGGAAGACTACCATCGCGTCGTCGTCGACGCCGTGAAGGAAGTGGGCGGACCAAGCTTCTTCGCGCTGCTCGTGATCGCCGTATCGTTCCTGCCGGTCCTGACACTTGAGGCGCAAGAGGGCCGACTGTTCAAACCGCTGGCGTACACCAAAAACTTCTCGATGATCGTCGCCGCGGTCCTCGCGATCACTCTTGATCCGGCCCTGCGCCTGCTGTTCACGCACATGCAGAACTTCTCGTTCCGGCCCAAGTGGCTGGCGCGCGTGACCAGCGCCGTCCTGGTCGGGAAGATTCACTCGGAAGAGACGCATCCCGTCAGCCGGATCCTCATTCTGGTGTACGAGCCGATCTGCGCGTGGTCTCTGCGCTGGAAGTGGTTCGTGCTGGCGGCCGCGGTCGCGACCGTCGCGCTGACCGTGCCGGTGTTCCAGCGGCTCGGGTCGGAGTTCATGCCGCCCCTCGACGAGGGCACGCTCCTGTTCATGCCGTCGACGCTCCCGGGCATCTCCGTCGCCGAAGCGCAACGGCTGCTCCAAACGCAGGACAAGATCATCAAGCAGTTTCCGGAAGTCGAGACGGTGATGGGCAAATCCGGCCGCGCGGAAACGTCCACCGATCCCGCCCCGTTCTCCATGATGGAAACCGTCATTGTGTTGAAGCCGCACGACCAATGGCGATTCGTCGAAACGTGGTACTCCGACTGGGCGCCCCAGTGGCTACGGCCGGCGCTGCGTCGCATCACGAGCGATCGACTCTCTACCGATCAGCTCGTGCAGGACATGAACCAAGCGCTCAAGTTGCCGGGCACGACCAACGCCTGGACGATGCCGATCAAGGCACGCATCGACATGCTGACGACCGGCGTCCGCACACCGGTCGGCATCAAGGTCTACGGCTCGAATATCCATGAGATCGAACGGATCGGGACCGAGATCGAATCGGTGCTCCCGCCCGTGTTCGGAACGCGG
This sequence comes from Acidobacteriota bacterium, assembly GCA_016195265.1. Lineage (GTDB taxonomy): Bacteria > Acidobacteriota > Vicinamibacteria > Vicinamibacterales > CAVVIG01 > SRVP-36. The sequence continues at coordinate 31,566 of JACPZW010000001.1, read as the reverse complement.
AGCGTGTTCGCCGAACGGACGTCAGGTGGCTACTTCGTCGATTTTGACTGGAAGCGCGACGAGCTCGCGCGCTACGGGCTATCGATCGACGATGCGCAGATGGTCGTCATGTCGGCGGTCGGCGGCGACACCGTGACAACGACGATTGAAGGGCGCGAACGCTACGGGGTCAACGTGCGGTACTTCCGGGACTACCGCAGCGATCTCGATCGCCTGCGTCGCGTCGTCGTACCGGCGATGGACGGCCGCATGCAAATCCCGATCGGTCAGCTCGCCACGGTCAAGCTGATCAGCGGCCCCGCGATGTTGCGCGACGAAAACGGCATGTTGAACGGGTATGTCTACGTCGATGTCGCGGGACGTGACATCGGCAGCTACGTGACCGAAGCCAAGCGCGTGATCGCGGAGCGCGTCAAGCTGCCGACGGGATACTCGCTCGCGTGGAGCGGACAGTACGAGGCGATGCAGCGCGTCAGGGAGCGCATGAAGATCGTGCTGCCGGTCACGCTGTTCCTCGTGATCATGCTCCTCTACCTGAACACGCGCTCGATGGCCAAGACCTTCATCATCCTGCTGGCGGTGCCGTTTTCAGCGGTGGGCGCCGTGTGGCTGCTCTATCTGCTCGGCTACAACATGAGTATCGGCGTCTGGGTCGGCCTGATCGCGCTGATGGGCGTCGATGCGGAGACCGGCGTGTTCATGCTGCTCTACCTCGACATTGCGTATGAGGACGCCCGCCGTGAAGGACGCCTGCGATCCGCGCGTGACCTTCGTGACGCCATCATGCACGGTGCCGTGAAGAGGATTCGGCCGAAGTTCATGACCGTGGCTGTGATGTTCATGGGGCTCGTGCCCATCATGTGGTCGGTGGGCGCGGGCGCCGACGTCATGAAGCGCATCGCTGCCCCGATGATCGGCGGCATCTTCACCTCGTTCGTATTGGAACTCGTCGTCTACCCCGCCATTTACGAGATCTGGAAATGGCATTTCGGCCTGAAGCGCGAGCTGGCGCTCGCGCCGTCGTCCCCAACGCAAGGAGAGCTGTCATGAGAGTCATCGCGTCGCTCGTTCTGGTCGGGCTGCTCGCAGCGCCGGCCATTTACGCACAACAGTCACAGACGTACGCCGGCGTCATCACCGACACGATGTGCACCACGAATCACAAACCGATGAACGTGTCGCCCGACGAGAAATGCGTGCGCGAATGCGTCGGGGACGCGAAGACCCACAAGTACGCGCTCGCCGTCGGCAAGGGCGTCTACACGCTGAGCGATCAGGAAACGCCCGCGAGCTTTGCAGGCCAGAAGGTCAAAGTGACGGGAGTCCTGTTTACCAAAACGAACATCCTCAAGGTCGACAGAATCGTGGCAGCGCACTGAGCGCGAAGAGGCAAGGCCATGCAACACGAACTCGAGCCTGAAACGGCGGCGACGCGCCGCCGTTACGACCGGGCGTCCACGTATTACGACTGGCAGGTCTGGCCGATGGAACTGCTGGGCATGAAACGCTTTCGGCGTGTCGTGCTCGCGAGAGTTACAGGACCGCGCGTCCTGGAAGTCGGCGTGGGCACCGGCATCAATCTGCCTGACTACCCGGCCGGTCTCGACGTCGACGCGATTGACCTCAGCCCGGGGATGCTGGCGCGAGCGCGCCGACGCGGCGGCATCCAGGCCCGCGTGCATCTGCACGAGATGGACGTCCAGACGCTGGCGTTCTCCGATGGGTCATTCAACACCGTCGTGGCCACGTGCGTGTTCTGTTCGGTTCCCGATCCGGTGATCGGGTTGAGGGAAATCCGCCGGGTGCTCGCGCCCGGCGGCCGTGCCGTTCTGCTCGAGCACGTGCGGCCCGGTGGCCGCCGCCTCGGCGCCATGTTCGACCGGCTCGATCCGCTTGTGTCGCGTGCCGGCCCGCACATCAATCGGCGCACGGTGGAAAACGTGCGAGCCGCCGGCTTCACGATCGAGGTCGAGCAGAATCTCTGGTCCGACATCCTGAAGCTCATCGTCGCACGGTAAAGGAGTGTCTGTTATGAAGAGGTACCAACTCGCCCTGTTCACCAGTCTCGCGTTGACTGCCATCGTGGCCACACCGGCAGGCGCGCAACCCGCGTTGCTGGAACCGTATCGACCGGCCTCGATCGGCGTTCTCGGCGGCTTGTCGGCGGGATCCGGAGATGCTGGCGGAAGCGTCGGTCTGAATCTCGCCTTCGATGCCACCGAGCGCATCGGCGTCGAAGCGCGCGGCATTGCCACGGGTCGCGGGCACGCTTCGATGGAATTCGAAGGGACTGGCACGTTGCTCTTCACGGTTGCCAGGACGCGGAGGGCCGCGCCGTATGTCGCGGCGGGCGGCGGCGTGTACCTGGCCAGCTTCGATATGGACAACGAATCGATGTTCGGCGGGCTGGGATCGCAATTCGGCCCCGGCACGATGATGTCGTCGATTCAGGGAACGTCAGGTTTCATGATGGGAAGCGGCACCGTGTTCAATGGCAGTCGCATGCCGGCGTTCTACGCGAATCGCCTCGGACAGATGACCGTTCCGGTGAACGGGCATTGGGGCATGCGCTCATTCACCGACCCGGCGCTCACGTTCGGCGGCGGCATTCGCCTCGACGTGACGGAACGGATTTACGTGCGCCCCGATGTCCGCGCGCTCGTCGTGTTCGGCAACGGCGACCGACTGACGCTCATGACGATGACCTTCGCGGTTGGCTACCGGTTGTGACGACGTACGGCGTGGACCTGAGTATCTCGGTGTCGCGTCCCTGCGGGGAGGAACATCATGCCCGAAACCAATGACAGCAAAACAGCGAGTGCGGCAGCCGTCGCCGCGCTCACTCGGGCTGACGGCACGTGCCCGTTCGGCCCAAGTTTCTTCCTGGGCCACCTCGGACGATTCGTGCGCGACCACTGCCCGGCTCCTGAGGAGCATCTGCCAACGGTCCAGATACGCCTTGCCGACGGGCAGTCGCTCGACCTGTGCCACATCGTCGGCGTCTCTCCACGCTGGGTGATGTTGGCCATCCGTGAGAACGCGAGCCGTCCGGACGACATGGCGATCGCGCGACGCTGAAGTTCGATCAGGGGCACGTCTTCGCGGCGTTCTCGTCCAACTCGGGAGAGGCGTTCGGTCCGCCCGTCCGCATCGATGATGCCGGCGCGGTGGGACGAGTCGACGCGCGGCTCCAGAAATAGCAGGAGCGTGTCCGCCGGGGATTCGGATCTATGAAGGCGTGACTAACCTGGGAGGCGAAATGAACCGGTGGATCTACTTCACGAGCACGGACCAGCTCACCGGCACGGACTCCGGCGCGTAGCAGACCTTGTCGTCGCAGGCCTGAAAGCTGAGCGTGCCCGCCACCGTCACCGTCGATCCCGCCGCGACTGACTTGGCGAGGGTGACGTCCTGCGTGATGCGGAACGGCTTCTGGTACACCGGCACGTGCTCGTTGAGCGGTTCGAAGAACATGTCCTCGGATTTCGGGAACGCCGCCCGGCCCGTCTTGAAATCCGGGCGCGGTGCGAGCTTCAACGACACCGCGATGTAGTCCTTCGCGCCCGGCGCGTAGACGTGGATGCCGGGCTTCGGCGTGATGTCCACAAACAGCGCGAGCTTTCCGCCCGGCTTCCCGCCGACTTCGGCCGGCGCAACGGTCACGGTGGCGTGACGATTGGCTGGCGCGGGCGTGAGTTGAGCGAGAAGAGCCGCAATAAGAACGTTACGCATAGAGAACATTCTATAGAGGCTGGACGCTAGGGGCCAGGGGCTGGACGAACAATCCCCAGCCACCAGCCACCCGGCCTTCGCTCGCTGCCATCGGCTGCGAGCTACGGCCAGGCTCGCCATAGCGCCGAAGGCGCGACGGCGGCAGCCACCAGCTAGAATGAATCGCCATGCCGACGCGCATCCTGATCGTCGAGGACGATCCGGACATCGCTCACCTCGTCGTCCGCTACCTCGAAAAAGCCGGCTTCTCGACCGAGCACGTGGCGTCGGGACGCGACGCGCTGCAGGCCGTCACCGCCCGCGCGCCTGATCTGCTCGTCCTGGATCTCATGCTCCCGCACGTGGACGGCCTTGAAATCTGCCGGCGGCTCCGGGCGACCGAGGCGACGGCCGGCATTCCGATCATCATGCTGACCGCCCGCGCCGAGGAAGCCGAGAAGATCGTCGGTCTGGAGATCGGCGCGGACGACTACCTCGCGAAGCCGTTCAGCCCGAACGAACTCGTCGCGCGCGTGCGCGCCCTGCTCCGGCGGGCGCAGCGCGGGACGCCGGCCACCAGCACGCTGTCGTACGGCCCGATTGCGCTCGACACCGAGCGCCACCTCGTCCTGCTCGCGGGGCAACCGGTCACGCTGACGGCGAAAGAATTCCTGCTGCTCGAGTACTTGCTGAAGCACCGCGGCCGCGTTCTGTCGCGCGACCTGCTGCTCACCGACGTCTGGGGCTATCGCTACACCGGCGGGACGCGCACCGTCGACGTCCACGTGCGCCGGCTGCGCGAGAAACTGCCGGTGCTCACCGACGCGCTCGTTACCGTGAAACAGTTCGGCTACAAACTCGCCGACCCGCCGGCGCCGTCACCCGCATCATGACGCCGCGACCGGGCCGATCGACGTTTCAGCTCAAGTTCTTCTTCGCCGCGATTTCCGCGGCCGTCCTCGCGCTCGCGGTCGCCGGGGTCCTCTTCGCGACGTCCATGCGGCGCCAGATGGACCAGCGGATCGAGGCGACGCTCGTCGTCGAGGCGCGACTGGCCGCGGATCTCCTCGCCGCGGCGACGACGCAGACGACCGTGCCGGCGCTCGACGCGGAAGCCGATCGCATCGGCGAGCTGATCGGCGCGCGCGTCACGCTGATCGCACCTGACGGCACGGTCGTCGGCGATTCGTTCGAAACGCTGGACGACGTGGCGGCGATGGAAAATCACGGGCGCCGGCCGGAGGTCCTCGAGGCGGGCGCACACGGCGTGGGCCGCTCGCGCCGTTTCAGCGACACGATCAAGCTCGACATGCTGTACGTCGCCGTGCCCGTCCGGCATCCCGCCGTCGGCTTCGTGCGCGTCGCGCTGCCGCTGACCGACGTGCGGCATCAGCTGCAGACGGTACTCACGGCAACGCTGACCGCGCTCGGGCTCGCGCTGCTCGGCGGCGCCGCGATCGCCTGGGTCTTCTCCACGCGGATCGGCCAGCGCGTTCGGTTGATCGCCGGCATCGCGGAGCGGTATCAGCGCGGCGATCTCACGCCGCCCCATCTCGGCTTCGGCGACGACGAGCTCGGGACGGTGGCGCGGGCGCTGGACGCGTCGGTGCAGGAAGTGGGACGGCGGCTCGATGAGCAGGCGCGCGATCGCACGCGCATGGAAGCGATTCTGTCCGGGATGGTCGAGGGCGTGATCGTCGTCGACGCGCAGGGGCGCCTGCAGCTCGTCAACGACGCCGCGCGGCAGATGCTGAAGCTCGACGACCCCGCGATCGGCCGGCCGTATGTCGAAACGATCCGGCTGCCGGCGATCGTCGAACTGGTGGCGGCGGTCCTGTCGGGCCGCACGCCGGAGGCGCTTCAATTCTCGCCGCCGCGCGATCCGGCGCGGACGATCATCGCGCGCGCGGCCCCCTCGTCCGGCGCCGCCGCGTACGGTTTGATCCTGGTGCTGCACGACATCACCGATCTGCGCCGCGCCGATCAGATCCGCCGCGATTTCGTCGCCAACGTTTCGCACGAGCTGCGGACGCCGCTGACCGCGATCCGCGGCTACGTCGAAGCGCTGTCGGAAGGTGACGCGACGGCTGATGAAAGCCAGACATTTCTCGAGATCATCGCGCGGCACACGCAGCGGATGGAGCGGCTCGTCAAGGATCTGCTGCGGCTGGCGCGTCTCGACGCCGGTCAGGAGACGCTTGATCTCGCCGCCTGCGAAACCCGCGGGCTCGCCGATGCCGTCGTCGCCGATCTGGCGCCCGAGGCCGCCGCGCGGCGCCAGCGGCTCGAGGTCGCCGTTGCCGCCCCCGCCGATCTCGTGCGGGGCGATCCCGCCAAGCTGCACGACGCGCTGCGCAATCTCGTCGCAAACGCAATCACGTACGCGCCCGAAGGTACCGTCATCCGCATTGGCGCCGCGCTCGAAGACGGACGCGTGGCGCTCTCGGTGGCTGATGAAGGGCCGGGCATCCCCGAAGAGGACTTATCGCGCGTGTTCGAGCGGTTCTACCGCGTGGACAAGTCGCGGGCGCGTGATCCCGGCGGCACGGGCCTCGGGCTCGCGATCGTGAAGCATCTCGTCGAACTGCACGGCGGAACCGTGCGTGCGGAGAATCGCGCCGAGGGCGGCGCGCGGTTCGTCGTGACGCTCCCGCTTGCCTGACGCTCGCCTGAACCGCCTCCGCCAAGGCTACGGCGGTCAAGAAGGCTCGCGGGAACTGATCCGCCTTCGCGCGGGCCGGGATTGACTTCGGGGAAACACGACCAGTCTCGGCGTGACACGGCGCGAGCTTCAGCGAGACGACATCCCGCGTGCTGTGCGCAGAGCGGCTTCGAAGGGGTCGAGAAGGTCGTCGCGTTCCAGCAGTTTGGCGAACTCGCGGGTCCAGTGCCGCACGCGCGTCAGGTCAAGATCGCGCGACCCGTGGCGACAGACGCCAGGGCGAGGCACGTTCGAGGACCTCGATCTCGAACGGGAGGGCGCCCAGGCTCACGTCAATCGGTATGCCATCCGGCGCACGAAGTTTGAGGAACGTGAGAATGTCCTGCGCGACAAGGGCCAGCCCGCGTGTGCGGTCTTTCAGACGTGCTTTTTTCGCCATAGGGCGAACGCGCGCTGGACGCGGACGAGGGCCTCGCCGTCGTCGCCTGGAAGGTCGGCCCGCCTGAGGCTGAGCAGGGCAAGCGTCATGTCCACCCGTTGGTGTGCGGTCATGGCGGCCAACCGGCTCCACCGCTCCGCGTCCAGCGCGGGACCAACGCGTCGCCAATTCGCGAGCCACCGCTTCGTCGCGGCGTGAATGTCAGTGTCGGCTCGTTGAGGCCCGCGCGAACTCACCGGGCAATTGTACCGCCAGATTCGGTGCGTTCAGCTAAGGCTCGCGCTACACAGGCGGTCTACGAAGACGGCGCGGGCTTGACCTCGGTGGCCCGCACCTGGGTGCCCGCCGGCATTTCATCCGTGCCCCGCGACGCAACTTCGTCGCCCGCGTCGAGATCGCCGAAGACTTCGACCAGCGGACCCGAGGAGAGCCCGGTCTTCACATCGACCCACTCGGTGCGTCCGTTGCGCACGCGCACGACGAACGTCCGCTGCGTCGTGCTCGCGACGCTGCCGCTCGGCACCAGCAGTGACGGCCCGGGCCGCCGGACGGGCCAGCGCACCTGACAGAACGTCCCCGCCGCCAGCCGTCCATCCTTATTAATGACGTCCACCTCGACGGCCATCGTCCGCGTCTTCACGTCAACCGTGTGCGCGATGCGCGCAATCTTCCCGGAGAATGTCTCCGCGGGGTACGCGGGGACTGCGAACGAGATCTCGGTGCCCCTGGTCATTCCGGCGATGTCGCTCTCCGGCACCGCAACGACAAGGCGCAACCGATCGTTCTCGACCAGCCGCACCATCGGAAGCGCCGCGGACTGCCCGCTCCCCGGACCGACCAGCGCGCCGGGATGGACGTTACGCTCGGTGACGACGCCGTCGAACGGCGCGGTCACTTTCAGGTAGGCCTCGATCTCGGCGATCGACTGCACGGCTTGTCGAGCGGCATCGACGTTCCGCTGTGCGGCGACGACCTGACTCTGGCTCGCCTCGAGGGTCTTCTGCGCCAGCACGAGATCGTTGCCGGCGACAACGCCCGGGGTCGCAGCGGCCGCGTTCAACTTCTCGCTGGTACTGGCGTCGGCGTCGTTTTCTGGATCGCGCGGCCGCCTGCTGCGCTTCGGCATTCTGGAGTTTCGATTGCGCTTCCGCGCGCTGCGAGAGAAGCTCCGGCGCTTCGAGCAGCGCGATGACGTCGCCCGTCCGCACGCGCGATCCGCGATCGACGCGGATCGTTTTCACGAAACCCGTCACCTTCGGGTAGATCGCGACCGCCTGGTACGGATCCAGTTCGCCGGGCATCGACAACATGACGTTCAGGGGCTGCTCGACGACCCGGACGACGTCGAGCGTCGGCGGGCCGGCCTGAGGCGGGTTCCCGGCCGGTGCCGGCGCGCGGCCTCCGCACGCGGTCAGCCCGAGTGCGAGCGCGACGATCGATCGTGCCGGGTCCGAAAGGACCCGGCCTACAAGCGACATGATCCCGCGACGCTGTTCACCCATCCTCATTTGCTTCCTTGCGCGCGGTGCGCGCTCTCAGCGTCATCCGGATCGAGCGACACCGATGCGATGCCTGCCGAGTGCTGCACCAGCGAGTACACCGAGGGCAGCACGAACAGCGTGGCCACCGTCGCGGCGGCGAGACCGCCGATGACCGCGCGCCCGAGCGGCGCAGTCGCGTCCGCGCCTTCGCCGACGGCGAGCGCCATGGGCACCATGCCCGCGATCATCGCCGCACTCGTCATGAGTACGGGGCGCATGCGCACACGCGCGGCATCGATCGCTGAGTCGAGCGCCGATCCGCCGCGGCGGCGTGACTGCTCGGCAAACATCACGAGCAGAATCGCGTTGGCGACGGCGACGCCGACCGCCATGATGGCGCCCATGAACGACTGCACGCTCAGCGTCGTCCCGGTCGCCGCGAGCATCAGGGCGACGCCGGCGAGCACCGCGGGCACCGTCGAAACGACGACGAACGCGAGGCGGAGCGATTGGAAGTTCGCCGCGAGCAAAAGGAAGATGACGACGACGGCCACGGCGAGGCCCGCCGCGATATTCGCGAACGTCTCGCGCATCGCGGCGATCTGTCCGCGGACGCTGACCGTGGCGCCGCGCGGCGGCGCGCCCGCCCGCACGACCGCCTGATCGACGCGATCCGCGACGCGCCCGAGGTCGGCGCCCGACACGTTCGCCGACAGCGTGACCAGGCGCTGGCCGTTGATGCGGTCATATTCCCCGACGACGGTGCCGTTCTCAATCCGCGCGACGTCGCCGAGCAACGGATGTGGCGTGCGCCCCGCCGTCACCGGAACGACGCGCAGATCGTCCAGGCTGGTCATGCGCGGCTGCGGCACTTCCACCTGCACCTGAAAGGCGATGCCGGTGCGCGGGTCGGCCCAGTAGTTCGGCGCCACGAACCGGCTGGACGAGGTGGCGGCGGCAAACGATCGCCCCACGTGATCGACGGTGACGCCGAGCTGTCCTGCGAGCTGCCGGTCCACGTTCACCTGAATCGCGGGGTACTCGAGCGTCTGTTCGATCTGCAGATCGCGCAGCGCCGGGATCCGCGCGAGTTCGTTCCGCACCGTGGTTGCAAACGCGCGGCTCGCGGCGAAGTCGGGGCCGGCGACGGCGACCTCGACCGGCGTCGGGGCGCTGAAGTTCATGATGCGGTGGACGATGTCCCCAGGCTCGAACGAGAACTCCGCCGCGGGAAAGCGCGTGCGGAACCGGCCGCGCAATGTCTCTTCGAACGCGTCGAGCCGGATCGGCGCATCGGGCTTGAGCGCCACCTGCAGCACGCCTTCGTGCGGGCCGCCGGTCCACAGAAAGATCGTGTTGATCGGATACGACGAGGGCTGGACGCCGACGTAGCCGAGCGTGATGTCGACGTTCTCCGGCCCGGCCGCCCGCGTGATTTCGTCGAGCACGTCGCCGGCGAGCCGCTCCGTGGATTCGAACTTCGTCCCGGCAGGTGCCCGGAATCGCAACTGGAACTGATGGGCGCCTCCGCTCGGAAAGATCTCGCGTCCGAGTGCCGGTCCCAGCAGCGCGACGATGGCGCCGGTCACGGCGATGTATGCGATCACGAGCGGCGCACGCGCCGGCGACAGCGCGTGAAGGACGCGGGTGAGGCGATCGCGAAGCCGCTCGACCCAGTCGAGGGTCATACCCTGGCGACCGTGGGTAATACCCTGATCGACCGGGGTTACACCCTGGCCGACCGGGGTCATACCCTTTTTCAACATCCAGACCGCCAGGACAGGTACGAGCGAGCTCGACAGGAAGAACGACGCGATCATCGAGAAGCCCACGGCCAGCGACAGCGGGACGAAGAGCGACCGCGACACGCCGGTCATGAAGAACGACGGCACGAAGACGGCGACGACCGACAGCATCGCCAACAGCCGCGGACCGATCACCTCACGGCTCGCATCGAGCACGCCCCGCGCCACCGGTGCGCCGCGCGCGAGATGTGTATGGATGTTCTCGATCGCGACCGTCGCTTCGTCCACGAGGATGCCGACGGCGAGCGCGAGACCACCGAGCGTCATGATGTTGATGGTGTGCCCGGCGCCCCACAACGTAACGACCGCGCTGAGCAGCGCAAACGGAATCGTGACGACGACGATCGTCGAGCTGCGCCAGTCGCGGAGGAACAGCAGGACCATCAGGCCCGTCAGCAGCGCGCCAAGCGCGGCTTCGCGCACCACCGCCTGGAGCGCGCCGGACACGTTCCTCGACTGGTCGAGCTCGTAGGAGACAGCGATGTCGTCCGGCACGAGCGCCTGGAATCGGCCGAGATTGGCCTTTACCTCGCTGACGACGGTCAGCGTCGACGCGTCGGGCCGCTTCGTCACCGGGATGTAGACCGCGCGGCGGCCGTTCACCAGCGCGTACGCGGTCGGGATGTCGGTGCTGTCGCTGATCGACCCAATGTCGCGCATGAACACCGCCGGCCCGGCGCCCGTCCGGATCGGCAGCTCGAGCAGGTCGTTGACGTTCGACACGACCGAGTTCACCGGCGAGATCCGCGTCAGGTCGTCCACGTTGACGCTGCCCGACGGCATGATCACGTTGCCCGTCGTCACCGCGCGGATGACTTCGTCCGGCGCCATGCCGTACGCGCGCAACCGATCGGGATCGACGCGGACGACGATCGTCCGCTGGCTGCCCCCGAACGGCGGTGGCGAGGTGAGGCCGGGCAGCGTCGCGAACTGTGGACGGACCCGGTTCAGCGCGAGGTCCTGAATCTCGCCGAGGCTGCGCGTGCGGCTCGAGAAGACGAGATAGCCGACGGGCACCGTGCCGGCGTCGAACCGCATGATGAAGGGGCCGACGGTCCCGGGCGGCATGAACGCGTGCGCGCGGTTGACGTAACCGATCGTCTGCGCGAGCGCCTGCGCCATATCCGTCCCGGGATGGAACGTCAGTTTCAACAGGCTGGTGTTTTGGATCGACTTCGACTCGACACTCTCAATCCCGTTGACGTACAGAAAATGGTACTCGTAGTAGTACGTGATGTACCCCTCCATCTGCGCCGGGCTCATGCCGCCGTAGGGCTGCGCGACGTAGATGACGGGCAGATCCAGATCGGGAAAGATGTCCGCGCGCATCCGGCTGATGGCGAAGACCGCCGTCAACGCGATGGCGATCACGGCGACGAGGATCGTGATGGGGCGGCGAAGCGAGACGCGAATCAACCACATGGGGCAACGGGCTCTCTCGAATCGACGTTACGGATGCACGAGCGTCAGAAACGGCGCGAGGCTCCCGCGCGCGACGGCCTCCGCGAGCCGCGCGCGCCACACGTCCACGCGCGCGAGCTGATCCTGGACGTCGGACTGCGCGAGCAGGCTCTGCGCGTCCGCGACGTCGACGATGTTCGTCAGGCCCGCCTGGTAGCGGGCGCGGGCCTGTGCTTCGCTCTGCCGCGCGGCGGCGAGCTGGACGGGCGTGTTCGCCGCCACCGCGCGGGCCGCCTGCACCATGGCCAGCGCCGCCTGCTGCTGACTGCCGATCGTCAGGATCGCCTCGTCGTACCGCGCGGCCTCCGCGCGCTCGGACGCGGCAGCACCGGCCCGACGCGCGCGCAGGCTTGAAAAATCGAACAGGTTCGGAAACTGGATCTGAATGCCAGCCGCCCAGTTGGCGCGATCGAGGCCGAGGCCGCCGAGTCCGCCGTCGAGCACACCGCTCGGATTGGCGCCGCCGCCGCGCGCGAACACGCTCGACTGCAGGTACACGCGCGGACGATCGGTGCGCGCGAGCACGTCTTCCTGCGCGCGCGCCACGTCGATGGCGGCCTGATGGACCTGTGCGAGCGGATGCGCCGTGGCGGCCTCGGCGGCCACGTCAGCCGCCGGGACCTGCGTGAGGAGATTCGCGGCGTCGATCGTCACCGGCATCGTCGCCTGTGCAGAAAGTCCCAGCACACGCACGGTCGTCGTCTGCGCCAGCGTCAGCGTCTCCTGCGCCTTGATCAGGCGCGTGCGCGCGGCTGCACGTTCGGCGTCCGCGCGGGACGCATCGGCGCCCGGCCGTAGCTCGTTGTCGACGAGCGCGTGAACGATTCGCGCGAGCACGTCGCGGCGATCGAGATCCGCCTGCGCGGCGACCACGGCGCGCTGGGCGGCGACCACGCCCAGGAAGGCGCCGCCGACGGCCGCCTGCACGCCGAGACGCGTCAGCGCTTCTCCGGCGCGGGCGCGCGTCACGGCGGCGTCCGCCTCGGCGATCGCCGCGTCGCGCAGGCCGAAATCGAACGGCTCCCATGAGAAGAGCGCGCCCGTCGCGCTGCTCCACACGCTGTCGGCGGACGCCGACGGCAGCACGGGGCCGGACATTGCTGGAATCACGGATTGCGGCAGGACCTGACCAAAGATGTTGTTCGCCGTCGCGCGGTTCGACTGCCAGATGGCGTCAAGCCGCGGCAGAGGGGCTGCACGTGCCACGCGCGCCTCGGCCGAGGTGACGTTGACCTCTTCGAGCGCCGCACGGATCGCAGGGTAGTGATCGCCGGCGTATTGCAGCGCTCGTTCCAGGGTGAACGTCTGCGGCGTCTGCGCCGACGCGCGAGCCGCGAGCGCGAATAGCACGAAGACCGCCAAGGTCCGCCGCATCACTCGTCCTCGAACATCTCGCCGAACAGCTCCTTGACCTTGGCCTTGGCCTCGCGCAGCGCGCGGCGTCCGGTAGCGGTGGCGCGGTAGACCTTGCGGTGGCGGCCCTCGACGAGTTGTTCGCTGGCTTTCAGGTACCCGCCGGCTTCGAGGCTATGGAGGATGGGATAGAGCGTGCCCGCGCTCAGGCGATAGCCGTGGCGCGCCAGCTCGTGAATCATCCCGAGGCCGAAGATCGGCTCGTGCGCCGCGTGATGCAGCAGGTGCAGCCGGATCAAGCCGACGTACAGGTTCTTGTGATCAACGGACATCAGGACTCGCCGATCGATATCGTTCATCGATATCGATCCACAATACTTTGAGATGCTATGCGCAGCGCAATGGGCGTGTCAACTCAGGGAATGAGGCCGGCGGTCGACGGGCCAGCCAGCGTGACGAGGCCGAGGAGCAGGATGGTCATCCCGACGACCTGCCGGAAGTGGCGCTCGGGCACGCGCGACAGCAGGCGCTCGCCGGCCAGTGTCCCTCCCAGGACGCCGGCGGTCGCAACCAGCACGAGCGTCCAGATCGCGGCGACCTGGCGCCACTCCACCGCCACGTAGACCGGCATGCGCGCGCCGTCCACGAGCAGCGCGATCGCGGTGGCGGTTCCGACGAACGCCTCTTTCCGTAATCCGAACCCCAGCATCGCGGCCGACCGGATGCCGCCCTGGTTGCCGACGAGGCCGCCGAAGAAACCGGACGCGGCGCCGGCGACCCAGGCCACGCTGCCATGAAACCGCAGGCGGCGTGCAAAGCCGGTGACGTGCGACGCGCCGGCGAAGACGAGCAGCGCGCCGAAGACGATGGTGAGCGCGGGGCTCGCGAGAGACGAGTGGAGCAGCGCGCCGCCGAGTCCGCCGGCCGCGCTCATCAGGCCGAAATGCCACAGGACACCGCGGTCGACGTTCGCGCGCAGGCGCCAGAACCGGAGCGCGGTCCCGATCAGGTGAGGCACCGACACGGCGGCGACGGCGGTCTTGGTGCCGGCGTGCAGCGCGAGAAACGGCGTCAGCACGCTGCCGATGCCGAAGCCGGTCACGGCGGCAATCGCTCCGCTCGCCGCGGCGACGACGAGGAGCGCGGACTCGAACACGTCAGCGCCGCTTGCGCGACGTCCAGGCGAGGTAGGGCTTGAAGGCGTCGGGCTCGCCGGGCGGCGCGATCTCGAACTGACCTTTCAGGAGACCGTCGTCGCCCATCGAGTACGAGAGGCGATAGCGGGGCTCCCCGGCCGTGACGTCGGAGGCGAACACGACGTCGCGGGCGCCGCGGACCTGCGCCGTGTAGCGGATGACGTGATCTTCATTGTCGAAGTAGTCGGCCTTGATGACGCCGCCCTCGGCGTAGACGACCATCAGATCGTCGTGGCGCGACGCCGGTCCGCGGTCACTCGCCGCGTATTCGGCATGATTCGTCCGGACGAGCACGCGGCCCTGGGCGGCGAAGGCGAACCCGAAGCCACCCGATTCGCCGGGCGCGGCCGCGATCGCCTCCCACTCGCCCGCCAGGAACTCGAGCTGGGCGAGCGGTGTCTTCGGCTGCGCCGACGCCGGCGCCGCAACGACCGCGAGGAGTGCGACCGCCAGCGCCGTTCTCATTGCGCGCCGCCCAATCTCAATAACGTATAGGCGGCGGCGGCGATCGTGAACGCGGCCGGAATCGTCAGGATCCACGCCCACACAATCCGGCGCGCGACGCCCCAGCGCACGGCGGACAACCGGCGCGTGGCGCCCACGCCGACAATCGCGCCGGTGATCGCGTGCGTCGTGCTGACCGGTACGCCCGTCTGCGTGGCGATGAGCAGCGCGATGGCGGCCCCGGTCTCTGCGGCGAAGCCGCCCACCGGCTGGAGCTTCGTGATCTTCGAGCCCATCGTGTGGATGATGCGCCAGCCGCCGGCGAGCGTGCCCAGCCCAATCGCCGTGTGCGCGATGAGAATCACCCAGAACGGAATGTAGAACGAATCGATGTAATGCGCCGCGTACAGCACGCCGGCGATGATGCCCATCGTTTTCTGCGCGTCGTTGGCGCCGTGATTGAGGCTGAAGAACGCCGCCGACAGGAGCTGCAGACGGCGGAACCAGCGGTCGACGCGCGAGGGCGGCGTCCAGCGGAACATCCATTGGATGCCGACCATCAGCCCGAACCCGGCCGCGATGCCGATGAGCGGGGACAGAAAGATGAACAGGATCGTCTTCGTCCACCCGCTGACGATGATCGCGGCGAAGCCGGCTTTCGCGACGGCGGCGCCGGCATACCCGCCGACGAGCGCGTGCGACGAGCTCGTGGGCAGACCGAAGTACCAGGTGATCAGATCCCAGACGATCGCGCCGATCAGCCCGCCGAAGATCACCGAGAACGTGACGATCTTGATGTCCACCATCCCGGCGCCGACGGTCTTCGCGACCGCGGTGCCGAAGACGAACGCGGCGACGAAGTTGAAGAAGGCGGCCCAGATGACGGCGCGCCCCGGCGACAACACGCGCGTCGACACCACCGTCGCGATGGAATTGGCGGCGTCGTGAAAGCCGTTGATGTAGTCGAAGACGAGCGCGACGCAGATCAGCGCGACGACAACGGTCAGCATGAACGGCTAACCGTGCTTGACCATGACGCCTTCGAGCACGTTGGCGACGTCTTCACAGCGGTCGGTGGCGTCCTCGAGGAAGTCGAGCGTCTCCTTCCACTTCATCACCATGATCGGATCGCGCTCGTCGTCGAACAACCGGCTGACGGCCTGCTGGTGGATGCGGTCCGCCTCGTTCTCGAGCCGGTTGATTTCGACGGCGTGCGACGTGAAGCCGGTGTGCTGCTGCAGGGCGCCGAGCGCCAGGCGGACGCCGTCGGCGCACAGCGTGATGATGTGCGCGAGCTCGCGCGCGCCGGAGCGGACGCTGTCGAGCCGGTAGAGGCGGATGAGCGTCGCCGACGCGTCGATGGCGTCCATCACGTCGTCGAGCGAGCGCGCCAGCGCGTGGATGTCCTCGCGATCGAGCGGCGTGACGAACGTCCGGTTCAGGCGCTGGAGGATCTCGTGCGTCAGGAAGTCGCACTTGTGCTCGACTTCCTTGATTTCGTCGGCTTTGTCCCACGTGGGCCGATCCGGCGCGAGCATCTCCTCGAGCAGGCGCGCGCCGCGCTTCAGCTCGTCGGCGAGCGCCTCGAAATCGGTGTAGAACTTTTCCTCACGCGGAAGCAGCCTGAACGCCACGTCGCCCCCAAACGTGCTTCGTCCCGTCGAAGCACAAGCCGCAGGATTGTAGCAGACTTCAGTTTACACGCCCGTTACACGCGCGACTGTTAACGCCGCTGTAACCGCTCCGTCACGCCGCGATCACGCGCGCCCGGTAGTCTTCCTCGAACGTTTTGGAGGAGGCATGATGAAGGTTCGTACTTTTCTGGCTGCGGTCGCGGTGCTCACGACGCTCGCGCCGTCCGCGTTCGCGCAGGTCGATCAGGGACGCTTCAACGGGACCGTCCGTGACTCGAGCAACGCGTTCGCGGCGGGCGCGACCGTCAAGATCAAGAACGAGCGGACTGGCGACGAACGCACGACGCTCACCAACGAGAAGGGCTATTTCCTCGTCACCCAGCTGAAGCCGTCCACGTACACGGTGCGAGTCGAGCGCCCGGGCTTCGCGCCCATCGAATACACGGCCATGCCCCTCAACGTCGGGCAGGAACTGACCATCGATTTCGAGCTGAAGCCGGCCGGCATCCAGGAAGCGATCACGGTCGTCGGTTCGTCGCCCATTCTCGATCTGAGTTCGTCGCGAATCGGCGTCAACGTCAGCCCGCGCGAAGTCGACAACCTGCCGGTCAACGGACGGCAGATGTCGCAGTTGATGCTGCAGGCGCCGGGATCGCAGAACGCCGGCACCGGCACGTGGCAGGACATCCGCTTCTCGGGCCGCGCAGTCGAGCAGAACGCGATCCGTTACGACGGCATCGAGGGGTCGGCCATCATCGACGCGGCGCCGGGCAACCTCAACGGCGAGATCGCGACGCCCTTCAAGCTGCAGGCGAGCCTTGAGAACATCCAGGAATTCCGCGTCGAGTCGAGCGCGTACCCGGCCGAGTACGGCACCGGGAGCGGTGGCCAGGTGAGCGTCATCACCAAGTCGGGCAGCAACGCCGTTCACGGCGCAACGTTCGAATACGCCCGCCGCGACAAATTCGACGCACCGAACTACTTCGACACGTTCGCCGGACTGCCCAAGTCGCTCCTCGAGCAGGATCAGTTCGGCGGGTCCGCGGGCGGCCCGCTCGCGAAGGACCGGGCGTTTTTCTTCGGCAGCTTCGAGCGTTATCGGCTGAACGCCGGCATCAACATCGTCGAAGCGGCCCCGAGCGCGAGCGCGTGGGCGCGCGCCGTGCCCGCGGTTGCCGCGCTGCGTCCCGGCTTCCTCAGCCCGGACGCGGTCATCCTGACCGGCAAGTCGACCAATCCCGACTTTGACATCGCGCAGCTTCAGACGCCTCAGACCGTGACGGAGACCGCCTACAGCGGGCGCTTCGACGTCCGGTTCAGTCCCAAGTGGTCCAGCTACCTCCGCTTCTTCCGCGACCATGGCGCGAGCGACCAGCCGAACAGCGTGTCGGGGCAGATCATCCACACGACGGCCGACCCGACCAACGCCGTGTTCAATCTGCAGGGCATCCTGTCGGATCGCACGACGAATGAAATCAAGATCGGGTACAACGCCGCGAAAACCAGTCTGGTGGGCATCGCCCCGGTCGTCAACGGTATCGACTTCTCGAGCTTCGTCATCAACATGAGCGGCTCGGTGGCCAACACCGGCATCGCCGGCCAGGGCGCCAACTCGGGCATCACGGTGCCCGGCGGCCTCATTCGCGCCAACAGCGCGCAGAACGGCCGTTCGCAGCCGTACGACCCGTACACGGTGTCGTTCATCGACTCGTTGAGCTCGGTGCGCGGCGACCATCTGATAAAAGTGGGCGGCGAAGTCCGCCCGGTCCGCATGACGACCGACCGGCTGGGCGGCATCACCTACTCGTTTACGAACCTGACGTCGTTCCTCGCCAACCAGGCGTCGACGATCCAGTACCTGGGCGACGAGAGCGCGCCGAGCGTGTTCAATGGCGGCGCCACCGGCGAGCGCCATCTGCGGTCGACCTTCTATATCGCGTACGCGCAGGACGAATGGCACGTGGGCCCGAAGTTCACGTTGAACTACGGCGTGCGTTACGATTACTACACGCCGATGACCGAGGCGAACAACCTCGAGGTCAAGTTCAACATCGACACCGGCACGATCGACCCGCCGACGACCCCGCTCTATGAATCGACCAAGACGAACCTTCAGCCGCGCATCGGGATGACTTATTCGCTGAACGACAAGACCATTCTCCGCGGCGGCGCCGGGCTGTTCGTCGGCCCTGGTCAGCTGGAAGACCAGATCCAGCCGGTCGCGGACTCGGATCGGATCAGCACGACCCTTTCGACGGGCACGCTGGCCTTCCCGCTCGATCCGGCCGCGGCGGTCGCGAACTTCGTCAACAATCCGAACAACCGCCAGTACCAGCCGCGCGCTTTCGCGAACGACTACGAAATCCCCGAGCGCATCTACCAGTACACGGCCTCGCTCCAGCGGGATCTGGGCAACAACATGGCGGCGACGGCAGCGTACGTCGGCTCGCAGGGGCGCAACCTTTTCCTGCGCAGCGTCGCGAACAGGATTACCGGGGTCTACACGAACGCGAACCCGGCGAACGCGGCGACGGTCGTGCGGGAATTCTCGATCATCACGGCGCGCGACGCGGCCGGCAACCCCTCGGCCGTTCAGAACCCATTCGCCGAGATCGACTACAAGACGAGCGGGGGCACCGACAACTACAACGCGCTCCAGCTCGGCCTGTCCCGCCGGTCGGTCCGGGGCCTGTCGCTGAACGCGCAGTACACGCTCTCGCGCAGCTACGGAAATACGAGCGGATCGAACGAAGCGCTGACGGCGGCCAACAACGCGCGCGCGCGCGGCCAGTTCGACTACGACCTCGGGTACAACAGCTTCGACGTCCGCCACACCTTCAACGTCAGCGCCCTGTATTCGATCCCGTACGGCAGCGGCCGGAAGCACACGGCCAGCGGCGTCGCCGACGCGATCATGGGCGGCTGGGACGTCGGCGCGATTGCCAACGTCCGGAGCGGACTGCCGATTGACGTGCGCATCACGCGGCCGGACATCGTCTACACGGACGCGGCCGGCAACGTCTTTCTGAACCCCGCGGCGGGCCGCACGGCGGTGGTCAACACGCCCGGGGGCGGCAACTCACGCAACGTGCGTCGGCCGGACATCGTCCCCGGCGTGGATCCCTACATCCAGACCAACGGCGTCATCTTCCTCAACCCGGCGGCGTTCACAACGCCCAAGCCCGGGACGTTCGGCAATCTCGAACGCGGGTCGCTGCACGGGCCCGGCTTCAGCCAGATCGACCTGGTGATCGCCAAGCACTTCCCGTTCGCCATTACGCGCAACGTCGAGTTCCGGATGGAAGTGTTCAACCTGTTCGACACGGCGAACTTCTCGAATCCGGCGGCCTCACTCGCCAATGTGCTGCCGTCGAACGCGACGAACGAAGCCAACAAGCTGCAGCCCGGTCAGCCGTTTACGTCCGCAGCGGCCGGCAGCTTCGGCACGATTCAGAGCACGGTGGGACGCACGGTCGGTCTCGGCACGAGCCGCCAGATTCAGTTCGCGCTCAGAGTCAATTTTTAAGTCACGAGCATAGCAAGGCGGAAAGGCGCGGCCGGGACGCATGGTCCAGCTGCGCCTTTTCTATTTTCGGCGTGGATCAGCTGCCGTCGCGCATCACGCGGCAGGAGTCGATGTCGAATGTGATTTCGCCGATCGCCAGACGCGTCTGATCTCGAAAGCTCTCGGCGAACGTCACGAAGCGGTGGACGTCGGCGAAGTTGCTCACCAGCCCCAGCGAGACGCGGATGGCGCCCGCGCTCTTGCCGCCCCGCTGCTGCATCAGCTCCCGGAACCGGGTCAGCGTGATGCCGTCGCCCGCATCGATCCCCGCGCGCATGTCTTCGTCCGTCAGGGCTTCGGCGGTTTCGCCCGCGCCGGGATTGCAGAAGCAGCCCGTCCGCAGCGAGATCCCCTGCACGCTGGCGAGCTCCTCCACGCGACGATAGTCGAGCAGATGGCCGTCCGGATCGTAGAGGTTCAGCGCGATCGTGCCGCCGCGCATCGTCGTGTCCGCGGGCCCGTAGATGCGCGCCATGTGGCGGCCGTTGCTGTGCTGAAGCGCGAGCAGGCGTTCGAGCAGCCAGCCGGTCAGACAGCGGACGCGCGTCTGAATGATGTCGATGCCGATGGACTCCAAATGCCGCAGCCCGATCTCCACCGCCGGGATGCTGAGATAGCTCAGCGTGCCGTCCTCGAAACCGGCTTCGCGTGGCGCGAGCACGTGCGCGTGCCCCCGCACGGTCGCGAAGTTGACGGTGCCGCCCGCGTACCACGGCCGCGCCAGCTTCCGCAACGCGAGCGACCGGATCAGCAGACAGCCCACGCCCGTCGGGTACCCGAACATCTTGTAGAACGAGAGGCTCACAAACTCGGGCCGGACGACGGAAAGATCGAGACGGTTCGTCGGGACGAACGCGGCGGCGTCGAGCAGGACATCCCAGCCCTTTGCGTGCGCGCGCTCGACCAGCTCGAGCGGATGCTTGACGCCGGAGAAGTTCGACTGCGCGGGAAATGCGAACAGGTTGGACGCCGTGCGATCGGCCCTGTCTAGCTTATCCAGCAGCGCGCTCAGCCGCGGCTCGTCGATGCGCAGGTCGGGCATCGTCAACGGCGCGTAGTCGACGGCCGCGCCCTTCGCCCGCGCAAACTCGCGGATGCCGTTCACCGAGTTGTGATTGTCCGCCGTCAGCAGGTACCGGCCGCCCGGGGCGAACGTGTACGATTCGCCGACGTGCTTCAACGCCCCGGTCGCGTTCAGCGTGAACACCGCGACGTACTCGCCGGGCGGCGCGTTGACGTACTGCAGAACGGCGCGCCTGGCGCGTTCCACCAGATCAGTCGTTGCGGCCGACGTGAGGTTGGCAGAGTGCGGATTGCTGAAGACGTGACGCGTCAGCAGATTGCTGTGCTCGCGCACCTGCGACTCGCCGTACAGGCTGCCGCCGGTGTAGTCGAGGTAGATCTGGCCCTGCGCGTCCAGCCGGCCGTAATCCGACGCGCGGAGCGCGTCGATGCGGGCGGTGCGTTCGAATTCCGGATATTTCTGCAAGAACGCGGCGCGGGCCTGATCCTCGGCGGCCGACGCCTGCGAGACGCCACTCGGGCTCATGCGTCCATTATCGCGTGTCACGCAGGAGTTTGTGCATTTGGCGCCGCTTTCCCACTGCAGCACGGCAAACCGGCCGCGTGGTCGGAAGCGGGCAGGCAACAGCCGGTCTTCTTATGGAGCCGCTCGGCGTCACGGCGCACCACGTCCGCGTGCGTGAGCGCGTGCTTCACCGCGCCGGACAACACCGCGAGGACCGCGTCGGAGTGCGTCGCGAGGCGGTAGTGCACCCACAACCCGTCGCGGCGGGCCTCGACGAGCCCGGACTTCCGCAGGTACGCGAGATGCCGCGACGCTTTCGGCTGCGGAATCTTCAGGCTCTCGTGGATGTGGCAGACGCAGACTTCGCCCGTCAGCAGCAGGCCGACAATGCGGAGGCGGGTGCCGTCGGCCAGGGCCTTGAACAGGGTTTCCATCGCGGACACCGACTTAGTCATATATTCGCCTTGACAAATATAGCACGAGCCGGATAGCCTGTATATATTCGCATGAGCGAATACTGGAATATCCGGAGGAGCCGCCATGTCCGACCTTCACCAAGCCGTCCGCGAGAAATACGGCGCCATCGCCGCCGCCGTCCAGCAGTCCACGACAGAGCCGGCCAAGGTCGGGTGCTGCGGCCCCGCGGCTTGTGGCTGCGGAGACCCGATCACGTCGAACCTTTATTCAGATGCGGAAACCAGCGGCCTGCCGGCCGGCGCGGTCGCCGCGTCGCTCGGGTGCGGCAACCCGACCGCCCTGCTGCCGCTGAAACCCGGCGACACGGTGCTCGACCTTGGCTCGGGCGGCGGCATCGACGTGCTGCTCACGGCCAAGCGCGTCGGTCCGACCGGCAAGGCGTACGGTCTGGACATGACGGACGAGATGCTTGCCCTCGCCCGTGAAAATCAGCGCAAGGCCGGCGCCACCAACGTCGAGTTCCTGAAGGGCACGATCGAGTCGATTCCCCTGCCGGATCATTCCGTCGACGTCATCATCTCCAACTGCGTGATCAACTTGTCCGGCGACAAGGACGCCGTCCTGCGCGAGGCCTTCCGCGTGCTGAAGCCGGGCGGGCGCTTCGCGGTGTCCGACGTCGTGGTGCTCGGCGACGTGCCCGCTGAAGTGCGGCGGAACATGGAGCTGTGGGTCGGATGCATCGCAGGCGCGCTGGGCGCGGACGAGTTCCGCAGCAAGCTCACGACAGCCGGCTTCGGCGACGTGGACGTCGAACCGTGGCGCATCTATCGCGTGGACGATGCGCGCGAGTTTCTGACGGGCAGCGGCATCGATGTGGACGCGATGGCGCCGCAGGTCGAGGGCAAGTTCGCCAGCGCGTTCATCCGTGCGACGAAGCCCGCGGCGCAGGCCCAGGCGACCCAGGGAGCAAAGCCCTGCTGCGGACCGGAGTGCTGCGCCTGATGGTGACGGTCGTCTTCGCCTGCGTGCACAACGCCGGGCGATCGCAGATGGCGGCGGCGTTCTTCAACGCCGCCGCCGATCCTGTGAAGGCGCGCGCGATCTCGGCCGGCACGCAGCCCGCCGATCGCGTCCATCCCCTCGTCGCCGACGCGATGCAGGAAGTCGGGATCGATGTGTCCGGCGCCACGCCGCAACTGCTGACGCCGACGATCGCGGCGCACGCGCAGTGGTTGATCACCATGGGCTGCGGTGACGAGTGCCCCGTTGTCCCCGGCGTCGCGCGCGACGACTGGGCGCTGGTCGATCCGGCGCATCAGCCGATCGAGCTCGTGCGGACGATTCGCGACGAGATCCGGCGTCGCGTGCAACGGTTTGTTTACAGCCACGATCTCGCACGCGGGCTATAATCCGCACGCTGTGACACACATCCTTCGACTGTCGTACGCCCTCGCGTCCGTCTTCGCCTGCGTGGCGCTGGTGCGGCCCACGCTGCAGGCGCAGACCGCGAAGCAGGCCATCGCTCATCGCGGCGCGTCGGGCTACGCGCCGGAACACACGCTCGCCTCCTATCGCCTCGCGATGGAACAGAAGGCGGATTTCGTCGAGCCGGATCTTGCCGTCAGCAAGGACAACGTCCTCATCTGCCTCCACGACGACACGCTCGAGCGCACGACGAACGTCGCCGGCGTCTTTCCCGATCGGCCGTCGACGAACGTGCCGGGCCGCGCGCGCGGCAACGGCAAGCGCTGGCTCGCCAACGACTTCACGATCGACGAACTGAAGCGCCTCGACGCCGGGAAATGGCGCGACCCGAAGTTCGCCGGCGAGCGCATCGTCACGTTCCAGGAGATGATCGATCTGGTGCGCGGCCACGCCGGGCTCTACCCGGAGCTGAAGTCGCCGCAGCTGTACAAATCGCGCAAGGTCGATCAGGTCAAGCTGTTCGTGGACCTGATTCGCAAGAACGGCCTCGAGACGCCCGAGTCGCTCAGGACGACGCCGGTCATCATTCAATCGTTCGACGAAGAGGCGATCCGTCGGGTGGCGATCGATCTGCCGACGATCCCGCGCGTCTTCCTGACGTCGAGCGACGCCGACCTGACCGACGCGCGGCTGAAGGCGCTGGCGACATTCGCGACGGGCATCGCGCCGGAGAAAGCGCTGATCGCGAAGCATCCCGACATGGTCCGCCGCGCGCACGCGGTCAAGCTGACCGTCACCTCATGGACGTTCAGCGCGTCCGAGAAGACGACCTTCCCCACCGTCCGCGACGAGATGTCGCACTTCCTCTACACGCTCGGCATCGACGCGCTCTTCACCAACAATCCGGATCAATTCCCGCGGCGGCCGTAAGTTCCGCGTAGGTACACACCGAATTTACGTCCCTTTCACATCGGCTGCACAGCCGGCCGGTATCGTCGCCTCTGTTTCGCTGCATTCCAGCGTATGAGGCTACGATGGTTCATCTGGGACGTCGGTTTGGCGGCTGGCTGTTGGCTCTGTCCGTCGCGTTACTCTTATCCGCGCTCACACCGCTGCACGCGCAGCCGGGCTCCGCGACGCTGACCGGCATCGTGCTCGATCCCGACGGCAACGCGATCCCCAATGCGGCCGTCGTCCTCAGAAGCGACGCGACCGGTTTCGTCAGGGCCATCTCGACCGACGGGACGGGCCGGTTTTCCGTGGACGGCATTCCTGCCGGCGCCTACGTCGTCGAGGTCACCGCATCAGGCTTCATTCAGACGCGTCGTGCGAACGTGCAGCTCGTGGCCGGAAAGACGGAGAACGTCTCGGTCGCCCTTGCTGTCGCCGGCGTGAGCGAAGCAGTGACGGTCTCGGCCGCGCTGCCGGCCGCGGCGCAGACGGCGGTCTCGCAGGGATCGTTGACGGCGCGCTCCGCGCAGTCGATGATCAGCGGCGAATTCATCCAGAACTTCACGTCGCCGATCGCGGATTACAGCCAGGTGATTCAGATGGCGCCCGGCACCTTCAGCGTCAGCCCGAACGGCGTCGGCCTCGGCGATACGAAGACGTTCTTCCGCGGCTTCAAGGACGGCTACTACAGCATGACGTTCGACGGGCTGCCCTTCAACGACACGAACGATCCGACGCACCACTCGTGGGCGTTCTTCCCGGCGCAGTTCCTCGGCGCGACGGTCTTCGATCGCAGCCCGGGGTCGGCCTCGTCGATTGGGCCGTCCACGTTCGGCGGATCCGTCAACCTGATGTCCCGCACTCCGGGATCGGCGCCGCGCACGAACCTGTCCGCGTCGTTCGGCTCCTACTCGACGAAGCTGTTCGACGTCGATTTCGATTCGGGCACGTTCGGCCCCGACGGCCGCTCGCGCTTCCTCCTGGACGCGCACGAGATGAACTCGGACGGCTATCAGACGTTCAACTTTCAGAAGCGCGATGCGGTGTCGGGGAAGTATCAGTACAGCCTGTCTGACCACACGGTGCTGACCGCGTTCGGCTCGTACATCGACGTCAAGAGCAACACGCCGAACCAGAAGGGCGCGACGCGCGCGCAGGTGGCGCAGTTCGGCGACAATTTCCTGATGACTGGCGATCCGTCGTCGCCGCTGTATTACGGCTACAACTTCTACCACATCCCCACAGACTTCGAGTACGTCGGCGTCAAGTCGAACCTCGGCAGCGGCTGGTCGTTCGAGGACAAGG
This sequence comes from Acidobacteriota bacterium, assembly GCA_016195265.1. Lineage (GTDB taxonomy): Bacteria > Acidobacteriota > Vicinamibacteria > Vicinamibacterales > CAVVIG01 > SRVP-36. Next base: position 6,189 of record JACPZW010000001.1, on the reverse strand, counting down.
TCTACACGCTGAGCTACGACAACAAGCAAAACTACAACAGCCTCACGGCGATATCGACGACGAGCGCGACCGACAAGCTCAACAGCTATCGCAAGTACGGCAACCTGGCGCCGCTGAGCCAGGTGTCGCCATACGGCGTGTTCCGCACGGGCCTCTGGTCCGAACTGGCGTACACCGATCGGTATCAGGCGCCGTCCGATCCGCGGACCTGGGTTGACGCCGCTCTGCCGAACTTCCACGAGAAGTTCACGACGACGACGCTGCAGCCGTACGCCGAGTACGAACTGCGGGTCACGCAGAACCTGAGAATCACGCCCGGCCTCAAGCTCGCCTACTACAAGCAGGACTTTACGCAGTTCGCCGACAACGGCAAGACGGTCGGGAATCTCGGCGGCGCGGCGAGCGTCTCGCATGCCGCGACGTACACGTCGTGGCTGCCGTCGCTCGACGCCCACTACATGCTGAAGTCGAACTGGTCGGCGTACGCGCAGTACGGGAAAGGCCAGAACATCCCGCCGACCAGCGTCTTCGACGTGAAGAACGCGGCCGTGCAGACCCTGCCCAACCCGACGCTGACGGACACGTATCAGGCGGGAACGGTGTACAAGTCGGGTAGGCTGGCGCTCGACGTGGACGTCTACCGCATCAATTTTGAGAACGACTACTCGTCGACGATCGATCAGGTGTCGGGCGAGCCGGTGTACTACGTGAGCGGGACGGAAGTCACCAAGGGGATCGAGGCCGAGAGCACGATCCTGGTGGGCGGTGGGCTGAGTCTCTATCTCAACGGCACGACCGGCAGCGCCAGGTACACCGACACCGGCCTCTGGAGTCAGAACGCGCCGGAAGACACGGAAACGGTGGGACTGAACCTCCAGCGGGCGAACTGGGGCATCGGCTTCTACAACAAACGGATCGGGACGATGTTCAACGACAACGGCGACACACACGAAGCCGTCCCCATCGATCCGTTCAACATCACGAATCTGTTCGTCAATTACACGCTGAGAGGATCGACGCCCTTCTCGCAGAGCAAGGTCCGGCTGAGCGTCAACAATCTGTTCGACAGGCACTACATCACGGGCGTCAACCCGGCGGGGACGAAGACGTCCGCGCCGGCGCCCGGCGACGTGCTGACGATCATGGCGGGACGCAGCGTCTCGCTCACGTTCACCGTCGGATTCTCGCCGCGGCCGTAGCAATTAATTGGAGTGGAGGCCTTCGATCTTGCGCGTGGCGAAGCGCGCCAGGAGGGAGCACAGCAGGACGATCGACACGAGGACCAGGGCGCCGGCCCAGGCCTGACGATGCCAGTCCTTGTACGGGGAGATGGCGTAGGTGAAGACCATGACCGTCAGCGTGCCGATTGGCTGCCTGAGGCTCGTCGTGAAATAGCGGTTGCTGAACGCGGTGAACAGCAACGGCGCGGTCTCGCCGGCGATCCGCGCCAGCGCGAGCACGACGCCCGTCACGATGCCCGGAAGCGCGGCCGGCAGGACGACGCTGAACACGGCGCGCGCGTGCGTGGCGCCCAGAGCCAGCGCTCCTTCCCGCATGGTCCCCGGCACGAGCAGCAGCAGCTCCTCCGTCGTCCGCGCGATGATCGGGATCATCATCACGCCGAGGGCGAGCCCGCCCGCCAGCGCGCTGAACTGCTTGAACGGCAGCACGGCGATCCCATAGACGAACACGCCGATGACGATCGACGGCACGCCGTTCAGCGTGTCGGCGGCGAATCGCACCAGGGACGCGAACCGCGTGCCGGCGTACTCAGACATGTAAACACCGCTCATGATGCCGATGGGGATGGCGAACATCGACCCCAGGCCCGTCACCATCAGCGTGCCAACAATGGCATTCGCCATGCCGCCGCCGGTCTCGCCGACGGGCTTCGGCATCTTGGTGAAGAAGTCGAAGTTGAGCGCCTGCACGCCCTCGCTGATGACGAAGAACAGGACGAACGCCAGCGGCACGAGCGCGATCAGCACCGAGAGCGTGCAGAGCGCCACGAACAGCGAGGACATCACCTTGCGTCCGCCCGTACTAATCATGCCGGTCATGCCGCCGACTCCGCCGCCGGTACGACCACGGCCGCCGCGTCCTGGCGCGCCGGGCGCGCCATGCTCCAGATCAGCAGACGCGACAGCGAATTCACCACGAGCGTGATCACGAACAGGACGAGGCCGATTTCAATGAGCGCGTTGAGGTACAGCTCGGTGTCCGCTTCCGTGAATTCGTTGGCCAGCACGGCGGCCATCGTGTACTGCGGCGCGAAGAGCGATGCCGAGATCTTCGGGTTGTTGCCGATCACCATCGTGACGGCCATCGTTTCGCCGAGCGCGCGGCCGAAGCCGAGCATGACGGCGCCGATGATTCCGGTCCGGGCGAAATAGACTGCCGCGCGAATCGCTTCGAACCGCGTGGCGCCGAGCGCGTACGCGCCTTCGCGCTGCGCGGCGGGCACCGACTTCAGCACTTCACGCGCGACCGATGACGTGAACGGAATGACCATGATCGCCAGGATCACACCGGCGGCGAGCATCCCCACGCCGAGCGGCGGCCCGCTGAACATGGGCAGCTGCCGCAAGGCCGACGGCATCGAGGTTTCAAACGCCCGAACGGCGGGGACGAGGACGAAAATGCCCCAGAGCCCATAGACAATCGACGGGATCGCGGCGAGCAGCTCGGTCAGAAACACCAGCGGCTGCCGCAGCCAGTTGGGGCAGAGCTCGGAGATGAAGACCGCGATCCCAAGCGCGATCGGCGTTGCGATGGCGAGCGCCAGCAGCGACGAGTAGAGCGTGCCCCAGATGAACGGCAGCGCGCCGAACTGGCCCGCGACGGGATCCCAGACCTCGGTCCGCCAGAAGTCGAAGCCGAATTTCTCGATCGACAGCATCGACTGCCGCGTGAGCTCGAACCCGATCGCGCACACAATGACGACGAGAACGAGCGCAAACGCGCCCGTCCCCAGCCGGAACCCGAGATCAATTGATCGTTTCTTCCCCACCCGCCCCACCTGCCTCACCCGCCCTACCCGACCTTTACTTTCGCCAGCGCCGCCAGTTCGAGTTTGACGACGGCGTCGGGCAGCGGCGCGTAGCCGAGCTGTCCAGTGAACTTCTGGCCGTCACTCAGCATCCACTTCACGAAGTCGACCATCACTTTGGCCTGCGCTTTATCCTTCGGATTCTCGTAGAGCAGCAGCCAGGTGAACGACGACACCGGATAGACGCCCTTGCCTTCGGCGTTCGTGATCGACACGCGGAAGTCCGCCGGCATCTTCGCCGCCGCACCGGCGGCCGCCGCCGTGACGGACACTTCGGAGGCGCGCACGAACTCGCCCGCCATGTTCTGCACCGATCCGTAGCTGATCTTGTTCTGCAGCGCGTAGATGAGCTCCACGTAGCCGATCGATCCGGGCGTCTGCGTGACGAGACCCGCGACGCCTTCGTTGCCCTTGCCGCCCACGCCGGTCGGCCAGTTGACCTGCGTCGCAACGCCGGCCTTGCTCTTCCACTCGGCGGACACTTTCGCGAGATAGTCCACCCAGATGTAGGTCGTGCCCGACGCGTCCGACCGATGCACCACGGTGATGTCGGTCGCGGGCAGCTTGACGCCCGCGTTCAGCTTCGTCAGCGCCGGATCGTTCCACTTCGTGATCTTGCCGAGAAAGATGTCCGCGAGCACCGTGCCCGTGAATTTCAACTCGGTGGTGACGCCGGGAATGTTGTAGACGGGCACGTCGGCGCCGAGCACCGTCGGGAAGTGCAGGATCTTCGAGGGCGCGGCGAGCAGCTGCTCGTTGGTCATCGGCCCGTCGGTCGCGCCGAAGAACACCGTCTGGTTGGTAATCTGGCGGATGCCGCCGCCCGATCCGATCGACTGGTAGTTGATCTCGACGTTCGGGTGCAGTTTGTTGTACTCCGAGAACCACTTCGAGTAGATCGGATACGGGAACGTGGCGCCCGCGCCGTTGATCTGTGTTTTTTGCGCGGCGACGCCGGCGACGAGGACGGACGCAAGGGCCGCGACGGTGGCGATCTTGTGAGCAGCTTTCATGAACTGGGCCTCCCTAGAAATTGATGAGTGCGTGCAGCGCGATCTTCTTCTGGTCGGTCTGCGCCGGCACGAAATTCGAGAACGTCTGGCCGTCGTAGTCGAGCATCAGCGCCGCCGACACGTTGCCCTGATGCGGGAACCAGTACGCGCCGCCGATGATCGTGCGCTGGCGGGTCTGATCGCTCGCGCGCTGATCCGGCACCATGTGGTCGTAGCGCAGCAGCAGCTCCCAGCCCGTCGTCGTCTTCGGCGTCGCCCAGAACGACCAGCCCTTCGCCTCGATGTCAGGCTTGGTGATGGACGGCTGGTCCTTCGCGTCGATCGCGTCGAAGCCGGCGTTGAAGTGCGTCGATTCGAACGTCACCTGGCCGACGGCCCGGCTTCGCTCGGCGTTCTTGATGTAGTTGTCGCCGAAGTAGAAGCCGGTCACGCGCAGGCCGCGCAGAATCGGCGCGTTCGTCGCGAAGGGCCGGAGCGTGCCGCGGATCTCGATCGCCTTCTGGTCGTTGGGATCGGTTTTCGTGTAGCCCTCGCCGTTGTAGACGCCGACGTGGACGTCGCCGTAATTCGACGGGAAGTTGTAGTGGAACGACCCGCCGGCGTCGGCCGAGTTGTAGAAGCCCTCGCGCTCGGTGAACGTCGTGCCCTGGAACCGGTAGCGATAGATGCCTTCCTCGTAATCGAGGAGCGGCGTCTGCTGGATGCCGACGCGCGCCCACGAGCCCTTCGTCATCCAGTCGTCGAGGTTGAACTGCGCGAACGCGTACTTGATGCGGAACACCAGACTGTCGTTGGACACGCTGCTGCCGGCGCCCAGACTGACCAGCCCGCTCTCGCGCACGACATCCGGCGTGATGCGGAAGGCGACGATGTGCGACACGTTGCCGGTCACGTTGATGTAGCTGCGCGCGACGTTGAAGCTGCCCGGGTTGATGGTGTTGCCGTCCGCGTCGGTGGCCGTCGGATTCGATTGATAGGTGTAGTCCGTGTAGATCGTCACGCCGACCTTGATCGACGGCGTGTCGTCGGGCGGCGTATAGCCCGCGGCCGGGGTCACTTGCGCCGCAACGGCCCTGGACAGGGTCAACAACATGATCGTCAGTACCAGATTGCGTCGCACGCTCTCCTCCTTGCCGCGGCTCGGCCGCGACAGACGAGAGCATGCTACCGGTCCCAGATATCGGCCGTGCTTCGCGCGTGTTACGCGGCGGTTAAATTGCCGATACACGCGCGACACAGGCGCAGACGCCGCGACAGGCGAATGCTATCGAGCAGGCGCGACGACTCGATGAAGGCGATGTAACGAAACAGTGACGTCGCCCGGGTGCCGGTGAAGCGGCCGTCGGCACGGCCCGCCCTTTGCAGTGACGGCGAACATGCCGCGTACGGGCACCGTCATCTGGCGACTCTTTCTCACGGGAATCGCGGCAGGGGCGTTGTTTGCGGCCACCGGTGCGGCCGCCGAGCCGATGCAGCTCCGGGCCGTGGCCTCCTGCCACGGTTCCGGAAGTCCGGCAATCCGGAGCAATCTCAGCTACGTCGACCAGCTGGTCCAGAACGGCATCGCGCGCTCCCCGACCTTCGCGGCCCAGGCCCTCGAGCTGGCCCAGAGCGACCTCGTCGTCTTCCTCGAGCCGGTGCTGCAGATGCCGCCCGACGTCAGCGCATACCTGGTCTTCATGTCGACGACGCCCGCGTGCCGTTTCGTGAGAATTCGCTACGACGTCCGCCTGAGCGATCCGCGCGCCATCGCGATGATCGGCCACGAGCTGCGGCACGCGATCGAGATCGCGACGCACCCCGAGGTCGTGGACAACGTCACGCTGAGCGCGATGTACAAGCGGTACGGCCGGCAGGTGACGGACGCGGACGTGTACGACTCCGTCGAGGCGGTCGCGATCGGGCGCACGATTCTGCAGGAACTGCTCAACCCCGTCGCCGTCAACGCCGACGACGCGGATCGCTGAACCGAGAAGCCGGGCTCGGAAGTAACGAATCCCCCGGCAGAGCCGGGGGCATTCAAATTGTGAGCCGCTCAAAGCGGCTTGACGGGGTCGCTAACGCGGCCCCGACGGATAAGGGCCACCGCCGCGGTGGCCGGTCAGCGCCACAGCCCCAACTGGTCCA
>JACPZW010000069.1 GCA_016195265.1 Acidobacteriota bacterium | reverse complement strand
CTACCATTGAGCTACTGAGGAACACAGGCAGGAGCGTGTTCACCGGCGGGCCCGATCGGGGCCGGCCGGAACCCCCATCGTAGCCAATCGGCACAAACGCCGTCAAACTTCAACGCGCCTGGCGTAGGCTACCTCCGATGAAACACGCCGCTCGCCTGCTGGCCGCCGTCCTCGTCCTGGTCGCCGCCGCCGTTCCCGCGCCGCGCGCGGCGGATCCGGTGAAGCCGAAAATCCGCGCCATCACCGGCTTCGTCACGATCGACGCGAAATCCTATCCGGCGCAGCTCGAGGAAACAGTCACCTTCCTTAACAAGGTGAGGGACGCAGTCAAGGCCGCCGGATACGAGGTCGCCGGCGTCCGCATCTCGACGCAGCCGTTCCCCGAGTACACGCGCGGCCTGAAGCACGACGATGCGCTCGCGCTGCTGCGCGGCATCAACGATCTCGCGGGGAAGCTGCGGTTCAACGGCAACATCGGTCCGGCGATGGTGAAGGACACCGACGACGCCGCCTCCGTCGATCTGCTGACGGAAGTCCTATCGGCGCCCGGCAACCGCCTCAACGCGAACATCGTCGTCGCGGGCGACGATGGCATCCACTGGAACGCGGTGCGACAGGCCGCGCGCATCATCAAAGGCGTCGGCGAGCGGAGCGCGCATGGGCAGGGGAACTTCAACTTCGGCGCGACCGCGATGCTGAAGCCGTACGGACCGTTCTATCCTGGCGCGTGGCATCCCGGCGGCGGATCGCGTAGCTTCGCGATCGGACTCGAGTCGGCGAACGTGGTGATGGACGTGTTCGCGCGCGAGCACGATCCGCGCACGGCCGCAAAAACGCTGACCGACGCGCTCGCCGTGCATCTGCGCGCCGTCGAAGCCGCGGCGATGAAGACCGCGGCCGGCAGCGGATGGACGTACGCCGGCATCGATCCGACGCCTGCGCCAGGCGGACAGAATTCGATCGGCGCGGCGATCGAATCGTTTACGGGCGCGCCGTTTGGATCGCCGGGGACTGAAACCGCAGCCGGCATCATCACGCGTGCTGTCAAGGACGTGCCGGTCAAGCAGACCGGCTATTCAGGTTTGATGATTCCCGTGCTCGAAGAACGTGTGCTGACACAGCGATGGACGGAAGGCACCTACGGTCTGGATTCGATCCTCGCGTACTCCGCCGTGTGCGCGGGCGGCGTCGATACGGTTCCGCTCCCAGGCGACACGAGCGAAGCCGAGATCGCGCGCATCGTCGGCGACGTCGCGACGCTGGCGTACAAGTGGAACAAGCCGCTCGCGGCGCGGCTGCTGCCAGCGCCGGGGAAGAGAGCCGGCGAGATGACTGAGTTCAGCGGCGCGCTCGCGAACGCGATTATTCAGCCGCTGCCCGGAACGCCAAGGAAATAAATCAGGCGGGTCCGAAAGGACCCGCCCTACAGATCATTATCCGAACACAGCGATCAGGATGGCTGCCGCCGCCGCCGTCGTCGCGACGAGCGTCCAGCCGACGATGCGCAGCTGACGCGCGGACGGAGGCGCCGCCACGAGCACCACGCCCGCCGCGCACACCGGCAGCGCCGCCCACGGCGCGACGGTCGACGCAAATCCGATCGCGCCACTGAACACGAGGATCGCGATTGCTCCGCACGCCGTCAGCGCACCGGCAATGCGCGATGCGATCGCGGGAGGGCGTCGCGTGTGCATGATGACCGCGCGGACGCAGACGGTCGCCGTCGTGAACGCCGCCGCGAAGACCAGCACGCACGTGACGGCGACAGCGTGGGTTGTGTGCGACGCCAGCGCGACCGGAAGCGCGAGCGAGGCGAGCACGCAGGCAGAGAGAATCTCGCCGGCCATCGTGTGCTCGCGGCGGGTGGCGATCACCGCGAGAAGCATCGCGGCAAGAACCGAGCAGAAGATCACCGCGTGCTGCGCGACGCGCGGCATCGTCGCGATCGCAAAGACGGCGAGGCCGGCGGCGGGAAGGCCGGTCGCCGCGAACCATCGCATTGCGCGGGGACCGTCGTCGTGGCGCGCACGGGGGCCTCGCTGCCCCAGCAGCACAAGCAGCGGCTCATGCGCGAGAAATGCGAAAACGGCGGCAGCGGCGAATGTGAACGCGGCCGCGCCTGGACGGCCGACGGCCAGCGCGGCAATCAGCGGAAACAGCAGCTGGTTGTACGCGCCGTGTTCTCTTGGAAACACTGGTGACTGGTGACTGGTGACCGGAAGAGCCTGGTGTCCGGTGACTCGTGACTGATGACTGTCTTTCCAGCCACCAGCCACCGTTCTTAAGCGACCTTGGCGTCCACCGTAATCGTCATCGTGCCGCGGTATGCGTTCGACACCGGGCAGCGCCCTTCCGCCAGTTTCGCAATCTCGGTGAACTTTGCCGCGTCCGCGCCCTTGAGCCCGTACGCGGTGACCTCGAGCTTCGACGACATGATCTTGATCCCGGCGTCGCCTTTGTCCGCCGTGATGGTCGCGCGGACCGCCGTCAAATCCACAGTGACACCCTCGGTGCGGCCGATCGTGCCGTTGAGCGCCATCGCGTAGCACGCGGCGTGCGCCGCCGCCATCAACTCCTCAGGACTTGTCTTGCCGCCCGACTCGCCGATGCGCGCCGGAAACGTGACCGGCAGCGAGAACGCGCCCGTCCCCGCCTTCGCCTCGCCCTTGCCTTCCATCACCGAGCCCGTCCAGTTCACGTCAACATGCCGTTCAAAAATCGCCATCGAAGCCTCCTTGAGATTTCAGATTTCAGAAGTCGGATTTCAGATTGGAGAGCAGACGCCTTGTCAGTTTTCTGTTTTCAGTTTTCTGTTTTCACTTTTTCTTTTTCGCCGTCACCGCCAACTGCACGGCCGTGCCGACGAGGCCGAGCACCGTCCACGCGATCGTCATCCAACCGCGGCCGGGCGCCGGAGGAATCGGATACAGGATCCAAACATCGCCGCCCGCCGCCGCCTGCATGGCGCTGCGATCGCCGGCAATCGCGAGCGCGCCGAGAATCACCGTCCACGCGCCGCCGAACGCGGTCCCGACGATGATCACGTACCGGCGGAGGACCAGCGCCGCCAGCGCGCCCGCGATCGTCAGCACGATCACCAGGACGACGGGCGGATCGCCACCGCGCATCACGCCCCAGCCGATGTGCGCGACCGCGGCGCCGATGCCCGCGCCGACCAGCGCGTTGCCGATGAAGTACGCGAACGCGAGGATCAGCACGCCCACGATCCCGCCGACGATGGCGCCGGTGATCATGCCGGTCGTGTTGCTGAGGCCCATCGTCGAGCTGACGAGCAGCGCGCCGAGGAAGAAGCCGAAGATCGCGAGGACGATCTTGAAGAGCCGATACCCGGCGAGGCACGAGAGCGCGCCGCCCAGCACGAGCAGGATCGCGAACGGCAGTTCGTAGGAAAGAGGAAGCATCGGCGACAACGTCACAGGTGCCTACACCTCACGCCGGCCTTCCATCGACTTGTGCATCGTCACTTCGTCGGCGTACTCGAGGTCGCTGCCCACCGGCACGCCCATCGCGATGCGCGTCACTTTCACGCCGAGCGGCTTGAGCAGCCGCGCGAGGTAGATCGCGGTCGCTTCGCCTTCGACGTTCGGGTTCGTTGCGAGGATGATCTCGCGCACGCCGTTGCTGACGCGCGTGAGCAGGCCTTTGATCTTGAGGTCGTCCGGCCCGATACCCTGCAGCGGCGAGAGCGCGCCCATCAGCACGTGGTACGTGCCCTTGAACTCGCGCGTCTTCTCGATGGCCGCGACGTTTTGCGGCTCTTCGACGACGCAGATGATCGTGCGGTCGCGGGCCTCGTTGCTGCAGAACGCGCAGGGATCGACGTCGGTGATGTTGTTGCAGGCGGAGCAGTACGTGACGCGCTCCTTGACGTCGCGCAGCGCGTCCACGAGACGCTCGGTCTGCTCGCGCGGCGTGCGGAGCAAATGGAACGCAAGACGCTGCGCGCTTTTCGGGCCGATCCCGGGCAGGCGCTGAAGTTCCTCGACGAGCCGGAGAAGAGAGTCTGGAAGAGACATGGCGGAAATTACATCCCCGGCAACTTCATCCCCGGCGGCAGCATCCCGCCCATCGCGGCCTGCAGCTCTTCGTCAGCCTTCCGCTGGGCGTCGTTGATCGCGGCGACGATCAGGTCCTGCAGCATCTCGATGTCGTCCTTCGAGACGACCTCGGGATCGATCTTCAGCGACTGCACCTGCTTGGCGCCGTTGACGACGACGGTGACCATGCCGCCGCCGGCATTGCCTTCGACGCGCAGCGAGGCCATCTGTTTCTGCAGGCGCTCCTGCATCTGCTGCGCCTGTTTCATCATGTTCTGAATATTCATGGTGGCTGGTGGCTTGTGACTGGTGGCTAGATCTCTTCCACGTCGCGGATTTCCGCCGGGAAGACTTCGAGCATTGCCTGCACACCCGAGTCGGCGAGCGCCTGCTCCCGGAGCGCATTCTTCTTGTCGGCGGCCTTCTGCGCGCCTTCGCTCGGCTGCGGTCCGCCGGCGGCCGCGTCCTGCTGCACGCCGACGATCGCGATCTTGCGTCCGGCGGCGGCCTGCGCCAGCGACTCGAGCCACGCGCGGTTCTGCTCGAGCTGCTCGCGCAGTGCGCGCTGCGCGGGGGAAAACGTGAACGTCATCTGGTCGCCGGCGACTTCGATCTTCTGCGCCTGCGCCACGACCATGTTGTAGAAGACGCCCTTCGCTTTCCGGATTTCCGAAAGGAGCGCGTCCTTGAAACCGCCCGCGGGGTTGGACGCCGGGGACGGGGTGGATGGTGCAGCCGGGGTCGATGCTGACGCCGGAGTGGAGCGCGGCAACGCGGTAGATGTGATTGACGGGGTCGATGGCGACGACAGGATCGGTTTTGTTGCCGGGGTAGATGGCGAGACCGGCGTGGGTCTCGCCGCCACGGTGGCTCTGGACGCCGGCGCGGACGCTGACGCGGGCGCGCCCGCGATCAGATCCTCGATCGACACGAGCTTCCGCAGGTAGATCCAGCGCAGCAGCGCCATCTCGAGGTGATAACGCGGCTGGGCCGAGGCGCGGATGTCCACCTCGGCTTTCGTCAGCACGTCGAACGCGCGCAGCAGGTCCTCGCGCGAGAAGCGGCCCGCCAGATCCTTCAGCCGGTCGCGCTCGGTCTCGCCGGCGATCTCGGGATCGCTGAGGCGCGATGGATCCACGGTCAGCACGAGCAGATCGCGCACGACGCGCGACAGCTCGCGGCAGACGGCGCGGAGGTCGTACCCGAGCTCGACCGCGCGCGCGGCCAGCGTGAACGCGGCCGGCGCGTCCTCGTCGGCCACCGCCTGCACGGCGTCGAGCAGCAGATCGCGGCCGACCAGGCCGAGCACGGTTGCGACGTCCTCGCCCGACATTGTTTTCCCGGTGAACGCGATCACCTGGTCGAGCTTGCTCTGCGCGTCGCGCATGCTCCCTTCGGCGTCGCGCGCGATCAGCTGCAGCGATTCCTGCGGCGCGGTGATGCCTTCCGCGTCCACGATGGTGCGCAGCTGATCGGCGATCGCCTTGGTGCTGATGGTGCGGAACTCGTAGACCTGCGACCGTGAGAGGACCGTCTCGGGAATCTTCTCCAGCTCGGTCGTCGCCATCATGAACACGACGTGCGGAGGGGGCTCCTCGATCGACTTCAGCAGTGCGTTGAACGACTGGGGAGACAGCTGATGCACTTCGTCGATGATGAAGATCTTGTAGCGATCGCGCACCGGCATGATCGACAGTCCGGTGATGATCACGTCGCGGACGTTGTCGATGCCGGTGTGGGTTGCGGCGTCGATCTCGAGGACGTCCATGTCGCGGCCTTCGGCGATCTCGACGCACGGCTCGCAGACGCCGCAGGGATCAGGCGTCGGACCCTTGACGCAGCTCAGCGCGCGCGCCAGGATGCGCGCGGTCGTCGTCTTGCCGACGCCACGCGGTCCGGCAAAGACGAACGCCTGCGCGAGCCGCCCGCTCGACAGCGCGTTGCGCAGCGTCCGCGTCACCGCCTGCTGTCCGACGACGTCGTCGAACTTCTGCGGCCGCCACTTGCGCGCGATGACTAAGTAGGACATGAAACTGAAAACTCAAAAGTGAAAAGTGAAAAGTGAAAAGCGCCGGTCTCCAGTTTTCTCTTTTCACTTTTCAGTTTTAACTTTTGCGCATTCCACCGCGGCCCGGAGGGCCTGCGGCACATCTCAGGATCTGTTTAGCGCTGCTGCCTTCCGGCCCTGACGCGGTTCGCAGACTGAAATTGCACAGGTTCCGGACCGCGGTGCAATCCGCAAACGTCCACTTTACTACACGGGCACGCGCGTCGCGAGGATGATGTACTTCGCCAGCACCTCGCCGACGACGACGGTGAAGAAGTCGACGTAGAGGATGCCGGTCGCGGACTGCGTCGAGCGGATCTTCGCGGTTTCCCAGGTGAGATACGAGAGCACTGCGGGGCCGGCCAGACCGAACGCCACGCGCTGCCAGAAGAAAATGCCGTCGACCGACAAGATGTAGTGGCGGAAGCTCGGCCCGAGCCCGGGCTGCCACGTCGCGATCGCGAAGACCACGGACGCCGTTACCACCGCCACGCGCACGATCATCGATCCGATGTGCAGCTTGACGATGGACTGGAGATGCGAGACCTGCATAGACGGCAGGATGAGATACCAGTGGCCGAGGATCATCGCCGTGCACGCGCCGCCGAGCATCGCCGCCGAGCTGACGAAGCTGGCGACCGTCAGCGCCTGGACGGGCAGCGAGCGGTCCACGGACACGGCGAGCGCCTGCAGCACGACCGCGGCGGCACCGCCCCCGGCACCCACCGCGACAATCGCCGGACGAATCGCCGCCAGCGTGCGGCCGACCGTCGCCCAGTACACGACGAGCGCGGCGTCCGCGCCGGCCAGCGTCAGCACGCCGAGTTGCGCGAGCCGCGACTGATCCGCGTCGACGACACCCACGGGGCCGAGCGCGCCGTAGCGGAACGCCAGGCCGATGACGATCAGAAGCGCCGCAAGCCCGGCGTTGAAGCGAAAGAACTTCACGCCGGCGTCGCGGGACACGAACACCAGCGTGCACGCGATGCCGACGCCGAGATGGGAAAGGAAGAGGAAGAGGACCGTGGAAAGGGACATGCGATTGCGGATCTCGGATTGCGGAGTGCGGATTTATCGGGCGACTGGACGATTAAAAGACAGCGTCAGATCCGCAATCCGCATTCCGCAATCCGCAATATCAGCGAAGCCTCTTATTGATCTCCGCCCAGTTCACGACGTTCCACCACGCGCCGATGTAATCGGGCCGGCGGTTCTGGTACTTCAGGTAGTACGCGTGCTCCCACACGTCGAGGCCGAACACGACCTTCTTGCCTTCCATCAGCGGGCTGTCCTGGTTCGCCGAGCTCTCGATGGCGAGCTTGCCGCCCTGATCGATCACCCACGCCCAGCCGCTGCCGAACCGCGTGACGCCGGCCTTCGCGAACTGTTCCTTGAACGTCTCAAAGCTGCCGAACGACGACTTGATCGCGTCCGCGATCGCGCCGGTCGGCGCGCCGCCGGCCTTCGGGCCCATGATCTGCCAGAACATCGAGTGGTTGGCGTGGCCGCCGCCGTTGTTGCGCACCGCGGTCCGGATGTCGTCCGGCACGGTGTTGATCCCCTTGAGCAGTTCTTCGATGCTCTTCGACTGCAGCTCCGGATATTTCTCGAGCGCGGCGTTCAGGTTCGTCACGTACGCGTTGTGATGCTTGCCGTGATGAATCTCCATCGTCAGCTTGTCGATGTGCGGTTCCAGCGCGTCATGCGCGTACGGCAAGGCGGGGAGCGAGTGAGCCATTGAGTATCCTCCTGCGGAAGCTACGAGATGGAAAGCATGCGGTCGAGCGCGGTCCTCGTCCAGTGTTTCTGTTCGTCGGGCACGACGATGCGATTGTGCACGACGCCGTCGACGAGGCCCTCGAGGGTCCAGAGCAGGTGATTCGGGGAAACGCGGAACATCGTGGAGCACAGGCACCCGAATTGGTCCAGAGAAATGACCGTGCGGTCCGGCGCCAGTTGCCGCGCGAGCCGGTTCACGAGGTGGACTTCAGTGCCGACGGCCCAGACGGATCCCACCGGGCTGTTCGTCACGGTCTTGATGATGTGCTCGGTGGATCCGCAGTCGTCGGCCGCCTGGACGACATCCCACGTCACCTCGGGATGCACGACGACCCGCACGCCAGGACGCTGCGCGCGAACCTGTTCGATCTGCCGCACCGTAAAACGGGCGTGCACCGAGCAATGGCCCTTCCAGAGAATCAGGCGTGCGCGCTGCACGGCGTCGGGCTCGAGTCCGCCCCAAATCTCGTTCGGATCCCACACGACCATCTGATCGAGCGGGACGCCGAGCGTGTAGGCCGTATTGCGGCCGAGATGCTGATCGGGAAGAAAGAGAATCCGCTCGCCGCGCTCCCACGCCCACTTCAATGTGGCCGCGGCGTTCGACGACGTGCAGACGACGCCGCCATGCTCGCCGCAGAAGGCTTTGATGGCCGCCGCCGAGTTGATGTACGTGACGGGCACGACGGACGTGATGCCCATTTGCTGGAGATCGCTCCAGCAGAGGTCCAGCTGATCGGGCGCGGCCATGTCGGACATCGAGCAGCCGGCGGCCAGGTCCGGAAGGATCACCTGCTGATGGTCGCCGCTGAGAACGTCCGCGCTCTCGGCCATGAAGTGCACGCCGCAGAAGACGATGAACTCGGCGTCGGGATGCTTGCTGACCTGCTGGGCGAGCTTGAAGGAGTCGCCGGTGTGATCGGCGAACTTGATCACTTCGTCGCGCTGATAGTGATGACCGAGGATCACGACGCGTGAGCCGAGCGCGCGTTTGGCCGCGGCGATGCGCACGTCCATGTCCGCGTCCGACAGACCGAGGTATGCGTCCGGCAACGCCTGGCGCTCGCTGATGTGCGCCTTCTCGTAGTCGGTCAACAGGGGAATCAGCATGGCCCTCGCGCGTGCTTGCACGCTTGCGCGCTTGTGAAAACTTTCTCAAACCCGGGTTACGAAAAAGCCACGCTCCAACCGGCCGGCGCCGATGAAGCCTGGCGTTCCGAGAATTATAGCATCTGGGTTGTCCGGGCAACCAGCCGCACGGTGCGGCGCCTCAGGCGTGCGCCACCACGTTATATAACGTGTCGCGCTCGACCGGCTCCCGCCCCGCCGCCCGAATCAGCCGCGCGATCTCGCGCGTTGTCATCGACTCCGGGGTCCGCGAGCCGGCCATGTGGTAGATCTTCTCTTCCTGCACGGTCCCGTCGAGATCGTCGGCGCCGAACCACAGACACGTCTGCGCGACCTCAACGCCCGTCGCGATCCAGAACGCCTTGACGTGATCGATGTTGTCGCACATCAGCCGCGCGACCGCGTGCACGCGCAGCGTGTCGGCCGCGCTCGGCGCGGGCAGCTTCCGCATCTGGTTGTTGTCGGGGTGAAACGCCAGCGGGATGAACGCCTGGAAGCCGCCCGTCTCGTCCTGCAGCGCCCGCGCGCGCAGCATGTGGTCGACGCGCTCCTCCGCCGTCTCGATGTGGCCGTAGAGCATGGTCACGTTCGAACGCATGCCGAGCCGGTGCGCGAGCCGGTGGATCGACAGGTAGCGATCGGCATCGCACTTGTTCGGATCGTTCGCAATCTTCTTCCGCACGCGCGCGGAGAAGATCTCGGCGCCGCCGCCCGGCAGCGAGTCGAGGCCCGCGTCCATCAACTCCCGCAAGACCTGCTCGTCGGTCTTGCCGTACAGCTCCGCGAAGAACGCGATCTCGACCGCGGTAAAACACTTCAAGTGAATGTCCGGCCGGATCTGCTTGAAGCCGCGCAGCAGGTCCGTGTAGTAGCTCCAGGGCAGATCGGGATGCAGCCCGTTGACGACGTGGACTTCGGTCAGCGGCTGATTCGCGCGGCGCCGCAGCTTGTCCCACGCCTGATCGAGCGACAGCGTGTACGCGCCCGGATCGCCGGGCTTGAGCCGCGCGAACGAACAGAACAGGCAGCTCGCGACGCAGACGTTGGTCGCTTCGAGCCGGATGTTGAAGTTGTAGAACGTGCGCGCGCCGTGCCGCTTCTCGCGCTCGCGGTTCGCGAGCCAGCCGACCGCGAGCAGATCGGGACAGTCGAACAGCCGCACGCCGTCCTCGAGCGTGAGCCTGACGCCGGCGTCGAGTTTCCCGGCAATGTCGAGGAGGTTGGCGTCGGCGAGCCGCGACTGCATCGCTCCGCTCATCAGAGGCATGTTACACTCTTCTCTCACTTGACGCTGACCCCGGCGGCCACGCGAAGTGGGTGCGAAGCCCACACGGTCCCGCCACTGTAAGCGGCTAGCGACACGCGCGATTGGCCTCGGTTCACGATGTTCGAACCCGAGGCCCGTCACTGAGCCTGCACGGCTTGGGAAGACGAGCGCGAGTCGCCGCGATCCGCGAGTCAGGAAACCTGGTCATCCGGGGGCGTCTTTTCCACGGCGCGAAGACGCCGGAAGGAGCCCCATGGACTCGTCCCGCTTCACGCGGCTGGCTGCGGCCTGCCGTCCCGTTTTCCTGATCTCTCTCATCGTCCTCTTCTGCAGTCCGGCCGCGCGAGTGTTCGCCGCCGATGCGTCGCTGCACGGCAGCGTCCTCGATCAACTCGGCGCGCCGATTCCCGCGGCCACCGTCACGCTGGAGCGCGACGGTCAACGCGTGAGCGACACGACGAGCGATCCGCGCGGCGAGTTCTCCTTCACCGGGCTCGCCGAGGGTCGTTATCGCGTCGAGGTGACGGCGGCGGGCTTCGAGTCCCGCACGTCTGACGCCGTTTTCGTCGGCAACACCGGACGCGCGACGCTCGACGTCAGTCTGCAAATCGGCGTCGTCGAGCAGCACGTCGTTGTCACAGCCGCCGCTAACGAAGTGCCGCAGGCGCAAGTCGGCGCCGCGGTCACGGTGCTCGATGGGACGCTCATCGACGCGCTCGGCAACACCGATCTGCTCGAACCGCTGCGAACGGTCCAGGGCGTCACGGTCGTGCAAACCGGCGCGCGCGGCGGCGCGACGTCGTTGTTCATCCGCGGCGGCGCGTCGAACTTCGCCAAAGTGCTCGTCGACGGCGTGCCGGCCAACGACATCGGCGGCGCATTTGACTTCGCCGACCTGTCAACGGCCGGCGTCGATCGGGTGGAGGTGCTGCGGGGATCGAACAGCGTCCTGTACGGCACCGACGCGCTGAGCGGCGTCATCGACATCACGACGAGACGCGGGCTGACGCGCGTGCCGGAGGCGGCGCTGTCGATCGACGGCGGTAATCTCGGCACGTCGCGCGGCGACGTGTCGTTTGGCGGCGCCATCGCCCGCTTCGACTACTTCACGGACTTCTCGCACCTCCAGACCGACAACAGCGTGCCGAACAACGCGTACCGGAACAACTCGTCCGCGAGCCGGTTCGGCGCGCTGCTCGGCACGACGACCAACCTTACCGGCACCGTGCGCCACATCGACACGACGTTCGGCAGTCCGAACGCCTTCGACTACTTCGGAGTCGCCGACGATTCGTGGCAGGCAAAGACGGCGACGTACGCGTCGGTCGCCGCGCAATCGCAGCTCTCGCCGCGACTGACGAGCACGGTGCGGTTCAGCGTCGCCGACCAGACGTATCACTCGACGAATCCGTCCCCAACCGGCCTCCGCTCCAATCCGTCGTCGTTCGCCAACTACCTCGGCAACGTCACGACGATCACCGGCGCGAACGGCTACTCGGTCACCGGACGCGCGATTCTCGACTACGGCGGGACGTATCCGTTGACGTTCGACTCGAACGTCACCCGTCGGCTGCTGTACGGCGAAGTCGGCGCGCGCGTCACCTCCGCGCTCGATCTCGCCGGAGGCGTGCGAGTCGAGGACGAGCACGGCACGTCCGGCACGACGTCGACGACCGCGCGGACGAACTCGGGTGCGTTCGTCGAAGCGCGCGTGCAGGCGCGCGGTTTCCTGTACGTCAACGGCGGGCTCGGCTTCGACAGCAACGAGATCTTCGGCTCCGCGTGGACGCCGCGCGTCTCGGTCGCGGCGTACCTGCGCAAGCCCACCGCCGTAGGCGCGATCGGCGACACCAAGGTGACGTTCAATGCCGGCAAGGGCATCAAAGAACCGAATCTCTATCAGGAACTCTCGTCGTTGTACGCGCTCGTGCCGGCAGCGACGGCCAGCAGCCTGGGCGTGACGCCGATCGGTCCGGAACGCAGCCGCAGTGCTGACCTCGGCATCGAACAGGGACTGGCCGGCGGACATGGCCGCGTCCGCCTGGCGTACTTCAACAACGACTTCTCCGATCTGATCGAGTACGTGAGCAAGGGCGTGCTGCCGCAGCTCGGCGTCTCCACGGCCGCGGCGAACGCGTCGGGCTTCGGCGCGTACGTCAATTCGCAATCCAACACGTCGAGCGGCGTCGAGCTGTCGGCCGAAGCGAAGATGGGCCGCGTGCGGATTCTCGGCGCCTACACGTACGTCGATGCCGTCGTGACGAAGTCGTTCAGCAGCGGCGTGCTCAGCCCTGCCGTCAACCCGGCGTTCCCGACCATCAAAATCGGCCAGTACTCGCCGCTCGTCGGCAACCGGCCTTTCCGCAGGCCGGCGAATTCCGGCAGCCTCATCGCGACGTACTCAGATCGCAAGTTTCAAATGTCGATCGCCGGGTATTTCGTCGGGAAGCAGGACGACAGCACGTTCCTCAGCGATCAGTTCTTCGGGTACTCGATGCTGCTCCCCAATCAGGATATGGACCCGGCGTATCAGAAGGTCGACGTCAGTGGGTCGTACATGATTCATCCGCGACTGCGCTGGTACGTGACCGCGGAGAACGCGTTCGACGCGACGTTCGAAGCGGCGGCCGGCTATCCCGCGTTGGGACGGACGGTGCGGACGGGAATCACGCTCCGCGTCGGCGGGCGGTGACATGAAGCCTCGGGCTGCAATTTCGTGGAGCGGCGGCAAGGACAGCTGCGCCGCGCTGCACCGCACGCGCGCCGACTTCGACGTCGTCTCGATGCTGACGATGTTCGACGAGGGCGTGGCGCGGAGCCGCTCGCACGGATTGCGGCCCGAGATTCTCGAAGCGCAAGCGGACCGGCTCGGCCTGCGTCACACGATCAGCCGCTGCACGTGGGAGACCTACAACGCCGCGTTCAGTGACGCGCTCGCGCACCTGAAGCGGGACGGCGTCACGCACGTGATCTTCGGCGACATTCTGTTCGACGAGCATCGGCAGTGGGCCGAACAGATGTGCCAGGCGCACGGCTTGACGGCCGTCGAGCCGCTGTTCGGCTCGTCGACGGAGACATTGTTCGACGAGTGGATGGCCTCCGGCGCGGACGCGTTGATCGTGACGACGCGCGCCGCGCTGCTCGACGCCAGCTGGCTCGGCCGGCCGCTGCGCCGCGACATGCTGGCGGAATTCCATCGCCTCGGCGTCGATCCCTGCGGCGAGCGCGGCGAGTATCACACGCTGGTGACCAACAGCCCGTTGTTTCGCGCGCCGCTGGACGTCAGAGCCAACGGCCACGTCCAGCGTGCGGACTGCTGGTCGCTCGACATCGTGATGAACAATTCCAAGGCCGCGCATGATCACGGTCTCTAACGTTTCGTTCGCGTACGGCGCGCGCGCGATTTTGCACGACGTCTCGTTCGCGGTGCCGCGCGGGCGGATCGTCGGCTTACTCGGACCCAACGGATCGGGCAAGACGACGCTGCTGCGGATCGCCGCGGGTACGCTCGCGCCGGATCTCGGGCGGGTCGAGATCGACGGCGTGGGCGTGATCGCCATGTCCCGCCGCGAGATCGCGCGGAGGATCGCGGTCGTCCCGCAGGAGACGCACAGCACCTTCGACTTCACGGTCGAAGACATCGTGCTGATGGGCCGCTACCCGCACCTCGGCGCGTTCGAGCTTGAGGGGCCGGATGACCGGGCCATCGCGCGGGACGCGCTGCAGGCCACAGGTGCGCTCGAACTCGCGCCGCGGCGCTTCGCCACGCTGAGCGGCGGCGAAAAGCAGCGCGTCGTCATCGCCGGCGCGCTGGCGCAGGCGTCGGACGTGCTGCTGCTCGACGAGCCGACGGCGTCGCTCGATCTCGGCGCGCAGCTCGACGTCGCGGCGCTCCTCGCGCGGCTGCACCGCGAGCGCGGCACGACGATGGTCGTCTGCACGCACGATTTGAACTTCGCGGCGTCGCTGTGCGCGGAACTGGTCCTGATCCGGCAGGGCCGCATTCTGGCGCAGGGTCCGACCGCGGAGGTCCTCACGCCGGCCAACGTCGCGGCGCTGTACGACGTACACGCGGACGTCACGTTTCATCCTGGCGCGAAGCACTTGACGGTGGTGCCGATTGCGCGAGCGTAGCGACATTCGGCGCCGGATGCTGTGGACGATCGGCGCCTTCGGCGCGCTGCTCGCGTCCGTGTGCCTGCTGGCGCCGCTCGTCGGCAGCACGCACATCTCGCTGGCGCGAGCGTTCAGCCGGTCGGTGCCGTTCGCCGATAACGTCGACGCGCAGATCTTCTTCATCGCGCGCCTGCCGCGGGTCGTGGGGGCGGCGCTGGTCGGCGCCGGGCTCGCCGCGGCCGGCGTCGTGTTTCAGGCGCTGCTGCGCAACCCGCTCGCCGCGCCTGAAACGCTCGGCGTCTCGATCGGCGCGTCGGTGGGAGCCGTCGTCGCCATCACGCTGCTGCCCGCGTTCTCGATCGGCGGGATTTCGGCGGTGCCGGTTGCGAGTTTCACCGGATCGCTCGGCGCGCTCGCGATCGTCTACGGATTGTCCGCGGCGCGCAGCCGCGGCATGTCGTCGACCGTCCTGCTGCTGGGCGGCGTCGTGCTCACATCGTTTCTCGGCGCCATCGTGAGCCTCATTCAGTACCTCGCGGATTTCTCGCAGACGTTCCGAACCGTCCGCTGGCTGATGGGATCGCTCGACGTCGGCAGCTACCCGCCGATCGTGGCCGCGCTCGTGCCGCTGGTGTGCGCCGCCGTCGGGTACGCCACGCTGCCGCGCGCCCTCGACCTGATGAGTCTCGGCCCGGAGGCCGCCGCGGCTCGCGGCGTGGACATCGTCCGTGCCGAGCGCGTGGCGCTCGTCAGCGCGTCGCTCTCGACCGGCGCCGCGGTCTCGCTCGCTGGTCCGATCGGGTTCATCGGCATCGTCGTGCCGCATCTGGTCCGACTCATGGTCGGCGCGGACCACCGGCTCGTCCTGCCGGCGTCGGCGCTATTCGGCGCGGCGTTTCTCATCGGCTGCGATCTGATCGCGCGCACGGCGTTTGCGCCGCTCGAATTGCCGGTCGGCATCGTGACGGCGATGATCGGCGGACCGTTTTTCCTCTGGCTCCTGTTCAGGAGAACGCGATGATCCGACGAACATTGGTTCTGCTGCTCGCGGCAGTGACCGCGCTGTCTGCAGCCGAAGCGCCCAAACGAATCGTGTCGCTGATTCCCGCCGTCACCGAGATGATCTTCGCCATGGGCGACGGGGCGCGAGTGGTCGGCGTGAGCAGTTATGATCGCTATCCGCCGCAGGTCGCGTCCATCGCCAAGGTCGGCGGATTACTGGATCCGAACGTCGAGCGACTGCTCGAGCTGCGTCCTGATCTGGTCATCGTCTACAACACGCAGCAGGAACTGAAGCAGCGGCTCGAGCGCGCGGCCATCCCCACCTACTCGTACGAGCACCGCGGACTGCCCGACATCACCGAGACGGTGCGATCGGTGGGCGCGCGGATTGGCTCCGCCGACGCCGCCAATCGCGTCGCGTCGAAGATGGAAGCGGATCTCGCGGCGATTCGGCGGTCCGTCACCGGACGGCCGAGACCGAAAGTGCTGCTCGTGTTCGGGCGTGACGCCGGGTCGCTGCGGAATATCGACGCGAGTGGCGGCTACGGCTTCCTTCACGACATGCTGGACATCGCGGGCGGCGAGGACATGTTCGCGGACATCGTGAAGCAGTCGGTCCAGACGACGACGGAGATGATTCTCGCGCGGCGGCCGGACGTGATCATCGAACTGCGATACGGCGACAGCGCGAAGTCGCTCGACGTGACACGCGAGCTGCGCGCGTGGGACGCGTTGCCGTCGGTACCGGCAGTGAGGAATCATCGCGTCTATCTTCTGGTCGGCGATGAATTCGTCGTCCCTGGACCTCGAGTTGTCGACGCTACCAGAAAGCTCGCGCAGACGCTCCATCCGAAGTAACCGCCACGAAGAGCTTCACCACGGAGGACACGGAGGTAGAGGTTGATGACGAAGTGTATGGTCTCGTGGTCCAGCGGGAAAGACTCAGCGTGGATGGTCCACGTGTTGCGCCGGCGCTCGGATATTCCGCTCGCCGGTCTGCTGACGACGATTAACGAGCCCGCGCAACGCGTCGCGATGCACGCGGTCAGAGTCGAGTTGTTGCAGGCGCAGGCCGACGCGCTCGGGCTTCCGCTCTGGATGCTGCCAATTCCTTCGCCGTGCCCGAACGACGTCTACGAGCGCGTGATGGCCGACGCCGTCCGGCGCGCGGCCGCCGAAGGCTTCACGCAGATCGCGTTCGGCGATCTCTTCCTGCGGGACATCCGCCGGTATCGCGAAGAGCGTCTGGCGGGCACGGGGCTCACGCCGCTCTTCCCGCTCTTCCACGAGGACGACAGCGCCACGCCGGCGCTCGCGCGCGAAATGATCGCGGGCGGCCTCTGCGCGCGCATCACGTGCGTCGACCCGAAACAGCTCGATCGGCGCTTCGCCGGCCGCGAGTTCGACGCGGCGCTGCTCGGCGATCTGCCGGCATCGGTCGATCCGTGCGGCGAGCGCGGCGAGTTCCACTCGTTCGCCTACAAAGGCCCGATGTTCAATGGCGAGATTCCGATCAAGAACGGGATCACGCTCGAGCGTGATGGTTTTGTTTTCACCGATCTCGAATTGGGTAGTTGAGTGGTTGGGTAATTGGGTAATGGGGTCGTATCCAGAACGCATCGTTTGCCTGACCGAAGAAACGACGGAGACGCTGTACCTGCTCGGTCAAGGCGATCGTATCGTCGGTGTGTCCGGCTACACCGTGCGGCCGCCGGAAGCGCGGCTGAAGCCGAAGGTTTCGGCGTTCATCAACGCGAAGTTCGACAAGATTCAGGCGCTCAAGCCGGATCTCGTGCTCGCGTTCTCCGATCTGCAAGCCGATCTGTCCGCCGAGCTCGTCCGACGAGGCATTGCCGTCGTCACGTTCAACCAGCGATCGGTCGCCGACATTCTGCAGATGATTCGGATGCTCGGTGGCCTCGTCGGCTGTCAAACGGAGGCGGAGCGCCTCGCAGATCGGCTCACCGCGGATCTCGATCGCATCCGCGACCAGGCGTCGCGCTTCTCCGCCAGGCCGCGTGTCTTCTTCGAAGAATGGGACGATCCGCTCATCTCAGGCATTCGCTGGGTGGAAGAGCTCGTGGAGATCGCCGGCGGCGCGCCGATCTTCCCTGAGCTCGCCCGCGCCGCGCTCGCGAAGGATCGCATCGTCGATCCCGCCGAGGTCGCGCGGCGCGATCCACAGGTCATTTTCGCGTCGTGGTGTGGAAAGAAGATGAAGAAGTCGACGATTCAGTCACGGCCCGGGTGGGACGCCGTGAGCGCCGTGCGTGACGATCGCATCTTCGAGATCAAATCCACCTACATCCTGCAGCCGGGCCCCGCGAGCCTGACCGACGGCGTGCGGCAGCTGCATGCGATCCTCAGTCGAGAAACAGGTCCTGACCGGCGGCGGGAATGACGCCGGCGGCGGCGGCCCTCTCAAAGAGAAGCCGCACGGCCCGTCGCCCTTCCGTCCCCAGGTCGATCGAGTGCTCGTTCACGTACAGATCGATGTGCTTGTACATGACGTCGTCGCTCATCTCCTGGGCGTGCGCGCGCACGTACGGGAGACTCGCCGAGCGGTTCGCGAAAGCGTATTCGACGCTGCGGCGCAGCACGCGATTCACCGCGCGCTGAACCTCGGCCGGGAGCGAACGACGGATGACGATGCCGCCGAGCGGAATCGGCGCGCCGGTCTCGCCCTCCCAGAATTCGCCGAGGTCGATGATCTTCTTCAGTCCCTTCGCCTCGTATGTAAACCGGTTCTCGTGGATGATGAGCCCGGCGTCGTACTCGTCCCTGAGCAGCGCCGACTCGATGTCTGAAAACACGAGCTCAGTTGTGTTGCGCGCCTTGGGAAAGGCCAGCCCGAGAAGAAAGTTCGCGGTCGTGTATTTTCCGGGAATCGCAATCCTGAGCGCACCGGCGGCGACTTCCGCGGAGGAGATGGGCCGCCTCGAAATCAGGAGCGGCCCGCAGTTTCGTCCGAGCGCGCTGCCGGCGTCGAGGAGCACGTATCGCTCCGCGCAATACGCGTAGGCGTGATAGCTGAGTTTGGTGACGTCGGCGTTGCCGGCAAACGCGGCCTTGTTCAAGGCCTCGACGTCAGCCAGGTGCACGGAGAACTCCAAGCCCTCGAGGTCGATGCGACGCTGGACGATCGCGTCGAACATGAAGCAGTCGTTCGGGCAGGGCGAGAAGCCGAGAGAAAGCGTCATGCGTGTTCTAGGATGCTGACCGCCGTTTGCGTGAGGGCGTCGATCGCCTCGGCCATCTTCCATGCCGCGCGATTCCGTGTCTCCACCACATTCGACACGGCGCGCACCTGTGCGAACGCGACACCGTGAATCAGGCAGCAGTACATGAACGCCGCGCCCTCCATGCTCTCGACCTGCGGCGCGAAGCGCGCCGCGACCGCGGCGATCGATCGCGCGCTGCCGTGCACGGTGTTGACCGTGATGGCGTGAACGGCCGGCAGGCGCGCGAGCGTCGCGTTCGCCGGTGGACGGGCGTTCACCAACCGCCCACCTTCAAACGGAAACTCGTTCTCTCCCAGGAGGTTCATCTGCTGAATCGTGAGGAACGCCTCGCCGTCTTCAGCGCCGAGCTCGGCGATGCGGTCGGTGACGACGTGGACCACGGCGCCAGGCGTCAGCGCCGGAGCGAAGCTGCCGCACACGCCGAAGTCGAGCGCCAGATCGTAGCGGACGCCAAGCAGGGCCTGCGTGCAGCGCGCGGCCGTCGCCACCATGCCGACGCCGGTGACGAGCCGATCGATGTGGTGCGTGAAGTTCGTGAAGGTTTCGGCGACCGCGTCAGTCTCCTGCGCCGTGGCGGAGACGAGGAGAATGCGCATGCGCCCAAATACTAATCGACGTCGTCGTCGGCGGCGGGAACCGTGTAGGGCTTCGCGACGCGCCTGACCACGATGGTCATGCCGAAGGCGACGATGCTGCCGGCCGCGAGGAGGCCGAGATAGATACCCGTGCCGACGAACGTCGTCGGCGCGTCCTTCATCTCCGTGTTTTCGACGATCGCGAAGGCCTGCGAGATGGTGAGCGCGCGTTCGCCCGCGGTGCGCGGCAGGATACGCCACGACAGGAACAGAATGCCGAGCGCCATCAGCCCGACGAGCAGCAGGGGATGTCTGGAGTTCTTCCGCGTAATCAGACTGAGGACGGCCAGCAGGACCGCGGACGCGCCGAGCCCGATGACCCAGAGTGCCGGCACGTCGGGGACGCCCTGCATCGACACGCCGCCGACGACGACCCACGGCAGGAACGCGCTCACGATCAGCGCGATGCCGGCGACGAAGGGCACGTAGTAGCCGCGCATGCCCGGGCGGAAGATCCCGCCCGCGCTCACTGAGCGTCCTTGAACTCTTCGTACCACGCCATCTGAATCGCTTCGAGCTTCGATTCGTTCGACGTCTTGGGATCGTCGTCGAAGTCCTCGAGGGCAAGCACGCGCTCGCGAAGGTCGGTGAAGCGAATCGTCAGCGGATCGACGCCGGGGAACTTCTCGGCGAGCGCAGTCCCGATGTCTTCAGAATGGGTCCACTTCACGGCGTCACCTCCTGCGCCTTCCGCTCCTTCTTGTCCGACTTGCCGAGCTGGATGCCACCGCCCTCCTGCACATAATTGCGGGTGTACATCGGCAGCTCGCAGACGACGTCGCCCAAGATGACGGCCTGGCAGCCGAGACGCGATCGCGCCGTCAGTCCCCACGCGGTGTCGAGGCGGTCGGCCTCGTCGTCCTGCATCTCGCTGAGGTTCTCGGCCCCCTCGCGGATGATGACATGACAGGTCGTGCACGCGCAGCTGCCGCCGCACGCGTGCTCGAGGTGCACGCCGAAGTGCTTGGCGAGATCGAGAAACGACTCGGGCTTGCCGTGATTCGAATACGGGACCTTGCCGTGCTCGAACTCGATGGTCGTCGGCTCGCCGTCGATGATGTAGGTGACTTTGGGCATGGCGTTTTCTATGGCTCACGGCGGGTCCGAAAGGACCCGCCCTGCATGTCTACACTTCGTTGACGTTCTTCCCGGACAGCGCCGCGCTGACCGAGCGGTTCATCATCACCTCGGCGAGATGCCGCGTCGCGTCGTTGAGCGCCGTCGTCCACTTCTGAATCGTCTCGCGATCGGTCGCATTCAGCACCAGCTTGAGGCCCGACAGCACGGACTCGATCTTCTCGCGCTCGCCCGGCGCGAGCTCGGCCTTGTCGATCTCTGAAAACGCGGGCGCGCGCAGCGACTTCTCGGTCGCCTGGATGACGGTCTCGGCCTCGTTCCTCGCCTCGATCAGCAGCCGCGCCTCGAAATCAGCTTCGGCGTGCTCGAACGAGTCGAGCAGCATGCGCTCGACCTCCTCGTCCGTCAGCCCGTACGAGGGTTTCACCTCGATCGTCTGCTCGACTTCAGTCCGCAGCTCGCGCGCGGACACGCTGAGGATGCCGTTCGCGTCGATCTGGAATTGGACCTGGACCCGCGGCATGCCGGCGGGCATCGGCGGGATGCCGCGCAGCTTGAAGCGCGCGAGCGACCGGTTGTCGCCGACGAGCTCGCGCTCGCCCTGGAGCACGTGGATGTCGACGGCGGTCTGATTGTCGACGCCCGACGTGAACATTTCGCTGCCGGTCGCGGGGATCGTCGAGTTCCGCATGATGATCTTCGACATCACGCCGCCCATCGTCTCGATGCCGAGCGAGAGCGGCGTCACGTCCAGCAGCAGCATCTCGCGGCTGCCGGAGATCAGGATGTCCGCCTGCACGGCGGCGCCCAGCGCGACGACTTCGTCCGGGTTCAGCTCGCTGTGCGGCGTGCGGCCGAAGAGCTCCGCGACGGCGCGCCGGACGAGCGGGATCCGCGTCGATCCGCCGACGAGCACGACTTCGTCGACCTGGGCCGCGGCGAGCCCGGCGTCCGCGAGCGCCTGCCGGCACGGTGCGAGCGTCCGGTCGACGAGCGGCCGGATCATCGACTCGAATTCGGATCGCGTGATGCGCTTCCGGTACTGTCCGACGCGAATCTCGGCCTCGTCAAGCTCGGACAGATCCCATTTGGTCTGAATGACGGCCTTGCGAATTTCCTGAACCGCCTCCGGGGTCCGCAGGGGCGGAGCTTGCTCCGCCCCCGTCCCGGGCCGACCAAGGTCGGCCCCTACGTCTTGCAGGACGCGGTCCATCAAGAGCACGTCGATGTCGTCGCCGCCGAGATGGGTGTCACCGTTGGTCGACAGGACCTGGAACACGCCGTCTTCGACGCGCAGGATCGAAATGTCGAAGGTGCCGCCGCCGAGGTCGTAGACCGCGATCAGGCCGGTGTGCCGCTTGTCGAGGCCGTACGCGAGCGACGCGGCCGTCGGCTCGTTGATGATCCGCAGCACTTCGAGGCCGGCAATGCGGCCGGCGTCGCGGGTCGCCGTGCGCTGCGCGTCGTTGAAGTACGCCGGGACGGTGATGACGGCGCGGTCGACGTCGGGATCGATGTCGCCCTCCGCTGCGAAGAACGCCTCCGCCCGGTGCTTGAGCTCGCGGAGAATCAGGGCCGAGATCTCGGGAGGCGTGAACTCGCGGTCGCCCAGCCCGATCCGGACGACTCCGCCAGGGCCGGCGTCACCGCTGATGCGAAACGGCAGGTGCCGCGCTTCGCCGCGCACTTCCTCCGCGCCTTTTCCCATGAATCGCTTGACGGAGTACACCGTGCGCTCGGCGTCGGTCAGCAGGCGGCGCTGCGCCTCACGTCCGACGTGAATCGTCCCCTTCTCGGCGACCGACACGATCGACGGCACGAGGCCGTCGCCGCTGCGATCGCGGATGACGTGCGGCACGCCGTCTTTCACGTACGCGACGAGTGAATTCGTGGTGCCGAGATCGATGCCGACCACTCTGCTCATCTCAAGAAGAACTCCACCACCGAGGACACGGAGGACACAGAGGGAGGAACCTGGCCAGTGCTCAGGATCGAACCTCCGTGCCCTCCGCGTCCTCCGTGGTTAGCATCTCTCACTGCGACAGCTCCCGTTCGATACCCGCGAGGAGATTCGTGATGTAGTTTCGCTCGAGGAACCGATCGCGCAGCGCTTCGAGCGCCTCGTTCGCGGCGCGCCGATCGCCGACGCTCGCGCCCGAGTCCACCAGCGCGTCCCACCGCGCCGACAGCTCCTGCAGCTTCGCTTCGTGCGCGACGCGCTTCGTCTCAATCGGCCCGCGCGCCCGCTCCAGCCGGCTCTTCCAGATCTCCGGCGGCGCGCCGCCCGCGCGCAGGTCGCGGATTTCGTCCAGCTCCTCGTTCAGCGCGAACACTTCTTCGAGCAGCGCCGGCGGCACCTGCCGCGACGCCTCCTGCGGACTGGTCGGCGCAAGGCCTTCCACCTGGAGCAGGTACTCGATGCGCGTCATCGGCTGCTTCAGCGTCCGGTACGCATCGTTCAAGTACGACGATCGCTCGAGGCTCGCGCGACGCTCCGCGGGCGTCGCGTTGTAGAAATAGTCCGGATGAAACTGCCGGCTCAGCCCGCGGAAGCGCTGCTCGAGATCCTCGGCGTCGATGCCGAGCTTGCGCGGCAGCCCGAGAAACGCGAAGTAGTCGCCGTGCCGTCCCAGTGTCAGGATCTTCGAGCACTGCGGGCAGAAGTGGACGTCGACGGGTGCGCCGCCGCCGCATTCACGACAGACTTGAAGCGTGGCGGGAGAGGACATGAGAATCGAAAAGTGTGAAGGCTGAAGTGGGAAGGCTGAAGACGCCCGGCCGTGTCAGACTTCAGACGTCAGACTTCAAACTTCTTAGGCTCCGAAGGAGCTGCCACACCCGCAGGTCGACTTCGCGTTCGGGTTGTTGAACACGAACCCCTTGCTGATCAGGTTCGTGTCGTAGTCGAGCACGGTGCCGTTCAGGTAGAGCAGACTCTTCTTGTCGACGTAGATCTTCGCGCCGTCTGGACCTTCGAACACTTCGTCGCCCAGGCGCGGCTGCTTCTCCCAGGCGAAGGTGTAGCTGAGCCCGGAACAGCCGCCGCCCTTGACGCCGACGCGCAAGCCGCCTTCGTCGATGCCCTGCTTGGCCATCAACGTCCGGATCTTGTGCGCCGCGGTTTCGCTGATATGAATCATGGAGATTTGAGGATGTGAGAATCTGGGGATGTGAGGAAGTGAAATCCTCACATCCTTACATCCTCAGATTGTCTGGACCGTCGGCTGCGCTTTTTCTGCAGCCGACATCGTCGTCCCTTGCTTCTTCTTGTAGTCGGCAATGGCGGCCTTGATCGCGTCTTCCGCCAGCACCGAGCAGTGGATCTTCACGGGCGGCAGGCTCAGCTCGTTGACGATATCGGTGTTCTTGATGGCGAGCGCCTCGTCGACGGACTTGCCCTTCAGCCACTCCGTCGCCAGGCTCGAGCTCGCGATCGCCGAGCCGCAGCCGAACGTCTTGAACTTCGCGTCGTCGATGACGCCGGTCGCCGGGTTGACCTTGACCTGCAGCTTCATCACGTCGCCGCATTCCGGCGCGCCGACGAGCCCGGTGCCGACGTTGACGTCGTCTTTGGGGAGCGACCCGACGTTGCGCGGGTTCTCGTAGTGATCGATGACTTTTTCAGAATAGGCCATTGTCAGATCCTCAGATTCTCAGATTCTCAAATCGACGCGTTTAGTGCCCCTCGGTCTGCCACACCATCGTGGACAGATCGACGCCTTCCTTGGCGAGTTCGTAGAGCGGTGACATGTCGCGCAGCTTCGTAACGACCGCCGTCAGCTTGTCGGCGACGTAGTCGACTTCTTCCTTCGTGGTCCACCGGCCGAGGCCGAACCGGATCGACGAGTGCGCGAGGTCGTCGCCGGCGCCGAGCGCCTTGAGCACGTAGGACGGCTCGAGACTGGCCGACGTGCACGCCGAACCCGACGAGACCGCGACGTCGTTGATGCCCATCAGCAGCGACTCACCTTCGACGTAGGCAAAGCTGATGTTGAGGTTGTGCGGCAGCCGGTGCTCCATCGACCCATTGATGTAGAGCTCGTCGAGCTGCTTGTGCAGCTTGTCGTTCAGGTAGTCGCGCAGGCCGCGCAGCCGCTCGCTATCGGCCGCCATCTCCTGCTTGCAGAGCTCGGCGGCCTTCCCGAACCCGACGATGCCCGTCACGTTGAGCGTGCCGGACCGCATGCCACGCTCGTGGCCGCCGCCGTCGATAATCGCCGCCAGCAGCACGCGCGGGTTACGCCGGCGGACGTAGAGCGCGCCGACGCCCTTCGGGCCGTACATCTTGTGCGCGCTCAGCGACGCCAGGTCGACCTTGAGGTCGTTCACGTTGAACGGCACCTTGCCGACCATCTGCACCGCGTCGGTATGGAAGAGGACCCCCTTCTCCTTCGCGATCGCGCCGATCTCGGCAATCGGCTGGATGACGCCGATCTCGTTGTTCGCCGCCATGATTGAGATCAGGATCGTCTTGTCGGTGATCGCCGCCTTGAGCTCATCGAGGTTGATCCGGCCGTCCTTCTGCACGGGCAGGTAGGTGACGCGGTAGCCGTCCTTCTCGAGCCCCTTGCACGTGTCGATGATCGCCTTGTGCTCGGTCACGCACGTGATGATGTGATTGCCCTTCTCGCGGTACATCGCGGCGACGCCCTTGATCGCCAGGTTGTCCGACTCGGTCGCGCCGCTCGTGAAGACGATTTCCTTCGGGCTGGCCCCGATGAGATCGGCCACCTGCTTGCGCGCCTTCTCGACCGCCTCCTCCGCTTCCCATCCGAACGGATGGTTGCGGCTCGCGGCGTTGCCGAAGTGCTCCGTGAAGTACGGGAGCATCGCCTCGACGACGCGCGGATCGCACGGCGTCGTGGCGTGATAGTCCATGTAGATCGGAAGTTTGATGGCCATATTCTTTTCAAAGATGCGTATGAAGCACCGCGGTTCGCGCGGGCGCCGGGACCGGAGGATCCGCGGCAAGTTCCGCGATCGTGCATTCGCCGAGCGCGGTGAGAATCCGTTCACGCACCCGCCACAGCGGGTCGCGCACGTTGCATTTCGAAAACTGCTCGCACTGCCCCTCGTCGGTCGAACATGCCGTCACCGTCACCGGACCTTCGATCGCCTGGATCACGTCGGCCACTGAAATCTGCGCCGGACGCCGCGCCAGCTGATAGCCGCCGCGCGTCCCCTGCTGCGACGCCAGCAGGCCTCGCCGGACCAGACGCTGCAGCACCTTCGCCATCAGCTCCACGGGGATGTCGTAGAGTTCGGCAATCTCCCGGGCCGAGGCCGACCCCTGAGCGCCGCGGTCGCCCCGAACCGCCAGATGTTTCATGGCGATAAGCGCGTAATCCGCCTTCTTCGAGAGCCTCAGCATGATGGGTTCGTAAATCCGACCGCGATAGTCGGATTTTAATACTTCGGCTGGCTGGGGTCAACCTTGTCGATCCAGTCCAGGATGCCGCCTTTGAGGTTCAGGACCCGCTTAAACCCTACGGATCGAAGGAAATCCGCCGCTTTTGCGCTCCGGCTGCCCATTTTGCACTGGACGACGATCTCCTCGTCGGGGTCGAGTTCGGCGTAGCGCTTCGGGACGTCGCCCAGCGGGATCAGCACCGATCCGGCGATGCGGTTGATTTGGTACTCATTCGGCTCCCGGACGTCGACGATGCGCAGGGCGTCGCCGCGGTCGAGGCGCTGTTTCAGTTCGGCTGCGGTGATTTCGGTCGCCGGGTTAACGGGGACGGGCGTCCCGCCTTGCGCCAGGGGACTCCCGTCCCCCTGCGTCGGCGTCACGCCGCAGAACTGTTCGTAGTCGATGAGCTTCGTCACGGTCGGATGCGTGCCGCACACCGGGCACTCCGGATCCTTGCGCAGCTTCAGCTCGCGGAATTTCATCCGCAGCGCGTCGTAGATGAGGAAGCGACCGATCAGGGGCTCACCGATGCCCATGATGAGCTTGACGGTCTCGGTGGCCTGAATCACGCCGATGATGCCCGGCAGCACGCCGAGCACGCCGCCCTCGGCGCAGCTGGGCACGAGGCCCGGCGGCGGCGGCTCGGGATACAGGCAGCGGTAGCAGGGGCCGTCCTTGGCCGCAAACACCGACGCCTGTCCCTCGAACCGGAAGATGCTGCCGTACGCGTTCGGCTTGCCGAGCAGCACGCACGCGTCGTTCACCAGATAGCGCGTCGGAAAATTGTCCGTGCCGTCGAGGATGACGTCGTAGGGTCCGAACAGCTTCAGGGCGTTCTGCGAAGACAGCGCCGTCTCGTACGTCTCGATCTGGATTTCGGGATTGATCGCGTGCAGCCGATCCTTCGCTGATGCGAGCTTGGATCGGCCGACGTCCGGCGTGCCGTGCAGAATCTGCCGCTGCAAGTTGCTGAAATCGACGACGTCGAAGTCCACGACGCCAATCGTGCCGACGCCGGCGGCGGCCAGATACATCGACGCCGGCGATCCGAGCCCGCCCGCGCCGATGCACAGCACCTTCGCGGCCTTCAGCTTGCGCTGACCGTCGACGCCGACTTCCGGCATGATCAGATGGCGGCTGTAACGCTTCACCTCGTCGTTGGTCAGCTGGGGGACGGGTCTCGCGGCGTCCACGACAGCGGAGCCGGCGGCGAGACCCGTCCCCCGATCGTCCGAGCCGCCCGCGACCGACGGAATGATGCTCACCGTGTCGCCCGCGCTGACCGGCGTCAGCTCCTTCTGCAGATACCGGATGTCTTCGTCGTTGACGTAGACGTTGACGAAGCTACGCAGCTTGCCCTGATCGTTGTAGAGATGCGCCTTGAGGCCGGCGTGCTTGCGCGTCAGATCGGCCAGCAGCTCGCCGACGGTCGCGCCGCTCGCGTCGACGGTGTCCAGCTTATCGGTGTACGGCCTGAGCGGGGTCGGGATGAGAATTTTCGCCATGATGCAGACTGCCCTCGAGGAAACGGGATCGATCGTCCTGCAGGTACCACACCGTCATATCGCCAGCGGCGCCTGCGGCCACCGCGACGATCACGTACGCAAACGTCGGCCACGCATGATCGAGATCGTACTGCGACGGCCGCGCAGGATGATCCGGATGCGAATGGTAGAACCCCAGCAGCTCGCCGCCCAGCTCGTCCGCGCGCCCTTCCGCGAGCCGATAGTCGGACGGCCGCACGAGAAAACGCCGCCGCGGTCCTTCTTCGGTCGTGTTGGGCAGCGCCACCACGGCGGTGACGCGGCCGTCGCGGCCGACCAGCGCCCCGCAACATTCGTGCGGATACGTCTCCTCGCCGTGACGCCGGATCGCCGAATCGACATCGGCCGTGATCGTGAGCGCGCGATCAGCCATTGACCGTCCAGAAGCTCTCGTTTAGATATTTCTCGGCGCCGTCCGGAAACACCGTCACGACGACGCCGCGCTTCAGGCGCCGCGCCACGTCGAGCATCGCGACGACGGCCGCGCCTGACGAGATGCCGGCCAGCAGCCCCTCCTCGCGCGCGAGGCGGCGCACCATGCGGTACGCGATCTCGGTGTCCACGCGGAGATCCTCGTCGGCCAGCGCCGCATCGTAGATGCCCGGCACGATCGCCGACGCCATGTGCTTCAGTCCTTCAAGCCCGTGCAACGGCAGGTCGGGCTGAAACGAAATCAACGTGATCCCCGGATTGAATTTCCGCAGCCGGCGTCCGGTGCCGACAAACGTGCCGCTGGTGCCGAGACCGGCGACGAAATGCGTCAGCCGTCCGCTCGTCTGCTCGATGATTTCGGGAGCGGTCGTGTCGTAGTGCGCGCGCCAGTTGGCGTCGTTGTTGTACTGGTCGGGATAGAAATAGCGCCCGGGATCGGACGCGACGAGCCGACGCGCTTCACGGATCGCGCCGTCGGTGCTCTCGAGCGGATTGGTCAGGATCAGCTCGGCGCCCAGCGCCCGCAGGATCAGCTTGCGCTCCGGGCTCGCATTCTCCGGCAGGCACAGCGTGACCTTGTAGCCGCGCGCGGCGCCAACCATTGCGTACGCGATGCCGGTGTTCCCCGACGTCGCGTCGATGATCGTCTTGTGCGGGGTCAGCGCGCCGGACGCCTCGCCCTCGAGGATCATCCGCGCCGCCGCCCGGTCCTTGACCGATCCGCCGGGGTTCTGCCACTCCGCCTTCGCGTACAGTTCGACCCCCGGCGTCTCCCGCTCGAACTGGTGGAGGCGCACCAGGGGCGTGCGGCCAATCATGTCCAGGACAGAGGAGCCGGGCGCGCGATCAAGAATGGAGGCGTTTGACAACATCACAGATGTCCGACCGGACTAGTCCTGATTCTACCAAAATCGGCAACTGGCTGTTTCGGCACCGGACCGCCATCCCGATCCCGTTCGCCGCGGCCCTTCTTCTGACGCCGATCGGCGAGGCGGCGGTTTCGCCGCTCATCGTCGTTGGCGGCGTGGTCGTGACGATGCTTGGCGAGCTGATCCGCCTCTGGGGGGTCCACCATATCGGCGCCATTTCACGGACCCGGACCGATCGCCTCGGGCCGCTCATCGATACCGGGCCCTTCGCCTTCGTGCGCAATCCCCTCTATCTCGGCAACATCGCGCTGTGGGTCGGCTTTGCGATGACCGCTCGCCTGGCGTGGATGGCTCCGCTCATCGCGCTGCTGCTCGGCGCGGAATACCACGCGATCGTGAAGTGGGAGGAACAGATGCTGCTATCGCGCCTGGGCGAGGCCTACCGCGAGTACACCGCCCGTGTGCCCCGCTGGAATCCGGCGAGCAACCGCAGAGCACGCCGAGCACGCGGAAATGAGTTATCTCGCTTTGCGAGCCCCGCGGTTTCTGCGGTTGGTTTCTCGTGGCAACAGACGCTGTTCAGCGAGCGCGGGACGTTGATCGCCATGGCGGCAGGATACGTTCTGCTATGGCTCAAACTGAAAATCTGGAACTGAAAACTGAAAAATGAGTTTCAAGTTTTCTGTTTTAACTTTTCAGTTTCCCTCAGCGTCTGCCACAGATACCAGGACGCGACGGATCGATACGGCCGCCATGCCTCACCCATCTTCAGAATGCGTTTGGCGTCGGGCTTCTTCCGCAATCCGTACAAGCGGTGAATCGCGTTGACGATGCCGAGGTCGCCGGCCGGCAGGACGTCGGGCCGGTGCAGGCGGAACATCAGGAACATCTCCGCGGTCCAGCGGCCGAAGCCTTTGACAGCGGTCAAGCGCTCGATCACCTCTTCGTCGGCGAGCACGTCGAGTTCGTCGAGCTGCAGGCGGCCGTCGATTACCCGCGCGGCCAGATCGCGCATGTAGCCGACCTTCTGCCCGCTCAACCCGACACCGCGCAGTTCGGCGTCGCTGCGCGCGGCGATGGCCTCAGCGTGCGGGATGTGTCCGTCCGGAAACAGCGCGACGAAGCGGCCGAAGATCGTCGCGGCTGCCTTGGTGGACAGCTGCTGGCTGACGATGGCGCCGACGAGCGCGCTCAGGTGATCCTTGCGCTGCCGGTCGGCCATGAGACACGGGCCGATGCTCTTGATCGCCGCGCCGAGCACCGGATCGCGCCGCATCAGCGTTCGGCGCGCACGAGCGTAGCCGTCGGCGGTCAGGCTTCGCATACGACCCGAAATCCCACGCTGTAAGAATAGGTGTCCGGCGGGACCTTGTGCCGATAGGCGGTGCGCAGCTTGGAGACGTCCTCGGTCACCCACGATCCGCCGCGGACGATGCGGAGGCTGCCGGACGAGGGACCGCGCGGATCGCGCGCGTCGGTGAGGCCGTAGGATTCCGCGCTGTACCAGTCGGAGACCCATTCCCACACGTTGCCGCACATGTCGTAGAGGCCGTACGCGTTGGGCGCGTACGTGCCCGTCGATCGCGTGCCGCGCTGGCGTTTCAGCGCGGGATCGAGCAGATAATTGCAGCGCGACGAATCGATCTCCCGGCCCCAGGGATATTTCTGGCCATCCACATTCGCGCGCGCGGCCTTCTCCCACTCGGCTTCGGTCGGCAGGCGGACGGCGCGACCAAGCGTCGTCGCCAGCCATTGGCAGTACGCGATTGCATCGTCGTAGCGCACCAGGACGACGGGATGGCCGCCGTGGCCTGGCGGCGGCTGGCCCTCGTGCCACACGTACGGCGCGCCGAGCTCTTTGAACTCGGAATCGCGGCCGCCGGTGGTGATCAGGGGCAGGCCGCGAATCGCCGGCGCGGGGTGCCCGGTCGCGCGGATGAAGCGTGCGTATTCGTCGTGCGTGACGGGAAAGCGTCCGATGAAGAACTCGCTGACAAAGACGCGATGAACCGGGCGCTCGTCTTCTTCGGCGTCAGCTGCGCCCATGTAGAACTCGCCGGCCGGAATGCGCGCGAGATTCGGAGGAGTCGCTGACGTCATCTGGACTTCGGTACTACGCTCCGATGGCCCTTGGTATCGACCCTAGTCCGGGACAAAAAGACGCCAGTATAGTCCAGGGGCTATCACTCATTTGCGCGCAAACCACAGTACAGTTGAACGCCGATGAAACTCGAACAATTTGCCATGGAGCGGATGCAGTCCACCTATGAGAATGAGGTGGCCTTCAATCTGTCCGAGAGCGGCGTGCACCCGCTGCGGCTCGGAGAACTGATCGACGAGGCGGTCGCACGCGAGCGCCTGCTGACCGAAGCGTTGCGGTACACGCAGTCGAATGGGACCGACGCGCTGCGATTGCTCATCGCGGAACAGTACCCGGGTGCGACGACCGATCACGTACAGGTCACCAACGGGGGGGCGGAAGCCAACTATATCTCAACGTGGAACCTCGTCGAGCCCGGCGACGAAATCGTGATGATGGTGCCCGCGTACAGGCAAACCTGGGGTCTCGCGCGCGCGTTCGGCGCGGCGGTCAGGGAGTGGCCGCTCGTCGAATCGGCCGGGCCGAGGTGGCGCGTGGACATCGAGAGCCTCGATCGACTGGTGTCCGCCCGCACGAAACTGATCATCGTCTGCAATCCGAACAACCCGACCGGCGCGCGTTTCGACGCGCCGGACCTCGACGCGATTGCCGCCATCGCGCACCGCCGCGGCGCATGGATCCTCTCGGACGAGATCTATCGCGGCGCCGAACGCGACGGCCGCGAGACGCCCACGATGTGGGGACGCAGCGATCGGGTGATCGTAACGAGCGGGCTGTCGAAGGCTTACGCGCTGCCGGGATTGCGCATCGGCTGGGTGGTCGCGCCGCCCGCGCTCGTCGCCTCGCTGTGGTCGTATCACGACTACACGACGATCGCGCCCGGCGCGCTGAGCGACACGCTCGCCCGGCACGCGCTGGAGCCCGAACGGCGCGCGCGGATTCTCGCGCGGACCCGGCGCATCCTGAACACGAACTATCCTGCGATCGCGGAATGGCTCGCCGCGCACGGCGGGCTGTTCAGCCACGCGCCGCCTGACGCCGGCGCGATCGTCTACGTGCGCTATCACCATCCGATCAACTCCACGACGCTGGTCACGCGCCTCCGTGAAGAGAAGAGCGTGCTGATTGTCCCCGGCGATCATTTCGGCATGGACGGCTACCTCCGCATCGGCTTCGGCGACGAGATCGCGTATCTGCGGGACGGGTTGAATCGTCTGCACGAACTGCTCGTCGAGATCGGCGCCGCCCGGTGAGCCCGGTGAGCCCGGTGAGCATCGTGACGTGCGATCTGATCCTGATCGGATTTGGCCGCGTCGGCCGGCGGTTCGCGACGCTGTTGCGCGAACGGCGCGGCGTCCTCCTGCGTCAGCACGGGATCGGCGCGCGCGTCGTCGGGATCGCGACGCGCCGCCATGGCTGCATTTACTCCGCGAAGGGCCTGAACGCTCCGGCGCTCGCGGCAGCCGTCGCGCGCGGCAACATGATCACATCGGCGTCCGCCGTCGGAGCGGCGGACGCCGGGGCCGCGCTCGCGTTTCTGCGAACGGCGGCTGCCGGGAGCCGCGCCGCCGCGCGGGACGGCCGGCTCGTGGTCGTCGAAACGACGACGCTCGACATCGTCCGCGGCGAGCCGGCGATCGGCCACGTGCGGACCGCGCTCTCGCTGGGCGCGCATGTCGTGACGGCCAACAAGGGGCCGGCGGCGTTTGCCTATCACGCGCTCGCGCGCGCCGCGCGACGCGCGGGCCGGCGCTTTCTGTTCGAAGGCGCGGTGATGGACGGCGTGCCGATCTTCAATCTCGTGCGCGAGACGCTGCCGGCGGTCGAGGTCGAGGGTTTCCGGGGCGTCGTCAACAGCACGACGAACTACATGCTCACGGAGATGGAACGGGGCCGGACGTTCGACGAGGCGCTCGGCGAAATGCAGGCGCGCGGCGTGGCCGAGGCCGATCCGTCCTTCGACGTCGACGGCTGGGATGCCGCCGCGAAGACGGCGGCGCTCGCCAACGTGCTGCTCGACGCGCGGATGACGCCGCACGACGTCGAGCGCGAAGGCCTCACGCGTGACACCGGCCGACGGGCCGTCGAAGCGAGGACGGCAGGACGGCGGCTGAAGTTGATCGCCCGCGCGGACCGAGACGGACGCCGGGTACGGGCGCGGGTCGCGTTGGAAGAACTCGCGGCCGACGACGCGCTCGCGCGGCTCGAAGGTCAGCAGAACGCACTGATTCTCCGGACCGACTTGCTCGAGGAGATCGCCGTCGTCCAGCGGAGCGGAAGCCTGACCCAGACGGCGTACGCGCTGCTGTCGGATCTGGTGACGGTTGCGCGCGGCGCTACGACGATGACCGGGGCGACCGGGCGCGCCAGCCGGCGATCGCGTCCTTCAGCGCGCGTTCGTCGAAGCCCTTGATCGCCTGATCGCCGATGATGGTGACCGGAACCGTGCGCCACCCGCGCGCGATCAGCTCGTCGTACGCACCATCGTCCTCGTCAACGTTGTACGCCGTGAACGACACGCCCTCACGTGAAAGCAACTCTTTCACCTGTTCGCAGCTTCGTCAGGCGCTGCCGGCGTAGACGATAATCAGCATTCCAGTCACCATTATGAGGCCACTCGACGGAATCACGATTCTCGACCTGACGCGCGTGCTGTCGGGCCCGTACTGCACGATGCTGCTCGCCGACATGGGCGCGCGCGTCATCAAAGTTGAACAGCCGGGCAAAGGCGACGACACGCGCGCCTGGGGCCCGCCCTTCCTCAAGGGCGAGAGCGCGTACTTTCTCAGCATCAACCGGAACAAAGAGAGCGTCACGCTGGACTTCAAGCAGCCCGAAGGCCAGGCCGTCCTGCGGCAACTCGTCGCGAAGGCCGACGTGCTGGCGGAGAACTTCCGGCCGGGCACGCTGACGAAGCTGGGATTCGACTACCAGACGCTGGCGGCGCAGTATCCGCGCCTCGTGTACTGCTCAATTTCGGGATTCGGTCACACCGGGCCGAGGCGCAACGAGCCCGGCTACGACGCGGTGATGCAGGGCGAGGGCGGGCTGATGAGCATCACGGGCATGCCCGACGGCCCGCCGGTCCGTCTTGGCGTGGCGATCGCCGACATCGTGACCGGCATGTTCGCCGCGTACGGCGTCTCGATGGCGCTCTTCGCGCGAGAGCGCACCGGCCGCGGCCAGGAAGTGGACCTCGCCATGCTGGACTCGGTCGTCGCGCTGCTCACGTATCAGGCGGGCAACTACTTCGCGAGCGGCCAGGTCCCGGCGCGGCTCGGCAACCGTCATCCGAGCATCGTGCCGTACGAAACGTTCGCGGCCTCGGACGGCGATTTCGTCCTGGCGGTGGGCACCGACGAACAGTGGCGCCGTTTTCGCGAGGTCGTTCACCTGCCCGACGATCCGCGGTTCGCGACGAATCGCCAGCGCGTGACGTCGTACGACGAGTTCCGTCCGTTCGTCGCCGACGCGCTCCGGCGCCAGCCGCGGCAGCACTGGATCGACCGGTTCACGGCGGCTGGCGTGCCCTGCGGATCCGTCCGCACCCTGCAGGAGCTCTTCGCCGATCCGCAAATCGACGCGCGCGACATGATTGCAAGCATCGAGCACTCCACCATCGGGCCGCTCCGTGCGCTCGGCCTGCCCGTGAAACTCTCCGACACGCCCGGGGCGATCCGCACGCCGCCGCCGTTGCTCGGCCAGCACACCGACGCCGTCTTGTCCGGCGATCTTGGACTCAGCCCTGGCGCCATCGCCGGCCTTCGCCGGCAGAACGTGATTTGATCTGATGGAAACCTCCGACGTCCGCAAGCAGGTACTTCGCGCCATCGAACAGGCGC
Source organism: Acidobacteriota bacterium (assembly GCA_016195265.1). Taxonomy (GTDB): domain Bacteria; phylum Acidobacteriota; class Vicinamibacteria; order Vicinamibacterales; family CAVVIG01; genus SRVP-36. Next base: position 62,601 of record JACPZW010000069.1, on the reverse strand, counting down.
GGCGGCGCGTCGCCGATCGGCGCGCACGCAACGACGCGGCCGGCACGGCCTTCGACGCCTTCCTCAAGAGCACGGCCGTGCCGCTCGTCCGGCAGATCGCCAACGTCCTGAAGGCGGAAGGGATCGCGTTCACCGTGTTCACGCCGTCGAGCTGCGTGCGGATGATGTCTGACCGCAGCACCGAGGACTTCATCGAGGTGTCGCTGGAGACCGACGGCGAGACGCCGCAAGTCGTCTGCCGTACGAGCCGCAACCGCGGCAGCCGGGTGGTGCAGTCGGAGCGCGCGATCGGCGCGCCTGAGGAGATCACGGAAAGCGCGCTGCTCGAGTTCCTGATGAGCGCGCTCGAACCGTATGTGGAGCGATAGCTAGGCGAGCTTCTCGACGAAGGACGTGTCGACGCCCTGCCGCTTGAGCGCGGCGAGGAGACCGCCGCGGTCCGTCGTCTGCCGGTAGGCTTCGCGCGCGTCGACAACGCCCGTCTGGACGAGGCCGGCCAGCCCGTCGTTGAGCGGCATCATGCCGTAGCGCCGGCCGCCCTCGATCGCCATCGGCAGCTGCGACGTCTTGCCTTCGGCGATCACGCTCGACACCGCCGGCGTGTTGAGCAGGACTTCCCGCGCCGCGACGCGGCCGCCGCCGGTCTTCCGCAACAGCACTTGGACGACGACGCCACGCAGGCTCCCGGCAAGCGCGAGCTGCACCTGCCGGCGGAACTCCGGCGCATACAGATCGATGATGCGGTCGATGGCGCCGGTCGCCGTGTGCGCCGAGAAGCCGCCGACGACGAGGTGGCCCGAGGCCGCCGCTTCGAGCGCGACGTTCATCAGCCCGCCCGTCCGCAAATCTTCGATGACGAGGACGTCGGGGTCCTCGCGCAGCGCCGCTCGCGCCGCCGCCAGCATCTCGTCGTCGTTGCCGCGCACTTCGCGCTGGCTGATGAACGAGTTGCCGCGCTCGTGCACGATGTTGATCTCGCGCTCGATCGTGACTACGTGATCCTTGCGCGTGCGGTTGATCGAGTCGACGAACGCCGAGAGCAGCGTGCGCTTGCCGCTCGACCGCGGGCCGGCGACAAGGACGAGGCCCTCGGGCTCGATCGTCAGCAACTGGACCGCCTGCGGCAGGCCGAGCTGATCCGCCGTGACCGTGCGCGTCGGCATCAGCCGGAACACGCCGCCCGGTCCGCAGTGATCGCGGAAGCTCATGCAGCGCACGCGGCCGACGCCTTCGATGTCGCAAATCCATTCGGTCGCCGCGCCGGTCCGCAGCGCCTCGTGGCTGCGCTCGGGCATCAGCGTGAGGAGCAGCGACTCGACGTCGCGACCGGTCAGCACCGGCTCGCCGTCGAGCATGTGCAGCTCGCCGTCCACGCGCACCGACGGCCGCGATTCCGACGAGAGATACAACGTTGACGCGCCGCGCGCCGCCGACGTCCGCAACAGCCGATCGAGCCCGGACATTGTCGGATCGCCGACCGACGGAATTTGGGGCTCGGGCCGGATCGGGTTGCGCGCGATCGGCAGCACGACGGCCGGTTGCGGCGGCTCGAACGATGCGATCGCTCGCGGCGGCGGCACGGCGGCCATGCGCGGCGCCGGGGGCACGACCGGTGGCGCCATCGCAACGGGCGGCGCAGCCGGGATCGGTGGAGGCGTAAAGACCGGCGGCGGCGCGACCGCTCTCGGCGGCGGAGGCATGACGACTTTCGGCGGCGCCGGTGCGGCCTTCGGCGGCGCAGCCATTCTGGGCGGCGCCGCAACCGGCGCTGCAGGTGCCGGCGGCGCATCGAGCTGGAACCTGTCGTCGGGCTCGGCCTGCGCGCGAGCAGGCGCGCCCTCAGATCCCCACAGTTGATCGGCGCCTGGCAGCAACAGATCGTCGTCCGCGCCACCGAGGTCCACTGCGGCGTCTTCGCGGACCTGCATGACGGGCGCCGCGACGGGAGGCCGAACCGCGACCGGAGGCGGCGCAGCGGCGACGGGAGCCGGCGGCGGCGCCGGCGCGACTTTCGCGGGCACCATGGATGCAGGAATCGTGGCGTCGACGTCGTACTGCACGGCCACTCGCGGCGGCAGCATGTCATCGAGGACCCGATCGTCCTCGTCCACGTGACGCCGGCGGATTTCGATCCACACATCGTCTCCGCCGCGCGCGGCGACGACGGTGAAGCGCTCGCCGGGAAACTCGGGCGCGGAGGGCAGCTCATGCTGCACGGCGCCGAATTCCTCGAGCGCGTGCTGCAGCTCCGCGGGCAGCAACTGAGAGACGATGCCGTTCACGGCCTCGAGCGCGAGCCCCTTGCTCGCGAGCTCGACCTGCCCCGTCGGCGACACCACGTACGGCTTGTCGCCGGCATGCATCACCAGCGCTTCCCCGTCGACACGGACGATGGCCTGGAGCAGCGACGGAACCAGGCTCATCGATGGTCGCCCGCGGACCGCGAACAGTTATTCATACGATTTCACACGACGGCGTGCGGAAGTGGCCGCATGCTCACCGCTTCAAGTGTCGGCCTGTCGGCGCGCAACCATTAGGAACGGCGGGGCGTGCCCACTTCATAGACGCGAACCAGCTCGACCAACTTGTACCCGCGCGTCTGATACGGCGGGATGATTCGCTCGGTCCGCAGGTACTGCAGCATGCCGGCGTCGCCGTAGTCCGGCTCGCCCACGCCGGGGATCGCGGCGAGCGCCGCTTCCAGATCCCCGAGCGTCATCGCTTTCCCGCCCACCACGCGCGATCCCGGGAACACGCCGAACCGCTTGATGGGCTCCCGGCGTTCGGCGATCGCGAACTCGACGTACAGCTCGTTGCTGATGAAGTTGTAATCGGCGTCGAAGCGCGTGGCTGGAGCATCCTCGACGCGGACGAAACGCACCGCGTCTACGTGCCGCAGGCGGTCGATCAGGACCTGTGTGAAGGTGCCCTCGCCCGACCAGCCGGTCGTGTCAATCTCCATGGGCTCGATGGGCTCCATTGGCTCGAATGGCATGATGAATCGACATCAATCCGCCCAGCACCGGATAGCACCGCACGCGGCTGAAGCCGCGCGCTTCGAACATGCGCGCGACCGCGTCTGCGCCCGGGTACTGGCGGATCGACGCGGGAATGTAGCGGTACGTGTCGGGATCGCGATGCAGCAGCCATCCGAGCGCCGCGCCCACCGCCGTGAGATACGCGAGATACGCGGCGCGGACGATCGCATTCGACGGCCGGTTGAAATCCAGCGACAGCAACTGACCGCCAGGCGCCAGCACCCGCCCGATTTCGTCGATCGCTTTCGTCAGGTCCGGCACGTTCCGCAGCCCGTATCCCGTGGTCACAATATCAAAGGCGCGAGCCGGAAACGGCAGCGCGAGCATGTCGCCGACCAGGAACTGCAGCGCGACGCCGTGCCGCTTCGCGTGCGCGAGCTCGATCATGCGCACCGTGATGTCGAGCCCGACCACCTTCGCGCCGAGCGCCGCGGCGGCAAACGCGATGTCGCCCGTGCCCGTCGCCAGATCCAGCACGCGCGCGCCCGGACGCGGCGACGCCAGCGTCATCAGCCGCCGCTTCCACCGGCGGTCCTGGCCGTACGACAGGACCACCGTAATGAAGTCGTAGCGATCGGCGATCGTCCCAAACAGCGCCCTGACGTAGCGGCGCTTGCCGTCCGGCGTCGCAATGGCCTGCCGCAGGGACATGTCGGGTAATATCGTGGCATGTTTCCGTCGAGCACGGTCGAGAACTACCTGAAGGCGATCTTCCAGGGCCAGTCGACGCTGGCTCGCGATCAGCGCCTCGTGCCGATGGGACACGTCGCGTCGACGCTCGGCGTGACGCCGGGTACCGCGACGACGATGGTCAAGGCGCTGGCGGAATCCGGCCTCGCGGAGTACGAGCCGTACAGCGGCGTGCGGCTGAGTCCGGCCGGAGAGAAGCTGGCGGGCCTCGTCCTGCGGCGTCATCGTCTCGTCGAGCTCTTCCTCGTCCAGGTGATGGGGATGCGCTGGGACGAAGTGCACGACGACGCCGAGCAGCTCGAGCACGTCGTGTCGGAGCGGCTGATCGAGCGCATCGACGAAATGCTCGGACATCCCACGCACGATCCGCACGGCGATCCGATTCCCAATCCCGACGGCGCGCTTCCACAAAAGGAGCTCGAGAGCCTCCTCACCTGCCCGACCGGGACGCCGCTGCGCGTGACCAGGATCGCGGATCAGGATCCGGCGTTCCTGCGCTTCATCGAGACCAACGGCCTGAAGCCCGGGCAGCCGGTCGAAGTCGAGACGCGCGACACGGCGGCCGACGCCGTCCTGCTGCGCGGCAAGGATCGGCGCATCACCATCGGCGCCCGCGCGGCGTCGAAACTTCTGGTCGAACTCGAACGGTGATCGCGGGGCTGCGCAGCTGCGCGCAACGCCTGCTTGTGGCCTGCGTGTGCCTCGCGAGCATTGCGAACATTCCACTTTCCGCCCGCGCGCAGGCCAGCATCGAGCCCGATCGCCCAGACGTCACCAACGGCACGCACATCGTCGACATCGGGCTGCTGCAGATTGAAGTCGGCGGCCTGTTCACGCGTGCGACGCCGGGGCAGCAGGCGTTCGGCACGCCGATCACCGCCCGCGTGGGACTGACCGAGTGGCTGGAGGCGCGGGTCGGCACCGACGGCGTGCTCGTGCAAACCGACGGCGTCACCCAAGAGACTGGAGCCGGCAACGTACAGCTCGGCGCGAAGCTGCGGCTCTGGGCGGACCCCGGCGGCCTACCCGTGCTGGCGATCCTGCCGACCATCAGCCTGCCGACGGCGAGCGCGGAAAAGGGGCTCGGTTCAGGCGACGCGGACTTCACGCTCGTCGTGCTGACCGGCACCGACATCGGCCGGCACTGGCACGCGGACGTGAATTACGGCGTCGGCGCCATCGGCGCCGGCGGCGGCCAGCCGCGTTTCGTCCAGCATCTGGCGTCCGTGTCGGTGAGCGTGGCCGCGTCGGACAACTGGAATCCGTACGTCGAGACGTTCTGGTTCTCGCGTCAGGAGGCCGACGGCGACCACGTCGCCGCGATTGACGCGGGCGCCATCTACCAGCTCGGCACGCGGTTCGCCGCCGACGGCGGCGTGCAGATTGGCCTGCACGGCGGCCCGGCCGATGTCGCCGTCTTCGGCGGCTTCTCGATGATCGTCGGCGACGTGCTCGGCGGCCATGGCCCCGAGGGACGGCAGCGGCGCGCTCAGGCGCGCGCCGCCCGCGCTTCGGCCAGATAGTGCAGGTCTGAGCTAGAACTCGTGTCCATGTCGCTCCAAAGCAATGCGTACGAGTTGGCTCCGCGTGCGTACACCGGTCTTGGCGAACAGTTGCTGCAACGTGGCCTTCACGGAACTCTCGGATACGCCGAGGCGGGCGGCAATCTCCTTGTTCGCCAGCCCCTCGAACACAGCCGACAGGACCTGTCGTTCGCGTTTCGTGAAGTGCTCGGCCTGGGCAACGCTCCGAGCCGATGGACGCTCTGCGATCGCCGTCTGAAAGACCTTCTCGTCAAAGGAGACTTTGCCGGACATGACGTCGCGAATGCTCTGAGCGAGCGAAGCTGCCGAATGACGCTTGAGGAAGATCCCGGAAATACCCGCGCGAATCAGGTCTCCCGCGTCATCGGGCCCGACGCCGGCGGTGACGACCAGAATCTTGGCCTGGATGCCCTCCTGCCTGGCGAGGCGAATGAAGTCGCCGCCGTCGCGCTGATCTAGATCGAAGTCGAGCAGGACAAGATCGACAGACCGCTGACGCAGGACGCCGAGCGCGTCTTCGACCGAGCCGCAGTGCCCCACGACATCAAAGCCGAGCTCTCGACTCAGCAATCGCGCTGTGCTCTCGCGAAAAAGTGCGTGATCGTCGACGAGAAGAATCCGGATCCGTTCCGCCGCGTCAGGCATTCACTTCGACCCCCACGGCGACGGCAAGGACGATGTTGAAGCAGCATCCGTGAGGGCGCGCTTCGTACACCAGGTCGCCTCCAAAACCCCGCACGATGGCGCGCGAAACGTAGAGCCCGAGGCCCGTCGACACCGCCCCCGCTTGAAAGGGGTGAAACAGACCTTCGGGGGACTCAACGCCGATCCCCGTATCCTCGAATCGGATGCTGACCGTCTGCCCTTCTTCAGTCACGATCACACGCAAGCGCTTCGTCTCGGTCGTCTGCATCGCTCGTTGACTATTCTTTGCCAGGTTCAAGAACACCTGAATCAGCCCATAGCGCTCGGCCAAGACCAGCGGCAGCGTCTCAGGCACTCGCCAGTCAATCTCCATCTGAGACTCGCCATACGCCGCGTCAATCAACACGCGCATCTCGTCGAACACCGACGTCAACTCCACGGCCGCCGCCCGCGGCGTAGGCGATGGCTGGAGCTCGAGCGAGAGAACCGTCTCCAGGCTTTGAATGAGCGTCCTCAGCGCCTGGAAGTCCTCGTTCTGCTGAACCTCTTTGATCTGAGCCAGATTCCGGTGGACGACCAGCGCCGCGCTGCACAGGTTGCGGATCTCGTGGGCGACGGCGCTCATGAGAATTCGCGTGCTTCTGAGGAGATGTTCAAAGCTTAGGTCTTCGCGGTTGCGCAGGTCGTCGGAAAGGTCCACAACGATCGCTGCCAAGCGAGGGCCGTCGAGCGTCGTATAGGTCGAAAACCACACCCCAGCCAGAAAGGCCTCGCCCGAGCGCCGTTGGCCGCGACACTGGAGCGTCGTTCGAAGCACTTTGGCCGAGTGTGTCTGGACGATCGTGTGCAGTGAAGGCAGGTACGAGCGAATCGTTTGCCCCCGCAGCGCCCCCGACGCCAGCAACCGGTGCGCGGCCTCGTTGGCGAGCACGACGCGTCCACTCCAATCGATCGTAATGATCGCGGCCGGACTCGTGTCAACCAGAGACTGCAACTCCTGTTCGGCGTCCCTGCGAAGTCTTTCCTGTTCCTCGAGCTCGTTCACGTGTCTGAGGACGATCTGTCGGTTTCGGATTAACTCCGAGATGAAGAGGCCGGTGCCGGCAAACCCCGCTGAGCCGAGCATGAGCCGGATGAACGCTTCGCTGCCGGGCAGATTGCTGAAGGCTTCCTGGAGAACAGCGCAGGCCAACGCCACGGCGATCGTCTGCGACCGCTTCAGAAACCCACCAGCGAGCATGATCGGGAAGAGATACAGGAACCCGAGTGACACGTACGGCTTCGTCACCCAATCGATCGCCGCGATCGCGACGATGAGCAGGCCGGCCAGGATGAGCAAAGGCGCGCGGTGCTTCGGTGCGTAAACGGACAGCAGATCGTTCATGAGGCGTACGGATCCTCTTAGGGCCTCCCACTCTCGGTTGGCGCGGCTGCATACTCATTGTGTCCGATCCGCCAGCGAGATTCGCGTTGGATCGCTGAGCTTGCCCACCGATTCCTTCACACGGTCCACGAGGCTCGGGCCTCAGTTCGCAACGACCTGTTCCACCGACGGTGAGGTCGAGGGTCGCAATCACATTTTGAGACTCGGCCGGCGATCCGCTCGCAGCGTGGCGACTTCCTTACGTTCCGCTGCGGCAGACGCCGAGGAGCTGCATCGGCGTGTCGATGACGCGATCGGAGGGACCGAGTTGACTGATGGGAAATCCGTCGAAGCCGAAACCATAGCGCGCAAGACAGATGCCCGCCGGCGCGGCGCGCGCGGTGCGCCAGTCGACGATCGAATCGCCCACGAGCAGCGTGTCGGCCAGCGGCACGCCGGCTGACGCCGCCAGGTGCCGCAATCCGGAGGGATCCGGCTTGCGCGCGAACGGGCCGTCGCCGCCGAGGACGGCGTCGGCAGAAAAATACCGCGCGAGATCGAGGCCGTCGAGAATCTCGCGTGTCGCCGCCTGCGGCTTGTTCGTCTGCACCGCGAGCGTCGCCGACGCCGAGAGCGTCTGCAGCACGGCGGCGACGCCGGGATAGGGGCGCGTGTGCGTCAGGAGGCGCGTCGCGTAGAACTCGAGATAGCGATCGAGCGCATCCGCCGGTTTCTCGAGGCCGCTCGCCGTGAATGCGCGCGCAACGAGCGTCGCCGCGCCGTCGCCCACCATGCGGCCGATGCGTTCTTCCGGCAACGGCTCGGCGCCGCACGACTGCAGGAGCGCGTTGGCCGCGTCGGCGATGTCGCGCCGGGAATCAATCAGGGTTCCGTCGAGGTCAAAAACGATCAGACGGAACATGGGATTTGAGGATGTGAGAATTTGAGGATTTGAGGATGTGAGAATTTGAGGATGGGAGGATGGGAGGATGGGAGAGCCGCTTCGAGCCTTTTCCTCAAATCCTCACATCCTCACATCCTCAGTTCCTCAAATCTGATCTCCGTACTCGGCAAAGGACGTGGGCGTCTCCCACACCTTGACGCGCACCACGGGGAATCCCTGCCCGCTGGCGTGGTCGAAGATGAGGCGCGCGATGCGCTCGACGGTGGGATTGCTGTCGAGCAGGTACATCGGCTCGCCGAGCTGCTGCAGCGGCTTGACCAGGGGGTCGTCGTGGCGCAGCAGCATCTTGTGGTCCAGTTCCTTGTCGATCCAGCCTTTGATGACGCGCTTGATGTCGCTGAAGTCGCAGACCATGTTGCGACTGTCGAGGGTGCCGGTCCGCACCTCGATTTCGGCGACGGCGTTGTGGCCGTGCGGGTGCTTGCAGATGCCGTCGTAGTCGAGCAGCCGGTGGCCGTAACAGAAGTCGATGCGCTTGGTGACTGAATACATGGGTGAATTGGGTAAGTGGGTAATTGGGTAATCGGGTAATCTGTCGAACGATTACCAGATTACCAGATTACTCACTTACCCAATTATGCCGACAGCAGTCCTTCTCTCCGGCGGCCTGGACAGCGCCGTCCTCCTGGCCGACGAAGCGACGCGCGACGAGGCGCAGCCCATCTACGTGCGGGTGGGGCTGGCGTGGGAACGCGCCGAGCTCGCGATGGTGTCGGCGTTCCTCGCGCGGACGCGGTTTGCGCGTCCGGTGCGCCCGCTCGTCTCGCTGTCGGTGGACATGACCGACGTGTACGCGGCCTCGCACTGGGCGGTCCAGGGCCGTCCGCCCGCGTACCACACGCCGGACGAAGACGTGTACCTGCCGGGCCGCAACATCATCCTGCTCGGGAAGGCCGGCGTGTACTGCGCGGCCGCGCACGTCGGGCGGCTCGTGCTCGGCACGCTCGCGCACAACCCGTTTCCCGACGCGACGCCGGAGTTTCGCGCCGCGTTCGCGCGCGCGCTGTCGCTGGGGCTCGCGCACGAGCTGGCCATCGACGCGCCGTACGCCGGCACGAGCAAGGCCGACGTCATCCGGCGTGGCGTCGCGCTGAACGTGCCGCTCGACCTCACGCTGTCCTGCATGAGCCCCGTCGTGGGGACGGGGGCGCCGGGCACGGGTCTCGGTTCGGATTCAGCCCGAGACCCGTCGCGGAAACACCGAGACCCGTCCCCCGTACATTGCGGCACGTGCAGCAAATGCCGCGAACGCCACGACGCGTTCGTCGACGCCGGTGTCGCCGATACGACTCGCTATGGTGACACCGCATTCCTGCGGTAAACGCGCGGCGCGGACGTTGACTCCCTCTCAGCCGGGGCGTATCGTGCCGCGTGATGCGCGATGCCTCGTCCTCGCGACCGCTGTGGCTGGCGCTGCTCGCGGTGCTCGCGGCGCTGGCCACGCCGGCGGCTGTTGGGACAACGACGGTCTCGGCGCAGGCGCCGCGGCTGCTCGACGTCCTGACGAGCGTCGGCGATCGCGTGCGGCAGTACTACGGGCGCGCGCAGAGCGTCATGTGTAACGAGAAGGTCACGATTCAGCCCATCAACCGGGGATTCTCTCCCGAAGGCTTCGCCCGCGTGCTCGAGTACGACCTCCGCATCGAGTGGGAAGCGAACGTGGACGGCGACAGCGCGCCCGACGCGAGGGTGGTGCGCGAACTGCGGAGAGTGAACGGCCGCCCGCCCCGCGCCAGGGACTTCGAAGCGTGCATGGATCCGAAGTCGGTCTCGCCCGAGCCGCTCGAGCTCCTGCTGCCACAGCATCGCGACGAGTATCTGTTCTCGTGGATGGGGCCGGGCAAGCTGAAGAACCAGCGCACGGTCATGCTCGACTATCGCTCGCGCGTGCGCGGCAAGATCGAAGGCTCGCTGAAAGACGACTGCGTCAGTATTTCCGCGCCGGGGTACTCGAAGGGCCGCATCTGGGTCGACGAGGCGACGCACGACGTGCTGCGGATTGACGAGCAGCTCGTGAGCCGTCTGGAATACCGGCTGCCGCGCGGGAAGGGGTCGCGCTACGCGGGCAGCGAAGACACGTACATCGTCGAACGCGCGGATTCGACGATCAGATACCGGCGCGTCGCGTTCCACGATCCTGAGGAGACCGTGCTGGTGCCGGAGTCGATTGAGTCGCTGACGGTGTTCGGTGGGTCCGCCGCCTCCCACCGAACGACCCAGGTGTTTTCCGAATACCGCAGATTCCTCACGACCGGGCGGATTGTGAAGTAAGTCGGGGATTCACTGACGCCGGACCGTGATCGATCCGTCGCCCGTGCGCACGCGCAGCGCGGGCCCGCCGGAGCCCAGGCGGCCTTTCACCGTGCTCTTGCCCATCTCGCCGACGACATTGGAAACCGTCACGTCTTGCAGGCGCACGCGGCCGTCGCCTGTGTGCGCGTCCAGTTCCGCGCCGAAGTCCTCCGGCACTTCGAGCGTCACCGATCCGTCGCCGGTGGTGATGTTCCAGTCGGCGTTCGGCGCGCTGCCCGACTCGGCGCGGACCGTGACGCTGCCGTCGCCGGAGCGCGCGCGCACCGCGGTAAGCTTGCCGGCGACGACGATGCTGCCGTCGCCCGTGTCGACGTCGAGCGCACCGCTCACGCCTTCCAGCTTGATCGATCCGTCGCCGCTGTGCGCCGTCACGGCGCCGCCGAGCTCGCGGCCGCGGATGCTGCCGTCGCCCGACTTGAGCTCCAGCCGTCCCGTGATGCGCTCGACGTCGATCGATCCGTCGCCGCTGCGCGCCGCGACGTCCGCCGTGGCCGGCGCGGACACGATCAGTCTGGCCGACCGCGAGTTCCACCCGAAGTGGAAGCCGTGATCGTTGTTGCGGGTCTTCACTTCGACGATGACGTGATTGCCGTTCTGCTCGGCGCGCACCTCGATCTCGTCGGCGTCCGCCTTGTCGCGGGCGTGCTTTTCCACCACGACCTGCACGTCCGGCTTGTCCCACGGCCGAATCTCGATCGAGCCGTCGAACGTGGACACGGACACGTCGGGCCGGCCGGCGGTCGTGAAGTGCTTCTCCTCGCGCTCGACGAACTTCCCGAGGTCGGCCCCGACGATATCGACACAGCCCGATCCGGCCAGCGCGGCGATCACCGCCACGGCCTGCGCCCCACGAGCGACAGCGTTCACACCCATAAATCCTCCGGTCGGTTAGACGGGCGCGGTTGCTGGAGTGTTTCGGGCGTAGATGAGCTGACCGGCGACGTAGGTCTGCACGACAGTGAAGTTGGGGTCGAGGACCACCAGGTCGGCCACCGCGTCCGGCGCCAGCACCCCGTGGCCCACGAGGCCGAGCTCCCGCGCAGCCGTCGTGGCGCACAGCGTGGCGGCGTCCACCAGCGAAACCCCGACCACCCCGACCAGCATCTGAAACGTCCGGTCCATCATCCAGATGCTGCCGGCGATCGTGCCGTCGGGCAGGAGCGCCGTGAACTCTCCAGCGGTGATCGGCTGGCCACCCAGCGAGGCGCGCGCGCCGATCGCGAGGCCGGCGGCGGCCGTCGCGTCGGTAATCGCCATGACGCGCGCCGGATGTTTGGCTGCAATGGTCGTATGAACGAGTGACGGATGAACGTGGACGCCGTCGCAGATGATTTCGGCGACGACCTCGTCGGCCTGAAGCACCGCGCCCGCGAGACCCGGCGCCCGGTGGCTGAGGGGCGGCATCCTATTGAAGAGGTGGGTCGCCTGACAGGCGCCGGCGGCGATCGCGGCCTGCGCCTGGTCGTAGGTCGCGCCCGAGTGGCCGAGCGACACGCGGTGGCCGCGCGCGACCAGCCATCCGATGAGATCCAGGCCGCCGTCGAGCTCCGGCGCGAGCGTCACGATTCCGACATCGGGCCGCGCCCGCTCGATCTCCTGCAAGATGTCGGCGCCACTGAACTCCGCACCCGCCCCATCGGCCCCTTTCGGGCTGCGCAGGCAGGCCCTCGGCTGAGCGCCGCAGTACTCGGGACTGATGAAGTTGCTTTCCAGATGCGCGGGCAGGACGCGCGCACCGCGCGCCACTGGCGCCGCGCGCGCGCGCCGCACCTGGTCGAGCACGCCGCGCAGCGACGCGGGACCGCACGCGACCGTCGTCGGACAGAACGCCGTCACGCCGTAGCGCGGCAGTCGTTCCGCAAGCGCCGCAATCGCGCCGCCCCTGTGGACGGCATCTTCGTCGTGCGTGTCGACGCCGTCCACGCCGTGGACGTGCACGTCGATGAAGCCCGGTACGATGTAGTGGCCGTGGAACGCAAACTGCGACGGGAGATGCGACGGCGTGTCTGGACGGATTTCGACGATGCGCCCCGCGTCGATCACGAGGGTGCCCGGCGAGAGAACCCGGTCGGGCAGGACCAGAGCCGCGCCCGACAGGACGATCATCGGGCCGTCGCCGCCAGACGCGCCGCGCCGATGGCCGCCGCGTCGGCGCCGAGTGTCGCCGGCACAATCGTCAGCGCGTCCATCATCGCGCGCGGCAGGCGGCGCGAAATCTCCGTGCGCACCGGCTCGAGCAGCAGGTCGGCGGCCGAGGCCATCACGCCGCCAAGAACCAGCGTCACGGGATCGGCAACGACCACGAGATTCGCCGCGGCCATGCCGAGGTACTTCGCGGTGTCGCGGACGACGGAGATGGACACGCCGTCGTTGGCGCGCGCCGCATCAAGCACGTGCGCCAGGGTGATGGCGGTCAGGTCGCCGTCCACTTTGTCCTGCACGCGCGACCGATCGCCGGACTTAATCCGCCAGATGAGGCGGCGTACGATGCCGACGGCCGCCACTTCGGCTTCGAGGCATCCGCTCTTGCGATAGTCCTCGCGCTCGACCGGATTCAGCGAGAGCCACCCGACCGACGCGGCGCGCCCGCGGGCGCCGGTCATGGGCACGCCCCCGCGCACGAGGCCGGCGGTCGCGTGATCGCTCACCGCGAAGTACACGACGTCCTGCGCGCCGGCGGCGGCGCCAATCCAGGCCTCGGCGACCGCGGCGGCGGTGCCGGACGCGACGATGCTCGCGCCTGTGCCGCCAAACTCTTTTCCGAGCGCGGTCACGGCGCTGCCGATCGCCAGCGCATCAGGCGCGTACGCGGCGATACCGATCGTCCCGGCCTGTCCTGCGCCGCGCACCTGGCGCACCGCGGCGGACGCGGCGGCCGCCAGATCGCCGGTCGAGGCCACCGAGGCGCGGGCCTGGACGCGATCGTCCACAGCTGCGGCAATCGCGCCCGCATCGTCGAGTTCCACGCCGATCGCCGGTCTTCTTCCTTCTGCCTTCACACTTCTAACTTCCTTTACTTTCCTTCACGGCCCCAGTCGTTGTGGATCTGGAGCTTGCGTCCCACGAGCGGCAGCGCGACGGGATCGTCCGCGGGCTCGTCGTGGAAGAGCGTCGCGTTGACGCGATCGAGGAGTGCCGACAGCTCGCGCTCGTCCGGCGCGTTGATCACGAGGACGCCGGCGCCTTCCGCCGGCGGAAACCGGCGGTCGTCCAGATAATCCCTGTCCATCGTCACGAGCGTGCGCTGCAGCTGCTGCGCGAGCTGGTAATGTCTGGTGTCGGGCGCGCGGCGCAGGTCGCTGTCTTCGAGCACGAAGAGCACGTCCCACTGCAACCGATCGCGCATGTGCGCGACGAGGCCGGCCGGGACGTTGGCGTCGGCGTAGATCCGCGGCCGCGGCGACAGCCGTTCCGCGTACGGGATCAATTCTGACGACAGCGTGCCCATGACGTGTGCGCCCTGTGTCCTTCGGCTACTTCTTCTTACTTCTGCCTTCTGCCTTCTTACTTCTGCCTTCTTTGTTCCGCGCGGCCAGCGCCGCCTTCGCGTCGCGGGTGAGCGTCGCAACGAGTGCGTCGCGCTTGTGGATCAGTTCCCTGCGCTTGCGCCGCCCGTTCGGCGATCCCACGGCGTACTCGCAGAAGAGGGGGAACGCGATCGTCGAATCGCAGTACGCGACGACGGTATCGGGCAGCACGCCCGGATTCACCTTGCCCCAGCTCACGGCTTCGGCCGGCGTCGCGCCCGACAGACCGCCCCACACGACCGAGTCGGTCGTGATCTGAATGAAGTACTCGTTGCCGCCCTTCGGGATGCCGTACACCTCCCAGAGCGTCGGCTGCGCCTGCAGGTAGAAGTTCTTGGGCGATCCGCCGCCGAGGATCACGCAGCCGTTCCGCTTACCCGCCATCACGATCGCGCAGACTTCGTTGACGTCCTTGTTGGGATCGATCATGAAGCGGCTGCCGTTCATCAGCTCGTGATACGCGATGTTCATGCCGATCGAGCTGTCGCCGGGCGACGAGGTGTAGAGGGGCACGCCGTCCTCGGCCGCGCGCGCGACGACCGAGTGTTCGGAGCAGCCGGGATAGCGCTTCATCAGATCCAGGCCCAGCAGGTAGTGGAACTCCGAAGTCGCGATCGGCTCGTTCAGCCCGGAGCGGACGATGAAGTCGCGGATGTAGGCGTCGGTCTCGAGCAGGACCGTCGCCGGAAACAGCACGTCGTAGATCCGGATGACGCCGTCCTCGTACAGTTCGACGTCGTTGACGAACGGCGATCCGCGCCGCAGCGTGAAGTTCAGCGCGTAGTGCAGGTCGTGGTAGAGATTCGCGCCCGTCGAGATGATGAAGTCCACCAGGCCGCGATCCATCAGCTCGATGACGCAGCCGCCGAGGCCCGCCGGCGTCATCGCGCCCGCGATCGTCAGGCCGATCGTCGTGTCGTTCTCGGGCGCCAGCATCTTGCTGGCGAAGATCTGCGACGCCTCCGAAAGACGCCCGGCATTGAACGCCTGGAAGCCTTCGTCGATGAGGGTCCGGATGGCCGGGCTCCCCTGCGGGCGGTAGTAGCGAATCGGTCTGCCGGACAGGAACTGCTTCTTCGAGTGCCCGGGCGAGCCGGGGGCGCGGTGCGGCAAGTGGCTGCTCCCTGTGTTTCCTGGTGAATGACGGCGCGGGTGTCGCGGCGTTTCAGCCGAAATAGCTTAACATCTGCTCTTGTGACTGGCGAGTCTCAGTGGGTCTGGGGGAGCGCCGCCGCCGGCGTCTTCGTGGTGGCGCTGCTGGCGTGGTGGATCTGGCGCAAAAGCCGCCGGTTCGCCGACGGCGACGTGTTCGTCGCGAGCCGATTCAGCGCAGGCAATCGCCTGTTCCCCACGCAGGTGCTGATCACGCCGACGAGCGTCGTGCAGTACACGCCGCGGTGGATCGGCCGCCAGGAGGAAACCATTCACCTCGCACATGTCGCGTCGGTGAGGATTCAGACAGGCGCCCTCCTGTCCGACGTGCGGATCGAAACGACCGGCGGTACCGATCCCATCCTCTGTCACGGGCACCACAAACGGGACGCCGACCGCATGAAAAACCTCATCGAGGGCTATCAGACGGAATACTATCGGCAAGGCCGCGTGTAGCCGATACATTCTGAGATAAATGGACGATCTGACTTTCAGCGCCCGCCGCGCCAGCGCCGGCACGGCCAAGCCCGAGACCGCGGATCTCGAGACCCGCTTTCGCAGCCTCGTGCAGTCGCCGCTGCGTGCCGGCCTGCTGCGCTACCTGAGCGCGCGGCCGGACGAGAGTTTCGACGTCGAGTCGCTGATGCAGACGTTCGGCCGTCTCAAGCTCGACGTCGACAACTGCGTGCGCGAGCTCGTGGATTTCGGCGTGGCGCAGCTCATCCCCGGCAATCCGGAGCGGTTCATGGCCGCGCGGCCGGCGGACGAGGCAGTCGCCGATCACCTCGACCTCTTCCTCGAGCGCCGCGCCGCGGTCAGCACCGAGGATCAGTCGCCCTCGGTCCAGCGCTTCCGCGAGATGATCGGCCGCGACGAGAAGATGCTCGTTGTGTTCGAGTGGATCCGGACGGCGGCCAAGTCCGACATCTCGGTGCTCGTGCTCGGGCCCACCGGGTCGGGCAAGGAGCTCGTCGCGCGGATGATCCACGAGCTGAGCCGACGCAGCGTCGCGAAGTTCCAGGCGGTCAATTGCGCCGCGCTGCCGGACACGCTCTTCGAATCGGAAATCTTCGGCTACGAGAAGGGCGCGTTCACCGGCGCGCACGATCGCAAGCCGGGCCGCCTCGAGCTCGCGCACGAGGGCACGTTGTTCCTCGACGAGATCGGCGACATGTCGCTCATGGCGCAGGCGAAACTCCTGCGCGTGCTCGAAGAGCGGCGCTTCGAGCGGCTGGGCGGCCACAAGTCGATCTCGGTCGACTTCCGGCTCATCTCCGCGACCAACCGTCCGCTGGAGCAGTTCGTCCGAGACGGCCGGTTCCGCGAGGATCTCTATTACCGCGTCAACGCGTTCGCGATCCGGCTGCCGTCGCTCCGCGAGCGGCAGGTGGACATCCCGGTCCTCGCACAGCGCTTCCTCAACCGGTACTGCGCCGCGCAGGGACTGCCCATCGACAGTAAGGGCTTCTCGCGCGAGGCGCTGGACCTCCTGATGGGGTACCACTGGCCCGGCAACATCCGCGAGCTCGAGAGCACGGTCTCCCGCGCGGCGCTGTCGGCGCCCGGACGATCGATACGCGCCTCGGACATCGAGTTCCTCCACGCGACCGCGGCCGTCGTGTCCCAGACCACCGGCGAGCATCTGCCGTCGCTGGCCGAAACCGAGCGGGCGCACATCGTGCGTGTGCTCGAGGCGGTGGACTGGAACAAGAAGGAAGCGGCCCGGGTGCTCGACATCAGCCGGGGCACGCTGTACCGCAAGATCGTCGAGTATCAGCTTGAGCCCGAGCCGCGGCAGGCGGGACGCCGCTCGCGCGACCAAGGGGCCTGATGTTCCGTGCCGGCACCGAAGAAAGGCGCGCGGATTCGCAATATGATCTGACCGTCGTTTCGGCTCCCCCGGCCGAAGTTCTATGAAAGATCTCCCGATCGCGGCCCGGCTGTACGTCGGCGCCGTCCTGGGCGCCGGTGCGCTGGTCCTGGTGCTGTTCTTTCCGCACCCGCTCGCGAACCCGATCCTGTTCACCGTTCTTCTATTACTGTCCTCGTCTGCCTCGGCGCTGAAGGTCAGCCTGCCGCTGGCGACGAGCGGCGTCACGATGTCGGTGTCGTACGCGGTGGACTTCGCCGCGCTGCTCCTCCTCGGCGCCGACGAGACCATGCTGGTCGCCAGCGCGAGCGCGTTCAGCCAGTGCACGTTCCGGACGGAAAGCCGCTCGACCCCGCACCGCACGCTGTTCAGCATGGCGTCGCTCGTGCTGACCGTGAAGGCCACCGGCCTGGCGTACACGTGGCTCGGCGGACCGGACACGGCCCACCAATTCTCGATGGCGGCGCTCCCCAAGCCGCTCGTCGGCGCGGCGACCACGTACTTCGTCTGCAACACGGTACTGATTGCAACGGCGATCGGGCTCTCGACAAAGCAGTCGATCGTCCGCGTCTGGAACGAGAACTTCCTGTGGAGCGCGCCGAGCTACTTCGTCGGCGCGGGCGCAGCCGCGCTGGCGGCCACCGTCATCGATCAGGGCGGCTACTGGATGGCCGCGCTCGCCGCGGCGCCGCCCTACCTGATCTACCGCACCTACAAGGTGTACATGAGCCGCATCCAGGATCAGCAGCGGCACGTCGCGCAGGTCTCGGATCTCCACCTGGCCACAATCGAGGCGCTGGCGCTCGCCATCGACGCCAAGGATCAGACGGCGCAGAGTCACATCCGGCGCGTGCAGGTGTACGCCGCGGGTCTCGCGCGATCGCTCGGCATGACCGACAACGAAATCCAGGGCGTCAAGACCGCGGCGCTGCTGCACGACATCGGTAAGCTCGCGGTGCCCGAGCACATCCTGTCAAAGCCGGGGCCGCTGACGCAGGAAGAGTTCCAGAAGATCCGCATTCACCCGCAGGTGGGCGCGGAAATCATCAGCGGCGTGCCGTTTCCGTATCCCGTGTCGCCGCTCATCCTCAGCCATCACGAACGCTGGGATGGCAAGGGCTATCCGGCGGGCCTCAAGGGCGACGAGATTCCGCTCGGCGCGCGGATTCTCTCGGTAGTCGACTATTTCGACGCGCTGATGTCGGAGCGCCCGTACCACAAGGCGATGAGCCTCGACGCGGCGCTCGGGCTCCTCCGCCAGGAAGCGAGCAAGGCGCTCGACCCGCGCGTCGTGCAGACGTTCATCGACACCTATCCGCTGCTGGCCGCCGAAGCCGAAGCGAGCCAGGCGCCGGCGCGCAAGCTGACGCGCGTGCCGACGCACGCGCCGACCGCGGCGCCCGCAGTCGGCCTGGTGCACGAGTCGCCGGTGCGGACGACCGTGTTCCAGGACATCGCGCTGGCGCACCGCGAGATCTACGCGCTGTACGAAATCGCGCAGGCGATGGGCAGCAGCCTCGGCGTCTCGGACACGATGGCGCTGATCTCGTCGAAGCTCGTCAACATCGTGCCGTTCTCCTGCTGCGCGCTGTTCCTCTACAACGAGGAGAACGAGACGCTCAGGTGCCGGTTCGCGACCGGCGTCGAATCGGAAATCATTCAGCAGCTGACGATTCGCAACGGCCACGGCCTGACGGGCTGGGTGGCGCGCAACCGGCGTCCCCTCGTCAACGCGCGGCCCAGCACGGATCTCGAAGCCGCCGGCCAGCCGTCGGACCGCACGACGCTGCACTCGGCGCTCGTCTGCCCGCTCCTCTTCAACGAGCGGTTCATCGGCACGATCTCGGTCTACCACACCGAACCGGCGGTGTACACGGACGATCATCGCCGGCTGCTCGATCGGATTTCAGAGCAGGCGGCCGCTGTCATCTACAACTCGATGGTGTTCGAGCAGACGCAGGAGGATTCGCTCACCGATCCGCTGACGGCGCTGCCGAACACGCGCTTCATGTTCATGCACCTGACGCGCGAGCTCGCGCGCGCGGAGCGGCTCAAGACCGAGGTCTCGCTGCTCGTCATGGACCTCGACGACTTCAAGAACATCAACGACACGTACGGCCACCACGTCGGCGACCGCGCGCTGCGCGACGTCGCGGCCGTACTGCGCGCCGGCATCCGCCCCTACGACATCTGCGTCCGCTACGCGGGCGACGAGTTCATCGTCGTGCTGTCGGGCTGCGGCGCAGAAGAAGCCGAGCGCAAGCGATTGGAACTGCAGCGCGGCGTGGACGAGTTGCAGTTCGAGGCGCGGCCCGCGACGCTGCTCAAGCTGGCTATCAGCGTGGGCGCGGCCGTGTTCCCGCACGACGGCGACGCGTACGAGACGCTGTTGGCCACGGCGGACAGCCGGATGTACCGCGACAAGACGCGGCGCAAACGCGCCGGCTCCGGCGCGGGCGACGACGATCAAGGAAAGCCGGCGGTCGCCGCGAGCCTCTCGGATGCCGACCTGGAACGCGCGGCGTCTGGAGTACTTTGAAACTTGAAAGTGAAAAGAGAAAACTGAAAAGTTAAGACCGCGCGCTCATCTTCCCTTTTCACTTTTCACTTTTCTCTTTTCAGTTTTCAGTTTCCTCATCCACCCAGTCAGCTTTCAGCCCCGTCACGCCGGTCCAAATCAGTGCCGCCCCCGTCGCACCCAGCACGAGCGCGAGGCCGTCGGCCCACCACGCGCCCGTGCGCGCGCCGAATTCCAGCCAGGCCGCGGGCGCGGCCAGCGCGAGCCCGGCAACGATGGCCGGCGATCGACGGCGGACGAGCCGTAACACCAGACCGCGGGCGCGCCGGAGGACCATTGCGATAGCATAATCGCGGCACCGCTCGTGCTGCTGACCCTGTCCATCCGCGACGTGATCGCCGCTACGCCGCGCGCCCGGATCGTGCGCCTCGCCCTCGACGGTCATCGCTTCGACTACGCGCCCGGTCAAGCCGCGGCCATCGCCTCGCACGGGTACGAGAACCGGATCCCGTACTCCCTCGCGGCCTCGCCCGAGGATTCACGACGTCACGGGACGCTCGAGTTTCTCATCGGCGTGGACGCCAGCGGCGTCGCAGGACCGCACGTGATTCTGGAGCCAGGACAGCGGGTCGACGTCGAAGGACCGATGGGCGCGTTCACCTTTCCGGCTTCGCCCGAGGAGCGCCGCTTCCTCTTCGTCGCCGGCGGCACGGGCATCGCGCCGCTGCGCGCGATGCTGCGACACGCCCTGACGGTGCCGCACAGCACGGTCGGCCTGTTCTACAGCGCGCGAACGCCAGGGGAGTTTGCGTACGACAGCGAACTCGCGGCGCTGGCGGAGTCAGGACGGATCGAGTTGCGGCGGACGGTGACCCGCGGCGCCGACGAGCGCTGGGCCGGGCCGCGCGGGCGCATCACGCGCGAGACGCTTGCGGGACTGGTCCACGATCCGGTCACGCTCTGCTTCATCTGCGGCCCGCAGTCGCTCGTGGACGACATGCGGGCGCATCTCGCGGATCTCGGTGTCGACGCCGGCCGGATTCGCGCGGAAGCGTAGGCCGGATGCCACGCCGTTCGTGATGGTTCTGCGGAAGGGGAATCAGAGCCCGATCGCGTGAAAGCCGGCGTCCACCATGAGGACTTCGCCGGTGACCGCGCGTGACGCCGGACCGAGCAGGAAGATCGCGGCGTCGGCGACTTCCGACGCGTCCACGCTGCGCCGCAACGGCGCGCGATCGCGGTACACCTGCAGAATCGCCGAAAATCCGCCGATGCCGGACGCCGCCAGCGTCTTGATCGCGCCGGCCGAGATGGCGTTGACGCGGATGCTCTTCGGTCCGAGGTCGCTCGCGAGGTACCGGACGGTCGACTCGAGCGCGGCCTTCGCCACGCCCATCACGTTGTAGTTCGGGAACACACGGTCGCTGCCGAGATAGGTGAGCGTCAGCACGCTGCCGCCGCCGCGCTTCTCCATGAGCGGCACCATCGCCCGCGTCAGGCCGACCAGTGAATACGTGCTGACGTCGAGTGCGATGCGGAAGCTCTCGCGCGAGGTCTCGACGAAAGGATTGTGCAGCGCGTCCGCGGGCGCGAAGCTGGCGCCGTGCACCAGGAAGTCCAGGCCGCCGAACTCGCGGTCGAGCGTCATCGCGAGATCGGCGATCTGCTGATCGCTGGCGACGTCGCAGGGCGCGATCAGCGGGTTGTCGAGCGTCGCGGCCAGCTCGCGGACGTTCTCCTCGAGGCGCTCGCTCGGATACGTGAGCGCGAGCCGCGCGCCGGCCGCCGCCGCCGCCTGCGCGATCGCCCACGAGATCGATCGCTTGTTGGCGACGCCGACGATAAGGCCGTGTTTGCCGGAGAGCATGGACATGGAAGTAAAGTTAAAACTGAAAAGTGAAAACTGAAAAGTGAGGAGGGAGGTCCGAACTTTTATCTTTTCACTTTTAACTTTTCACTTTGATCTCTTAGGTCCTCCGCTGCCGTGACGCGGAGGGCGCGAGGACATGTGGCCTTGCGGTGGGCGGCCGCCGCCCGGGCGCATGCCGCCGCCACGATGACCGAAGCTGTTGCCGTTCGAGCGATCGCCCGAGAAGCGCTGGCCGTACTGCCCCTGCTGTCCGCCGCCCCGCTGATGCCGCGGACGGAAGCGGTTCTGACGCCCGCCCGGCTGACGAACGGTGAATTCAGGAATCGGCCGCGACGGCGGCTGCTGTCCTTCGATCTTCGGGAGCGACGCGCGAATCAGCGGCCGGTGCACCGGACCGTCTTCTTCTTCTTGGCGATCGATCGCGGCATCCGCGTCGGCCGGCTCGGGGCGGCTTGCCGCGATCGCCGTCTCCAACTCGAGCGCATCGTCATTCAATTCATCGGTCACGGGCGCGTCCTCGACGGGAGCGGGCCCAGGCGTCGCGACGTCGTGGGTCACCTTCTTCGGCCCGCTCGCCAGTACCTGCGCGTAGAGCGCGGCCGGCGTCTCCGTCTTCCGCCGCTGGCGCGGCACCTTGGCATGTTTGTACTCGTGTTCGGCGTCGCACGCCGTGCAGCGGGTCTGCTTGACCTCGTCCCCGATCATCGCCACGACGGCGTGATTGGTCAGGCGCCGCTCGCGCGGGCAGTAGTCGTCCAGAACGTCACCAAGGCGAGGCTGGCGCTGTTGCATCAACGCTCCAGGGGCTCCCGAACACAACGCTGCGTGGGAAAGAAATTGCGAAAGGCGAGCGCCATCTTAGCAGAGCTGGTTTTCGCCTGGCAACACCGGCGCTAGAGCGATGCGAGCCACTGGCGGACGTCGGCCAGACGCGCCGCCACGGCCCCGGGCGCGGTCGACTGCGGGGTCCGCTTGGCCTCCACGGACGCGCCGGGCCGGACGCGCGCGACCACGTCCGGCTCGAACAGCTCGCTCGCCGCGCGCCACTCGTCGAACGTCATCGATTCGAAGTCCCGCCCCGCTTGGTGCAGCGTGCGGACGAGCGCGCCGACGATCTCGTGCGCCCGGCGGAACGGCACGCCGCGGCCGACGAGATAATCCGCGACGTCGGTCGCGAGCAACAGGCCCGATGCCGCCGACGCCGTCGCGGCCCGATTGAGCGTCAGGCCGTTGACCACGGAACGCACGACGGCGAGGCAGCCGGCGAGCGTATCTTCCGCGCCGAACACAGCTTCCTTGTCTTCCTGCAGATCCTTGTTGTAGCCCGTCGGCAGGCCTTTGATGGTCGTCAGCAGGGCCATGAGATGGCCGATCGCGCGGCCCGCCTTGCCGCGCACGAGCTCGAGCGGGTCGGGGTTCTTCTTCTGCGGCATCATGCTGCTGCCGGTGCTGAGCGCGTCGGACAGCTCGAAGAACCGGTGCTCGTCGCCGCAGAAAATGATGAAGTCCTCCGCCATTCGGCTGAGGTGCACCATCGTCATCGCGCAGGCATAGAGAAACGTCGCCGCGAAGTCGCGATCGGACGAGGCGTCCATGCTGTTGTCGACGATGCGCGCGAAGCCGAGGTCGGCGGCGAGCGCGTTGACGTCGATGGCGTAGGCCGTGCCGGCGATCGCGCCGGAGCCGAGCGGCAGCGCATCGGCTTCGTCGCGTGCGGCCGCGAGGCGCGCGAAATCGCGGCGCAGCGGCGCGGCGTGCGAGAGAAAGAAGTGCGCGACGAGCACGGGCTGCGCCGGGCGGAAGTGCGTGAACGACGGCATCAGCGCGTCGCCCGCCGCGGCGGCCTGGGCCGCAAGCGCATCGACGACGCCGGCGACGGCGCGTTGCAGCGCGGGAGTGCGCCGCCGCAGGTACAGGCGAAGGTCCAGCGAGACTTGTTCGTTGCGCGAGCGGCCGGTGTGGAGACGGCGGCCGGCGTCGCCGAGCTTTTCGACGAGCAGGCGCTCGACGAAGCTGTGGACGTCCTCGTCGGGCCCGTCGATGAACGACGCCTCGGCGCGGCCGCGCTCGAGCATCGCCGTCAGCGCGCCGGCGATCTGCCGCGCCTCGTCGGCCGACAACGCCCCCGCCTTCGCCAGCGCCCGCGCCCACGCCAGGCTTCCCGTGACGTCGTCCTCGAACAGCCGGCGATCGAACCGGAACGACGCGCCAAATTCAAAGGCCGCCGCATCGGGCGCCGTGTCGAATCTTCCAGACCAGAGCGTGGTCGTTGGTTGTTGGTCCTTGGTCATGATCGCGGGTGGCTGGTGGCTGCCGTCTTCGCGCCTCCGGCGCTTCGGCGAGCCTGGCCGCAGCTCGCTGGCATTGTCGACGAGCGGAGGCCGGGTGGCTGGTGGCTGGTCATCGTTGACTCACGACTAACGACTTCCGCTTCCTGGGTGCTTTCTTGGCGGTGCTCTCGACCGGCAGGCCCCAGATCTTGATGAACCCGGCCGTCGCGGCGTGATCGAACATGTCGCCGGCATCGTGCGTCGCGAGCGACTGGTCGTAGAGCCCGAACGGCGATTTGCGTCCGACGATCCGGCAGTCACCTTTGAAGAGCTTCAGGCGAATGACTCCCGTCACGCGCTCCTGCACCTTGTCCACGAAGGCGTCCATCGCCTCGCGCGTCGGCGTAAACCAGAGACCGTTGTAGACGAGGTCCGCGTATTTCTGGCTGATGTCGCGGCACAAGCGGTCGAGATCCGCCGTCGTCACCAGCCGCTGCAGTTCCTCGTGCGCCGCGTGCAGCACGACTGCCGCCGGCGCCTCGTAGACTTCGCGGGACTTGATGCCCACGAGGCGGTTCTCAATCAGGTCGATGCGGCCGACGCCGTTCGCGCCGGCGATCGTGCCCAAGCTGGCGAGCAGATCCAGCATCGGCATCGCCACGCCGTTGATGGCGGTCGGCACGCCGCGCTCGAAGGAAATTTCGACGTACGCGGGTTCGTCCGGGCACTCGCGCGGCGATTTCGTCAGCGTGTAGATGTCCTCGGGCGGCTCGTGCCAGGGATCTTCGAGCGCGCCGCAGTCCACCGCGCGGCCCCACAGGTTGAAGTCCGTGCTGTACGGGCTCTCGACCGTGGCCGGCACTGGCACGTTGCGCTGGCGGGCGTACTCCATCTCCTCGCCGCGCGTCATCCCCCACTCGCGTGCCGGCGCGATGATGCGGATGCTGGAGTTCAGCGCTCGCGCGGTGACCTCGAGGCGGACCTGGTCGTTGCCCTTGCCGCTGCAGCCGTGCGCGACGGCGGTGGCCTGCTCGATTTCGGCAATCTCGATCAGCTTCTGCGCGATCAGCGGCCGCGCCAGCGCGGTCGCCAGCGGATACTTGTCCTCGTACAGCGCGTCGGCCTTGAGCGCGCGCAGGACGAAGTCGCGCGCGAACTCTTCGCGCACGTCCAGCACGTGGGCGCGGATGGCGCCTGACGTCAGCGCGCGGTCGCGCACCTCCTCGAGCTCGGCGCCCTGCCCCAGGTCCATCGTCACGGTGACGATTTCGGCGCCGTAGCGCTCGGCGAGCCACGGCACGGCCACCGAAGTGTCCAGGCCGCCCGAGTAGGCGACGACGATGCGCTCCATGCTCCCTCTCTTGGTCATTCCAGGCATTCCGTTATTCCGTCGAGTACTCGCGGAGCCGTTTGACGAGCGCGGTGGCGGCGCGGGCGCCTCGCGCGACGACCAGAATCGTGTCGTCGCCCGCGATCGTGCCCACGGCCTCGGCCAGCCGCGCCCGGTCGAGCGCTTCCGCCAGCACCTGCGCCTGCCCCCGGCCCGTCCGGATGACGACGAGCTGCTGGACGCGGTCCACGCTGCGGAGGAAGTCGGCCGCGGCGCGCTCGAGCGCGGTCAGCGCGGTCTCCGGGTCGGGCGCCTCGACGCCGGCGCGCTGGTAGGCGCCGTCACCCGAGCGCTTGACGAGCCCGAGCTCGGTGATGTCGCGCGAAATAGTCGCCTGCGTGGCGTCGAAGCCCTTCTGGTGCAGCCGCTGGCGCAGCTCCTCCTGGCTGTGGAGCGCTTCGCGGTCCACGAGGTCGAGGATGACGGATTGACGGCGCGCTTTCATGGCGTGGAAGGCACTTAGAATACACTGTTTCAGAGGAGGCCGTACATGATTATGCATCGATTCTTATTGAATTAGCAGCACAGAGGGTGTATAAGTATTCTTTCCGATGCATACTGTCGCGCAGCCGCTGACGAATTCTCCGGGCGCACCTGGAAACAATGACCGCCCAGTGGCCCGCGTCGCCGTCGCCGGGGCCACCGGCTACACAGGCCAGGAGCTGCTGCGGCTGCTGTCGCGCCACCCTGCGGTCGCGCTCGGCGCCGCCATGTCCTCGGGCCAGACCGGCGCCTCCTCTCGACGGCTGCCGGGCCTGACGCGCCTCTGGGACGGCACCATCACGCCGCTGTCCCCCGATACGCTCGCCAGCGAGGCCGACGTCGTGTTCCTCGCGCTGCCCGACGCCGCCGCCGCCGAGCTCGCGCCCAAGCTGGTGGACGCGGGCGTCCGCGTCATCGATCTGTCCGGCGCCTTCCGCCTGCGCGACGAGGGCGTCCGCGCCCGGTGGTATCCGGATACGCACGCGCGGCCCTCCGGCGTTGCATACGGCCTGACTGAACGGGAGCGCGGCGCGGTCGCGCGGGCCCAGCTCGTCGCCAATCCCGGCTGCTATCCGACGGCCACGCTGCTGGCGCTCGCGCCCCTGGCCGTGGCCGGCCTCGTGCTGCCGGACGCCGACATCATCGTGGACGCCAAGTCCGGCGTGTCGGGCGCGGGCAAGACGCCGTCCGAGCGCACGCACTTCTCCGAGATTCACGGCAGCATGTCGGCCTACGGCGTCTTCAGCCACAGGCACGGCGCGGAAATCGAACAAGGCGTCGGCCGGACCGTGACGTTCACGCCGCACCTGGTGCCGCTCGACCGGGGCATTCTCTCGACCATCTACATTCGCGTGCCGGCAGGCACGACTGAAGAAGCGTTGGGCGACGTCCTCGAGCAGGCGTACGCCGGCGCGACATTCGTCCGGCTCGTCGGGACGTCGCTGCCCGAGATCAAGCACGTCGCGCACACGAACTTCTGCGACATCGGCTGGCGCGTGGATCCGTCGGGCCGCGCGATTCTCGTGTCGGTGATCGACAACCTGCTGAAGGGCGCGTCCGGGCAGGCCGTGCAGAACATGAACGTGATGCTCGGAATCGACGAACGGACGGCGTTGCTGTGACGGACGAAGAGAATAACCACGGAGGACACAGAGGACACGGAGGGAAAGAAGTACAAACCCATCCTCCGTGTCCTCTGTGGTTTAGTACGTGGCCGTGGCCGTGACGATGCCTGATCGGCCACTGGTCCTGAAATTCGGCGGCGAGCTCCTCGAGGATCGCGCGCGCCTGGCGGCCGTCGTCTCGGGCATCGCGGCCATCACGTCCAACGGTCGTTGGTCCCGCGTGGGGGCGGGGCCCCACGCGCCTTTAGTAATAGTCCACGGCGGCGGCAAGGAAATCGACGCCGCACTGAACCTCGCCGGCATCGAGAAGCGCCAGGTCGATGGCCTGCGGATTACCGATGAAGCGACGCTCGACGTCGTCGTCTCGGTGCTGGCCGGCGCGGTGAACACGCGCTTCGTCGCCGCACTGAACACGGCGGGCGTCAAAGCGGTTGGATTGACGGGGGCGGACGCGTCGTGCGGTCTGTCGGTGCCTGCGCCGCCTCACACGGCGGTGGACGGCCGCGTCGTGGACCTCGGATGCGTCGGCGTGCCCGATGCGGCCGCTGACATGCGCGTGCTGCAGGCGCTGACGCGCGACGGCTTCGTTCCGGTCCTGGCGTGCATCGGCGCCGGGCGCGACGGACGGCTGTTCAACGTGAACGCCGACACGTTCGCCGGGCATCTCGCCGCGAAGCTCGGCGCGCGGCGGCTCGTGATCGCCGGCACGACACCGGGCGTGCTGGATACCGGCGGCGCGACGCTGCCGACACTCGGCTCGGACGCGATCGCCCGGCTGGTGAACGACGGGACGGCGACGGCCGGCATGATCGCGAAGCTGCGCGCGTGCGAGCACGCGCTGGCGAACGGCGTGGATGACGTGGTGATCGTGGACGGACGGGATCGCGCGGCGCTTGAGTCGGCGGCGGACAGTCCCGCGCCGGCCGCCGCGACGAGATTAGTGGCAGTTGCAGGGCGGGCCTTTTAGGCCCGCCAGAACGCGATCCTGACAGGGTCGATGACGGGGCACAGACTATGACTGTCGCAGTGGATGACATCGTCGCGCGGGAAGCGCGGCACGTGCTTCAGACCTACAAACGCAATCCGGTGACGCTGGTCCGCGGCCAGGGCGTGCGCCTGTTCGACGCCGACGGCCGCGAGTACATCGATTTGCTGTCCGGCATCGGCGTCGCCGCGATCGGGCACGCGCATCCGGGGCTCGCGCGCGCGATCGCCGATCAGGCGCAGACGCTGATCCACACGTCGAACCTTTTCTATCACCCGCTGCAGGGCGAGCTCGCCGAGCGATTGGCGACGCTGTCCGGCCTGCCCCGCGCGTTCTTCTGCAACAGCGGCACTGAAGCCGTCGAAGCCTGTCTGAAATTCGCGCGCCGCTTCTGGTTTACCCAGGGCGCGCCGCGGAGCGAGTTCATCGCGCTCGACGAATCGTTCCACGGGCGCACGTTCGGCTCGCTGTCGGTGACGTCGGATCCGCACTACCGCGAGCCGTTCGAGCCGCTGCTCCCGACCGTGAAGTTCGTGAAGACGAACGACCCGGCGGCGCTGGCCGCCGCGGTGTCCTCGTCAACCGCCGCCATCATCGCCGAGTCGGTGCTGGGCGAAGGCGGCATCAAGCCGCTGACGCCGGTGTTCGCGGCTGCGATCAAGGACGCGTGCGCGAAAACGGGCGCGCTGTTCATCGCGGACGAAATTCAGAGCGGGCTCGGACGGACCGGCTGGCCGTTTCATTTCCAGGCGCTCGGCCTGAAGCCGCATCTGGTGTCGGTCGGCAAGGCGCTCGGCGGCGGCGTGCCGATCGGCGCGGCGCTCATCAGTCAGGAAGTGGCTGACACAATCAAGTACGGCGACCACGGGACGACATACGGCGGCAACCTGCTCGCGTGCCGCGCGGCGCTGTTCGTGCTCGGCGAGATCTTCGATCGCGGCGCCGCCGAGAACGTGAAGAAGGTCGGCGCCGTGTTCAAGGCGCGGCTCGGCGCCATGGCCGTGAAGCACAAGATTGTCAAAGAGGTACGAGGCTCAGGACTGATGTGGGGCGTCGAGCTGAACCGCGACGCCGCGGCCGTCGTGCCCGCCGGCCTCGCCGAGGGCGTCATCGTCAACCGGACGGCGGAGACCGTGGTCCGCCTGCTGCCCCCGCTCGTCATCACGGACGCCGAGGCCGATGAAGGCCTCAGCAGACTCGACGCGGCCCTCGACGTCGTCGGAGCCCGGACATGAGCACAGCGCGCATCACGTTGCGCACGGCCGAGTCTTCGGAAGCCAAGAAGCTGTACGCGCTGATCCAGGCGAACCTCGAGGAGGGGCACCTGTTGCCGCGGACGCTCGGCGAGCTGACCGTGCGCGCCAACCGGTTCGTCGTCGCGGTGCGCGCGAGAAAGATCGTCGGCTGCGCCGAGCTGGCGCCGCTTAGCCCGCACGTCGCCGAAGTGCGATCGCTGGCCGTGGACGCCAGCGCCCGCGGCGGCCACGTCGGCGTGGCGATCGTGGACGAGCTGCGGCGGCGCGCGCGGCGCGAGAGCTTCGAGAAGCTCTGCGCGTTCACGCACGTCCCCGGCTACTTCACGCACATGGGCTTCTCGATCGTGCCGCATACGTGGCTGCCCGAGAAGATCTTCACCGACTGCGTGAAGTGCGATCTGTTCAAACGCTGCGGGCAGTACGCGATGGTCGTGCCGCTCGATTCCGCGTTCGACGCCGTGCACGGCTACGGCGTGCCCGCGGTCGCGGCGTTGTCGGCGTAATGGCTGCCTCGACCAGCATTCCAGGCGGCGGCGTGACGACGCCCCGCGGGTTCCGCGCGGCGGGCATCAGCGCCGGTATCAAAGCCAGCGGCGCGCCCGATCTCGCGCTGCTCGTCTCCGACGTCCCCGCGCAGGCGGCGGCCGTCTTCACGACCAACAAAGTCCAGGCCGCGGCGGTCCTCGTCTCGAAGGACCATCTCGCGACCTCGCGCGGCACGGTGCGCGCGATCGTCGTCAACAGCGGGTGCGCGAACGCGTGCACCGGCGATGGGGGGTTGAAGGTCGCGCGCGACATGGCCGCGGAGACGGCCCGCGTCGTCAGTTGTCCGCCCGAGCATGTGCTGGTCGCGTCGACGGGCGTGATCGGCGTCGCCCTGCCCTTCGAGAAGGTCCGGATGGCCCTGCCCGTCGCGTTCAAGGCGCTCGGTCCCGATCAAGGTCCGGCCGCGGCGCGCGCGATCATGACGACCGATATTTCGCCGAAGGAATGCGCGGCGAAGATTTCGATCGGCGGGCGCGACGCCGCGATCGGCGGAATGTGCAAGGGCGCGGGCATGATCGAGCCGAACATGGCGACGATGCTCGGCTTCGTCACGACGGACGCGGCCGTGCCGCAGCGTCTGATCGAGCGCGCCCTGCGCGAAGCCGTGGACGAATCGTTCAACGCGATCACGGTGGACGGCGATTCGTCCACCAACGACTGCGTGATGCTCCTCGCCAACGGCGCGAGCGGCGCCATCGTCGATGACGCGGCGTACGCGACGTTCGCCGAGGGACTGAAAGCCGTCTGCCGCGAGCTCGCGATCGCGATCGTGCGCGGCGGCGAAGGCGCGACCAAGCTCGTCACGGTGAACGTGACGGGCGCGGCGACGAACGCCGAAGCGCGGAAAGCGGCGAAGACGATCGCGAACTCGCTGCTCGTGAAGACGGCGATTCACGGCGGCGATCCGAACTGGGGCCGGCTCATTTGCGCGGCCGGCCGCGCCGGCGTGGCGTTGGACACGTCGCGCGCCGCGGTCACCGTCGGAAGCCTCGTCCTCTTCAAGGACGGTCAGCCTCACGACGAGCTCGCGTCGCAGGCCGCCGAGTACTTGAAGGGCAAGGATCTCACCGTCGGCGTCGACCTCGGATCGTGAACCGCGTCGTCGACCGTGTGGACGTGCGATCTCAGCGCTGAGTACGTGCGGATCAACGCTGACTACCGAACCTAACTAACCACGGAGGGCACGGAGGACACGGAGAAGGAGCCGCTCAGACCAGAGGTTCGGTACGATTTCACCTCCGTGTCCTCAGTGTCCTCTGTGGTGGAAACTCTTATGGCGGACGCGACGATCACGAAACGCAAGGACTTCCTGTCTGTCCTCGACTTCGACGCGGCCGATCTCGAGCGCTGCCTGCGGCTTGCGACGCAGCTGAAGGCGGACCGCGGGCTGGGCCGTCACGCGCCGACGGCGAACGCGCTGGACGGGCGGCATGTCGCCGTCCTCTTCGACAAACCGTCGCTCAGGACGCGCTCGACGTTCGAGATTGCGATCCGCGAGCTCGGCGGACATCTCGTCGCGCTCCAGCCTGACGCCGCGCTCGGTCACCGTGAACCAGTGTCGGACGTCGCGCGCAACCTCGAGCGCTGGGTGGACGCGATCGTCATCCGGACGTTCTCGCAGCACCTGCTTCAGGAGTTCGCGACCGCCGCGAAGCGGCTGCACGTCGTCAACGCACTGACCGATCAGGAGCATCCCTGTCAGGCGATCGCGGATTTCCTGACGCTGCAGGAGCGGTTCGGCCAGCCGCGCGGGCGGACGATCGCCTACGTCGGCGACGGCAACAACGTCGCGACGTCGCTCGCCCATGCGGCGGCGATGCTCGGCGTGCACGTGCACGTGGCGAGCCCTGAG
The DNA here is from genome assembly GCA_016195265.1 of Acidobacteriota bacterium. Lineage (GTDB taxonomy): Bacteria > Acidobacteriota > Vicinamibacteria > Vicinamibacterales > CAVVIG01 > SRVP-36. The sequence continues at coordinate 31,201 of JACPZW010000069.1, read as the reverse complement.
CCGTATCAGCTTCCGCACGCCGTCGTCCAGCAGGCGACGGCCGTCGCGCGTCACGGCGCGCGGCTGCGGCTGTTCAGCGACGCGGCCGACGCCGTCGCGGGTGCGGACGCCGTCTACACGGATACGTGGACGTCGATGGGCCGGGAAGAGGAAGCCGCGATGCGACGAAAGGTGTTTGCGCCGTATCAGGTCAACGAAGAACTGATGGCGCTGGCGAAACCCGGCGCCCTGTTCATGCACTGCCTGCCCGCGCACCGCGGCGAGGAAGTCACCGCCGACGTGTTCGAGTCCGAGGTTTCGGTCGTGTTCGATCAGGCCGAGAACCGGCTGCACGGCCAGAAGGCGCTGCTGCTGATGCTTCTGGCCCCCTCGGCAAGTCTTTAACGCGTGCTGGTGGTCGAGATCGTCGTGCGGCCGGGAAAGCCGATGGGACACCCGCATCTCATGATCGACCTGGAGATGATGGTGACGCTTGGCGGCAGAGAGCGAACCGAGCCGGAATTTGCCGCGGTGTTGAGCCGAGCGGGTCTCACGCTCGACAAGGTCACGCCCATTGATGGCAGCTTCTTCTCCGTCGTCGAAGCGAGACGCGTCTGATAGGCTCACTCTGAGAGTGACTTCACGCCAGGCGCTCGCGTTCATTCGAAAGCACGGCGTCGTCCTGGAGGCCGCGCGTGGACCGGCACCGTCGCTTGCCGAGGCCATCGCGGGCGCGCCGATTCGCGGCCACTGGTGGTCTCATCGGAAAGGCCGCGAAATCTTCGCCGTGACGCGCGCGGTCCGCGACAGCCACGATGTCCTCGTGTGTCGCCTCATCAAGGGCAAGATCACGTTCGTCCACCGGCGGTTGTGGCCGGCGCTGGTACGAGCGGCGGATCGCCTGCCGTCGGATGGCCTGGCACGCGTGCGCGAGGTCCACACAGCCTCGGGACGTCACGTGATCGAGAAAGTCCCGTTTCCGGATTGGGTGCCGGCGAGCGTCCGTGCGGCCGCTCGTAAGCTCGACCGCGACGCAGCTCGCGCCAAGTTCGTTGCCGTGATCGGGTAACACTCTTCAGCCACCAGTCACCAGCCACCAGCCACCCGGCCTCCGCTCGTCGACAATGCCAGCGAGCTACGGCCAGGCTCGCCGAAGCGCCGGAGGCGCGAAGGCGCAGCCGCCAGTAGAATCACTTCATGCCCGCGTCAGCGCCGTGGCTGTCCCACTACGACCCGGGCGTCCCCTCGACGCTCGCGCCCTATCCCGATCGCACGCTCGTTGACGAACTCGTGGACGCGGCGCACGATCTGCCGAAACGTCCCGCCCTGCTCTTCAAGGGCGCGGCGGTCACGTACGTGGAGCTCGACCGGCTGAGCGACGCGTGCGCGGCCGCGTTCATTTCCCTCGGCGTGAAGCGCGGCGATCGCGTGGCGCTGCTGCTGCCGAATTGTCCGCAGTTCTCGATCGCGCAGTTCGCCGCGTGGAAGATCGGCGCCATCGTCGCGCCGCTCAATCCGATCTACACGGAGCCCGAGCTGGAGGGCCCGCTGCGCGAGCACGGCGTCGAGACGATCGTCACGCTCTCGCGCTACTACCCGCGCATCAAGCACCTGCAGAGGCGGACGCCACTGCGCCGCATCATCTCGACCAACATCAAGGAATTCTTTCCGCCGGCGCTCCGCGTCCTGTTCACGTGGTTCCGCGAGAAGCACGACGGCGATCGCGTCGCGATCGCGCCGGGCGATCACGATTTCGCGCATCTGCTGCTCGTGAACCGCGGCAAGCGTCCGCCGCGCTGCGAGTCGAAGGCCATCGACCCGGCGGTGCTCCTGATGAGCGGCGGCACGACGGGCACGCCGAAGGGCGTCCTCGGCACGCACGGCGCGTACCTGATGGCTGGTCTGCAGGTCAAAGCCTGGACCGCATCCGTGCTGAATCCGGACGGCGACGTCATCCTTGCGCCGCTGCCGATGTTCCACGTGTACGCCAACGTCGGCACGCAGTCCCACGCGATCGTCACGCGGAGCGCAATCGCGCTCGTGCCGAACCCGCGCGACGTCGACGATCTGCTGACGACGATCCGCCGCGTCAAGCCCGCGTTCTTCACCGGCGTGCCCGCCATGTACATCGCGCTGCTCAATCACCGCGACGTGCAGCGCGGCCGGATCGATTTCAAGTCGATCAAGATTTGCCTGTCCGGTTCCTCGGCGCTGCTCGCGGACACCAAGCAGCGGTTCGAAGCGCTCACCGGCGGTCACCTCGTCGAGGGCTACTCGCTGACCGAAGCCATGATGGCGACCTGCATCAATCCCGTGCTCGGCCCCAACAAGCTGGGCTCGGTCGGCCTGCCCGTGCCGGACGTGCACGTGCGCATCTTCGACGGCGATGACGGCACGCGCGTGCTTGCCACGAACGAGGTCGGCGAAATCGCAATCTCGGCGCCGCAGTTGATGGTCGGCTACTGGAATCGTCCGGAAGAAACATCCGGCGTCCTGCGCGACCACGTCGACGACGCGGGGACCCGCCGGTGGTTGCACACCGGCGACCTCGGATATCTCGACGACGATGGCTACGTGTTCATCGTCGATCGCAAGAAGGACCTGATCAAAACGAGCGGCTTTCAGGTGTGGCCGCGCGAGGTCGAGGAAGCGCTCGCACTGCACCCGGCGGTCGGTGAAGTGGGCGTCGCCGGCGTGGCCGATCCGTCAAAAGGCGAGGCGGTGAAGGCGTGGGTCGTGCTGCGCGCGGGCCACACGACGACCGAGCACGACCTGCGGACGTTCTGCCGTGACAAGCTGGCGCCGTACAAAGTGCCGTCGTCGATCGAATTCCGGAAGGACCTGCCCAAGACGATGGTCGGGAAAGTGCTCAGAAGAGCCTTAAAAGAGGAGAGATCATGAAGGAAGAAGATGGACACGCACAAGGCGATCGCGCAGACACTCGACGCCGCGTCGAACCTGCGCGCGCAGGATCGCATGCGATCGCTGGCGAGCGACCCGCGCCTCGTCGTGACCGGCCACGATCCCGCCGTCTTCGATCGCTTTCCCAAAGTCTCCGACCGCATCGTCCGCATTGAGTAGCGCCCGCCGGTCGCCACCATCACCGGCCAGCTTATAATCCGGTCAGCGTCATGCAGGCATTGGAATTCTGGAAGGCGGTGACCGTGGACCGTGCAAATCTTCTGGAGCAGTTTTTCTCACTGCTTCGGACGCATGAGGTCCGGTTCTGTCTGATCGGCGGCCAGGCGGTCAACGCATACGTGGAACCGGTCGTGAGTCTCGATCTTGACGTTGTGATCGCCTCGGACCGATTGGCTGAAGTGGAGACTTTGCTGGCGCGCGCGTTTCACGTCGAGCGGTTCGCCCCCAGCCTGAACGTGTCCGCTCCGGGCTCCGACCTTCGCGTCCAGATTCAACTGGATCCGCGGTACGGATCATTTGTCGGCCGCGCGGCCGTCCACGATGTTCTGGGGCTTCAGCTGCCGGTGGCGAGCATCGAAGACGTCCTGCAGGGGAAGGTCTGGGCCGCACAGGATGCGACGCGCCGCGTAAGCAAACGACAGAAGGATCTGGCCGACATCGCCAGGCTCCTCGAGGCGTATCCCGCGCTTCGTTCGTCGGTGCCGGCCGACGTTCTGAGCAGGCTGGTCTGAGTCCGACTCAGCGACGGTCCGGCTGAAGCCGGACGCCCCGATTCACGTCACTTCGCCAGTCTTTTCCCTCTGATCAAGACATCCACAGAATCAGGACGCCCGTTCACGAAGTCGATGCGCGTCAGACCATCCGGGGTCTGACGGACGACTGCGGGAATCGACAGCCACGTGAGATACCAGCCGCGCGGAAGCACGACGGAATTGCGCGGGCGGCCGAAGCTGCGATCCAGCACGAACTCGTCGCCGTCGAGGCGGTAACTCTGCGGCGCGGTGTAGGTCTCGGACAGCCGGAGCCGCACCGACTGGCCCTTCTTGATCGGCGCGAAGTGCGTGACGACCACTTCCTGATCCGGCGCCACCTGCTCGCCGCCTGTGCTGATGCCCGCGGCCTTCATCTGCGCGCCGCTCAGAATTTCGGCCTTCAGGTTCTCGCCCGTGTCGAGAATCTTCCCCGACGGCTTCGAGACCTTGCTGCCGGTCCGGACGACGTTCAAGTACTTGTCCACGCCTTCACGCGACTCGGTGTAGTCGTGATACAGGCTGAACGCGTTCGTCTCCGGCGACCGCAGGAAGTAGACGATGTCGCGATCCTGATGCGCGCGTTCGGACAGCCGCGCGCGCTCGGTCGGTCCCTGCGACGGCGGCGGCTCCCAGCTGCGTGCGCTGGTGAGCGGTCGCGGCTTCGCCGCGGCGCCGGTCGGCGCGCCGGGTTTCGCCTTGACGATCAACGCCGCGGCGCCAGGCGCCTGATGCATGAAGCTGATGCGGATGCGGCCGTCCGGCTCCGACGTTACCTGCGACGGGACGTTGCAATCCGTCAGCTGGTAACCCGCCGGCAGCACGACGGAATTGCGCCGGATGCCGAGCGGGCGATCGAAAACAATGCCATCGTCTTTGCGGAAATAGCTCTGTGCGTCCTTGTAGGTCTTGACGATGCGGACGCGCGCCTGGCCGCCATCCGGAGGAACGGGCCGCGCGAGATGCACTTCGATGTAGTCGCTTTCGAGATCCGCGTTGCCGAGGCCGTGCGCCTTCGCCTGCGCGCCGGTGATCTGTTCGAACTTCAGCGGCGCGCCGGTCATCATGTCGTAGACCGCCTCGTCGCTCGCGACGCTGCCCTTGCGAATCGGATTCCAGAACGACGCCGCGCCGGCCGTGGTCGCGGTGACCTCGTAGTCGATCCTGAAGGACGCCGTGTCGGGCGCGAGCAGCTCGTAGAGCGTGTACTCGTCCTGCGAGGTCTGACGCACCTGCGCGCGCGGCACCGCCGTCAGCCCTGAGAGGAGGCATGTGGCCACGAAGACACGAAAACACGAAGAAGAAAAGGACAAGGAAGAGGAAGAAGCAGCAGCAGCAGAAGAACAGGACGGATTCATGGAAGCACTCCAGGACTGTGTTTGCGGGTCAACGTGGTCTGCGCGTCAAACGCGTCGGCGGGGGCGCGCGTCAACCACGCACGAAGCTCAGCGGTCGTCGACGACAGAATCACATTGCGCCGATCGTCCATCGCCGCGGCGAGCCGGCCCAACGTCTTTCGCGGCATGGCCTGCAGGAACCAGTCGTATCGCAGATCGGATCCGGTGAGCGTGTCGCCGTCGGCCTTCACGCGGATGATGCCGTGGACCGGCACGAGGTACGGACCGAGGTCGTTCCCACGCACCTCGGTGACGTCCATGAACGTCGAGCTACCGATCCTTGTCAGGTTTCCCTGGAATGTGTGCATCGACGACCGATCGGTGATGGTGATCCTGTACGACCGCCACTGCGCGCGCTCGATCATCACCGACGTCTGGTCGTCGGCGTTCTCCCACTGCCCCAGCAGCGCCTCGTCATACGCGACCGACGTATCGTCGTAGGCCGGCTGCAGCGAGAGCACAAGGCATCCGCTCGAGAGGATCGACGCGAGCAGGACTGCGGAGAGGGCCGCGCGCCGCACGGCCGCAGTATAACCCTTGGGGCCGGGCGTCAGACCGGCCGCGCACGGGCGCGGACGGTCACGGCGGCCGACAGCGCGAGATACGTCAGCGGATACGCGAGCGACACGATGGCGAGCAGGTGAGCCTGCCTCTCCGGTCCGAGCAGAATCCACGCGAGCAGCACGAACCACACCAGGGCGCCGACGTTGATCAGCATCGAGAACGGCCCGCCGTGCGTCGCGTAGATGTAGTGCGTCGGGACGAACGTCAGGACGGAGAGCGTCGCGATCAGAACGACGGCCACCCAGACCGGCGCGTGAAACACCCACAGGTAGAACGCGACGATGTTCCAGTACGACGGGAAGCCGAGGAAGAATCCGTCATCGGTCTTCGCGTTGACCTGCGAGAAACCGTACGCGCTCGCCAGCAGCGGGGCGAGCAGCAGCCACGCCGAGGCGCCGGGCAGAATGTCCGCCCGCCACAGCAGGAAGAGCGGCAGCGACGTGTAGGTGTGAAAGTCGATCAGGTCGTCGAGCGCGCGTCCGCTGAAGCCCGGCAGGACATCCTTGACTCGCGCCTTCCGCGCCAGCCAGCCATCGGTCGCGTCGATTGCCGTCGCCGTCATCATCAGCAGGAACGCCCGGCGGAACGACGCGGCGTCGTCCCCGCGCACGATCAACACGGCGATGCCCGCGGCGCAGACGAGTCCCATCGCGGTGTAGAGGTGGACGAGCCATGCGAAGGCTCTTTGCATCGCGGTCACGCCTCAACCGTCGCCGGGTTGTGCAGCGCGCGCGGAGCGTCCAAGCGTGCGGTGGCGCGGGAGACGAGCGGCAGCAGCGCCAGGCCGACGACGGCCGCGACGGTGCGGAACGGCCAGTTCGGCGGGTACGCGATGAACGCCGGCAGACCGAGCAAGGGCTCGCCGCCGCCGATCCTCAGCACGAGCGACACGGCGAACGCCGCGATCGATCCGGTGCGATTGGCCTTCGGATCGAAGAGCGCGAACAGCAGCTGAGGAAACAGCAGGACGAACACGAGGTCGCTCGTAAAGAACCAGAGCGCCTGGACGCTCTGGACCTTCAGCGCGAGCACGGTCGCCACCGCGCCGAACAGGAGAATCGATCCGCGGATCACGCGCGCCATCTGCGTCGGCGTCTGCGCCGGCCAGACGAGACGCTTCAGACAATTCCAGCTCAGCATCGAACCGGCGGACAGAATCGACGAGCTGAAGCTCGACGTGACCGCGCCGATGATCGCCGCGAGGCCGAGCAGGCCGATCGCCGGCGGCACCGCCGTCGCAAACAACAGCGGCATCGCTTCAGCAGGAGTCGCGTGCAGCCGCGCGACATTCTCAGGCGACCACGGCATAGCGAACGCCGCGACGCCCATCAGCAGCGGCGGCACCGTGAACGCGATCGTCAGCACGCCCGAGAGCATCGACTGTCCCTGGGCCGCGCGAGGCGATCGGCACGAGAGCACGCGCTGAAAGTAGCAGTTCCACGGGATGCCGCCGAAGATCAGCATCAGCGAGACGTCCCACCATCCCATGACGGATGCCCCGCCCCATAGATCGCTGTGGTGCGACCACGGCGGAAACACGCCGGCGCCTTCGGGCCGCGCGGCGAGGTACGTCAACCAGCTGTGGTGCAATCCGCCGGCGCCCGCGAGCACGAACGGCAGCGCCGCAGCGAGGCCGAGCGCGACGAGGCCGAGCTGAAAGATGTCGGTGTACGCCACCGACCACATCCCGCCGAGCACGGTGTACGCCGTCGTCACGACGGCCGAGAGGAAGATCGCCGACGTCAGGTTCATGCCGAGCAGGACGCCGAACGTCGATCCGATGGCAACAAGTAGCTCCGCGCTCCAGAACAGTTCGCCCGCCAGCGCCGGGAGAAACAACACGGCCGCCCACCGTTTGCCGAAGCGCGCCTCGAACGGGTCGATCAGCGTCGTGAACTTGTGTCGGCGCATGACGCCGGCGAAGAGCACGCCGCCGAGAATCAGACTGATGCCGAAGCAGAGACCGCCCTGGATGCCGAGTTGGATCGAAGATTTGTAGGCGCCTTCAGTCGTGCCGAGGAGATAGCCGCCGTCCACCCACGTCGCCGTCATCGTGAGGGCGGCGATCCAGAGCGGCATCGACCGGCCGGCGACGATGAGATCGGACGGCGTGCCGTCACGAACCTTGCGCGACGCGATCCAGCCGACCGCCATGAACGCGGCGTACATGGCGACAACGGCCGCGACCGCTGGGCTCAATCGCCTTCAGCGCGGCGCGACGGCGCCGTCGGCGAGCGGAATGAACAGCGAGACGCGATCGCCCAAGCCAATCGCTCGCGAGATGTGCCCCTGGCCGGTCGTGTCCTCGGCGAGCAGGATGTGCCCGGGCCCCAGGCGGAGCTTGCGGCCGCCTTCGAGTTCGATTTCGCTCTCGCCGCTGAGCGTCACGACGTACTGACGGTTCGGCGCCGGGTGCCAGTCGAGGTCGTAGTCCTTGTTAGTGCGGCGGAACTGCAGGCTCTTGACCGCGACCGTCTGTGACAGTTCGGTCCCCCTGCCCTGCGCCTTGAGCGGGATTTCGTACTCCTCGACTTTGGTCTTCCCGTCCGGTCCCGTGTAGAGGCGCGTGACTTTCACCGCGGTCGGCCCCTGCACGAACGCAAGGGTTCCGGTCATCCACTTCGCGCCCGTCATCAGGGCGAGCGTCGGAATCCACCCCATCACGAGCACCGCGCGCAACAGCGTGCGTCCCATGCGTCCTCCTGGCGACTATTTCGATCGTGTCTTGGCCGCCGCCTCGCGCTCTTCGGCGCGATGCCCGCGTAGCATGTCGGGAATCGCTTCGTTCCCCTCGTGGCACGCGTACTCGTAGATGTTTTCGTTCTTCAGCTTGAGCGGAATCATCGCCGTCCACGGTTTCGTCCACGTCGTGGGATCGTTGACGGTGAACTCGTAGTTCAGGATCTCGGCGCCGACGCGCGTCAGCCGCTCGGTGAGGTGCAGGTTCTCGTGCGAGCCCATGAAGTCGCTCTTCGGCGAGAAGTTCGTCGTGTCGATGACGAGCGTGTCGCCTTCCCAGTGCCCGCGCGAGTCGCCGTTCCACAGGCGGACGCTCTTGTCGAGATGCGGACGGCCGTCCAGCGGGATGATGCGCGCATCGTGCGCCATCTCGTTCATGATCGTCACGTAGCCGGGCGACTGCACGATCTGCAGATAGCTGTTGTAGCCGGCCTGCAGCCGCGGAACACCGAAGTTCACGCACCGCTCGCCCGGCGGGAACACTTCCGGATCCTCGAACGCGTGCGCCTTGCGATGCTCGATCTCCGCCGCGCGCCGCTTCTGCGCCTCGGGCGTCATCGGCGGAATGTGTCCGCCCGGCGGATCGGTGATGAGCGACGTTCGCCTGTCGTGCCAGTCGCGCTCGACGACCCAGAACTGGTTGTAGTTGCCGGTGCCGGGATCGTACGACCCGGGCTTCGCGATTTGGTTGAGCACGGCGGTGATGAAGCTGTCGCCGAACTGCGCGTCGCCGTCGTTCTCGGTGATCTGCGACGCGAACTTCTGCAGTTCCGCGATTTCAGCCTCGGTGAGCCGTTCCTTGCCTTCCCACTGCTTCGGCCGCTGCAGGGGCGTCACGGTGTTATTGGCCCAGACGCCCTGGAAGTCCGGATGCCCATCAGGTGTGCGCTCGACGACCCACGCGCGCGGAGCCGCCGTCACCCGCGTCGCGACCGACTGCGCCCCCACGCCCACGGCACCTGCCGTGAGTCCGCAGGCGACCAGAACGCCACACGCCGGACGGTGTCGGACAACCATATTGCAGTCCTCCTAAGCGACCTTTGCAGCGGTCAATATAATCTGAAATCTGACCTCTGAAATCTGAAATCTGAAATCTGAAATCTGAACGTTTACTGCAGCTCCGCGTTCCGCGTTTCAGGAATCCAGATCCACATCACGGCCGCGAGCAGGAACGCCGATCCGGCGACGGCGAACGCCGCAAAGAATCCGCTGGACGCCGCCAGCGATCCGACGATGAAGGGCGCCGCCGCGCTCGCGATGCGACCCGTGTTGTAGCAGACGCCGGCCGCGGTCGCGCGGACCGACGTCGGATACAGCTCCACGATGACCGCGCCGAAGCCGCTGTAGTAACCCGTGCCGAAAAACGCGACCAGCGGGCCGAGGACGAGCAGGATCGCCGGCGTCTTGAGAAATCCGTACAGCGGCAAGAGCAGGCTCGCGGCGAGGACGAACGTCACGTACGTGAGCTTGCGGCCGATCGCGTCGGCGATGTACCCGAAGCTCACGTAGCCCAGCCACATCCCGGTCTGCATGAGGATCACGAACAGCGACATCGCGGACGAGGACAGCCCGATGCCGCCGCGCGCCGGATCGAGCGCGAGGTAGCCGGGCACCCAGCTGTTCAGTCCCCACCAGCCGAAGAGCGTGCACGCGTTCATCAGCGTGATGAAGATCGTGACCTTCGCGACGTGCGGCGCGAAGAGCATTCCGATGTGCCCGCGCCCGGCCGCCGGCGTCTCAAGCCAGATCTTCGGGTCCTCGACCTTCTGCTGGATCCACATCGTGAAGAGCGCCGGGAGCACGCCGACGAAGAACACGCCGCGCCAGCCCCAGATCGGCATCACGATCAGATTGACCAGCGCGGCGAGCCCGTAGCCGATCGCCCACGAGCTCTGCACGAACGCCAGCGCCTTGCCGCGGTGCTTCGCCGGAAACGATTCGGACACGAGCGCGGCGCCGGTGCCCCACTCGCCGCCCATGCCGAGGCCGAGCAGGACGCGGAACACGGCGAGCTGCACGGCGGACTGCGCGAAGCCGCACGCGGCCGTGAAGATCGAATAGATCAGGATCGCCGCCATCAGGGCGCGCTTGCGGCCGATGCGATCAGCGATCACGCCGAAGGCAATCCCGCCGGCGGCCGCCGAGAGCAGCGTGATCGATCCGAGAATGCCGGCCGCGCTGAACGTCAGGTGGATCGCGGGGTCTTTGATCAGCTCCGCGAGGACGATCGCGTAGAGCATGACGTCGAACGAGTCGAGCATCCAGCCGAAGGACGCGGCCAGGAAGGCCCGGCGCCCCCGCGTGTCCGCTTCAAGCCACCACGCGAAGAGACCTTCGGCCTGGTGGCTGGTGGTCAAGAGATCGGTGGCTGGTGACTGGTGGCTGGTCAAATTGGTGGCTGGTGGCTGGTGACTGGTGACTGGTGGCTGGTGGCTGGTGGCTGGTGGCTGGTGGCTGGTGGCTGGTGACAGATTAGGCGGCGCCGATGGCCTTGACGATAACACCAGCGGCCTCGAAGCCCGCGCGAATCTTCGCGGCGAGGTCGTCGGAGCCTGGCGTGTCGCCGTGGACGCAGATGGTGTCGGCGTCGAGCTTGACGTTGCTTCCGTCGATCGCGACGACGGTGCGGTCCTTCACCATGCGGACGGCGCGGGCGACAACGGCGGCCGGGTCGTGGATCACCGAGCCGGGCTTGCGGCGCGACGCGAGCGAGCCGTCCGGCTCGTAGGCGCGATCGGCGAAGACTTCGGCGGCGACGCGCAAACCAGCGGCGCGGCCCGCGCTGAGAATCTCCGAGCCTGGCAGGCCGAAGAGAATCAGCGTCTTGTCGAAGGCGGCGACCGCGCGCGCGATCGCCGCGGCGAGCTCCGCGTTCCGCACGGCCATGTTGAAGAGTGCACCGTGCGGTTTGACGTGCTGCAGCGTGACGCCTTCCGATGCGGCAACGCCCGCGACGGCAGCGACCTGATACAGGACAAGATCTTCGGCTTCCTTCGGCGTGACATTCATCTCGCGGCGACCGAAGCCGACGAGATCCGCGAAGCCCGGGTGCGCGCCGACGGCGACGCCGTGCGTCTTCGCGAGGCGAATCGTCTTACGCAGCACGGACGGATCGCCCGCATGAAATCCCGCGGCCACGTTCGTGGACGTGATCGATTTCATCAGCCCCGCGTCGTGGCCGATCGTGTAGGCGCCAAACGACTCGCCCATGTCGGAGTTGATGTCGATGCGCATGTGGTCCTTGACAGCCCGCTATCACGAAGTCACGAAATTTGGCATCGTGTCCTTCGCGTCTTCGTGATGGATCTCGCCGTCACTGTGGCTCGGTCGTTGCCTGCTTGCTGTCTTTCGCCGGCTTCGGCGGTCTCGGACGATTCATCGTCAGGCTGACGCCGTGCCAGAACGGATCGACCTTGCGCTCGATCTCGTGGTGGCCCTGGACGAGATAGTCGAGGATCGCCTTGTCCCACTGCAGGCCGGCGTTCGCGACGAGCTTCAGCCAGTCGCCGCGCGCGGTTTCGTCCGGCGCTTCCGTGACGCCGTCCCAAATCGTCACGTTCGGCTGCCGCGTCATGAAATCCGGGCTCTGCGGGTTCGCGCGCGCGCCTTTGATCGACTTGTAGATCAGCACGCCGTTTGTAAAGTCCAGCTTGAAATTCTTCGAATCGAAGTCGAAGCTGTAGCGCCTGTAGCGATCGTACGCGCGAGCATTCAACGCGACCGTGCCCGGCACCTGCTTCGCGTACTCGGTGATCATTGCGAGCAGTTTCATCTGCTCGTCCTTATGACGCGGGTACCGCGGATCGTCGAGCCAGCCGAAACCGGGCATCCACCAGCCGCGCATGGACCAGTAATCGCGCGTCTCGACGGCGCGCGTGCGCACCCACGCGGCGTACTCGGAAAAGATCTGCACCCACTCGTGCGACGGATAGCCGTGCGGGTTCAAGAAGATGTCCGGCAGCCACGTCCGCCAGATCTTCGGACGGATGCCGCTCTCCGGGTAAATCGGATCCGGATCCCACTGCGCCGTCGTCACGTCGACGCCGAGCGAACCGAGATAGCCGGCGTGCAGCATGTACGTGGGGTTGATCTTCTGCAGGTCGTACGCCAGCTGCGCGCCGTCGGCGTTCGTGATCGGATGAATGACGACGTTCACCTTGTTCAGCTTGTCGCGGTACGCGGGATCGGTGAGCAGCAGCTCCGCCATCTTCAGCACGTGACTCGTGGACGAGACTTCGTTCGCGTGCTGGCGCGCCGAGTACACGATCGTCGGCTTCAGCGTCGACTGCTTGGCCTGCGACCAATGCGACGCCTCGACCGGCGGCATCAGGTCCATCGCCCAGATGTCCTTGCCGAGATAGCTCTGGCCGACCTTGTAGACGCTCGCCTCTTTGAAGGTCGACATCCTGGCGAGGATCTCATTTGCTTCAGGCGGCGCGATGGGTGTATCCCACTGGACGAGTTCATGCGGCGGGTCCGAAAGGACCCGCCCTACGTCTCGAATGTTCGGGAACGGCGCGGGCTGTCCGTTCGAGTCGAGCGTCGAGACGACCTCGGTTCCGGGCTTGCTCTCGTGCTCCCAGCCGATCGTTACGCGCAGCGCGCCCAGATCGTGGTACGACAGCGCGTCACGATAAAGCCGCGCGGCGTGCAACCTCGTCAGGTTCGCGAACACCGCGCTCACCTGTGCCGCCGAGATCACCGTGCGGTCGACGCGCTCGTCGGCCGTGCGCTTGATCAGCGCATCGCGCTCGTCCTTCTCGGTGTCGACCTTGACGCGCAGCTCGAGGCGTTCGATGCCGTCGCGTCCGGCACGGACCGAGGCGGCCAGCGTCTGCGGCCGGTCGACGGCAATCTTCGGAATGTCGAGATGCACGTCGCCACGCGCGCCGTTTCGATCGACGTACTCGACGACGACCGACGGCCGCGCCCTATCGAAACCGGTCACGGTGATCTTCGCGTGGCCGGCCTTGCCGTCGGCCTTCGGATGCATGACGGGAATGATCCGCCCTGGATACGCGAGGCCGGCGCCGCGCGTGAAGCGGCCCATCACGTCGAAGAAATGAATCGTGTTGAAGTAGATCTCCTCGTGCAGCGCCTCCATCGATGAGATCTGCTCTTCGTCGACCGGCAGCCGGTACTCGGGCTCGCTCAGCGTCAGATCGACGGTGAGCTCGCCGAAGAACGGCGCGTCTTCCGCGCGCGGCTTGCCGTTGCCGAGCGCCATCACGTGATCGTAGAGGGCCGGCAGTGTCTTCGACTGGAAATGATCCCAGAACCGTTCCGGGTCCGTGGCGATGCGATCGTCGACGACCGCGCGCTCGGCGACGGAGGCCTTGATCCATCCCGTCGTGACGCGCACGTGCTCGTAGTCAGGAAAGCGGTCGAAGAACGCGCGCTCGACGACGGCGGGCTCGAACCGGCGCCGCAGCAGCTCGGATCCGTTCGCGGCGCTGGCGATCACTTCGTACGCCGGCGACCCGATGGGCGTCATTTCGAAGTGAATCTTCTTCAGATCGATCTTCAGCTCCTGCGAGAGGATCTCGTCGATGGGATAGATCTCGAGCAGCCAGCGGCTCGGCGCGAACATGCCCTGCTGCTTCCAGCCGCCCGGCGGTCCGACTTCCGCGAACTTGATCGTGATTTGATCGACGGGCTTGCCGGCGAGCGCGGGCCGCACGACGTCGTACAGCCAGCTGTAGGCCTGCTTGTACGCCGACAGCACGGTGACCGTCGTCGCCTTCTCGTCGGCGCCGGCGGCAATTAACTCCACGCGCGCTTTCTGCGCGATCTCACGTCGGACTTCAGGCGCCTCGCTGAGCCGCGCTTCGATCGTGACGGCCTGGCGCCGCTTGACGGCCTTCAGCGCGGGAATGACGCGCGCGCGCAGCTTCGTCCAGAACTCGTCGACCTCGGACGGAATGTCGAAGTCGTCCGAAATCAGCGATCGGCCTTTCTGCACGTCGAGGTTCTGCACGTCCACCGTCAGCGACGGCGCCTTCAGTTTCGCAGCGGCTTCCTGACGGACGACCTCGGCGAGACCCTCGGCGGCGTTTTCGACGAACACCTTCACGCGCGCGGACGCCAGATCCTTGTCTTGCAGCTTCTCCGCGAGCGCGTCGAGCTTGTACAGGCTCATCGCCGCCTGGCCCGCCGGCGATCGGCCCGCCACGAACTTCCGCAGATCCTCCTCGACATCGTCGAGCGTCGTGCGATCCTTCCCGCGCGCCCAGATGTGCGGCAGCGTCTCGGCGAGCTGGTGCACGGCGCGATCGACGCCCGCGGCGTCGCCGCCGGTGACGATGAGCGCGCTTTTCTCGCCGAACGCTTTCTTCACGAGCTGGATCAGGCCTTCGCCCGGCTGCAGCGCCGGCCGTTCCCACTTGTGATTCTTGACGAGCTGTTCGACCGTCGGGTGCGAGACGCCGATCAGCACGAGGATCGGTTCGCCGTCCGGCGCCGTGAGCGCGGTCGCGGGCTTCGCGATTGGCAGCGACACGCCGGTCGATTCCAGGCCGAGCCGCGCGGCGAGATCGACGACGCCGTCGCTGCCGTCGCCGTCCGCGCTGAGCAAGACGTCGACGCGATCGGGAATCAGGTTGTTGTCGGAGTCCGCGAGCGCGCCTTCGTTGGCGTAGAAGCTGGACAGGTCGAAGTTGTCTTTCGCGCCACCGCCGGGCCGCCGCGCGGGCGGTGGCGTGTTGGCCGCGTCGGTCGCTGCGGAACCCGCCAGCTCGACCGACGCGACACCGGCGCCGGCCGAACGCAGACGCACGCGGACGCTGCGGACGTTCGCGTAGGACAGCGCGCGCTTGGGGTCGGCGCCGCTGGTGGCCTTGAATTGATTCAACGCGACCTGCGCCTTCACGAGGTCGCCGGCGCTGGCCATCTGCGCATCGACGACGACGCGCTCGGCGCCGTCCACGTTGGACCTGACGTAGATCGCCGGCGTGGTCACGGCAGCCGGCGTCACGCCTTTCCCGGCCAGCCACTGCTTCACGTCGGCGGCGATCTTGTCGGTCGTCGGACCCTTCTGGTCCCACACGTACGGCACGTGACCCGCCAGCGAGACGGCCGCGGCGGTCAGGCCATTGTCGTCGCCGCCAAGCACGGCCACGGCCGGTTTATCCCCGACGGTGAAGGCGGCCACGAGTCCATCGCCGGCTTTCAGCGCCGCGCCGCCGAGCGTCTGCAGAGTGGGGCTGGAGGCATCGAGAGATTTCGCACCGATGAAGATCGTCGGACCGGTCATCGAATCGGCGGCGCCCGGCTTCACCCGGACGACCGGCAAATTCATCGCACTGGTCTCGAAGCCGAGCCGCGCGGCCACGTCGGCGGCAGCGGCAAGCTCGCCGGTCGTGGGATGTTCGGGCAACGCGAGGCGCGCGTCGACGAAGTCGACGGCGCCGTCACCGTTACGGTCCTGAAAGATGACGCCCGGCTTGAAGAGGTCCGAGAGTGACGCGCCCGCCGTCTCGGCCGGCGCCGTGCGGCCGATCGCCCCGGCGGCGGCCACCACGAAGATCCCGACAGCCGCGGTTTTGCGTCGGGCCACGTCAGAACTGGAGGCGAACCGCGAACTCCGCCTGCCGCGACGGTGCGTTGATGTTCGGCAGCAGCGACGTGCTCGTGCCGAACAGCGGCCGGCCACTCGCCGGATCGTTCCCGGCACCCAGGTTGGCGTTCGGTGTGTTGAAGTTGGCGCGGTCGAAGATGTTGAACAGCTGCGCGATGAACTCGGCGCGCGCCACCCCGATTCGAAACGTCTTCGACAAGCGCAGGTCGACGTTCGCAAAACCCGGACAGTCGATCGCCGCGACCTCGGTGAGGCCGCGGGACCGGCGGAATGCGTTCACCGCGTCGAGATTCAAGTCGCGGCAGCCGCTGCCCGGCATGACGCCCGCCGGCAGGTCGCCGGTGTAGCCGTCCGCGTTGAGATCGAGCGAGCTCGTCGGGTTGAACCGCAGGCTCGATCGGAAGTCGGCGATCGCTGAGAACTGGAGACCGGCCGGCAGCTGCGCGATACCGCTGGTGACGAGGCGATGACGCCGATCGGCCGCGCCGTACCGCTCGATCTGGAAGAATCCGTAGCGGTCCGCGAGCAAGTTCGTCGCCGACGTGTCCATCGCTTTGCTGAGCGTGTACGACACGAGGAGTTGATAGCGATCGGACATCCGTTTGTCCACCTTCAACAGCAGCGCCCGGTAGGCGTTGTTCGCGGTCGACGTCCAGAGGTTGACGCGCGCAAACTGCGGATACAGCTTCGCCTTCGTCACCGGATCCGGCAGGTTCGGATCGACCGTGTCGCGATCCGAGTACCGGTAGGTGATACTCACGTCAGCGGTGACGGCGATATCGCGGGTCACCGTGCGACTCACGCCGGCGTTGAACTGGTGCGCGTACGCGTTCACCGTATCGTTCGACTCGACCGTGATGTTCGGCGCGGCCGTGGTGAGGAAGGAATCGCGCGACCGCCCGCCGTAGGGATCGGGGAACGACGGCCGCGCGATGATGATCTGCTTCGCCTGCGGCCAGGTCAGCTCATTGAAATTCTGGAGCGTCCGCATGTTGTCGTAGAACATGCCCCAGGCGGCGTGGATGTTCATGACGCCGTTGTTGGCCGGGTCCCACGCCATTCCGACGCGCGGGCCGAAGTTGTTGACGTCGCCGCGGCCCGAGGTCGGCTGCTTCACGACCGCCACGTCGAGCGGGAACGAGCCGTCGCGTCCGAGCTTCGCTTGGATGTCCGAGAGCAGCTGCGGCACGTCCTCGTTGAATGATCCCTTCTGCAAGTCGTAGCGCAGACCGAGGTTGAGCGTCAGCCCGCTCCGGACCTGCCAGTCGTCCTGCACGTAGGCCGCGAACGTCTTCGTCGGGATGTTCGCGTACGTCGGCAGCGAGTTCGTGTACTGCGTCGGGTAGGTCGAGGGGTCCGCCGCGTTGTAGGGCACGTCCTTCGGGAACGTCCAGTTGCCGAGCGGCGAGCCCGTGTTGTCGCCCTCGAACGGAACGCGGCTGAAGTCGATGCCGCCTTTCCACTGGTGCGCGCCACCCCAGCGGTGCATCAGGTACGAGAAGTCGTCCTTGAGCTCCCAGCGCGACTCGGGGCCCATCTGCGCGTTGCCGCAGCCGCCGACTGTGATCGATGGATACGCGAAGACCGGCGTGCACAACGGGAGTCGCGCGGTGAAGTCGGCTGGTGCCCAGTCACCGTGGCTGTAGGGCGGCGACACTTCGTACTTCGCGTAGGCGTACTGGAACCGCGCGTCGTTCAGCGTGTTCGCGTTGACGATCCAGGTGTGCCCCAGCACCGCCGACTGGCGCGGCACCGCGAAGTCGAAGCTTGCCGACGCCGCGGTCGTGCCACCATTGGCCGCCGCCGAGCCGGCAGTGATGATTGGCCGGTACTCGTCCTCCGCCCCGTACCGAAAGAACAGGCTCTGCCCCGGCCCGAGCTGATGATCGATTTTCGTGTTGTACGTCCAGCGCGTCTGCTCGCTTGTGAACGTGCCCTCGTACTGCGGCCACAGCCCGCGGGCGTTCACGGTGAGAAACTGCTTTTCCTGCGTGCCTTCATACGCAAAGAAGAAGTGCGTCTTGTCCATCACGATCGGCCCACCGATCGTGCCGCCGTACTGATACCGCCGGTAGTCCGGCTTCGTGGTCTGGAAAAATTCCTTCGCCGTGATAGAGGCGTCACGGAGGAACAGCAGGCCAGACCCGTGCACCTGGTTGGTCCCCGACTTGGTCACCACCGAGACGAGGCCGCCGGTCGCCAGGCCGTACTCGGCCTTGTAGGTCGAGGTCGACACCTTGAATTCCTGAATGGCGTCCATGGCGAAGTTCTGCCGCGGCTCGCCCATCTCCGCCCACGTGTTGTTGACGCCGTCGACCACGAACCCGTTCGAGTACTCGCGACCGCCGGCGCCGACGTTCACGTTGCCCCGGTAGAACTGGCCGCGGATGTTGTCCTGCGACGTGCCCGGCGTCAGCATCGCCAGATCGATCCACCGGCGCGAGGCGACGGGCAGATCCTGGATCTGTTGCGTCGACACGGCCGTCGACACGTCGGACCGCGTCACGTCGACGATCGGCGAGGCGCCGGTGACCGTGACGGTTTCTGAAATCGCCGCCGGCTTGAGCGCGAAGCTGATGAGGGCGGTCTGATCGATGACCAGGACGATATCCGGACGCGTCTCGGTGCTGAACCCGCTCAGCTCGGCCGCGATCGAGTAGCGCCCGGGAGGCAGCGACGGCAGGCGGTATTCACCGGCCGCGTCCGTCACGGCGATGCGCGTCAAACCGGTCTCGACGTTGCGCGCGGTGACCGTCGCGCCCGGAATCACGGCCCCGCTCGAATCCCTCGCCACGCCCGCCACCTGCGCGTTCTGCGCGTACGCCGAACCCGCCAACGCCATCCACACGATCGCGGCCACGAGGCCGGACAGATATCTGCGCATGGGATCCTCCACTGGACATCAGAGTGCGTGCACGACCGCTACTTGCCGCCACTCGCCGTTGTCACTACGGGCGGCGGCGTCTTCGACGGCATCACCGGACGGATCCGGACGGTCGTGAGCGACACCGAGTCGCGCGCGCCATCTTCCTCGATACGCTGCACCGAGTAGTGGCCATCGCGCAAGTATTTCACGTTCGCCATCAGATAGGAGAAGCCGGCCTTCGCCACCAGGTTCAGCCATTCGCCCTGCGCCGTTTCGTCCGGCGCCTCGGTCCCGCCGCTGAAGAAGGTCACCTGCGGCCAGGCGTTCATCGAAAAGCGACCGGCGCCGCCACCGCCGCCGACGTCGCCGCCAGGGCCCGCCCCCGCGCCGCCGCCGCGGCCCGCGCCGAAGCGACGGCTGCCGCTCGGTTCGCCGGTCTCCGGATCGCTGTAGTAGATCGCGGTGTCCTTGTAGATCTCCTGGTTGAAAACGTAGGGGCCGAACCCGTACGCCCACTTCCGGTAGCGCGCCTGATGACGGAGATCCATCGCCCGCACGTCTGGGTTCGCGTTGATCTCGCGGACGACCGCCTCACGCAGCGCTTCGGTGGCCTCCGCATGGTCCGGATACCGCGGGTCGCGCAGCGTGCCCATCGTCGTGTACCAGCCGCGGGTCGACAGATACGTGCGGAAGCCGGGCGGCACGTACCCGGCGAAGGGCTGCACCCATTCGTGCGAGGGATAGCCGTGCGGGTTCAGATAGATGTCGGGCAGCCAGTCACGCCACACGCGCGTCCGCACGAGCGACTCCGGCAGCAGCGGATCCGGCAGGCCCACCAGCGACGCGACGTCCTGGCCGAGCGCGCTGTAGCGGCCGGCGTGCAACATGTGATTCGGCGTCAGCTTCTGAAGGTCGTACGCCATCTGCGCCCCGTCGGGGTTTTCCACGGGATGCAGCACGACGTTCACTTTTTTCAGAATGTCCTTGTACGTCCTGTCGGTGACCAGCAGCTCGGCGAGCCGCAGGATGTGGCTGGTCGACGACACCTCGTTCGCGTGCTGGCGGCCGGTGATGAAGATCGTCGGCTTGTAGGCGGAGAGCTTCGCGAGCGAGACGAGCTCGCTCGATGTTGAACTGGTGATCTCTAGGACCGAAATGTCGCGCCCGCGATACGAGCGTCCCGCTTTGTACGCCTTGACTTCGGGAAACGCAGCGAGCCGACCGACGATGGCCTCGCTCTCGTCAGGGCTGATGATGTGATCCCACGTGATGTGCGGCATCGCGGCCGCGTCCGCCCGGCGAACCTCCGACGGAGGAAATGCGCCGGTCGTCGCGATCAGACGCCGCGCGTGGACCTCCTTGACGCTGACGGTCACCGCGACGCGATCGACGTGGTCGAACGAGAGGGCGTCGCGATAGAGGCCCGCCGCGTGCAGCCGCGCGAGCGCGTCGAGCGCGTCGACGGCGCGCGTCGCCTCGCGGTCGTCCTTGGCCTCGACGTCGAGATCGAGCTCGGCCACGCGATCGGCGCGCGCCACCGCGCGGGTGAGCACGGCGGCGGTCGTGTCGATCTTCGTCAGGTCGCGCGAGACGCGCGTCGGCTGCTCGACGTCCTTTTCCTTATAGGCGATCTCCAGCTTGGGCCTGGTGGAGGCGTTGCCGGCATAGTGCACCTTCACCTCGCCGGGCTGTCCGGGCCGAGCCGGATGGATGATCGGGTAGATCTTCCCCGGCGCCGCGAGGCGGCGTCTCGTCGTCGTCCGGCCGAGCGCGTCGAAGAAGTCGAGCGTCACGAAATACAGGTCTTCGTGCAGGGCTTCGAGCGACGAGACGATTTCCTCATCGACGCCAATGCGGAAGTCCGGCTCGCTCATCCACACCTCGATGTCGAGATCCCGGTGGAACGGCTGTTTGTCCGGGAGCGGACGGTTGTCGGTGACCTTCATCACGTTGTCGTAGATGCGCGGCAGCACCTTCGACTGGTAGTGATCCCAGAAGCGCTCGGGATCGGTCTCGATCCGCTGATCGACGACCGGGGCGCCGTCGACCGACGCCGACAGCCAGCCGGTGGTGACGACAACGCGAGACCAGCCTGGGAATTTCTCGAGGTATTCACGCTCGACCGTCTTTGGCGAAAACGCCGCGCGATAGACGACCTTGCCCGCCGCGTCGGTGGCCTCGAGCGAATAGATGTCCTTCGGATGGTCGGCGAGCTCGACCGAAAACGCGTCCTTCGCGATGCCGAGATCGCGCTGGAATATCTCATCAACGGGATACAGCTCGTGCACCCACCGGCTGGGCACCATGTAGAACTTGTATTTCTTCGACAGGTCGGGGTGGTACTCGGCCACCCTCACCTTCACCGCGCGCGCGTTCTTCCCTTTCAGTTCAGGAATGACCTGCTCGGTCATCCACAGGTAGCCCTGCTTGTAGGCCGACAGCACGCGCACCTTCGCATCCACCGAGCCCGCGCCCGCCAGCTGCGCGCGCGCCTGGTCCACGATGCCTCGTCGGATCTCCGGTGATTCGCTCAGACGAGCCTCAAGGTCGACCTTCGATCCCGGCTTGACCTTCGGCAGGACGTCGGTCTTGAACTTCGCCCAGAACTCGTCGACTTCCCACGGCACCTGGAGCGTGTCGTCGAACACCGTCACCGGATCGGTGATCCCGACGCTCGATACCTTCACCGGCGCCTTGACGCCCGCGCGCAGTACTTTCTCGGCGACGTACTTGTCGAGCGCCGGATCGGCCTGCTCGATGAACAGCTTCACGTCCACCGATTCGAGCGTCTTGTCCCTCATCTCGGCCAGGACCGCGTCCAGCTCCGCGTCGATCTGGCTGGCCTGGCCCGCCGCCGTGCGCGCCTGCAGGAACCGGTTCGTCTGCAGCGTGACGTCTGCGAGCGACATCGACCCGCGTGCGTTGTCCCAGACGTACGGGACGCGTCGCGCCAGATACATCGTCGCCGCGTCGGTCCCGGCGGCGTCCGGCCCGGCGACGACGGTCGCGGTCGCGTTGCCGAACGCCTTCGGCACAATCTGGACCGCACCCTCGCCGGGTTGAAGATCGTCGAGCCGCGCCCTGCCGATCTTCACAAGCCGTTCGACGAGCGCATTCGAACGGCCGATGAGGATGGGACTCGGCTCGCGTTCCGGCGTCCTGACCTTGTCGGCGACCCGGGTGATGGGCAGCGTGATCCCGGTCGTCTCGAGGCCCAGCCGCGCCGCGATGTGCGCGGCGCCGAGCGAATCGGCGGCGCCGCCGAGGACCAGCGTCGTGTCGGTGCGATCGGGAATCAAGTCGGCGTACGCGTCGCCGAACCAGCCGTCGACCGAGAACACATTCGTGAGATCGAAGTTCCGCGACTGTCCCGCGGCCTGGGCGCCGTCGGCGGGACGACCCCGATCGCCGGGCGAGTCGGTGGCGAGCTCGTCGGGATCGATCGGCGGCGTCAGCGTCCGCTGGTTCAATCCGGTCCGCGAGACGTTGACCTGCGCGACCACGCGTGCGCCGGCAGTCACGTCGATGGCCGTGGTCGCCACGTTGGTGTAGTTGAGCGCTTTCGGCTCCTGGCCTCGACGATGGGCCGCCTCGAGATCGGCGAGCAGCTTCGCGGCGCGCGGACCGTCGCCGTCGGGCACGCCCACACGAAGGCTGACGCGCGCAAGGCCGCGCTTGTCGCTGTCGACCAGCAACGACGTCACCGCGGCGTCGCCGGCGTTCACGCCGTGCGTCCGGAGGTAGCGGATCGTCTGCTCCTCAATCGCGGGCAGCGTGATGCCGTTCATGCCCCAGACTCGCGGCAGCCGCGCCGCCAGCTCGATGCCCGCGTTCAGCGTTCCTTCATCGTCTCCGCCGATGACCACCAGGCCGTCTCCGCCGCCGAGCGGTGACGGGACGGCCGCGATGAGGCCCTGGCCCGGCTTGAGCCCGGCGGTGTCGATCGCGTGCGCCTCGATCAGCCGCCGCACGAACCGATTGTCGCGTCCGACCAGAATCGGCAGGCCCACCGCCGCCGGCTGCGCGAGCTCGGTCTCGCGGACCACGAGCGGCAGCGACAGCGCCGTCGTCTCGTACGCCAGGCGCGCGGCGAGATTGGTCGCCGCCTCGATCTCGCTGAGCGTCGGGACGGCGGGCACGACGATGCGGGCGGCAACCGCGTCAGCGAGACCGTCGCCATTGGTGTCCCGCACCAGCGAACTGGCCGCGACGAGGTGCGTCAGCGATTGGGGGCCATGGGCATCGGCGCCGACCTGGACCCCGCCGCCCCGAAACGCGAGACACACCAAGAGGGCCGCGACTGCGCAAAGCAGAAATCGCCTCATCACGTTGCAATCCTCAGTAAGACTTGAGCGGTGCGGGTGGCGTCGTGCGCGGGAATTCTACCAGTACAAACAAAAGGGCACCGTGTGATTGCGATGCCCCTCTGCCCCACTGGTCTGGCTCCCCCAGCATTCACGGCGCCCTGCCGTAATCAGACCAGTGATTTACGTCAGGTGTAGACGCAATGTGCATGCCTGTTGGAATTCTTCGAAAACTTGGCAATTCTGCACGGGCAGGCCGCTCGCGACTCGACGACTGTGTTAGCGATCTTACAGAACTGTTTTGCGACGGTACCTGGTAGGTGCCTGGTAGGTGACAGGTAGGTGACAGGTACGAGTTGCAATTGCTGGCGTGTGGGACCGATCAGCGGAACGCCGGGAGGACGCTGGAGAGCTCGGAGAGCGCGGGGTGACGGCTGTCGCGCGCCGACAGCAGCGGTTCGCGCACGGGCCAGGTGATGCCGATCGCTGGATCGTTCCAGGCGACGCCGATTTCGCTGGCGGGGTCGTACAGGTCGGTGCACTTGTACTCGACCTGCGCGACCTCGCTGACGACGCAGAAGCCGTGGGCGAAACCGGGCGGTACGTACATCTGCTTGAAGCCGTCCGCGGTCAGCGTGACGCCCACCCACCGGCCGAACGACGGCGATCCGCGGCGGACGTCAACGGCCACGTCGAAGATCTCGCCCTCGATGACGCGGATCAACTTGCCTTGCGGCCGTTTCAACTGCAGGTGCAGGCCGCGCAGCGTGCCGGCCGTGGACCGCGAGTGGTTGTCCTGCACGAAGGGACCGGCGATGCCGTGCTCGCGGTAGCGGTCGGCGTGATACGTCTCGAGGAAGAAGCCGCGGCCGTCGCGGTGGACGACGGGCTCGATGACGATGACGCCCGGCAGGTCGGTCGGCACGACGCGCACGTCAGGCCTCGTGCTCGAGCACGCGGAACAAATACTGCCCGTACGCGCTCGACGCCATCGTGGTGGCGATTCGCGCGAGGTCGGCGGCCGTGATGTAGCCCATCCGATAGGCGATTTCCTCGAGGCACGCGACCATCAGGCCCTGCCGTTCCTCGATCGCGTGGATGAAGTTGGACGCCTGCATCAGCGAGTCGATTGTCCCCGTGTCCAGCCACGCGATGCCGCGCGCGAGCTTTTCGACGTGCAGCTGGCCGCGCTCGAGGTACGCGCGGTTGACGTCGGTGATCTCGAGCTCGCCGCGCGGAGACGGCTTCAGCTTCGCCGCGATGTCAATCACCTGCTTGTCGTAGAAGTACAGCCCGGTGACGGCGTACGACGACTTCGGCTTCGGGGGCTTCTCTTCAAGGCTGACCGCGCGGCCGGTCGCGTCGAGCTCGACGACGCCGTAGCGTTCCGGGTCGCGGACCTGGTAGCCGAAGACGGTCGCGCCGGTCGCGCGCGCTGCGGCGCTGCGCAGGTAGTCCGAGAAATGCGCGCCGTAGAAGATGTTGTCGCCGAGCGCGAGCGTCACGCGGTCGGCGCCGACGAACTCGCGGCCGATGATGAACGCCTGCGCAAGGCCGTCAGGACTCGGCTGCGCCGCGTAGGCGATCCGCAGGCCGAGCTCCGAGCCGTCGCCGAGCAGCCGCTTGAAGCCGTCCTGCTCGTGCGGCGTGGTGATGACCAGCACGTCGCGGATGCCGGAGAGCATCAGCGTCGACAGCGGGTAGTACACCATCGGCTTGTTGTAGATCGGGACGAGCTGCTTGCTGACGGCGCGCGTCAGCGGATGCAGCCGCGAGCCCGACCCGCCCGCGAGGATGATGCCCTTGAGCATTTCAGATTTCAGAATTCAGAATTCAGATTGATTGAGGCAATCTAACCAAGCCCCAGGCGTTGTCGATCGTATCTGCCGGACTGAATCTGCCCGCACCAGTCGCGGTGCTCGAGGTACCACGCCACGGTCGCGCGCAGGCCCGATTCGAACGTGTGGCGCGGCGCCCAGCCGAGCTCGCGGCGGATCTTGGTCGCATCGATCGCGTACCGGCGATCGTGGCCGGGCCGATCCGGCACGAATGTCTTCAGTTCGCGGTAGCTCGCCACCTTCGCCGACGGATTCGATCGCGCGGGCCGCAGCTCGTCGAGCGTCCGGCACAGCACGTCGACGATCTGCAGATTGGTCCGTTCGTTTCCACCGCCGACATTGTACTTCTCGCCCAGCGCGCCTTTGGCGAGCGCGAGCATGATGCCGGCGCAGTGATCCTCGACGTGCAGCCAGTCGCGGACGTTGCCGCCGTCGCCGTAGATCGGCAGCTTCCGGCCTTCCAGCGCGTTCAGAATCATCAGCGGGATCAGCTTCTCGGGAAACTGAAATGGGCCGTAGTTGTTCGAGCAGTTCGTGATGATGACCGGCAGGCCGTACGTGTGGAAGTACGCCCGCACCAGATGATCCGCCGACGCCTTGCTGGCCGCATAGGGCGAGTTCGGCGCGTACGGCGTCTCTTCGCTGAACAGGCCGCTCGCCCCGAGGGTGCCGTACACCTCATCGGTGGACACGTGTAGGAAGCGGAAGCGATCGCGGGCCGCTGGATCGAGCGATGCGACGAGCGTCCGCGCCGCCTCCAGCAGCACGAAGGTCCCGACGATGTTGGTGTCGATGAACGGGCGCGGGCTATCGATCGAACGATCGACGTGCGTCTCGGCAGCGAGGTTGAGGACCGCGTCGGGCCGGTGCCCGGCAAAGACGCGCGCCATGGCGTCGCGGTCCGCGATGTCGGCCCGCTCGAAGGCGACGCGCCGATCCGTCAGCGGCGCCTCGAGATTCAGCAGGCTGCCGGCATAGGTCAGCTTGTCGACGACGACGAGGCGATCGGTGGTGTGGTCGAGCGCGTACTGAACGAGGTTGGCGCCGATGAAACCCGCGCCGCCGGTGATGAGGATGGTGCCCATCAGAAACTGAAAAGTGAAAAGTGAAAAGTGAAAAGTGAAGACTCCCGACTTTTCAGTTTTCTCTTTTCAGTTTTCACTTTTCTATACAGCAGCGCCTTCCGGATACTGGAGGGCTAGCCGGAGTTCCTTCGCCAGCGAATCCACGGTCGTGCCGGCGCGCTTCCACGCGCCCTCGGTCTCGAACCGCAGGTCGCCGATGCGGCGGCCCCACGGCGCGATGACGCGGCCGATGGCGCGGAAATCGCCGCGGTCCGCGTGCTCCTGATCGAGGCGCTGGACGACGTCCGGCGCGATGCGGATGAAGGCGCGCAGGGCCGACGCGCTCCGGATGCTGTACTTCCGGCCGTTCCAGGCGCCGCCGAAGACGAGCGCGATCTGCTTGAAGTAGTTCACGAAGAATTTCTTCGCATCCTCGTGCAGGTCGGCCCCCTTGCGCGCGCCGAAGGCGTCGGCGGCAAAGACCTTCTTGAGCTCCTGCGCGAGCGGCGCCTGCGCGACGCGGCCGCGGCCGACGCCGAGCAGCTTGATCTCGTCGTAGAGCGGCGAATCCTCGCGGTCGTTGAGCGCGCGCACGACGTCGTGCGCCGTCGCCAGCGCCTCGTCGCGATACAGCTGGCGGCCCGACAGGCTGACGAGGTGCGACGCGTTGAGCCGCGTGTGCTTCGCGTTGATCGTGACGAACATCTGCACGACGTGATCTTCGGGCAGCCGGTCGAAGATGATGGCCGGCACGGCGAATTCCTCACCGGCGAACCGCTCGATGTCCGCGTGCAGCGCGAGCAGCCGGTGCTGTCCGTCGATCGCGCGCAGGATGCCTTCGCGCTCCGGCACCTTCAGGATGCCGACGCGCCCATCGTCGCCCGCCGCCGAGAACGACAGCTTCTCGTCGCACGAGATGATCACGGCGCCGGGAATCGACGGCAGGTCGCGGGCCTGCCGGCACTGCTCGTAGTACTGAACCAGTTCGTCGATTTTTCGACGGATGATCTGCCGCTGGTAGGCCTTCTCGCTCGACGCGATACGCCGCTCGAGAAAGTCCCAGTTCACCTTCGACGGCACGGCGCCGGGCTTCTGTTTGCCGCCGCGCACCGGGGCCTGCGCCGTATCGCCGTAGCTCAACACCTCGAAGCGAACGAGCTTATCGATGTCACTGGCCGTGAGCGAAGCTTGATAGAATTGCACGCCGAATTGCTGCATGCGGATCGCGGCGACGTTGATCATATGAAGAGTCCCGGACGGATCTGGCCGGCCCGACGCGAGGGCCAAAGAGGCGAATTGTAACGACCGAAGCGCGGCTACCTCAACCGTTTTTTCGCCGTCCTAAGTATCACTGATGTAAGGAGTTCTGTCATGTCCGACTGGAGACGCCCTGCACGGCATCTCGCGCTGCTGGTGCCGATTCTCGCTGCGCTGGGCACCGGGATCATCGCGCAATCAACTGGAAAGAAAGCAGTTGGGGCGTCTGCCGTTGCGACAAGCGACGAGGACTTCGCGAGGGCCGTCAAGGAGTGGACGACCCGTCCGGACTTCATCAGCCCGCTAGTGGATCACCTCCCCAAAGTGGCCGGCGTCCCATCGCCCAAGGACGTCCTGGGACACCACGTCGGCGAGCCGAAAAAGCTGACCTACTACGTCGACATCCTCAAGTATTACCGCGCGCTTGCGGCCGCGTCGCCGCGCGTGAAGGTGATGACGATCGGCACGAGCCACGAAGGCCGCGACCTCGTCGTCGTCTTCGTCGGCGCCGACGAGTCGATCAGGAACCTCGAGACGTATCGCAATCACCTCGCGCAACTCGCCGACCCGCGCAAGATCAGCGATGCCCAGGCGAAGGAGATCATCGCCAAGGCCAAGCCGATCTATCACCTGTCCGGCGGCCTGCACAGCGGCGAAGTCGGTCCGTCAGAAATGCTGATGGAGCTGGCGTACCGCGTGGCGGTCGAAGACTCGCCGCTCGTGAAGAAGATCCGCGACAACGTGATCGTCTCGATCACACCGGTCGCCGATCCGGACGGCCGCGATCGCAACGTGGACTGGTATTACAAGTACGGCATCAACGAGACCGAAGGCCGAACGACGGGCGCGGGCGTGCCGTACTGGGGCAAGTACGTCTTCCACGACGACAACCGCGACATCAATTACTCCCAGGTCGAGATGCGTGCGCTGCTCGACTGGTACCTGCAGTGGCATCCGCCGATCATGCACGACCTGCATCAGGCGCAGACGCTGCTCTACACCTTCAGCGGTCAGGCGCCGCAGAACCCGAATCTCGATCCGATCCTCTACGGCGAGCTGCCGATGATGGCGAACTTCGAGATGGCGCAGATGGCGAAATACGGCATGCCCGGCGTCTGGACGCACGGCTACGTCGACATGTGGTCGCCCGGGTATCTCGCGTTCATGTCGTCGAACCACAACGGCATGATCCGGATGTACGAGATCCAGGGCACGAGCGGCGCCAACACGACACACATGCGTCTTGGCGGCGGCGCCAGCGGGGGCGGCCCTCCGGCAGGCTCAGGGCAAGCGGCCGGACGAGGTGGTCGTGCTGGCGGCGCGGGTCCTTCGACGGGCTCAGGGCAGGCGCCTGAACCGGATGCGGCGGCGATTACGGCGGGACGCAGCAATCAGAGTCAGCGCGAGTGGTTCCGGCCGTGGCCCGCGACGGGCGAATTCGACTGGTCGCTGCGGAACAACACGAATTACGGCGAGACCGGCGTGCTGACGGCGCTGCAGTACACGTCCGCGTTTCCCAACGTGATCCTCGAGAACTTCTACCAGAAGTCGCGCAATTCCGCGGACGCGGGCCGCAAGGACGCGGTCGCCGGCTACGTGATTCCCGCCCGACAGCGCGACATGACGCGCGTGGCCGTGCTCGTCAATCTGCTACGGATGCAGGGCATCGAAGTCGGCCGCGCGACGGGCGAGATCACGCTCAAGGAAGGCACGTTCCCCGCCGGTTCGTTCGTTGTGAAGCGGGATCAGCCCTACGGCCGGCTGGCGAAGATCCTCCTCGAGAAGCAGGTCTACCCCGATGCGACCACACGCACCTACGACGATGCGTCGTGGACGATGGGGATGATGAGCCATACGGACGTGACGGAGATCGGCGACAAGGCGGTGCTCGACGTCGCCGTCACGCCGGTCACCGACGTGAAGCTCGCCGGCAGCGTCACCGGCTCGGG
Organism: Acidobacteriota bacterium; assembly: GCA_016195265.1. Classification (GTDB taxonomy): domain Bacteria; phylum Acidobacteriota; class Vicinamibacteria; order Vicinamibacterales; family CAVVIG01; genus SRVP-36. The sequence continues at coordinate 1,997 of JACPZW010000069.1, read as the reverse complement.
ATCGACGTTCGCCGTCGCCCACTACGGATCGAACAACATGGTCACGCTGCGGTACCGCTTGAAGGATCTGAAAGTGCAGGCGGCCGAGAAGGAGTTCAAAGAAGGTGACGTGACCTTCCCCGCCGGTTCATTCATCGTCAGTGGCATCGTCAGCGGCGATGCCGCGCGAGTGCGACCGGCGGTCGAGGCGCTCGGCCTGACCGCGGTAGGTCTCGCGGCAGCGCCGCAGGTGCCGATGCACGATCTGGATCTCCCGCGCGTCGCGGTCTACAGCACGTGGGGCAGCACGCAGGACGTCGGCTGGGTGCGGTTCGCGTTCGACAAATTCGAGCTGCCCTACGACCTCATCTACAAGGACCGCGTGCGGCAGGGCAATCTCAAGGCCGCGTACGACGTCATCGTGATCCCGCATCAGGCCGGCAGCGCCAAGCGGCTCGTGTTCGACATCGAGTCGCGTGGCACGCCGATCGCGTACAAGAAGAGCGACCAGTTCAAGTATCTCGGGATGTACGGTGAGGCGGACGACATCACCGGTGGTATGGGCACCGAAGGCGTCGCGGAGCTCGACAGATTCGCGAAGGCGGGCGGCGTGCTGGTCACGCTCGGCGCCGCGAGCTTCCTTCCGGCGGAGTTTGGACTGGCGCCGAAAGTCGATGCGGCACGGACGTCGGCGCAGTTCTACTCACCCGGCGCGATCATCGACGCGGAGATTCTGCAGCCGGAGAATCCGATCTTCTACGGCTACGACAAGAAGACGATTCCGGTGCGATACGGCGGCGGACCACTGCTGAGCGTCCAGGCGGGCGGCAATCCGTTCGGCGAGCCGCCGCCTCCCGGTCCGCCGCCGACGCCGCAGGGCGTGCTGATGCGGTATCCCGGCGGCGATGAGCACGTGCTGAGCGGCCTGATGCGCGGCGCCAACGAAATCAGGAATCGCCCGGCGATCGTCGATCAGGCGTCGGGCAAGGGCCGCATCATCATGTTCGCGGGCAACCCGTGCTACCGGTGGCAGAACTTCGGCGAGTTCAACATGCTGTTCAACACGGTGTTGAACTACAACGACATTAAGACCGAGGCGCCGAAACCCGCAGGGACGGCGGCCGGCCAGCAGTAGTAGCGCAGCCCTTCAGGGCTGCCGCCTGGTCACCATCGCGACGATCGTCAGCAGCCGTACGCGATCAGGGCGAGGCCGACGATCAGCAGGTAGCCTTCGAAGTGGGGTCTCGCCGGGAGCCCGGGGCGCGAGAGGTCCTCGGCGATGACCCACCAGCCCACGAGGCCGGTCACAAGCGCTCCGGCCGCAAGCGGCCACCGCAGCGGCGCCGCCGGCACCAGATCCTCGAGCACGGCGATCGTCAGCGCGCTCTCCACGACGATCGCGGCCTCCACGAGAAACCGCCAGCCGTAGTCCTGATGCCGCAGGAACAACTCCATCGTCGCCAGCCAGCCGCAGCTGAGGACGACGCCCAGACTGGCGAGCGCCGCGAGCCCGCTGATCATTGAGTACAAGGAGCGCAGGGAACGGAGGATGGCGGCCTGCATGACCGCCATCCTAACCGACCATACTTTTAGATGTAAAGTTATTTGCTGTTGGCCTAGACGCCGGCCGCCATGTACTTCTTTACGGCCGCAACGGTCCGGTCGATGTCGGCGTGCGTGTTGTAGAAGTGCGGCGAGAAGCGGATGCCGGGCCGATCCTGGCCGCCGCGCGTCGCGCAGCCGATGTGGTCTTTCTGGTAGAGCGCCGTCGCGAGCTTGCGCGCGTCGAGGTTCCCCGGCTGGAACGACACGACGGCGACGCCGCGCAACGGATCCGGGCTCGTCCAGATCTTCAGACCATCGATCCTACGCAGCCCGGCCAGCAGCGCCTGCGTCAGCTCGCGCGATCGCTTCTCGATGTTGGGGCGCCCGATCTGATTCTGGAATTTCAGCGCCTCTCCGAACGCGATCATCGCCGGCTCGTCGCGCTGGCCGAAGCCCTCGAATGTGCGCGAGAT
>JACPZW010000047.1 GCA_016195265.1 Acidobacteriota bacterium | reverse complement strand
GAACCAGCGCGCCTGCGCCTCATTCAGTGTCGTCAGCACCTTCACCCAACGGCGTTCTTCCGCAGTCAGCCGCGTTCCCATCGACTGCGAGCGTACGCTTCAAGCGAATTCTGTACAAGTTATTTCTCGGCTCCCCCTTACTTCTTCTTGGCGGACTTGCGGGCGGCCCAGTATTTCCTCATCCGCGCCGCCGCCGCTCTGCGTTGAGCGGCGTTCCAGCCGCGACGGCCGGGCAGGCGCTTTCCCGCCGAGGGCGCGGCAGCTTTGCCGCCCCGCCGAAGTTCGGGGAACGACCGATAAAGCCCTTCGATTTCCGCTCTGAGCTCCGCGAGTCGGGATTCGGCGCCGGACCGAGCGAGTTTGAGGAGTTGCGAACGAGTTAACGCCATCGATTTATAGAGCCTCCCTTATGGGCTGTATTGTAATACATGAGGCCAGTTAATTGACCGCTCTAGGTAACCCATTAGCCTCTTTATGAAAACGCAGGGGTTCACCCCCAGCATGGATTCCCCTACAATGAGCGAGTTAACCGAAAGAAGAAGGAGTTCATTCATGCGGAATCCGCTGACTGCCGGCCGTGCGCCGCTGACGATCGCCCTGACGCTCGCGTGCAGCGTGTGCGTCGCACTCGGCGCCCAGCAGGCGGGAGGACGCGGCGGCGACGCCGCACCTGCGGCGGCTCCGGCCAAACCGCTGATTCCTGTCGCGACGAACACCGTGGCGACGCATCCCGAAACGTATTACGGCGAGCGCGTCACCATGACGGCGGCGGTGCAGAGCATCCTCTCGAAGTCGGCGTTTTCCGTCGCCCAGAAGGCCTTCGGCGACGCCGCCAAGACCACGACCAACCCGGACGTCCTCATCCTCGCGCCGAAACTCCAGGCGCCCGTGCCGGCCAACGCGTACCTGACGGTCTTCGGCGAAGTCGTGAAGTTCGATCCTGATGAGATCGCGAAGAAGGCCAAGGACTACACGCTGGATCTGCCCCCGGACGTCGTCGAGAAGTACCGCGGCAGGCCGGCGTTGATCGCCACGGCCGTGATCAATGAATCGTTCCTCGATTTGACCTGGCGCATGCCGCCGCCGGCGACGCCCGACGAAGAAGCGCTGAGCAAGCTGATGAAGAAAGTGCAGCCGGCGTTCGGCGCGCTGCGCGGCAGCATCGACGGATCGAACGTGGACGTCACCAAACAGAACGCCGCCATCCTGAAACAGGCGTTCACCGAAACCGAAGCGATCTGGAAGACGCGCGGAAAGACCGAGCCGATGACCTGGGCTGCCGAAGCGCGCAAGAACGCCGAGGCGATCGAGACGGCGGCCGCGACCGGCAAGTGGGACGCCGCGAAGACCGCGGCCGGCCCGCTCGGCCAGTCCTGCGCTCAGTGCCACGCCGCGTACCGCGAGCGATTCGACGACGGGTCGTACCGCATCAAGACCAGCAAGTAAGCCCCAGCGAGGTGTGATCGATGTCGCTCCGCCCCAGCATGAACACGCGGTCGACCTTCGCGAACTTCCGCCAGTCGCTCGTGAACGCCGTCGGCGCCCCGACCAACTTCACCGCCTCGTCGTCTCCTAGCGGTGCGAGTCCCGCTACAGATCCTCGATGTACGAGCGGTCGAGCTCCGCGATCGACCTGCAGCCGAGCAGCGTGAGCGTGCGGATCAGATCCGCGCGGAGAATCTCGATCGCGCGCGCGACGCCGGGGCCGCCGGCGGCCGCGAGCCCGTAGCCGTACGCGCGCCCGACCAGCACGGCCTTCGCGCCGAGGCACCGCGCCTTGACGATGTCGCTGCCGCGCCGGATGCCGCCGTCGAAGAGTACTTCGGTCTTCGTCCCGACCGCCGACACGACCTCGGGCAGCACGCGCAGCGTCGGCGCCACGCCGTCCAGCTGCCGCCCGCCATGATTCGAGACGACGATCCCTTCAGCGCCCTCGTCGACCGCCCGCCGCGCGTCGTCCGCGGTGTGAACGCCTTTGATCACGATCGGGCCCGACCATGCTTCCCGAATCCAGCGGAGATCCTTCCATTCCACCATCGTGTCGCCGAGCGCGGCCGTCACGTCGGTGTACGGCAGCGGGCCGCGCCCCGGGATCATGATGTTGGGGAAATTCATCAGCCCGCCGTCGGCGAAGAATCCCGCCAGCCATCGCGGACGCGCGAGCAGCTGCGGCAGAAAGGGGAGCATCGTCCACGGGTTGAACGTGAGCAGCTCCTTGATGCCGTTGTGGTGATCCCGTTCGCGCATGCCCGCGACGGCCGTGTCGATCGTGACGACGAGGACGCTGTACCCCGCGGCGCGGGCGCGCTCGATGCCCGCGCGCGCGACGTCGCGGCCGCCGACCAGATACAGCTGATACCAGACCGAACCGCTGGATCCGGCCTTGACGTCCTCGAGCCGGCAGCCGGACAGCGTCGACAGGATGTAGACGGCCCCCGCCGCGCCGGCTTCGCGCGCGGCGACGATCTCGCCGCGCGGATAGAACAGGCGGCTGCTGCCGAGCGGCGCGAGTAGGAACGGCAGCTCGAGCGTCGTCCCCATTACCTCAGTCCGCAGATCGCAATGCGGCGTCGCGACGGCGCCCCGAGGGCGAAACGCGATCGTCTCGAACGCGCGGCAATTGCCGCGCAGTGTGACTTCGTCCTCGGCGCCGCCGTCGATGTAGTCGAAGACGGCGCGCGGCAGTCGGCGTTGCGCGAGGCGTCGCAGGTCCGCGATGTTCACGCTGCTGGCGGGTCGGAGGCTCACGGCGCTCGCGATTCTACCTTGGCAGGTCCCTTGCCGATTCTCACCGCACAACGCCCGATCTGACGGCTTTCCGGAAACAGCTCGCCGGCGTTCCGCTGGAATGTCGGCAGCCTACCGGAGATCCGGCATCCAGGTCGTACGTGTTTGCTGGCGCGCCCGCGCGCCGGGGAGCTCACATGAGGGACCTGCTGCACGACTACTTCGACGGCCGCGTCTCCCGGCGCGACTTCTTCAGTCGTCTCGTGGCCACCGGACTCACGGCCGCGGCGGCGCGATCCGTGGTCGAGGCCGCGGACGTCGGCACGATGCCGGCGCCAGTGGACGCGCCCGCATTCAGCGGCACGGGCGGCGAACTCCTCGTCGAACAGATCAAGGCGGCCGGGTCGAAGTACATCTTCACCAATCCTGGCTCGCTCGAGGTCGCGTTCTTCGACGCGCTAGTCGACCGGCCCGAGCTGGAGGTCGTGGTCGGCCTGCACGAAGGGATCGTGATCGGCATGGCCGACGCATATCACAAGGTCTCGCGGCAGCCGACGTTCGTGAACGTCCACGCCGCCGTCGGCACCGCGCAGATGGCGGGGCAGCTCTACAACGCCCACTACGACGGATCGGGGCTCATCGTCACGGCCGGCATGAGCGACAACACCATCGCGAGCGACGACATGGTGCTCGCGCCGCGCCCGGGCTTCAGTCAGTCCGAGATCAACCGGCAGTTCACCAAGATCGCCTGGGATGTGCGCACCGGCGCCTCGACGGCGCTGGCGATTCGCCGCGCGTACAAGCTGGCGGCGACGCCGCCCGGGGGGCCGGTCTACGTCGCGTTCTCGACGCGCGCGCTGACCGAACAGGTGAAAGGCGACGTGCTGCCGAAGGAGGCGTTTCTGTTCGAGGCGAGACCGCGCGCCGCTGCAGATCAGGTGCAGCGAGCCGCGCGACTGCTCGTCGAGGCCAGGCGTCCGGTCGCGCTCCTGGGCGACGAAGTGTTCAAGGCCGACGCGATGGTCGCGGCGGTCGCGCTGTGCGAGATGCTCGGCCTGCCGATCGTCACGCCGAATCTGCCGGGCTTCAACTATCTGTCGGCCGCGCACCCGCAGTATCTCGGGACACGCTTCGGCGGTGATCGGCCGTATCCGTACAGCGGCGCGGATCTCGTGATTCAGATCGGATCGCGCGAGTCAGGCGGCGCTCCGGACACCGGCGACGCGCCGAGGTACATCGCAGTCGGCCTCGACACGAACATGATGGGCCGCACGCGCGGCCTGGATCTCGCGGTCGTCGGCGACGTGAAGTCCACGGTGGCGGATCTCACCGCCGCCGTGACCGCGCTCGTCACGAGAGATCGCCTTTCGAGAATCCGCGACGAGCGGATGGCGGTGATCCGTCCCGCGGTCGGGGCCGCCGGCGCCGAGTGCCTGGCGCAGGCGCGGAAGAACTTCAATCAGCCCGTGATCCATCCCGACCAGCTCGGCTACGAAATGGAGCAGGGCCTCGAGAGGAACGCGCTCCTCGTGACGGAGAACGCGCCGGGGCTTCAGGGCAAGCACGACTTCCTGAGCTACGGCCCGCGTACCGATCAGAAGCAGAACATCGGCCACGGCGGCGGCTCGCTCGGCTGGGGCGTCGGCGCGGCGGTCGGCGCGAAGCTGGCCGCGCCCGATCGGCAGGTCGTGCTGAGCATCGGCGACGGGTCGGTGATGTACAGCGGCGGCGGATTCTGGTCGATGGCGCGCCATCAGACGGCCGTGCTGACGATCGTCTGGAACAACCACAACTATCAGACGGTGCGAAATGGCGCGTACCGGTACAACAAGCGCATGACCGAGACGGGAAAGTACCCCGGCCTCTACCTCGGCGATCCCGACATCGATTTCGTGAAGCTCGCCGAGAGTCAGGGCGTCAGCGGCCAGCGAGTGACGAATGCCAGCGACATCGCGGCCGCGCTGAAGAAGGGCGCGGCCGAAGTGCGCGCCGGCAATCCGTACCTGCTCGAGTTCGTCGTCTCGCGCATCGGCGGCGGCGCCGACTCGACCTGGTACCAGAAGGTCAGGCCGGGCGGCGCCAGGCGAGGCACGTCAACCGTCGTCTGAGGATCGTCGGAAGACGGCGCGTCAGCGGTGCTTGATGAACGTGCCGGCGCGCAGCTCGTTGTAGGCGTGCTGCAATTCCTCGTCGGTGTTCATCACGATGGGTCCGTACCACGCGACGGGTTCCTCGAGCGGCCGTCCCGAGATCAGCAGGAAGCGGATGCCCTCGTCGCCGGCCTGCACGGTGATCTCGTCGCCGCTGTCGAAGAGGACCAGCGATCGATTGCCGGTCATCTCGGTTTTCGTCGTCTCCGCCGCGCCCGACACGCCGACGCGCTCGGTGATCACCGCGCGGGGCTGTGACGCGTCGCGGAACGTGGCGGAACCGGCGAACACGTACGCGAACGCGTGACGTGACGATTCGACCGGCAGCGTCTTCCTGACGCCAGGCGGAATCGAGATGTCGAGATACCGCGGGTCCGCCGCGACGCCTTCGACGGGACCGCTCTTGCCCCAGAAGTCTCCGCAGATGACGCGCACGTGCGTGCCGTCGTCGTCGGTGACGTCGGGGATGTCCTTCGCGACGATGTCCTGATAGCGCGGCGCCGTCATCTTCAGCGACGCCGGAAGATTCGCCCACAGCTGGAAGCCGTGCATCCGGCCCTGCGCGTCGCCGGTCGGCATTTCCTGATGCATGATGCCGCTGCCCGCCGTCATCCACTGCACGTCGCCCGCGCCCATCGCGCCCGTGTTGCCGAGGCTGTCGCCGTGCGTGACGGTGCCGGCGAGGACGTAGGTGATCGTCTCGATGCCGCGATGCGGATGCCACGGGAACCCGGCCAGGTAGTCCGACGGGTTGTCGCCGCGAAAATCGTCGAACAGCAGGAACGGATCGAAATCTGACGTCTTGCCGAAACCGAACGCGCGGCGCAGGTGCACGCCGGCGCCTTCCAGAGTCGGCTTCGATTGCGTGATGGACTTGATGGGCCGGATCGACATGGGGTCCCCCTACTTCGGATTCACCGAACGATACGCCGCGATGAACTGATCGACGAACTCGGTCACGCGATCGGTGACGGCGCCGCGCACGAGCGTCGGGCCCGCCAGACCCAGCCGGTTGAGCCCCCACGTCGGGCACTGCAGCGGCGTCCGCGTCTTGAGCCCGCGCGGCAGCGTGACCTCCTGCATCAACGACACGTCGACCAGGTACGGCAGCGGCAGCGACGCGCCCGCGTCGGCGACCGTCACGTGCACGTACAAATACGCGTCGGCATCCTCGACGATCGAGAGGCCGGCCTGCCGCAGCCGCCGCGTCACGTCCGACTGCAGCGCCGCCGTCGTCAGTCCGTTCTTCTCCGCGATCGGCGGCAGACCCTCGACGACGACGCTCATCGTCGTCAGGCCAGTCAGGGTCGCGCGTTCGATCGCGGAATCAGCGGCTGCCGCGGGATGCGGCAGGCCAACCAGACAACCGAGCAGCAGAGCGTGTGCATAAATAGGACGCATGTAACCTCCCCAGGGATTCGCGATTGGGTCGGCGGGTCCGACCGCCTCCGCCAAGGCTACGGCGGTCCGCCGAAGCCTCGCGCGAAGGCGGAAAGGACCCGCCCTACGGTCGCATCTCTCAGGCGGGTCCGAAAGGACCCGCCCTACTGATCTGCCCGCTCATCCGCGGCCGCGACGGCCGCGGCCGCGATTCAGCCACTGAAGGAAGCGGCCGAGATCCGGACTGGCCAGCGCTCGGTCGCGCAGAGGCTCGATGTACGCCTGACGCAGCCGCGGCAACAGCGAGCGATCACGAAATCAAGTATACGCGTTGCCGTCACCATCCTTAGAAGATCGCGGCCTGAGCGAGGGACGGGTCTGGCCCGCGTCCGGCAGGAGTCTCGAAGCGAGACAGGTCTCCTCTCTGTATAATCGCCCGCATGTTGAAGATTGCCAGGACCGCGTTCGTCCTCGCCTGCGCCCTGTCCGCGACGTCGGCGACGCTCGGCACCGCCGACGCGATCGCGCAACAGCCTGCCGGTCACGTGTGGACGCAGCAGGAGGTCTTTCGCCGCAACGTCGGCTCGCGTGAAGAGCAGACGACCGCGTTCACGCCCCACAAGGTCGTCGCGAACATCTACTACGTCGGGACGCAGAGCCTCGCGTCGTTTCTCGTCACGACGCCGCAGGGCCACATCCTTATTAACAGCTCGTACGAGGCGAACGTCCCGGCTCTGAAGAGCTCCGTCGAAACACTCGGCTTCAAGTGGACCGACGTGAAGATCCTCCTCGGCAGCCACGCGCACGGCGATCACATGGAAGGCGACGCGGCCGTGAAGCAGCAAACAGGCGCGACGGTCGTCGCGATGGCGGAAGACGTGCCGGCGCTCGAGAAGATGCGTCCCGGCGACAAGCCGCATCCGATCGATCGCGTCATTCACGACGGCGAGATGGTGACACTCGGCGGGACGGTACTCCACGCGCACCTGACGCCGGGCCACACGCGGGGCTGCACGACGTGGACGATGAAGGTGCAGGACGGCGGGCGGACGCTGGACGTCGTCATCATCGGCAGCGCCGGCGTCAATCCCGGGTTCGTGCTCGTGAACAACAAGGACACGCCGCAGATCGCGGACGAATTCCGGCGGACGTTCCAGATCCTGCGGTCGCTGCCGTGCGACATTCCGCTGGCGTCGCATCCGGCGATGTACAACCTCGCGGAGAAGTTTCCGAAGCTCGGCAAGGGACCGAACCCGTTCATCGATCCCGCGGGCTACAAGGCGGAGATCGACATCGCGCAGGGTGTGTTCAACCAGGTCTGGGCCGAGCAGGGCGGCAAATAACACACGAGGAGTCCGATGAGCTCACAGATGACGCGCCGAAGCCTGTTGCTGTCCCTGCCCGCGCTCGCCATCGCCCGCCGCGCGCTGGCGCAAGCCGCGCCGTCGCAGCTGCGAATCCGGGCGTTCAATCACTTCACGCTCTCCGTGCCGGATCCGAAACGCACAATCGAGTTCTACCAGGGCCTGTTCGGAATGCCGATTCAGGCGCGGCAAGGTGCGACGACGGCGCTGCGGATCGGGGCGGGGCCGCAGTTTCTCGCCGTCAGTCAGGCGGCCGCGAACACACCGCCCGCCATCAACCACTTCTGCGTGACGGTTGAGAACTTCAACGTGGACCGGATCCTGAGCGTGCTCGCCGAGCACGGCGTCACGAAAGCCGACGCGGCCGGCGCGAGCAACGCCGGCGGCGGTGGATCGAACGCCGGGCCGATGAAAGTCCGCGTGCGGATGCGAGGGCCGGAAGCCGGCGGTGCAAAGGACGGCACGCCCGAAGTCTACGTCGGCGATCCGGACGGCATCGTCTGTCAGCTGCAGGATCCGAAGTACTGCGGCGGCGCCGGCGCGCTCGGCGACGTCTGTGCGGCGCCGGAGCCGTCACCGTCCAAGGGGCTGCTCGCCGTGCGCGACCTGAGTCACTTCACCGTCTTCTCGACCGACGCGGCGCGGTCGAACAAGTTCTATCAGGACGTGTTCGGCGTCGGGATCCGCTCGTATCAGGGCCCGACGGCGCCGACTCTGGCGATCGGCCCGACGGTGCAGTTCCTCATGTTCACGGGCGGCGGCGCGCCGCGCGGCAACGCGGCGCCGCGGCCCGCGAGCATCAATCACGTCTGCCTGAACATGAACGCGTTCAATCCGGACCAGGTGATCAAGACGCTGGAGAGCTACGGCATCAAGCCGCGCGAGAGCGCGCAGGGCCCGGTCGGCCCGCTGCGCCATTACATCAGCATGCGGATGGAGAATCGCGGCGGCGACAAGGACGGCACGCCGGAGTTGTACTTCACCGATCCCGACGGCCTGCTGATCCAGATCCAGGACACGAAGTACTGCGGCGGCGCCGGGTTCCTCGGCGACAAGTGCTAGCGGTTCGCGCCCGCGTCATGCCGCCTTTACAATGCGTCATGGCGTCACGACGCCTCTTCTGGGCGGCCGCCTGGCTGGGGTTCGCGCTCATCATTCTTAAAGCGTCGCACCTGGGGATTCCCCGGGCGTCCGACGTCGCCGGCTATCTCCGATCGCTGGCGGCCATCAGCTATCGCGACGTGCTGTTCGCCGTGAGCGCGTGGGCGATCGGCCGCGCCGCGCTCGCGCTCGCCGGCGATCGCGCGGTTGCCGCGCGACTGATCTCGATCGCGTTCATCGGTGTGTGCTCACTCATGTGCCTGTACGGCCTCGCCAGCATGATCGCGTTCGGCCCGCTCGGCGGCTTCCTGACGTACCCGCTGCTGCAGCTCGTCGGCAGCGTCCGCATGATGAGCTCGTCTGTCGCGGTCTACGTGACGCCTCGCGTCGTGTTCGGGCTCGTTGCCGTGCCGCTCGCGTACATCGCCGCCGTTCTCGCGACCGTCGCGCTGACGCCGGCGCCGCGCGCGCGTCGCACGTGGCGGACCGTCGCGCTCTGGATCGTGCTCGGGTTGTGGGTCGGCGTCGGCCAGTACGTCTACGCCACCGACTGGGGTTCGCATTACGACTGGCGCATCGCGGAGAATCCGCCGTGGGTGCTCGTCTCGTCGCTGTGGCAGGTCGTACGCGGCGGGCCAACCGCGCGGTTGTCAGGGACGTTCGCCGCCGCCGACCTCGCCGACTTCGATCCCATCGGCGCGCACGGATTCGCGCCAGTGCGGACGCCGCGGCGGCCGCCCAACGTGATTCTCGTCGTGCTGGAATCGGTCGCGGCGCAGTGGACGAGCGTGAGCGGCGGCACCTACGAGTCGACGCCCACGCTCAAGGCCGAGGCGGCGCACGGCGTCGTCTTCGATCGCTTCTACGCGCACGTCGGCCGCAGCTCCAACTCGCTGGCGTCGATTCTGCTGTCGGTCTACACGAAACTCGACTTTCTCGATTACACGGAGGAGTTTCCGCGCGCGACGCAGACGTCGCTGGCTGCCGTGCTGCGCGACCGCGGGTACCGCACCTCGTTCATGACGTCGAGCAACATGAGCTGGGCCGGCTGGGACACGTTCATCCCGTCGCACGGCTTCAGCGAGGTCCGCGACGATCGCAGCCTGCCGTGCACGGCGCGCGTGACGTCCTGGGGCCTCGCCGACGCGTGCGTCGTCGACGGCATCGCGCAGTTCATCGCGCAGAACCCGACGACGCCGTTTTTCGTGATGGCGTGGACGCAGCAGACGCATCATCCGTACGAGCCGACGCCGGGCGTGCCGCTGCTCGACCTGGTCCGCGAGCCGAACATTCCCGACGAGTACGACCTCGGGCGCTATCTCAACGTGCTGCACGAAACCGATCGCCACCTCGCGCGGCTCTTCGAGGCCATTCGCCGCGGAGGCCTCGGCGAGGACACGCTCGTAGTCGTGGTCGGCGATCACGGGCAGGCGTTCGGCTTTCCGCACGACAGCTACATGCAGGGCCAGAGCGCGTACGAGGAAGACGTGCGCGTGCCGCTGCTGGTCTGGTTTCCGCGCCGGTACGCGTCGGCGACACGATCGCCCATGATCGGCGGACTCGTGGATCTCGCGCCGACCATCGCCGAGCTGGCCGGCGTCCCCGCGGCGGCCGACTGGCAGGGGCGCAGCCTGTTCGATCCGCAGCGCGCGCCGCGGGCCTATTTTTACGTGGCGCAGAACGAATTCAAGCTGGGCGTGCGGGAGGAAGGCTGGAAGTACATCCTCGACCTGCGGACAGGCGTCGAAGAACTGTACGACCTCGAGCACGACCCGAGCGAACAGCACAACGTCGCGAGTGCGCAGCGCGAACGCTCGGCCCGCCTGCGTCAGCGCCTCGCGGCGTGGACTGAAGCGAACCGGGTGCAGTACGACAAATTAGGAATTAGGAATTAAGAATTAGGAATGGGCGCCTAATTCCTAATTCCTAATTCCTAATTCTCAATTGGATCCTCTCCGTTCGCCTGCGTTTATGTCTGTGAACCGGTTACGCCTTCCGCATCCGCTCATTCTCCTGTTCCTCGGCGTCGCCGCCGCCGCTGCGCTGACCTGGATCCTCCCGCCGGGCGCGTTCGATCGGCGCGACGATGCGGCGACGGGCCGCCGCGTCGTGGTGTCGGGCACGTATCACGCCGTCGTGCGCGCGAGGGTCGGACCGTTCGCCGCAGCGATCGCCATCCCGCGCGGCTTCATCGCCGGCGCCGACGTGATCGCCGTCGTGTTGTTCGTCGGCGGCGCGTGGGTCGTCGTCGATCGGCTCGGTTCGCTGCCCGCGCTCGTCGCGATGCTCGTCGGACGATTTCGCCGCCGTGGCCTCTGGGCGATCCCCGTCATCTCGCTGGTCTTCGCGACGATGGGCGCGCTCGAGAACATGCAGGAAGAGATCATCCCGCTGGTGCCCGTGCTGCTCGTCCTCGGGCTGGGGTTGGGCGTTGACGCCGTCGTCGTCGTGGCGATGAGCAGCGGCGCGGCGATGATCGGCAGCGCGTTCGGGCCGACCAATCCGTTTCAGGCCGGCATCGCGATGAAACTCGCGCAGCTGCCGCCGCTCGCCGGCGGTGGACTGCGGCTCGCGATGTTCGTCGTGGGCCTCACGTTGTGGATCGCGTGGACGATCCACTACGCCAGGAAGAATCGCGTGACGGCCCCAGTGGACAACGTCAGCGGGGCAGGGGATGGCGCGCTGCCGTCGAAGCACGCGCTGATTCTCGCGCTCGCGATCGCGCCGATGGCGGCCTACGTGTACGGTGCGGTCCGGCTCGACTGGGGATTGAACGAGCTCTCCGGCGCGTTTCTCGTCGGCGGACTTGCCGCGGGGCTGGTCGGCGGTCTCGGCGCCGCCGGCACGCTGACGGCGTATCTCGAAGGCGCGCAGAGCCTGCTGCCCGCGGCGCTGATGATTGGTGTCGCGCGCAGCATCTCGCTCGTGCTGGAGGACGGCCACGTCGTCGACACGATACTGAACGGTCTCGTGTCGCCGCTCTCGCACATGCCGCCGGTGATCGGCGCACTGCTGCAGATTCCCGTGCAGGCGCTCGTGCACGTCGCCGTGCCGAGCGTCAGCGGCCAGGCGGTCCTGACGATGCCGCTCGTCGTGCCGCTGGCGGATCTGCTCGGCGTGTCACGGCAGGTGCCGGTCCTGGCGTATCAGACGGGAGCCGGGCTTGCGGAGCTCGTCACGCCGACCAACGGCGCGCTGATGGCCGTCCTACTCGCGGCCGGCGTGCCGTTTCAGAAATGGATTCGTTTCATCACCGGCGGCGTGCTGCTGGCGACGCTGCTGGGGATCGCGAGCATCGCCGTGGCGATGTGGCTGGGGGTCTGACAGCGCTCAACCTTTCGGGCCGCGTTCCCGTCGAATCGCCCATGCAGGATCTCCGCTACGCGCTCCGATCGCTCCGCAAGCAGCCGATCTTCACGCTCGTCGCCGTCCTGACCCTGACCCTCGGGATCGGCGCCAACACGGCGATCTTCAGCCTGCTGTACCAGATTCTGCTGCGGCCGCTGCCGTACGCGAACGCCGACCGCCTCGTCTTTGTCTGGAACACGTATCCGCTCATGGGACTGCCGCAGGCCGGCGTGTCGATTCCGGACTATCTGGACAGAAAGACGCAGGCGCACGCCATCGAGGACGCGACGCTGTTCACGCTGCGCCCGCTCAACTACGCGTCGGCGCAGGGGCAGGGCCAGCCGGAGCGGCTGCGGGGCTTGGCCGTCACGCCGTCGTTCTTCACGACGCTCGGACGCCAGCCGGCGATCGGACGTGCGTTCGGGGAGCGTGAAGCGCAGCCCGGCGCGGACAAGTTCGTCGTCCTGACCTACGGCACGTGGACCTCGCGCTCCGGCGGCGATCCCTCGATTGTCGGCCGCGACGTCCGGCTGAACGGCGAGCCGTATCGCGTCACAGGGATCTTGCCGGCCGACGTCGAGCTGCCGGCGACGGACATCGCGCTGCTCGTGCCGTTCTCGTTCACGCCGGCGCAGATGTCGGACAACGCGCGCGGCAACGAGTTCAGCTCGATGATCGCGCGCCTGCGTCCCGGCGCGACGATCGATCAGCTGACGGCGCAGATGAAAGTGATCGTTGATCGCAATCTCGAGCGGCTGCCCGAGCGGCGTCCCTTCGCGATCGCGGCCGGCTTCGGCGGCCGCGCGGTGCCGATCCGCGACCAGCTCATCGGCGACGCGCGGGCGACGCTCTACGTGCTGCAGGGCGCCGTGCTCGTCGTCCTGCTCATCGCGTGCGCGAATGTCGCGAGCCTGCTGCTGATGCGCGCGACCGGACGCGCGCGCGAGCTCGCGATCCGGACCACGCTCGGCGCGAGCCGGGGGCGGCTCGTGAAACAGCTGTTGATCGAAGGCGTAGTGCTGTCCGCCTTCGGTGCGGCCGGCGGTCTCGCGCTCGGCTTCGCCGCCATCCGCGGACTGATCGCGCTCAGCTACCAGCAGATTCCCGGGATGGAAGGCGCCTCGCTGAACCCGGTCGTCCTCGCATTCACGACGATCCTCGCGCTCGTCACCGGCGTCGTGTTCGGCCTCGTGCCGGGCATCTCGGTGATGCGCGGCAACATGAACGCGCAGCTGAAGGACGACACGGCGCGCGGCTCGGCCGGTGCGCGCACAGGCTTCACGCGGGCCACGCTCGTCGTCGTCGAGACGGCGCTCGCGCTCGTGCTGCTCGTCGGCGCTGGACTCCTCATCAAGAGCTTCGCGCGCCTGCAGGGTGTGGACCCGGGTTTCTCTCCGGAACGCGTCCTCACAGCGCAGCTCGCGCTGCCCGCTGTCCGCTACCCGGACGCCGCAGCGCGCCGCGCGTTCTGGACGCGCCTCGTTGACCGCGCGCGCGCGATGCCCGGCGTGACGGCCGTCGGCCTGACGTCGAACGTGCCGTTCAACGGGATGGTCGGCTCCGGGTCGTACTCGATCGTCGGCTACACGCCGCCGCAGAACGACGCGCAGCCGCACGGCCGGCAGGAAGTCGTCGGCGGCGACTATTTCCGAGCGATGGGGATTCCGCTCGTCGAGGGGCGCCTGTTCACGGACGCCGACACCGCCGACAGCCCGCCTGTCGTCGTCATCGATCAGTTTCTCGTGAAGCGCTACTTCAAGGATCGCAGTCCCCTCGGCCAGCAGATTCGCCGCGGCGGACCCACCAGCCCCGCATTCACAATCGTCGGCGTCGTCGGCACGATCAACAGCATCGATCTCGGGGAGCCCGTCACCAAGGAGCGCATCTACTATCCAGTGTCGCAGCAGCCGAACGCGGGCATGGCGCTCGTCGTGAAGGCCGCGGCGAACGAGCAGTCGCTCGTGCCACAGGTGCGCGCCGCGGTCGCGTCGATCGACGCCGAGCAGCCGATCGCCGACGTGCGGACGATGGGGGAGTGGATGGCGCGATCGCTCGAAGGCCGCCGATCGCCGATGCTGCTGCTCGCGCTGTTCGGCGCGGTCGCGCTGACGCTGTCGGCGATCGGGATCTACGGCGTGCTCGCGTTCGGCGTGGCGCAGCGGTCGCGCGAATTCGGCATCCGCCAGGCGCTGGGCGCCGGGCCGCGCGCGATTCTGTCGCTCGTGCTGGCCCAGGGGATGAAGACCGCCGGCGCCGGCATCGCGCTCGGCCTCGCCGGCTCGGTGGCGCTCACGCGGTACCTGCAGAGTCTGCTCTTCGGCGTCGACGCGCACGACGTATCCGTGTACGCCGGCGTGACAGCGGTGCTCTTCGCCGTCGCGATGGCCGCGTGCTACCTGCCCGCGCGCCGGGCGACGCGCGTCGAGCCGACGGTCGCGCTGCGCGATTCCTAAGAAAAAACCACGGTGGTGAATACGCCCTTACTGCAACTACAGAAGCGCGACGCCCAAGAGCCCTAGCGCCCCGGTGATGCGGCTCAGCCAGACGAGCGCGCCGCCGTCCGCGCGCTCGGCGTCGCGTACACGCAGGCGGCTGTCCGCTTCGGCGAGGCGGACGAGCGCGGGATCGCCGTAGACGCGGCCGTCGACGCCGTAGACCACGGTGCGCTTCGCGCGGAGCGCCTCGAGAATCGCCGGCGCGCTCGTGTCGGTTGCGAAGACGTACGTCCGGCACACGCCGAGCCGCCCGAGGCGCCGACGGACGATCGCGAACGCGGCGACCTCGAAGAGCGGAATGAAGCTCCAGGCGATCGTGCTGCCGGCGACGAGCCGGGCCGTCAACCGGCCCGACACGATCAGCGAGACGCAGCAGCCGAGCAGCAACGCGAAGGAGACGGTCTTCTTCAGCCCTTAGCCCTCAGCCCTTCTTACTTCTTGGGCCACACGACGCCCTGATCCTTCTTCGTGATCGGGGCGAGGCCCTTGTACATGAACCGCTGCACGCGCTGGCCGCGGTACGTTTCGGTCGTGTAGATGTTGCCTTTGGAGTCGACGGCGATGCTGTGCACGCCGTAGAACTCGCCCGGCTGCCGCCCGCCCTCGCCGAACGTCGTCAGCATCTCGAGCGAGTCGCGCTCGAGAATGTGGACGCGGTCGTTCTCGCCGTCGGCGAGGTAGATGTACTTCTGCTGCGCGTCCTTCGAGAAGGCGATGTCCCACACCGAGCCGGAGCCCAGCGTCTCCTTGTTGATGAACATCTCCTTCACGTACGTGCCGTCCGGTTTGAAGACCTGGATGCGATCGTTCACGCGATCGCAGACGTAGAGCAGCCGATCGTTCGAGAGCTCGGCGCAGTGCACGGGATTCCTGAACTGCTGCGGCGGCGGCGCGTTCGGATCGTAGCGGCCGAGATCGACGTCTTCCGGCTTGTGGCCGTACGCGCCCCAGTGCCGCTTGTACTTGCCGGTGTCGGCGTCGTACACGATGACGCGATGATTGCCGTAGCCGTCGGACACGTACACTTCATTCGCGACTTTGTCGATCGTCGTTTTCGCCGGCAGCCGGAGATTCTCGGTGTCGTTGCTGCCTTTGCTCTGGCCGGGCTTGCCGATCTGCATCAGGAACTTGCCGTCCTGCGCGAACTTCAGCACCATCGCGTCGTTGAAGTAGCCCTGGATGCCACCGGTCTGGCTCTCGTTCAGCACGTTGCTGCCCGCGACGCCGCGCTGACCGCGCCCCGCGCCCCGTCCACCCGGCGGCGTGCCGCGGCCGTTGCCGCCGATCCAGACGTTGCCCTTGTAGTCGACCGTGATGCCGTGGTTGGACTCGGGCCAGTCGTAGCCTTGTCCCGGGCCGCCGAAGTGGCCGATGAGATTGCCTTCCATGTCGAACTCGAGAATCGGCGCGGCGGGCGCGCAGCACTGCGCCGTCGGCGGGTTCGTCGTCGCATGAACTTCGCCCGGCTCGAGCGAGCCGGCGCGGTGGATGATCCAGACGTGATCCTGCGCATCCACCGAGACGCCGATCGTCTGGCCGAGGATCCAGTGATTCGGCAGCGGCTTCGGCCACAGCGGATCCACTTCGAATCTCGGCGCCGTCGTCGCGGCGGCGTGCAGCTGCGTCAGGTTCTCGAGGAAGCGTGTACCGGCGCCGAGCGCCGCGGCGAGCGCGAGAAAGATCGTTCCGATCAGCAGATGGCGTTTCATAGGTGTCCTTTCGCCGGTCAGCGGGCCGAATCGCCGGTGCGTGGATGCATGGGCGATAGTCTACGCGAGCGCGTTCGCCGAAGTCTGCTATGTTGTTGCGGATTTATGCACAGCGCCATTCGCCTGATTTCCGCCGCCGCCGTGCTCGCCGCGCTGCCGTTCGCCACGCGGGCGCAGACGCCTCCCATGTCCGGCGACGCCATCCGTCCGTTCACGATTCACGTGCCGGACGGGGTGCTCGCGGACCTCAAGGCCCGGCTCGCGCGCCCGCGGTTCCCCGACCCGCTGCAGGGCGACGGGTGGACCTACGGCGCCGACATCGGCTACCTGAAGCAGCTCGTCGCGTACTGGCGCGATCGGTTCGACTGGCGCGCGCAGGAGCGCGCGTTGAACCGGTTCGAACAGTTCACGACGAACATCGACGGCCTGAACATCCACTTCATCCACCGGCGGTCGAAGCAGCCGCGGGCGTTTCCGCTGCTGATCACGCACGGCTGGCCGGGCTCGTTCGTCGAGTTCACGAAGATCATCGATCCGCTGACCGATCCTGTCGCGCACGGTGGCCGCGCCGAGGACGCCTTCGACGTCGTCATCCCGTCGATTCCGGGGTTCGCGTTTTCAGACAAGCCGCGTGAGCCCGGCTACGATCCCGCGCGCATCGCGCAGGTCGAGGCGAAGCTGATGGCGCGCCTCGGCTATCAGCGCTACGGCGCGCAGGGCGGCGACTGGGGATCGATTATCAGCACGCAGGTGGCGCTCGCCGACGCGCCGCACGTCGCCGGCCTCCATATAAATATGTGTACCGGCGCCGCGCCCGCGGGCGCCGACCCGAACGCCGGATTAACCGACGCCGAAAAGGATCGCCTGAAAGTGCGCCAGGCCTTCCAGGCCGAGGAGACGGGCTATCAGCAGATTCAGGGGACCAAGCCGCAGACGATCGGCGTGGCGCTCAACGATTCGCCCGTCGGCCTCGCCGCGTGGATCGTCGAAAAGTTCCGCACGTGGTGCGACTGCGACGGCAATCCCGAGAAGATCTTCACCAAAGACGAACTGCTGACGAACATTACTCTGTACTGGGTGACGCAGACCGCGGCCTCGTCCGCGCGCATCTACTACGAAAGCCGTCACGCCGCAGCCGCGCCCGCCGGACCTGCTGGGCCCAGTGGACGACGTGTCGAGACGCCGACCGCGTGCGCCGATTTTCCGAAAGAGATCATCTGGTCGCCGCGCCGGTGGCTGGAGCCGCGCTACAACATCACGCGATGGACCGTGATGCCGCGCGGCGGTCATTTTGCCGCGTTCGAGCAGCCGCAGTTGCTCGTGGACGACGTGCGCGCGTTCTTCCGCGATCTACGCGAGCGCTGACGGCCCCGGCGGGTCCGAAAGGACCCGCCCAACGTACTGATAAGGTGGAGGAGCCGCTGATGCGTAAGGGATGGATGCTTGGGGCGGTCGCGGCGTGCGCGGCGGCGTTTACGGCGGCGCTCGCGGTGCCGCGTCTGCGGACCGCGCCGAAAGCGCCGGAAGCGCAGGCCGCGAAGGCGCCCGTGACGAACGTGACGAACGTGACGAACGCGGCGAACGCGGCGAAGACGCCGGACACCGCCGCGTGCACGGCCGGCGCCGAGCCGGCGAACTTCAACTTCACCTTGAAGGATATCGACGGCAAGGATGTGAAGCTCGCCGACTACAAAGGCAAGGTGATCCTGCTGGATTTCTGGGCGACGTGGTGCGGGCCCTGCAAGATCGAGATCCCGGCGTTCATCGATCTCTACAACACGTACAAGCCCCAGGGCTTCGAAGTCGTGAGCGTCGTCTTGCTCGATCGATTCGTCAACGCGAAGCCGTTCGCCCTGCAGATGAAGATGAACTACCCGGTGCTCGACGGCGATCCGCAGCAGGACAAGATCGACGATGCCTACGGGCCGCTCTTCGGCCTGCCGATGTCGTTTCTCATCTCACGCGACGGCAAGGTCTGCCAGAAGCATCTCGGCCTGCCGGCGATGAAGGATGGGAAAGAGCCCGACGCGAAGACGGTAAAAGATCTTTTCGAGGCCGAGATCAAAGCGCTGCTCTGACCCCGGCCCGAACGAACGGTGACGTGCGTGCCGCGTCGCCGTTCAGCGACCGACGACCTTCAGCGGCGTTTCCAGCTTGAAGGTGAGCTCGGTTTCGGCCGGAATCTTGATCGATCCGCCCTTGGTCAGGACTTCCGCCAGCGCGCCGCCGCCGGCGCCTGCGCCGCCGCCGATCGCCGCGCCCTTGCCGCCGCCCGTGATCGCGCCGATGACCGCGCCAATCGCCGCGCCGCCGCCGACGAATTCCGCGGTCCGCTTGTTCTTGCCGAGGCCGTCGCGGCCCTTCTCGGCGAGGTCCACCGTGTTGAGCGCGTACTGCCGGCCGCCGACCGAGACGGATTTCAGATCGAGGATCAGATCCGAAGCGCCCTTGGTCTGTCCGCCGCCTGCGGATTTGATCACGATGAGCGCGTCCGCGCCGTCCGGAATCACGACCTTGCCGTCGGCGTCCAGCACGTCCTTCGTCACGTCGGCCTCGAACGTCTGACCGTCCGTCGCGGTCGCCGAGTCGATCGCCACGGCGTTGCGCACACTGATTTCGCTGCCGGCCGGCACTTCGTAGGTCTTCGTCGTGATGTGTTCGGGTGTCGGACGCGGGCGTGAGGCGCGCGGCTTGGCGGCGGTTGTCGAAGTCCCGGGCGCAGCGGCCGGCGGCGCGGTGCCTGCGGGCGGCGCAGACTCGGGCGTCGAACTGCAGGCGGACACGAGGACCAGCGAGAGAATCCCAGCGATATGTTTCATGAACAACTCCTGAAGTTGGAAGGGGGGTGGATCAAACTTACGGCGGCGCCACGGCAGAGTCAAGGCGCACGGTGAACGGTTGCACGGTGAACGGTCCCGGCATCGACATCCGGCAGGAACGCCGCCAGGGCGCCGAGCATGGGCAGGAACGCGCACAGCTTGTAGACGGTCCCGATGCCGGCGCGATCCGCGAGCACGCCGAGCACGGCCGCACCGAGGCCGCCCATGCCGAACGCGAATCCGAAGAACACGCCCGAGATGAGGCCGACGCGGCCCGGGACCAGTTCCTGCGCGTAGACGACGATCGCCGAAAACGCGGATGCGATCACGAGGCCGATCACGATGGCGAGCACCGGCGTCCAGAACAGGTTCGCATAGGGCAGCGCCAGCGTGAACGGCAGCACGCCGAAGATCGATCCCCAGATGACGTACTTGCGGCCGAAGCGATCGCCGATCGGCCCGCCGAGAATCGTGCCGGCGGCCGCGGCCGCGAGGAAGATGAACAGATGGATCTGCGCCGTCCGCACTGAGACGTGGAACTTGTCGATCAGATAAAAGGTGTAATAGCTGTTCAGGCTCGCCAGGTAGAAGTACTTCGAGAAGATCAGCGCGCCGAGAATCGCGAGCGGCCAGCCGACGCGCCGGAGCGCGCCATCCGGCCCGGCGTGCGAAGGCGGGCGCGACGGCGCGGCCGGCCTCGTCTTGTACCAGCGGCCGATCCGCCATAGCACGGCCATCGCGACGAGGGCGAGCGGCGCGCACCACGCGACGGCCGGCTGCCCGCGCGGCGCGACGAGAAACGCGGCGAGCAGCGGACCGAAGGACGATCCCGCGTTGCCGCCCACCTGGAAGAGCGACTGCGCGAGGCCGTGGCGTCCGCCCGACGCCATGCGCGCGACGCGAGACGATTCGGGATGAAAGACCGCGGAGCCGACCCCCATCAGCCCCGCGGCGACCAGCAGCACGGCGAACGTGCCGGCGATCGACAGCAGCAGGACGCCGGCCAGCGTGACGCCCATGCCGATGACGAGCGAGTACGGCGTCGGCCGGCGATCGGTGTAGTGGCCGATGACCGGCTGGAGCAGCGACGCCGTCACCTGCAGCGTGAGCGTCATCAGGCCGACCTGCGCGAAGCTCAGCGCGAACGCCGACTTGAGCAGGGGATAGATCGAGGGGACGAGCGCCTGGATCGTGTCGTTGAGGAGGTGGGAAAAACTAATCGCGGCCAGGACGGCGAACGCCGTGGATTCTCCTCCCTGGCCGCGATTCATGCGAGCGACGGGCGCCGGCTACGCGATCTTCACTTTGCGCGGCGCCTGCGAATCCTCTTCGAGGAACGACTTCTTCGTCTCGTTCTCCTGCGCCGTTTTCTGGACCCTGCCGTTGACGTCGGTCACGCGCGAGATGAGCGTGTGGTCGCCGGGCGTCGCGCCGGTCCAGTTGCAGGTGAAGAACTTCCAGCCGTACTTGTCCTTCGTCGAGGCGTCGAGCTGCGCCATCTGCCACGGGCCGTCATCCACCTTCACTTCGGCGGACTTGATCGGCGTGCCGTCGTTCAGGATGACGCCCATCACCTTGTACTGGCTGCCGGTCTTGGTGACGCGCGCGATGAACGACTTCAGGTTCATGTGGGTGACGGCGGATTCCTTCCACATCATTTCGCCGTCGATCGTTTCGCCGCGCAGCGTGCGGTACCAGCGCGCCTGGAACTTGCCGAGGTACTCGTCTTCCTGCAGGTGGATGTGCTGCAGCCACTTCACGTTGCACACGCCGTAGTAGCCCGGCACGAGCAGGCGGAGCGGCGCGCCCTGATGCTTCGTCAGCGGCGCGCCGTTGAGCGCGTACGCCAGGACGATCTCCGGCGACAGCGCTTTTTCGCGCGGCAGGCTTCTGCCGAAGTTCTGCTCGAGCGTGAACTTCTGCGTGCGCCACTCGATTTCTTCCTGGCCGTGGTCCGCGCCGAAGAAGACGAACTCCTTCGCGTTCGCTTTCACGCCCGTGGCGTCGAGCACGCTCTTGAGCGGCACGCCCGTCCATTTTCCGTTGCCCGACAGGCCGTTGAGCGGCCCGCGGTTGCCCGAGCACTCGAAGCCGGCGACGAGTTCCTTGCCGCCCATTTTCTTCAGGTCGTCGAGCGAGAACGACTTCGTCTGGTTGACGAGGCCCGTCATCTTGAGTTTGTACGTCGCCGCGTCCACGTCCGGGTGACCGTAGTGTTGCGTCGTCGCGAACTTGGCGGCGGGCGTGAACGGACCGTCGATCGTCCGGATGTCGAGCGTCCGCCGGTCGGGCGGGACCTCCCATCGGACGTTGTCGGGAATGTCGGTGAACGGCACGACCGTTTCGCCCTGGGCGAGGACGGGCAGCGCCCACTCCGGCACCGCGAACACGCTCAACCCCGCCACCGCCAGGCCGCCCTTGAGGATGTCCCGACGAGTCTGGTGCATCGTCATCGTGAAGGTCCCTTTCCGGCTGTTGTCGCCAGGCAGATGCTAACGCGTCGACCCTGTACTTGTCACCAGAGACATGGGATATTATTGGCGCCCTCTAACGGATGCCGCGGGGCGACCGAAACGTACTAGATGTCACGAGTTGTCCGTTTTTCAGCATTTAGGAGGTTCAGCATGCGAAGGTCATGTCTCGTAGCGGTGGCGGCGGTCGTGATCAGCGCGATTCTGCCGGTCCAGGGTTTTGCCCAGAGCCCGTCCCTGTCAACCGCGACCGTCCCGGAATCGGTCGTCATGTCCCGCACCGTCACGCCGGCGCCGGACACCACCTTCGAGCAGGGCGGGAGCGGCTCGTCGTCGTTCAGCCCGGCCGGCGGCATCGGCGTCAAGCTCGGCACGCTCGGAGTCGGCATTCAGGGCGCCGTCGCCGTGGCCAACCGCGTCAACGTGCGCGGCGGGTTCAACGTCTTCAGTTACAGCCACACGTTCGACCAGAGCGGCGCGAGCATCGACGGGTCGCTCAAGCTGCAGTCGGTGGAAGCGAACCTGGATCTGCTGATCGGCGGCGGCTTCCGGTTCAGCCCGGGCGTCCTGCTCTACAACAACAACCACATCGATGGAACGCTCTCCGTGGGCAGCAGTCAGTTCTCGATCGGCGGCCAGACGTACACGAGCCTGGCGTCGGATCCGATTCGCGGCACGACGTCGATGACGTTCAACAAGTTCTCGCCCATGCTCGCGATTGGCTTCGGCCAGCTCGTGCCGCGCAGCGGCCGGCACTTCAGCATGGCGCTCGACCTTGGTGTCGTGTTCGAGGATGTCCCGACGGTGGGTCTCACGTACTCGGGCACCGGCTGCCTCGTCACGACGCCGGCGTTGCCCGCGTCCGTCGCCTGCAAGCCGATCAACACCCAGCCTAACATCGTGACCGCCATCGGCGACGAGCAGAAGAAGATCCAGGACAACAGTTTCCTTCAGCTGCTGAAGTACTATCCCGTGATCTCGATCGGCTTCGGCTGGCGCTTCTAGGTTCTTCGGCGGCTTGATATGCACCGGTACGTAGGCCGGGTCCTTCGGACCCGGCGCGCGTCGCCGACCGGCGGGTCCAAAAAAAGGACCCGCCCTACGTACTACAGCGATCTGCAAACTGTTCTAGGTTCTTCGACCGTTGGCAAGGCACCGGCGCAGCTTTCGAGTCGCGCCGGTGACGTCTCCTTTCCCCGATTACCCAATTACCCAATTCCCCAATCCATCTTCGCTCACACAAGCGAAGCGGCTGAGGACAGCGTCGCTTCGTACTCTTCGTACCCGCCCTTGAAGTCGTGGATCGTCCCGTGGTCGAAGTGCCAGACGCGCGTGCCGACCTCGTCCATGACGTCCTCGTCGTGCGTCACGAGCAGCACGGTGCCGTCGTATTTCTGCAGCGCGATGTTCAGCGCGTTGATGGATTCGAGATCGAGATGGTTCGTCGGCTCGTCGAGGACGAGCACGTTGGGCTTCTGCAGCATGATCCGGCAGAAGAGCAACCGCGCGGTCTCGCCGCCCGAGAGCGCCGCGGTCGGTTTCAGCCCTTCTTCGCCGCTGAACAGCATCTGGCCGAGCAGGCCGTGGATGTCCTGCCGTGACGCGTCCGGATCGAACCGGTGCAGCCACTCGACCGCAGTCAGGCCTTTCTCGATCGCGCCCGTGTGGTCCTGCGGAAAGTAGCCGATCGACACTTCGTGTCCCCAGCGCACGGTGCCGGCATCGAGATCCGCCGGCGACGCTTTCAGGTTGGGCGAATCTGCGAGCAGCGCCTTGAGGAGCGTCGTCTTGCCGAGGCCGTTGCGCCCGACGAGGACGATCTTTTCGCCGCGATTGACGATCGCGCTGAAGTTCGTCACGACCCTCGCGTCGCCGAACGCTTTCGTCACGCCATCGAATTCGAGCGCGACGCGGCCCGACGGCCGGTTCATCGCGAACTTGATGTAGGGCCGCTGGATGTTGGACCGCGCGAGCTCGGTCGTCTGCAGCCGCTCGACTTCCTTCTTACGCGACATCACCTGGCTGGCGCGCGTGCCCGCGGAGAAGCGCGCGATGAAGTCCTGCAGTTGCGCGATCTTCTTCTCGCGCTGCGTGTTGTCCTTTTCGATTTGCGCGCGAATCTGCGTCTTGGCCAGCACCATGTCGTCGTAGCCGCCGGTGTAGGTGATGATCGTCTCGTAGTCGATGTCCGCGATGTGCGTGCAGACCGCGTTCAGGAAATGCCGATCGTGCGAGATGACGATCAGCGTGCCTTCGTAGCGGAGCAGGAACTCGCGCAGCCAGTGGATCGAGTCGAGGTCCAGGTGGTTCGTCGGCTCGTCGAGCAGCAGCGCCTGCGGATGCCCGAACAGCGCCTGCGCCAGCAGCACGCGGACCTTCTGTCCGCCCTGCAGCTCGGCCATCGTCCGGTGGTGCAATGCGTCAGGAATATCCAGACCCTGCAGCAGGATCGCCGCATCGCTCTCCGCGCTATAACCGTCCTCTTCGCCGACGATGCCCTCGAGCTCGCCGAGGCGCATGCCGTCGGCGTCGGTCATCGATGTTTCCGCGTAGAGGCGCTCGCGCTCCTCGAGCGCGCTCCACAGCCGATGGTTGCCCATGATGACCGTGTCGATCACGCGGAACTGATCGAACGCGAACTGATCCTGGCGCAGGACGCCGAGCTTCGCCGGCCGCGCGACCGTGCCCTTCTGCGGCGGCTCGCCGGTCAGCAGCTTCATGAACGTCGACTTGCCGGCGCCGTTCGGGCCCGTCAGGCCGTAGCGCCGGCCGGCGGAGAAGGTGGTCGTGACTTCGTCGAAGAGCACCTTCGACCCAAACCGCATGGAGACGTCTTGAACTGAAATCATGAAAAGAAGACCCGCGTGGCTGAACAAGGTCGCGACAAAAGTGATTGGAGCAACTCACCATTATACCGTGAAGCGATCGCACGCGGCCCTGAAAAAGCCGCGCGACGAGTCCCCGTGGGCCGCTCTCGTGTTAGAGTGACTCTCTTTTTTGAGGTGATGTCATGCGCATGTCCCGAGTCGCTCTGATCGTCATCGCCGGGGTCGCCGGCGTGTTCCTCGTCGCCGGCCTGTCCGCACAGACGGCCAAGCAGTTCGTGCGTCCGCTGCCCGGACAGACGCCGCCGTACAGCCTCGGCATCAAGGCGGGCAACGTGATCTACGTCGCCGGCCAGCTGCCGACCGACGAGAAGAACAACCTCGTCGGGACCGACGTCACCACGCAGGCCAGGCAGGTGTTCGACAATCTCCGCTCCGTGCTGAAGGACGCGGGCTCGTCGCTGGACAACGCGGTCCATGCGACCGTGATGCTGCAGAACGCCGCGGACTTTCCCGCGCTCGACGCGATTTACCGCCAGCAGTTCAAGGGTGATCCGCCGGCGCGGACGACGATCATCGGGTCGATGGTACGGGCGGGCGCGCTGCTCGAAATCCAGGTGACGGCCGTGCCGAACGGCGTCGCGCGGAAGGCGATTCTGCCGGCCGGCTGGGTCAAGCCGACCAGCCCGTACAGCTACGCGATCCAGGCGGGCGACACGTTATATATGTCGGGCCTCGTCTCCCGGAGCGGCAAGGACAACTCGCAGCTGCAGGGCGACATCGCCGTGCAGACGAAGACGGCGATGGACAACGCCGGCGAGATTCTGAAGGCCGCGGGCATGTCGTACGGCGATCTCGTCACCGGCCACGTCGCCCTGCGCAGCATGGACAATTTCGCGGCGATGAACGATGTCTACCGCACGTACTGGCCGAAAGACCGTCCGGCCCGCGTCAGCTGCGAAGCCGCGCCGCCCGGGACGTACGACGTCGAGATCACGTTCATGGCGATCAAGGGATCGGCGCCGCGTGAAGTGATCATCCCGAATCGCGCCGACGGGACGCCGGGGACGGCCGGTCCGAACTTCAGTCCGGCGATCAAGGTCGGCAACCGGTTGTTCATCTCGGGCGGCACGGGCAACACCGCCACGAACGCCGGCGACATGAAAGCACAGACGATCGAGACGCTCGCGCGCTTCGGTCCGGCGCTCAAGGCCGCCGGCTTCGACTACAAGGACATCGTCTCGAGTGAAGTGCTCGTGACAGACGTGGCGAAGTTCAACGACATGAACGACGGCTACCGGCCCGTCTTCCCGACGGACCCGCCCGTGCGCGCGACGGTCGGCATCAGCCGTCTCGCTGGCCAGGGCGCG
Source organism: Acidobacteriota bacterium (assembly GCA_016195265.1). Lineage (GTDB taxonomy): Bacteria > Acidobacteriota > Vicinamibacteria > Vicinamibacterales > CAVVIG01 > SRVP-36. The sequence continues at coordinate 17,999 of JACPZW010000047.1, read as the reverse complement.
CTCGTCGAGATCATGGTGACGGCGGTTAAATGACGGTGCTGGGTGCCGCGTGCGGGGGGCTGGGTGCAGACGCACGCCGCACCTCGCACGGCACCCCGCACCAGGCACTCCGCACCCGCTCGTAATCACTGCACCACGAACGACGCCGTCACGTGCATCGTCACTTCGACGGGCACGCAGTCGAGCTTGGTCTGCGAGAACTGCCACTGCTTCACGGCGTCGATGAGCGCGTTGACGAAATCCGGATCGGCCGGGGTGGTCAGCCGGAAATCCTTCGGGAAGCCATCGATGCCGATGCGCGTGTCGATTTCCACCCTGGTGCCGACGCCGGCGGCCTGCTGAGCCGGCGGGTAGGTCGGCTTGCGGTCGGCGAGTTTCAGCGGCGGAGTGATCTCGCCGCCGGTGGCCGGCGGCGTGCACGACTCGATGCCCGACTGGTTGATCATCTTCGCGGCCTTCGCCTTGGCCGGCGTCGGGCCGGCGCCTCCGTAAATCGTGATCGTCTCGTGCAGATCGCCGACCTGGAGCGCGACGTCGCGCACGAGGCTCTGTCCCGCCTCGAGCGACATGCGTCCCTGTGACGTGTTGAAGCCGGGGCGCGTCGCCTCGAGCGTGTAATCGCCCGCCGCAAGCCCCGCGAACGCGAAGTGCGCCGTCGCGTCACTTCTGATTTCCTTCCGCTCTTTCGACTGCACGTTGATGAGGACGAGCGTCGTGTCGGGCATGATGCGGCCGACGGCGTCCACGAGCACGCCGGAGAACGAGGCGGTGCTCGACTGTGCCGACGCGACGAGGCCCGCAAGCGGAATGGTGATCGCGGTGAGCGCGATGGCGATGGCGATGCCGGCCGCGCGCGTCAGCGGTGTGCGTACGAGATGCGTGTTCAACATGGCGCGAACTCTCCTCTCGAGACTGGATGGGCGCGCCATCGCCGGCGCGGGAAACACGGTGATGCGGGACTGTTTGAACGCGCGGGCGACTTCCAGCAGATGCGTCGCGTAGTCCGGCCCGGCGACGCCCAGCGCGAGCACGGCATCGTCGCACGCCTGCTCGCTTTCGAGGCGCAGCTGGCGGCACGCGATCCAGACGAGCGGATTGAACCAGTACGCAGCGCGCAGCAGCGCCGAGGCCAAATGAGAGATCCAGTCGCGGCGGCGGATGTGGGCGAGCTCGTGGCCGAGCACGATGCGCACGCGATCGTCGGACCACCCGCCCGCGGCGCCCGGCAGGATGATCGTCGGCCGTCGCAGACCCCATGTCACGAGCAGTGACGGATGATCGCTCTGGAGCAGCCGCACCTCACGCCGGATGCCGTAGCCGCGTGACATCGCGGTCAGCAGGTGCGCCCATCGCGCATCGGTGACGCGCACCGACCGTGCCGCCAGCCGCGCGAGACGCGCGAGCCCGGCGCCCAGGAACAACATGCTGACGAACGCACCGCCAAGCCAGATCCCGCCGAGGACGCGCCCCGCGATCGCGCGCAAAGCGAAGCCGGACGTCGCCGGCGCCGAGGCGGCCAGATCTTCTTCGGGCCGCGTGACCTTGACCGGGATGAAGAGCGTGAGCGGCTGGACCGTCGAGCCGAGGAGCGACGGATGCAGCGGCACGTGCACCGCGGGCACCAGCGGCGCGATCAGCGGCGCGGCACCCGCGCAGAGAATCGTGGCCGCGAGAACGGCGTGGCGAAGTGCCGCGGAACGCCGGCGCAGCAAGCGCGTCGCAAGGAGTCCGCATAGCAGGATGAGCGACACCTTGATCATCGCCCGCCTTCCTTTCTGGCTTTGTTGACGAGATCGGCGATCCGCTTCAGATCCTCGTCGGACAGCTTCGTGCCTTCACCGCCGAGCAGCGCCGCGACCGCCTGCTCGGACGAGCCATCGAAGAACGTGTCGACCAGATGCCGCAAGGCGGATTTGCGCGCCGCGTGGCGCGGCACCGCCGGCATGTAGACGTAGCGGAGCCCGTGTTCCTCGTGGTGGACGTGGCCCTTGTCCTCGAGGACGCGCAGCTGCGCGCGGACGGTCGAGTAGCTGGGGTCGCCCGTCAGCGCCTCCATGACGTCGCCGGCGGTCGCGCGGCCGCGGCGGTAGAGGATGTCCATGATCTGGCGCTCGCGGCGCGAGAGCGTGGCCTGGTGAGGCTGGTGAGGCTGACGGGGCGTGCTTTTCGTCATGTGCTAGTTTCGTAGCATACATGCGAGAGAAATAGCATGTCAAGCGGGCGCGTTCAGGGTTCAGATCGTGTAGCCTGTCCGGTGCTCGTGAACGAGGCCGCCCGAGTCCCGGTGTCGCTTTCAGTCGTCGTCCCGGTGTTCAACGAGCAGCCGCGGCTCGCGAACACGCTGACTGCGCTCTGCGGCTACCTCCGCCGGCAGACCTGGGACTGGGAAGTTCGTGTCGTTGACGACGGATCGGAGGACGCGACGGTTCGAATCGCCGAATCGTTCGCGAGGGCCGAACCCCGCGTCCACGTGCAACGCGAGCCGCATCGAGGCAAGGGCGGCGCCGTCAGGGCCGGGCTGCTGGCCGCGCGCGGTGCGTACCGCTTCATGTGCGATGCCGATCTTTCGATGCCCGTGGCGGGCATCAGTCGGTTCCTGCCGCCTGCGTTGAGCGGCTTCGACGTCGCGATCGCCACCCGCGAGGGGGCGGCCGCCAGACGCATCGGCGAGCCGCTCTACCGTCATGTCATGGGACGCCTGTTCAACTACGCCGTGCGGCACGCGGCGCTCCCCGGCATCGATGACTCGCAGTGCGGATTCAAGATGTTCACCGCCGCGGCGGTGACGGCCATCTTTCCGCTGGTGACGGTCGACGGATGGGCGTTCGACATCGAGGTGCTGACCATCGCGCGCGCCCACGGGCTTCGCATTGTGCAGGTGCCCGTCGAGTGGCACTATCGCGACGAGTCGCGCGTGGTGATCGCGCGGGACGGTCCCGGCATGCTGCGGGAACTGCTCCGCATTCGCGCCCGCATCAGACAGGGGCGCTACAGGCCGCGCACCTAGCCCACCTCAGTTGCGCGTGAACACGCGAACGGCCGAGCTCGACGCGGGCACCCTGAACGTCCAGGTGTCTCTTGCGCGATACGCTGTCTCGAGGCCGGCGAACGCCGGGTGACTGACGTCGGTCGCAATGATCGTTGCGAAGCGCCGCGCCGTGATCGCCGTGGTCAGCTCTGTCCACAGCGGCGTGCCGGGCTCGAAATCGCTGATTTGCGTCAGGAGCGCCGATGGCTCGCTGCCTGCCAGCCACGACTCGTACGGGAACATCGGATTGAACAGCGGGCGCGGAAGCCGCTCGAGATCCGCGACCAGCGCCTGGTAGGCGTGCGCGTCGGCGGCGGTAGGTGTGTCCGCCATCGGGCGATGCGGAAGGACCGCGACCTGCCACACGATCGGATAGAAAAGGAGGTGACGGGGAGACAAGGCCGGAACCGAGGCGGTCCAGTGCTGGCCGATCGCGATCGCAGCCAGGGGCACGACGACCGCCCACACGTTGTCGGCGCCGCCCACTTTCGCGTTGGAGACGAGGGCGCCCAGGACGCTCAACACCAGCGCCGCCTCCCACACGGACAGATCGCGAGATGGCGCAGTGGGACGCCAGAGCCGCCAGAGCACGACGCCGCAGGAGGCCAGCGCGGCCGGGAAGAAGAACACAAGCCGCCCGAGCGACAGCGCCAAGTCCTGCGCGAGGATAGGCTGACCGCCCGGCAGCGTGAAGACGTAGAAGGTCGACCAGCCGTCACTGGCGACGTGCAGCGCCACTCCACATGCCGCGACGATGCCGGTGACGAGTACGCCAAGGCGCGCGGCGCTGCGAATGCGGCCGGCCGCCAGGAGCGCGAGGCAGGCGCCGCCCACCACCGTCAGCGCGGTCTGTTTGGTGAACACCGCGGCCGCGAGTGCGACCGCGGCGGCCATCGTCCATGGCCACTCGGCAGCCCCAGGCCGCGCCGCACGCTCGGCGGCGGCAAGGCCCAGCACGGCGAACAGCATCTCCGGCGCGTCGACACGCGCGAGGTCGAGAACGTCGCCGAGCCTCGTGTGGGCCGCAAGGACCATCGCGGCGCAGACGGCGGCGATCGAAGGTGGCGCCTGACGGCGTCGAAGGACGGTGTACACGATCGCCACCGTGCCGGCCGTCGACAGGATCGAAACCACGCGCAGCAACGGCAGACTCAACCCGAAGATCCGGGCCAGGCCCGCGTCGATGAGAAACGAGAGCGGCGGATACATCGGGCCGATGTGTTCCAGGGTCGGCGCCCCGTACAGGGGAAGGCCGTCGAGCAGCCGCGCGGTCGCCAACGGCTGCAACGCCTCGACGATCGTGAGCTCGTAGGGAAAGGCAAGCCGCCTGCTGACAGCCAGGACGAACAAGGCCGCCGACAGCCCCGCCAGGGCGACGAGCAGCGCGCGGGACCAACGCGTCATGCGGACCGCGGGCCGTGCCATATCGAACGTCATCGTCTCATGAGGATCACGAACGGCTTGCGGACGGCGCGCAGCGCGTACGCGGGCTCGACAATCGCGCGCAACTGCGCGTGTTCGGGCGGCCAGGCGGCCCAGTACGCCGCGGCCGCATCCGCGAACCCGGCGTCGCCCGCCGTGATGTCGCGCGGAAACCTGTCGTCGACGCGCCTGATGACCACGTCGTACTCCTGCCGCCGGATGCGCGCCTCGAAATCGCGTCCGGCCGGCCCGCCACTACGCACCGACAATTCGAGACCGAATTCGTCGAGGACCACCGGGCGCTCGTCGTAGAGCACGGCGAAAATCGGATCGTTGGTGATGTAGCGGGTGCCGGGCGGGAGAAACTCGTCGTGGATGGACTGGACGCGCGCCCGGGTCAGCAGACCGTCGCGGCGGATGGTCGCCATGACGGACGGCAGGCCCGGCACCGGCCACGAAATCGCCGCGATCGCGATCGCGAGCACGGCGTAGATCGGCACGATCAGCCGGGGCGACGCGTCGCCGTCCGCCAGCGCGGCGCCGATGACGAGCACGCTCATCATCTGCAGGTCGACGAGCTGGTTGGCCACGGTTCCGGGCGACGCGAAGATGACGAGGGTCACGAGCGTCGTGCCCGCCAACGCGACGTGCACGAGCGTCAGGCGGCGCCGCCGCGCGAACTGGAAAGCGCACCATAGCGCGAGCAGAAACGGCGTGCCGACAAACGGCTCCCACGTCGTTTCCTGCACGAAATGCGGAATCGCCCGCGCGATCGTCGCAAGTGTCATGCCGCCCGACGCCGTCGCGAGGAAGCTTTCGAGGAAATTCCCGTGTGACGCCCATTGCACGACGCCGATCGTGGCCAGCCACAGCGTCGCCGTCGCGCCGGCGAATCGCCACGCGGACCTGCGCGCCCCTTCGATCCACAGCCAGACGACGAGCGGTCCGGCCACGGCGAGCGACGTGACTTTCGTGAGCCCGGCGAGCACGCACGCGACCGCGGCGCCGGCCAGCCACGAGTCCCTCGCGCGTGACCGATGACCGATCGCCAGCCCGACGGCGGTCACGGCCAGCGCTGCCGCGAGGTAGTCCGCGCGCACGTCGGTGCAGTACGCCTGATAGACCGCCGTGGACCAGACCGTGCACGCCAGGGGCGCGGCGAGCGGCGCACGCACGCGCGCCTCGCGCAGCGTGAAGTACAGGGCGGCGGCCGCCGCGCACACGCTGGCCTGCATGAGGGCCGCACCGGCGAGAATCGGGTCCACGTGCAGGCGCAGGAGCAGCCCGTGGGCGACGAAGAGCAGCGGCATGTAGCGCGTGCCGCCGTACCCCGACGGCGAGAGCAGCGGGCGGTAGAACTCGCCGTGCGCGACGTCCCAGGCGAGCGCGGTCCAGATGTTGCTCGTGGCGCCGTCGAACATGCCCGTCGCGGGCCAGTACCACCAGAGGAGGCGAGCGGCGCCGGCGAGGCCCGCCGCGACGTAGATCCACAGCACGCGTTCCATCAGGCCCGATCGAGTCGCGTGGACGGGAGGCACGAAGGCGCATTGTCGCCCGCGGGGCGGAGTCCGGCAAATCGAACGGCGCGCACGTGGCTGGTGACTGGTGGCTGGAGGCTGGGACGTTGTCGTCAACACGCCGCAGCGTAAGCCGGTTGGCCTGCATGAGACCGGGAAACCTGCGGAAGAGCGTCATGGAGCCCAGGTGATAGAAGGCCAGCAAACCCGCCTGTCCACAGCGCCGACCCGATGAACAGGCGCGCGCGAAACGATCGCTGCCGTGTCACGGCTCGGCCCCGATCCGGTACCCGAGCCCTCGCACGGTCTCGATGAACGGCGCGCCGAGCTTGCGCCGCAGCCGCGCGATGAAGACCTCGACGGTGTTCGAATCGCGGTCGGCGCCGTGCGCGTAGATGTGCTCGGTCAGCTTCGCCCTGCGAGACGACGCGGCCGCGGTGGTGCATCGTCGATCTGCACGTGCTGCGCGGCGTGATCTATCTGCCGGTGTTCGCCGGCGTGCCGGCGCTGCTCCTGTTTGTCGCCACCGTCGCGTGCTGGATCCCGGCCCGCCGCGTGGCCGCGATCGATCCGCTCGTCGCCTTGCGGCAGGAGTAGCCCCTCCCGACGCAACCAAGACGCCGCCTCGTCCGTCTAACGCCATAACCCCCAGAGGGTTCCATCCGGAGGCGGCATGTCATTGTTGAAGCGGATCCTCGGCAAACCCGAACCCCCGAAAACCCGCGTGCGCATCTGCGTCGAATGCGGGATGCCCGTGGCCGACCACAAAGACTGGTGCTCGATTCTTCGCGGGCAGATCGAAATGCAGCTCAAGGGGCAGGACGCAGCGCGTCGCCCCTAAGGTCGTCCAGATCGTCCGGACGGCCGCCGGTCATATCGCTCACGGCAATCCCGAGACTCGCAGACCGCGTCACTCCTGGCCGTCGATCGCCAGCGCCTGATGGTGATCAGCCTCGCGCCTTGCGCGGGCCTGCGCGTCAGAACGCGACGACGAGCGCAACGCTGGCCCGCCCGAAGTCCAGCTTCGGATTCTGGACGATGAAGCCGGCGATGGCGGCGTCCTGGAACGCGTGGAAGTACCGGATGTCGCCGCGCACCCCCAAGTGCGGCGTGGCCAGCACGATCACGCCGCCGCCGACATCCCAGCCGATGCTGTTGTTGTCGGAGGTGAGCAGGCTGACCGGCGTGAACTCCGCGTGGCTCTTGATCAGGCCCATGCCGCCGAGCAGGTACGGGCGGACGGGTCCGATTCTCGGCACGAGCATCACGTTGCTCATCACGGTCAGCACGCTCGACGACAGCGCCGGCGCCTTCCCGAAGAAGTCCTTCGCGTACGCAAATTCCTCCTCGAATCCGAAGACGGGCCCCATCGTGCCGAGCGCCACGCCGGCGTTGAGCCGCTTGTCCTCGCAGTTGGTGATCTGCGGGCAGCTGGCGTCGCCGCCGAAGTCGTACCCGATGAGGGGACTGATGAATCCCTGCGCGCGCGCGCCGGTGGCCGACGCGGCGACCAGCGCCGCGCTCAGTCCGACGAGCGCGAGCCACGGCCGTCCGCGGCGGACGCGAATGTTGGTCAGCATCATCTGCTCCATTCAACGGCTGGATTACCGCAATCCGAACAAACCGACGACGTCGATTATCTCCGCGCGCGGGCTGTAGACGACGACGTGTCCGTCCACGTCGTGCCAGTGTGTGTCCGAACGATTCCGATCGGCCGGATCACGGATTTCGTTAAGAACAATGTTCACGACGCCGTGCAAGGTTCACCCATCTGCCAGTGACATGTGCTTTCGTGTCGCAAAGCGCCGGCGTCGCAGGCCTCCGGCGTAGAATGTGGGCAAGCCGGGTGCCGGAGAGACTGACGGTTTTGTGCGTTCGATTCTGCGCGCGTGACAGGCGGCACCGAAGGTGAGAAGATCCGTCGCCATGAACCGACGCACATTTCTGTCGAGCAGCAGTCTCGCGCTCGCCGGCTATGCCATCGGCGGGTGCGCAACTGTTACGCAGGGGGGATCCTCGCGCGGCCCGATCGCGACGCCGGGCCGGTCGCCTGCAAGAAGTGTCCAGCTCGCGCAGGTCCGTGTGTCCTTCGACCGCATCATCCGCACCACGGTCGGTCTGCGCCCGCACCGCGACTCGGGCTTCGTCCTGCGCGCCGAGAAGCTCGACGCGAAGACGCTCATTCACAACTACGGCTACGCGGGCACCGGCATGTCGCTCGCTTGGGGCGCCGGCGTCCTGGTTTCGGAGTTCGCGCAGGCCAGCGGCGAGCGGCGCGTCGCCGTGATCGGCTGCGGATCGCCGGGTCTCTGCGCCGCGCGGCAACTTCAGCGCCGCGGCTTCGATGTGACGATCTACGCCGCGACCGTGCCGCCCGACACGACGTCGAACATGTCGCTCGCCGGCTTCACGCCGACGACGGCGCTGGTAAGTAATGACCGGCGGACGCCGGCCTGGGACGCACAGTTCCTCCGCGCGGCCGAGTTGTCGTACCGCCAGCTCCAGTTGATGGTCGGCCAGAACTACGGCGTCTACTGGATGGACAGCTACAACGCCACCGACGATCCGAACCAGCAGGGCCGCGGCGGGCCCGGCGGCCCTTCGGGGGACTCGGGGCAGGGTGGGCGCGGTGGCGGAGGTGGACGCGGAGGTAACGCGGAAGCCGGCGGCGCGACGGACGCCGATCTGCTGCCGCCCGAACTGCGGCCGAACCGCAATCGCGAAGTCCTCGGCCCGGGCGAGCATCCGTTCCCGACGAAGTACGCGATCCGCACGCCGGCGCTGGCCATCGAGCCTAACATCTATATGGATGCGCTCGTGCGCGACTTCCTGCTGTTCGGCGGCAAGATCGTGATCCGCAAGTTCGACACGCCGCGCGATCTGATGACGCTCGGCGAGCCGATCGTCGTCAACTCGACGGGCCTCGGATCGTTCACGCTCTTCGACGACAAGGAGCTCGTGCCGATCAAGGGGCAGCTGACCGCGCTCGTGTCGCAGCCCGAAGTGAACTACCGCGCGAACGGCCGCGCGCCCGACGGCGGCAACGCCAGCATGAACGCGCGCAGCGACGGCATCATCATCGGCAACCTGCAGGATCGCGGCAACTGGTCGCTCGAGCCGGACCAGGAGGTTCTGCGCCGCAACGTGCAGGCCGCGATCGATTTCTTCGCGCTCGTGCGGCCGCCCGCGCCGGGCGCGCGCTTGACCAGATCCGCGCCACCATCGACAATACCTAGCGTCGATACTTTTTTCGACGCGCAATCGTAGTGGGAGAACCGTTATCGATAGAGGAGATCACTATGTCGCAGGAGTTGTCCGCCCGCCGCTCGTTCCTGTCCCGCATCGGCGCCGCCGTGGCCGCGTTCGGCGTCGGATCCGCCGCGTCCGCCGAGGCGCAGACCGGGAAGCCGGCGGTCGCCGCCACGCGCGCGTTCCGCGCGACGCACCACGCGGAAGACGACTGGATGGATCAGTTTCCTGGCAAACACCGCATCGTCATCGACGCGGTGACGCCGCACGGCGCGGGCGAAGCGGTCCTGTTCGCGAACAATCTGTACTCGTCGCACAAGACCGCGTACAACCTGACCGACAAGGATCTGGCGATCGTGATCGTCATGCGTCACTTCGCCACGCCGTTCGCCTTCACCGACGTCGCGTGGGCGAAATACGGCAAGGCGATGGGCGACATGCTGGAGTTCAAGGATCCCAAGACGAAGGAATCGCCGACGACCAACCTCTACCAGTCGTCCGCGTACGGCCTGACGCTGCCGAACCTCGGCACGACGATCGAGGCGGTGCGCAAGAAGGGCACCTACATCGCGATCTGCGATCAGGCGACGCGCTTCGCCGCGCAGGGAGTCGCGGGAATGACGGGCAGCACGATGGACGCGGTCTACAAGGACTTCCAGGCCAACATCGTGCCCGACAGCCGCTTCGTGCCGGCGGGCGTTCTCGCCGTCGCGCGCGCGCAGGAAAAGGGCTACACGCTCATCTACGCGGGCTGAGCCTCGCGCTGATTTCTGAACGTCACGACGAGGACGTCGCGAGCGCCGGGGCGGGCCGGATCGAGCGGCGCCACTGGCGTCACGCCGTGCGCGACGCGGTTGTCGTCCACGAGCGTCGCATCGCACGGCTCGGTCAGGGTGAACGTGCCGAGCGGCGTTCCCGCGAGATCGTAGACCGTCGTCACGCCGCTGACGATGTTCTCGCGGTTGACGAGCAGGACGAGGACGAAGTCGACGCCGTCGCGATGCACGCCTTCCGGCGTCGGTTGACCGAGCGCGACCGCGGACGCCGCGATCCGGAACTGATGCGCCTCGACGCGCCACTCGGCGACCGCCGGCGCGAGCCCGCCGAATACCCGCGCGCAGCACCGCACGACCGTCGTCAGCGTCGGGCCGTCGCCGATCTCGGGCGCGATCGGCGCGAACCAGCGCTCGATGCCGCCGAACAGCGCGTTGTACTCGCGGTGCTGGAAGTGCGGCTGATGCGGTTGCCGAGTCAAGGCGGAGCCGTCGGCGGCGACGGTGTAGACCGCAAACCGCCGGCTGCGCGACCGCTGTCCCTCGGCGAGGTAGCGATCGAGCTCGAGGCCGTTCCAGCTCGCGGCGAACGCCGGCCAGCCGGTCAATGGGCCGACCGCTTCCAGCGCGGCGCGCATCTCAGCGGCGCGGACGAACACGAACCCGCGCTCGGCCAGCGACCCTTCGAGCATGCGTGATTGTGCGCGCGGATCGGGGCCGGCGATGCGGCCAATTCGGGATTGGCCTGGCGCCGGCCATCCGCGCGGCGCGCTCAGGCCACGCGTTGTGGCGTCAGGCGTATGACGCCGTTGCGCGGCGGAGACGTCGCCGTGAATTCCTCGGGCAGGTCTCCGGTGTCGGCGCGCAGGTGCGGCCACTGGTGCGGCTTGATCGTCGCCAGCAGCTCTTTCCGGCTCTTGATCGTCAGCGGCCGCGCGGCGTAGAGCTTGCCCCATTGGGCCAGGAGCCGCTCGGGCGCGGCGCTGGCGAACATAAACAGCGGCCACGTGAATCCCGGACCGTTCAGCTTGCGCAGGCGCGCGGCCCACAGCCCGAGCGCGCCCACGCGCCACGCCATCGGCGCCCACCACGCGGTCTGGCCGGGCCGCAGGTTCATCTTCCAGCACTTCATGATCAGCTGCCACTGGAGCGGCGTCAGCGCGCGCGTCTCGGTGACGCCCTGCTGCGCCGCCATCCGCGTGTCGTGGAGCGGCGTGAAGATGGCATCGCCGACAGTTTTTCGATCAGCACGGGATCGACCACGGCGGGCGCGATCGTCGCATGACTGAGGACGTGCTGCTCCACGCCGGGCGTGTTGACCACCTCCGCGTACAGCTCGAGCAGCGCTTCGCGATTCGGAAAGTAGAACGGCGTGTCCGTGTGCACCTGGCCCCAGATGAACATGTCTTCGGTGGCCAGCGAGATCTGCCTGTTGCCGTCGCGCACGTTGGCGCGGACGGCGCGCATGATCTTGTCCTTGGGCAGATCGATCTGCGGGTTCAGGTCCGGCAGGCAGAACTGGCAGCGGCGGCCGCAGCCGGTCGTCATCTCGACGACGCCGAAGGTCGTCCGCTTGTCGGGGAACAGGATCTCGTCGCGGCTTGCGGGATGCTGCACCTCGACGCGGCGCGGCAGCGGCTCGCCGCGCACGGCCCTGTCGAACAGATCCAGCGCGTCGGTCGATTCGCTCCGGCCTTCCACGACGCAGTCGACGCCGAGCTCGTCGTACGTGTCGGTCTGAATGATCTGCCATCCGCCCGACCCGCCGACGATCACCTTGAAGCGATCGCGATGCGGACTCGCCTTGATCGCGGCGAACATCTGGCGCGCGTAGTGCGAGTTGATGGGCTGCTTCGAGGAGCCGAAGATCGACGTGTACACGCCCGCCGCGAACGTGACGCCGAGCGGGTTGTGCGTGGACACGCCCACGACGCGCGTGTTGGGGCCGATGAACTTGTCCAGGTCCGCCGGATAGCAGCAGACGACGTCCTCGGGCCGGTAGCGGCGGAGCAGCGATGCTTCGACGACGCGCGCGCCCGCCGGCATGTAGCTCGCGGCGCCGTCGGCATCGTGCTCGACGTCGCGCCAGTTCGGGTACTTGTCATTGAGGAGGCGCTCGAGCCAGATGGGCAGCGACGCCATGCTCATCTGGATGAAGTAGCCGGCGTGGTCGATGGTTTCGGTCAGCGGCGCGGTCAGCACGATCAGCCGCCCGCCATCGGGAGGCGCGGTGTGGGTCATCGGTCTGAGACTCCTCGGAGCCTTGTAGGACGCGCGCGTCGGGCGGCGCGTTCCCTCGACTGGGGGTGTTCAGGATTTCACGACGGGACACCGCCGGCCGTCAAGATCCCGTGCACGGCCAGTTCTATTCGGCGCGCAGCACGGCCAGCAGGCTGTAGCCGGGTCGGCGGGTCAGAGACCGGGTCCTTTGGACCCGGTTTTCCGGCGGGTCCGAAGGACCCCGCCCTACGTCCTAGACGATATCGATCCGGAAGATGTATCCGTGCGTCGGGCTCTTGTTCTCCGTCCAGCCGGGATGGATCCCCGCGTCGCAGCTGTAGAGGACGCCGTCGTGCCACGCCAGCCCGTGCGGATCGCAATCGGTCTCGGCGAACTGCGCGGTCTCGAGCGTGCGGCCGGTTGTCGCGTCGTATTTGATCAGGCCGGCGCCATGCTCGTCGCCGGTCACCATCCAGATCGCGCCGCCGGCGCGCGCGTCCCACGCGATACCGTGCGCGCGCGGCACGCTGTAGGGAATCATGAACTCGGGCTGCCACGTCTTCGCGTCCACGCGCAGGATGCTGCGCAGCCGCAGCGCCGCGATCCACAGCTTGCCGTCGACGTACTCGACGCCGTGGCAGCCGCCGCCGTTCTCGGGCGGACCGAGCGGAATCTGCCGATGGCTGACCGTCTTTGCGCCCAGGTCCGTCTGAAAAATTCCCTGCGGCGCCGCGTTCGCGGCCATCCAGATGTACCCGTCGCCGAACCCAAGGCCGCTCGTGTTCTTCGATTCGGTCTTCACCGATTTGAGCGGTTTGCCGTGAAAGTCGACCAGGTGCGCGACATCGGATTTCTGCTCGGCGATCCACAGTCCTTCCGGGGTCGCGGCGACCCCGTTGGGATAGCCTTCCGGGCTCTTGAAGAGCGGCGTCGTCTTGACCCCGCGCACGGGCGGCGGCGCGGCCGCCTGACCCGCCTGTCGCACCGCGCCCATTCGCGCGCCGAGCAGTCCCACGCCGACCGTCGTCAGGAACTCGCGCCGGCTGTTCATGGCGGCCCTCCTACATGTTAAGGTTGCGAAAAACCCTGAGCGCCCGACCCGTTCCCGGTGTATATACGAGGCACACCGTAGCACTTAAGGAGATCGTCATGGTGAAAAACCGTCTGCTGTGGGTCCTGGGGTCGGTCGGGCTGCCGTCCGCGATGATCGCGGCCAGCGCGGCCGTGATCGCCCAGACACCCGCGCCGGCCGCCGACGTCACGTTCACGAAAGACATCGCGCCGATCCTCCAGCACAGCTGCCAGGAGTGCCATCACCCCGACGGCGTCGCGCCGATGTCGCTTGTCACCTACGAAGAAGCGCGGCCGTGGGCGCGCTCGATGAAAGCGCGGACGGCGCTCCGCAGCCAGCGCGGTGCCATGCCGCCGTTCTTCGTCGAGAAGAACATCGGCATCCAGAAGTTCAAGCACGACCCGTCGCTGAGCGACGAAGAGATCGGCAAGGTCGCCCGGTGGGCGGACAGCGGCGCGCCGCGTGGCAACCCGGCCGACATGCCGCCCGCGAAACATTTCGATACGACGGACAAATGGACGATCGGCGAGCCGGACCTGATCCTGCGGTCGAAGGACGTCGTCGTGCCCGCCATCGGGCCCGATCGGTGGGGCGACGTCGGGCTCGTGCCGACCGGACTCACCGAGGATCGCTACGCCTCGGCGGTCGAAGTGCGGGAAGTCAACGACGTGCCCCACGAGAAGGGGACGACGACCGTTGGCGGACGCTACGCCTTCCACCACATGACGTACACGAGCATCGTCGAAGGCGAGCACGCGTCGAGCGGCGCCGACGAAGGCGGCAGCAGCTGGCCGATTCACGAAGTCGGCCGCAACGCGGACATCTTCCCGCCGGAAGCCGGACGGCTGCTCGCGGCGCATTCATCGCTCGCGCTGAGCGCGGGTCATCTCCACTCGAACGGCCGCGAGACGAAGGCCCATCTGGAGTTCGCGTTCAAGTTCTTCCCGAAGGGCTACAAGCCGATCTACAAGCGATCGAACGTGCGGCTGGGCAACGGCATCGACATCGACGTGCGGCCGAACGAGAACGGGCAGGAGCTCCACTCGTACGCCGTGCTGCCGGAGCACACGAAGTACATCACGTTCGAGCCGCACCTGCACGCGCCGGGCGTGCGCATGTGCCTCGAAGCGATCTGGGGCCACAACATCCAGACGCTCAACTGCGTGGGCTACGACCACAACTGGGTGAAGCAGTACGTGTACGACGACGACGCGGCGCCGCTGCTGCCGAAGGGGACGATCGTGCACCTGATCGGCTTCCTGGACACGACGGCCGCGAACAAGAATCCCGCGGACCCGCGGAACTGGGCGGGCGGCGGACGGCGATCGATCGCGAACATGTTCATCGATCTCGGCTACTCCGTGTCATTGACCGAAGAGCAGTTCCAGGCCGAGATGGCGAAGCGGCGGAAGCTGCTGAAGAGCCGGAACGACTACGATATCGGCTGCCCGTTGTGTTGGGCACCTCCGACCGCGGTACCGACGCAGTCGACCGCGCCTGGCAGCAGGCAGGAAATTAAGAATTAGGAATCAAGAATTAGGAATTGGCCGTGTCCGGGTGGCCGCGAACGGGCGCCCGCTCGTGGGCGCAGGTTCTGAACCGCTTTCACAAGGAAGAAACTGGCGATGAGGCGATTGCTGTTCACCGCGCTGGTGGCGTTTCTCCTGTTCACGGCGGCGCACGCGCAAACGCGGTTCACGTACTCGAGGGGGCAGGTCGTGTCGCCGGCGTACGAAGGCTGGCGGACCGAAGCCGACGGATCGCTCACGATGGTGTTCGGGTACATGAATCAGAACTGGCAGGAAGAGTTTGACATTCCGATTGGACCCGACAACAACATCGAGCCGGGCGGGCCCGATCAAGGGCAGCCGACGCATTTCTATCCGCGGCGGAATCCGTTTCTCTTCTCAGTCAAGATCCCGAAGGACTTCGGCGACAAGGAACTGATCTGGACGCTGAAGACGCATGGAAAAGTCGAGAAGGCGTACGCGTCGCTGAAGAACGACTACATCATCGACAACCAGGTGATCTCGACCGAGGTCGGCGGCGACTTCGGCAGCCTGCGCGACGAGCTGCGGACGAACATCCCGCCGGAGCTGAAGGTCGAAGGGACGAAGACGCGCACCGTGAAAGTCGGCGCGCCGCTGACGCTGACGGCGTTCGCGAAAGATCCCGACAACATTCCGGCGCGACGAGGCCAGAGAGGCGCGACGCCGGGCATGCCGGCGCCGACGGTCTCGCCAAGTGCGTTGTATCGCGCGCCGTCGGCGATCGTCCCCGCGAGCGGACCGGGCCTGCGGCTGTCGTGGATCGTGTACCGCGGGAAGGCGAACGACGTGACGTTCAGTCCCGATCAGATGAAGACGTGGACCGACACGCGCGCGTACGGCAACTCGCCGTGGTCGCCGCCGTACTTCATTCCGGAACCGCCGCCGGACAACACGTGGATCACGCAGGTGACGTTCGCCGAGTCGGGGACCTACGTCTTGCGCGCGGTGGCGAGCGACGGCGCGATCTTCACGTACGACAACGTGACAGTTACCGTAACGAAGTAATTAACCACGGAGGACACAGAGGCACGGAGGTGGGAAGGTACCACTTTAGTTTTTCCCTCCGTGTCCCCCGTGTCCTCTGTGGTTCATTTCTTTCGGAGGATTGAAATGAACTCGAAACAAGGCCCGTCGCGTGTGAAGGTTCTGACTTCAATAGTCGTGGTCGGCGCGATGGTGTGGACCGTCGGCCAGCGCGTCAACGGCCAGCAGAGCAACTTCGTGGGTGGGACGCCGGCGTCGGTCGACGCGAAAGCGATTCGCACGACGCGCCTCCGGTTTCCGAAGGGCAGCCGGTCGAACTGGCACACGCACTCGTGGGGTCAGCTGCTCATGATCGAAGAGGGCAAGGGGCGCACGCAGGTGCGCGGCGGTCCCGTGCTCGAGACCGTCCCGGGCCAGCCATGGTGGACGGGCCCCGGAGTCGAGCACTGGCACGGCGCCGCGCCGGATCAGGACGCGCTGCAGCTCACGATCTACGAGGGCGACGTGAAGTGGCTCGATCCAGTGTCGGACAAGGAGTACCTCACGGCGCCGAAGAAATGACCCGGGGAGCAGCGCGAGTTTTTCAGGCGAGCGTCTTCGTTGGCGTCTCGGCCTTGCTCGTAGCGCGAGGCTTTCAGCCGAGCGTCTCCGCTCAGTCTCCTGACGGCGCGGCGATCTTCTCGAGCAACTGCGCCTCGTGTCACGACGGCGCGACCGGATCGCGCGCGCCTGCTCCCGACATTCTCAAACAGCGATCGCCCGAAGCGATCCTCGCCGCACTGACGGCCGGCGGGATGCGTCCGCAGGGCGGACGCTTGAGCGGCGCCCAGCGGCGCGCGGTCGCCGAATATCTCAGCGGCAAAGCATTCGGCTCCGACATCACCGGCGCGCGAATTGGTCGCTGCACGGCGGCATTGCCGACGTCGTCGACTTCGTCGACGTCGTCCATCCAGCTCCCGGATCCCGCGGCGTCCCCGTCATGGCTCGGCTGGTCGCCATCATCTGCGAATACGCGCTTCCAACCCGCGAGCCAGGCCGGCATGACACCCGATCAAGTTGGCAAACTCTCGCTCAAGTGGGCGTTCGGATTTCCCGACGCGACGTCGGCGTGGTCGCAGCCGACCGTCGCGAGCGGGCGCGTGTTCGTCGGCAGCCAGAACGGGACCGTGTACTCGCTCGATGCGAAGTCCGGCTGCATCTACTGGACGTTCACGGCGAAGAGCGGCGTGCGGACGGCGCTCGCGTTCGGCGCGCGCGACGCCGGCTACGCGGTCTACTTCGGCGACACCGGCGCGAACGTCTACGCGCTGGACGCCGCGACCGGGCGCGAGCTCTGGTCGCGCAGGCTCGACGAGCATCCCTACGCGCGCATCACCGGATCGCCGACGCTCTATCAGGATCGATTGTTCGTTCCGGTCTCGTCGATGGAAGAGACCGCGGCCGGCCAGCAGGGTTACGAGTGCTGCCGGTTTCGCGGCAGCCTGAGCGCGATCGACGTGAAGACCGGCGCGGTGGTCTGGCAGACGTTCATGGCGCCGCCGGCGCAAGTCGCGGGCAAGAACGCGGCGGGCGTCACGCTGTGGGGGCCGTCGGGCGTCGGCATCTGGTCCGCGCCCACGATCGACGCGAAGCGCGGTCTCGTCTACGCCGGGACGGGAAACACCTACAGCGCGCCCGCGCAGCCGACGGCGGATGCGATCGTCGCGTTCGACATGAAGAGCGGCGCGATCAAATGGATCAAGCAGCTCACGGCGGGCGACGTGTTCGGCTGCCGCGCAGGCAGCGCGAACTGCGGCGAGAAGGCGGGACCGGATTTCGACCTCGGGACGCCGCCGATGCTGACGACGTTGCCCGACGGCCGCGACATCATCGTCGCCGCGCAGAAGTCCGGGAACGCGTTCGCGATCGATCCGGACAAAGAGGGCGCGCAACTCTGGCAGTATCACGCCGGCGAGGGATCCATCTGGGGCGGCATCCAGTGGGGCGCCGCGGTCGACGGCGACCGCGCGTACTTCCCGGTGTCAGACATCCGATTGCCGAAGCCCGGCGGCCTGCACGGTGTGAGCCTGACTACGGGGGAGCGCGCGTGGTATTTCCCGCCGCCGCCAATCAAGTGCGCGACCGGGACCGGCTGCAGCGCCGCGCTGATCTCGGCGCCGACGCTGATCCCCGGCGTGCTGTTTT
>JACPZW010000051.1 GCA_016195265.1 Acidobacteriota bacterium | reverse complement strand
GGGCAGCACGGTACCCACCGCCGCGGCCACCTCTTGAATGAGGGCGTGGGTCTCGCGCGAGTAGGCCAGGGCGCTGGCCACCACCAGCAGCGCGGGGAACAGAGTGAGGACGGAAGAGTAGGCGGCGGCCTTGGCCAGGGCGAAGCAGTCGTCCTCGAAGGCGCGCCAGCAGGCGCGCCGCAGCAGCGAGACGAAGCGGAGAAGGGGCGACATCAGCGTCCCGGGGCTAGAGCCCCGTGAAGGATGGCATTTTCAGCGGCACGACTGAAGTCGTGCTCTCTCGTTTGCCGTGCCACTTCCATCACTCGGCGGCGAGTTCCTCGCTCTCGCCCTCGTTCTCGCCTTCCTGGCGCATGAGCTCGAGCTGGCGCTCGGCCTCCTCGTAGGCGGCGGAGACCTCCTCCTGCACCTTGGCGGCGGCCTCTTCCAGCTCGGGCGCCAGCCGCACGTTGCGGTAGTACTCCATGCCGGTGCCGGCGGGGATGAGGCGGCCCATGATGACGTTCTCCTTGAGGCCGCGCAGGTGGTCCACCGCGCCCTGGATGGAGGCTTCGGTGAGCACGCGCGTGGTCTCCTGGAAGGAGGCGGCGGAGATGAAGGAGTCGGTGGAGAGCGAGGCCTTGGTGATGCCCAGCAGCAGCGGGCGTCCGGTGGCCGGCTTGCCGCCGTTCATGATGACGCGCTCGTTCTCCTCGCGGAAGCGGAACTTGTCCACCTGCTGCTCCAGCAGGAATTGGGTGTCGCCCACGTCCTCCACCTTCACCCAGCGCATCATCTGGCGCACGATGACTTCGATGTGCTTGTCCGAGATGTTGACGCCCTGCAGGCGGTAGACCTCCTGGATCTCGTTGACCAGGTAGGCCTGCAGCTCCTTCTCGCCCAGCACGGCCAGGATGTCGTGGGGGTTGAGCGGGCCGTCCATCAAGGGCTCGCCCGCCTTCATGCGCTCGCCCTCCTGGACGTTGACGTGCACGCCCCGGGGCACCAGGTACTCCTTCTCCGTGGTGTTGTCGGCGATGACGAAGATCTTGCGCTGGCCCTTGGAGATCTCGCCGAACTTCACCAGGCCGTCAATCTCGCTGATGATGGCCGTCTCCCGCGGCTTGCGCGCTTCAAACAGCTCCACCACGCGCGGCAGGCCGCCGGTGATGTCCTTGGTCTTGGTGGTCTCGCGCGGAATCTTAGCCAGCACGTCGCCGGGATGGACGCTGTCGCCGTCGGCCACCATGAGGTGGGCGCGGGAAGGCATGAGGTAGCGCTTGCTGCTCTTGCCCTTGACGATGATGGCGGGCTGCCGCTTCTCGTCCGGGGAGTCGGTGACCACGTGGCGGGAGAGGCCGGTGACCTCGTCCACCTGCTCGTGCAGGGTGAGGCCCTCCTGCAGGTCCTTGAACTGCACCGCGCCGCCGATCTCGGTGAGGATGGCGAAGGTGTAGGGGTCCCACTCCACCAGGGGCTGGCCGAGGGTGACCTCCTGGCCCTCCTCCACGCGGAGCTTGGCACCGTAGACCACGGCGTAGCGCTCCTTCTCGCGGCCCTTTTCGTCCACCAGGGTGATGGACATGTTGCGGTTCATCACCACCAGGTTGCCTTCCTTGCTGCGGACGGTCTGGGGGTTGAGGAAGCGCACCACGCCGGTGCTGCGGGCCTCCAGGCGCGACTGCTCGGAGACGCGCGAGGCGGTGCCGCCGATGTGGAAGGTGCGCATGGTGAGCTGGGTTCCGGGCTCGCCGATGGACTGGGCGGCGATCACGCCGGTGGCTTCGCCCAGCTCCACCATGCGGCCGGAGGCCAGGTTGCGGCCGTAGCACATGATGCACACGCCGCGCTTGGACTCGCAGGTGAGCACGGAGCGAATCTTCACCCGCTCGATGCCCGCGGACTGGATGGCGCTGGCCAGGTCCTCGGTGATCTCCTGGTTGATGTCCACGATGACGTTGCCTTCGTAGTCCTTGATCTTCTCCAAGGAGACGCGGCCCACGATGCGGTCGCGCAGGGGCTCGATGATCTCGCCCGACTCCACGATGGAGCCCACGAAGATGCCGTCCACGGTGCCGCAGTCCTGCTCGCTGACGATGACGTCCTGGGCCACGTCCACCAGGCGGCGGGTGAGGTAGCCGGAGTCGGCGGTCTTGAGCGCGGTGTCGGCCAGGCCCTTGCGCGCGCCGTGGGTGGAGATAAAGTACTGCAGCACGGTCAGGCCTTCGCGGAAGTTGGCGGTGATGGGGGTCTCGATGATCTCGCCCGAGGGCTTGGCCATCAGGCCGCGCATGCCGGAGAGCTGGCGGATCTGCTGCTTGGAGCCGCGGGCGCCGGAATCGGCCATGACGTAGATGGGGTTGAGGTGCCCGGTCTTGTCCTCGGCCTGGAGCACACTGAACATCTCGTCGGCCACGCGCTCGGTGATGGACGACCAGATCTCGATGACCTTGTTGTAGCGCTCGCCGTCGGTGATGGCGCCGTCCAGGTACTGCTGCTGCACGCTGATCACCTGCTTCTCGGCGTCCTTCACCAGCGAGTACTTGTGCTGGGGGATGACCATGTCGTCGATGCCGATGGAGAGCCCGGCTTTGGTGGCGTAGAGGAAGCCCAGTTGCTTCACGCCATCCAGCATCTTGACCGTGGTCTCCAGGCCGAAGCGCAGGTAGCAGTAGTTCACCAGCTGGCCCACGCCCTTCTTCTTGAGCAGGCCGTTGATGTAGGGCATGCCGGTGGGCAGGTGGTCGTTCAGGATGACGCGGCCCACGGTGGTGGAGATGTACTGGCGCTCGAACTTGACGGGCTCGGTGTGCAGCACGTCCTGATCGTCGTAGGCAGCGGTCAGGTCGATGACCTCGCCGGAGTAGCGCAGGCGGATGGGTGTGAGGGTCTCGACCTCGCCGGCTTCCAGGGCCAGCACCACCTCATCCAGGTTGGCGAAGGCGCGGCCCTCGCCCTTGGCGCCGGGCTTGGACTTGGTCAGGTAGTAGACGCCCAGCACCATGTCCTGCGTGGGCACGGTAATGGGGTGTCCGGAGGCGGGGGAGAGGATGTTGTGCGAGGAGAGCATGAGCACGCTGGCCTCGATCTGCGCTTCGGGGGAGAGCGGGATGTGGACCGCCATCTGGTCGCCGTCGAAATCGGCGTTGAAGGCGGTGCACACCAGCGGGTGGATCTTGATGGCCTTGCCCTCCACCAGCACCGGCTCAAAGGCCTGGATGCCCAGGCGGTGCAGGGTGGGGGCGCGGTTCAGCAGCACCGGGTGGTCCTTGATGACCTCTTCCAGGATGTCCCAGACCACGGGCTCCTGCTGCTCCACCATCTCCTTGGCCTGCTTGATGGTGGTGCACTGGCCGGTCTGCTCCAGGCGGTGATAGATGAAGGCCCTGCTTGCCCTTGAGGGTGTCAGAGAGCGACTTGAGCGGGCGGTTGTTGGCGCCGCGCAACACGCGGCCGCGGCGTCCGTTGTCGAACAGCGCGTCCACCGCCTCCTGCAGCATGCGCTTCTCGTTGCGCACGATGACCTCGGGGGCGTGCAGGTCCATCAGCTTCTTGAGCCGGTTGTTGCGGTTGATGACCCGGCGGTAGAGGTCATTCAGGTCGGAGGTGGCGAAGCGCCCGCCGTCCAGAGGCACCAGGGGGCGCAGCTCGGGCGGGATGACCGGGATGACGTCCAGGATCATCCACTGCGGCTTGTTACCGCTCTTGCGGAAGGCCTCGACCACCTTGAGCCGCTTGGAGAACTTCAGCCGCTTTTGCAGCGAAGTCTCGTGTTTCATCTTGTCGCGCAGCTCGGTGGACATCTCGGCGATCTCCACGCGTTTGAGCAACTCCTTGATGGCCTCGGCGCCCATCATGGCGCGGAAGCCGGTGGCGCGATACTGCTGGTCGAGCTCGCGGAAGCGCGCTTCTTCCTTGATGATCTCCTGCTCCTTCACCGGGGCGTCGCCGGTCTCGATGACCACGTAGGCCTCGAAGTAAAGCACCGACTCCAGGTCGCGCAGGGAGATATCGAGCAAATGGCCGATGCGCGAGGGCAGGCCCTTGAAGAACCAGACGTGGGAGCAGGGCGAAGCCAGCTCGATGTGTCCCAGGCGCTCGCGACGCACCTTGGAGAGCGTGACCTCCACGCCGCACTTGTCGCAGATGACGCCGCGGTGCTTCATGCGCTTGTACTTGCCGCACAAGCATTCCCAGTCGGTGACCGGGCCGAAGAGACGGGCACAGAACAGGCCGTCGCGCTCCGGCTTGAAGGTGCGGTAGTTGATGGTCTCCGGCTTCGTCACCTCGCCGTGCGACCAGCTCCGGATCTTCTCCGGAGAGGCCAGGCTGATGCGGAT
>JACPZW010000052.1 GCA_016195265.1 Acidobacteriota bacterium | reverse complement strand
CTCTCCAATGTGTCCATCAGGATCCTTCCTCTCGTGTGCTTGGCGGCTCACGAGCGAAGTTTCTACCGTGGACACACTCCTTTCCCCGTCAAACTTCTACTGCCTCCCCGGCCGAGCCGGGGGGCCTCCCGGGGGCGCTAGTGCGAGGTTTTTTCGAGCGGCTCGAGGACGATGAACCAGCTCTCGCAATCGGTGCGGGACCCGCCGGCGAGCGTCACCGTGAACGCGAGGTTCAGCGACGGGACCTCCCACCGCTGCTTCGCGCGGCCCGCTTCCATCGGCACGCGGAACGGCTTCAGCAGGTTCTCGGGCGAGTTGTGATCGCGGTGCGCGTCCTGGATGCCCTTGAAGATCGCGAACTCGCGCCGCGGTCCCATGTGGACCTCGAACTTCCCCACGCCGTTGACGACGTGGTCGTAGACGCGCTCGGCGTACTGCCCGTCCGATTCGCGGCACGACTGCCAGTTGCCTTCGAGGATGTTGCGGGGATCGGCCGAGAAGGACCGGAACAGCTGGGCCGCGGCGGGCGCCGCGCCAAGGACCACGAGCAGGATCAGGACCGTTCCTCTCTGCTTCACGCGCGAAGAATACCATTGTTCGCGGCCGCGTTAACCCACAATTAACAGCCCCGACACAGCGGCGACACCCCGGGCCGGTACGCTCGCGTCCAGAGTGGCCAAGCATCGTGTCCTCATCGTCGAAGACGAACAAGACATCGCCAGCGTGATCAAGCACACGCTCGAGCGCGGCGGCGAGACGGAGGCGCAGATCGTCGGTTCGGGGAACGCCGCAATCAAGGCGGTCACCGATCGACCGCCCGACGTCATAATCCTGGACCTCAACCTGCCGGTCGTGAGCGGACTGGACGTCTGCCGCATCCTCCGCGCGCTCGCCGACGTGCCGCGCGTCCCGATCATCATGCTGACGGCGCGGACCAGCGAGGACGATCGCGTCACGGGCCTCGAGCAGGGCGCGGACGACTACCTCACCAAGCCGTTCAGCCTCCGCGAGCTCTCCGCGCGCGTCCGCGCCGCCCTGCGCCGCGGCGCCAACGGCGACGATCGCCGCGCCTCCAGTTATCAAGGCGACCGCCTGCTGGCGGACTTCGACGCCGTGGCGATCGCCGTGGAGGGCGCGCCCGTGCGGCTGACACGACGCGAGTTCGAGCTGCTCCGGTATCTGGTGCAGAACAAGAACCGCGTCGTCTCCCGGGACCGGCTCCTCGAGCGGGTCTGGGGCTACGAGCGTCTGGTCGAGACACGCTCGGTCGACGTCCACGTCGGCCGCCTGCGCAGCAAGCTGCGGGCCGCCGGCCGCCAGATCGAAACCGTGGTCGGCCTCGGCTACCGGTTCGTCGATTGATCCCGTGCAGCCGGACGCCGTTCGGCGGTAAAGTGCTCCTCACAACACGCGCCCGCTCCGGCGCACCTGAGGAGGACTCCGATGGCCGACCGCGAACAGACCTACAAGAATCACGCGCGATTCCTGCCGCCGTTTCACTTCTTCGTCATCCCGGTGTTGCTCGCCAACGTCGTCTACGCCGGACGCCACCTCGTCACCCGCGGCGTGTCGATCACGACGGGCTGGGAGTTCGTCGTCGCAGTCGCCCTCATGTTGGGGATGTTGCTGTCGCGCGTGCAGGCGCTCTCCGCACAGGATCGCGTGATTCGGCTCGAGATGCGACTGCGGCTGAAGCAGGTGCTGCCCGCCGACCTGCAGCCGAAGATCAACGATCTCTCGACGAAGAGTCTTGTGGCGCTGCGATTTGCGAGCGACGCGGAACTGCCGGATCTCGTGCGGGAGGTCCTCGCCGGGAAGCTCGACAAACAGAAGGACATCAAGCTGCGCATCAAGAACTGGCAGGCCGACTGGCAGAGGGTCTGAAATGCGAATGCAGGAATGCGGGAATGCAAGAATGCAGAGGTTGCATTCTTGCATTCTTGCATTCGTGCATTATCTCCGCAGGCTCCTCAGGATCTTCGGCGGCAGCAGCCACCGCAGATCGCCGGGGCCGTTGGGCGGCAGCTCGTCCAGATCGATCCGGCACACCGCGCCCTTCTTGAACTCGATCGGGTGGCGGGATCCGATCAGGCGCGCCGCCATCTCGCCGATGCCGGGTTCGTGGCCGACAAGCGCCAGCCTCGTCCGCCGCGCCTGCTTGCCCAGTTCCGTCACGAGCGCCGCATAGGCGCCGCCGGGCGCCAGCGCGTCGACGGTCACCACTGCGGGCGACGGCTGGAGTCCGGCGGCCAGAATCTCCGCGGTCTGGCGCGCGCGCACGAGCGGGCTCGTGAGGATCACGTCGAACGACACGCCGAGCTCGGCCAGCCCGCGCGTCGCTTTCCGCATGCGCGACATGCCCTCATCGGTCAGCGGTCGCTTCGTGTCGTCGGGCCACGCGTCGCCCCGCTCTTCGGCCACGCCGTGGCGAACGAGATACAGCTCGTACGACACAGTCATCATTTATCCCGCGCGGCGGCGCCGGGCCGGAGGCTTCGCGCCCAGCGGCTCGGTCACGCGCGCGAGCGACGGCCGGCTGCGCACGTAGCGGGCGTGCAGCCGCCGGCAATCATCTTCCAGCGCGGTCACCAGCGCATCGAGGTCCCGCCAGGCGGTCAGCGTGGGCGACCCAAGCGAGGCCTCCTGCCGCGCGCGATCGATGAGAACCTGCAGATCGTGCATGCGTCCCAGCAGGTCCTGCGCGCGTTTGAGCGTCCCTAGCGTGCGCGCATTGGACTCGCCGCCTGCCGCTGCAGCCATCTCCGCCGCATACCGGAGCTTCTTGAGGGCGATCCGGACTTCATGGAGGCGCTCAGGCAGATAGACCGCGCCGGCGTCCGCCATGGCGTCCATCAGCCGTGCGGCGCGGTGCGCGATACGCGCATCGACTGCCCAGCGCCACGCACGCGCATCGGCGCGCTCGGCGCTCGTCCCGCGGTTCGCATCGAGGGCGTCCACCACGCGCTGCAGCTTGCCGGCGAGGCGCCGCATGTCGCTCGCGGGCAGATGGCCGTCCAGGTGCTCTCGCGCCGCGCCGCGCGCCTTGTCGAGCGATGACGTGAGGCGCCGGAACGCCTCGGCGTGCTTCGGGCGAACGAACGAGAGCTCGTCAATCATGACGCGCAGCACGTCGAGCTCGCGCACGACGCCGAGGCGCGACGTCACCTTGCGCAGCCGGCGTTCGAGCTTCTGCGCGTCATGGCCGGCGAGCTGCAGCAGGGGCACGAGCTCGCGCAGCCGCCGCGACGCGACGCGCGCGCGGTGAAGCGCGCGGACCTCGCCGCGCTCGACGCCGGCGATCGTCTTCTTGAAGCGGTCGAGCTGGCGGCGGAGCAGATCAGAGCGACGGGCGACGACAGGCATGGGTTCGCACGCGTACCGGAAACACCCATTATAGTAGTGAGACGATGAGGATCGCAGCGATCGACATCGGCACGAACTCTATCCACATGATAGTCGTGGAGATCCGGGCCGATTTTTCGTTTGACGTGATCGATCGCGAGAAAGAGATGGTCCGCCTCGGCGCCGGCGGCCTGGACGGCCGATCGCTGACGCCCGAGGCGATGCACGCGGCGCTGCAGGTCCTGTCGAAATTCAGACGGCTCGCCGAATCGCACCGCGTCGACGACGTGATCGCGGTCGCGACGAGCGCGACGCGCGAGGCCGAGAACGGCGGCAAGTTCCTGCGTGCGATCACGCAACAGACCGGCATCCGGCCGCGCGTGATCTCCGGCACTGAAGAGGCGCGCCTCATTCACCAGGCCGCCGTCTACGGCGTCAGCGTGCCGGGCGACGTCGCCGTCGTCATCGACATCGGCGGCGGCAGCGTCGAGATCACGCGGGGCGCCGGCCCGGCGATCGATCTGGGCCGCAGCTTCAAGCTCGGCGTCATCAGGCTGACCGAACGGTTCGTGAAGTCGGATCCGATCGAGCCGCGCGACGAGCGGAAGCTCGCGCGTCACATCGAATCGGAACTCGGCAAGTATCTCGATCAGGTGGCGCGCGCCGGATTCGACCGCGTGATCGGCACGTCGGGCACCATTCTCAGTCTCGGCGCGGCGGCGACCGAGGGCCGCGCGTCGCTGCGCAACCGGCGAGTGCCGGCCAAGCAGCTGCGCCGCGTCCGCAGGCGCCTCACGGCCGCCACGCTCGATCAGCGGCTGCGTATTCCGGGCGTGGAGCCGCGTCGCGCGGACCTCGCGGTGGCCGGCGCGATTCTGCTCGACGTCGTCCTGAAGCGGCTCGGCGCGGAGGAGATCACGCTCTGCGATCTGTCGCTGCGCGAAGGCATGGTGCTGGACTACATCGCGCGGCACCGCAAGGAAATCGCGCAGGCCGACCGCTACCCCGACGTGCGGCGGCGCAGCGTCTTCGAGCTCGCCGAGCGGTGCAACTACTTTCCGGACCACTCGCAGCAGGTCGCGCGTCTGGCCGTGCTGCTCTTCGATCAGACGCGCGCCATTCACGGCCTCACCGACCGCGAGCGCGAGTGGCTCGAGTACGCCGCGCTCCTGCACGACATCGGCGTCCACATCAGCTACGAACTCCATCACAAGCACTCGCAGTATCTGATCACGCACGGTCACCTTCGCGGATTCGAGCCCGAGGAAATCGAGACCATCGCGCTCGTCGCGCGGTACCACCGGCAGGCGACGCCCAAGCGCCGTCATGCCGGCTTCGGCGAGCTCGGCCGCCGGATGCGGCGCACCGTCCGCACGCTCGCGGCGATTCTGCGTCTGGCCGAGAGCCTCGACCGCAGCCACTCGCAAAGCATCACCGGACTCGATCTGCACGATCGCGGCGACGACGACCTGCTGCAGCTGCGGACGGCGGGCGACGCCGAGCTCGAGCTCTGGTCCGCCACGCGCCACGCGGCGCCGTTCGAGCGCCTGACAGGCAAGCCCCTTCGCATTGAAGTCAGCGGCCACGCATATGCTGAACAACCTCATGCAACCGCACGCGTATCCGGGAAAGCTGTTCGTCGTCGAGGGGATCGACGGCTCGGGCAAGACGACGCAGCTCGGGCTGCTGGCGAAGTGGCTGAGCGCCGAGGGCCACCGGGTGTTCGTCACCGAATGGAACTCGTCCGCGCTCGTCAAGGCGGCGACCAAGACCGGCAAGAAGAAGAACGCGCTCACGCCGATGACGTTCAGTCTGCTGCACGCCACTGACTTCGCGGACCGGCTGCTCTACAAGATTATTCCGCCGCTCAAGGACGGCATGATCGTTCTGGCGGACCGCTACGCGTACACCGCGTTCGCGCGCGACGCCACGCGCGGCGTCGATCGCCAGTGGGTCCGGGAGCTGTACAGCTTCGCCGTGCGGCCGGACCTGTCCCTCTACTTCCGGGTGCCCATCGACATGTCGGTGGACCGCTTGATGGCGCGGCGCGTGAAGCTCAAGTTCTACGAGGCGGGCATGGATCTCGGCTGGAGCACGAATCCCGTCGAGAGCTTCCGGATGTTTCAGGGCAAGGTGCTCGACGAGTACGACCGCCTCGTCGAGGAGTTCGGCCTCGAAGTCGTCAGCGCCGTCGGCAGCATCACCGAACAGCAGCGGATTGTGCGCGGGCTGGTCAGCCAGCAGCTGCAGATCAATCACGTGGAGATTCCCGATGAACAGCCAGCCTGACACGCCCGACCTCGCGAATGCCGGGGCCAGCAGCGACATTCAGGCCGGCCGGTACTACGGCCGCGGTATTCCCTACCTGCCGATTGAGGGCTATCCGGGCAAGCTGATCGCCATCGAAGGCACCGACGGCGTCGGGCGCAGCACGCAGATTCAACTGCTGCGCGAGTGGCTCGAGGTGAAGGGGTACGGCGTCATCGAAACCGGCTGGACGCGGTCACCGTTGATGCAGCCGACGATCGAGCTGGCCAAGTCCAGCAACACGCTCAACAAGCTGACGTTCGTGCTCCTGTACGCCACCGACTTCGCCGATCGGATGGAGAAGGAAATCATCCCCGCGCTCAAGGCCGGCTTCGTGGTGCTGTCCGACCGCTACATCTTCACGGCGCTGGCGCGCGCCGGCGTCCGCGGCGTCGACCGGCTGTGGCTCCGCAGCCTGTACGGGTTCGGCATTGCGCCCCACCTGGTGTTCTACCTGAATGTCGACGTGAAGACGCTCATCGCGCGCGTGCTCGCCGCGCGCGGCATGGACTTCTGGGAATCAGGCATGGACCTGAAAGTGGGCGACGACATCTACGACAGCTTCAGGGCCTACCAGAGCAAGCTGCTGAAAGAGTACGGATCGATGGCCGACGAGTTCCACTTCCGCGTCGTCGATGCCCGCCGATCGATCGACAAGATCCAGGAAGAGCTGCGGAAGCAGGTCGCAGCGTTTCTGGAGCCTGGTGCAGCGTCAAAGTCTGACGGCTGAAACGTTGGCAGACGCGCGAGGAGCGACTGCGTATCCTGAGAGCAGGAGCAAGCCGCCGAGCGCAACGAAGAACGCCATGAACGGGTCGCCGGCGCGATACACGAGACCGAACGCGCCGATCCCGACGTACAAGAGCCCGATAACGATCGCCACGAAGAGCGGCCGACCGTCTCCTGCGCCAAGGCGCCGCCACACCCAGAGCAGCGTCACGCCGAACGCGAACATGCAGCCGCTGACGAAGTACCACACCACATAGATCATCGACTGCATATCCGATTCGATCGGAAACCGGTCAATCGCGGCGTGGAGATGCCGAACCTGCAGTCCGTGACCGAACGCGCCGAGTCCGATGGCAAGACTATCGAGCAAGAAGATCAACGATGCGAGTTTCTTGAACATGATGGGCCTTGTCTCGCGTCACCCGACGAGCGCGGGATATCCGAGCGCTTTGCGAATGTACGCCATTTGTCCGACGTGATAACTGTCGTGGAGGGCGAAGAACGCCAGTTGGTCGGCGAGCGTCTTCGCCCCTGGCAGCTTCATGGTGGCCGGCCGCGCCAGATAGTCGTCATCGAGCGACGCCAGCCTGGCGTGCAACCGTGGACTGACGTCGCGCATGACCCGTGCGATCTCATCGCGCGACGGATAGCTCGCGGCCTCGCCGACGCTGGCACCGCGGTCGAAGACATCGCCCCAGCCAGTCTCAAAGGGCTCGCCGAGCAGTTGAAGCAGCCCGGCCCTGGTCTGGACGACGTGGCCGGCGACCCAGAACATCGGATTATTCCGGTCGGTCGGGGTCTCGCAGAGTTCCTGGTGCGTGAGGCCATCCAGCGCTCGCAAGACCAGATCGTCGTTGACCGCGAAGATCATCGCGATCGGCGCGGCGATCGCACTGCACGTAGCTGTCGTCATAGAGCCTCCGTAAACCTGTTTCCTTCGCCATAGATCACCGAGGGCGGGTCCGAAAGGACCCGCCCTCCAGATAATTCGCGTGCGGACCGCTCAGCTTCCGGCGACCGCTGCCGCGTACAACTGCAGCAACCCGCTCCAGCCGTTCGGAGCATCGACCGCGGTCTTCATCGCGGCGCCGCCCGCGCCGTGCCGTTCGAAATACCGGTGCTCGAGATCGACGCGCGTCATGCCGCCCGCCTCCTGTGTGAACCGGATCTCGACTTCGCTCGACTTGGCGAGGTCGGGCTTGTATCCCCACTCGTGCGTGATCTGCCACGCGAGCACGATCCGGTTCGGCGGCTCCCACACCAGGACTCGACCCCAGTCGCACTCGGTGCCGTCGACCTGCTCGCTGTAGCAGCGGCCACCGGCCTTCCCTTCCATGATGGCTTTCTTCATCGGGGACTTGCCGATGTGGTGACTGCGCGGCCACCAGGTGTCGTACCCGTCGGTGTAGACCTTGAAGGCGTGTTCGACCGTCGCCTTCACGCTGATGGACTTGCGTACGGGCGCCACCGAAGCGCCCAGCGGGGTATTCGCCACACTCGTCATCGTCCCTCCTTCGTCGTTGGTTTCTCCGCGGCCTTCTTGAACGCCGCCAGCGCGTGGCTCCACAAGCGATCGAAATGGGCGCGCAGGGCCTCGATGCCCTCCGGGTTGACCTGGTAGAGACGACGGGTCCCGATGGCCCGGTCGGTCACCAGATGCGCGCGCTTGAGGATGCGCAGGTGCTGCGAGATCGCGGGCCGGCTGACGGGAAACTCGCGCGCGAGCTCTCCGACCGCGATTGGACCCTCCAGCAGCCGCTCGAGGATGGCCCGGCGCGTCGCATCGCCGAGCGCGTCCATCTGGGCGTGGTGCATTTGGTAAGACATCGCTTACCGTAAGATAATACTTACCAATAAGACCAGTGTCAAGCAGGAGGCGAAACGCGAATTAACACGCCGGAAAAACAGCCGTCGCATCTGCGGGCTATCGTGAACCGTGTTGCAGACCGCCGTGCCGCTCCCCTCGCCCGCCGCCGTGCCGTCGCTGCCCGTCGCTCCTGCACCTGCGCCGGACACCGCCGCCAAGATCACGGCGTCCGGTCTGGACTTCTACTACGGGCCGCGCCGCGTGCTCGAACAGATCACGCTGCAGATGCGCCGCAATGAGGTCACGGCGCTGATCGGGCCGTCCGGCTGCGGGAAGTCCACGTTCCTGCGGACGCTCAATCGCATGAACGATATCGTG
Organism: Acidobacteriota bacterium; assembly: GCA_016195265.1. GTDB lineage: Bacteria > Acidobacteriota > Vicinamibacteria > Vicinamibacterales > CAVVIG01 > SRVP-36. Next base: position 4,627 of record JACPZW010000052.1, on the reverse strand, counting down.
CCGGGTGCGCGCGTCGAAGGTTCGGTCGTGCTCGACGGCCGGGACATCTACGCGGCTGCGGTGGACGTCGTCGATCTGCGGCGGCGCGTCGGCATGGTGTTCCAGAAGTCGAATCCGTTTCCGAAGTCGATCTTCGACAACGTCGCGTACGGCCTGCGCATCAACCGCATGACGCGGTCACGCGAGGATCTCGAGGGGCGCGTCGAAGCCAGTCTGAGGTCCGCCGCGTTGTGGGACGAGGTGAAGGACCGGCTGCACACGTCGGCGCTGGCGCTCTCGGGCGGCCAGCAGCAGCGGCTCTGCATCGCGCGCGCGCTCGCGGTCGAGCCGGAAGTGCTGCTGATGGACGAGCCCGCGTCGGCGCTCGATCCGATTGCCACGCAGCGCATCGAAGAACTCATCTATCAGCTCAAGAGCCGCTATACGATCGTGATCGTGACGCACAACATGCAGCAGGCGGCGCGCGTGTCTGACGTGACGGCGTTCTTCTGGCTGGGCCGCCTGGTGGAAACCGGGCTGACGACGAAGATCTTCACGGCGCCGGCCCAGAAACTCACCGAGGACTACATCACGGGGAGGTTCGGGTAATGGCCTCCTCCGAACAGGTCGTCCGGCATTTCCAGGAAGAACTCGAACAGCTCAAGGCCCGCCTGCTCCAGATGGGCGGGCTGGCCGAGGAGCAGGTCCGTCTCGCGATCAAGGGCCTCGTGGATCGCGATCGCGCGATGCTCGCGCGCGTGCTGGCCGGCGACGGCCCGCTCAACGCGCTCCACATCGAGGTGGACGATCGCTGCTTTACGCTCCTCGCGCTGCACCAGCCGATGGCCGTCGACCTGCGCGCGATCGTGGCGGCCGTGAAGATCAACACCGACCTCGAGCGCGTCGGCGATCTCGCCATCAACATCGCGGAGGCCGCGCAGAAGTATGTCGAGCACCTGCCCGTCAAGAAGCTGATCGACATCCCGCGCATGGGATCGATCGCGCAGGGTATGCTGCGGGACGCGCTCGATGCGTTCGTGCGGCGCGACGTCGATCTCGCCCAGCGCGTGCTCAACGAAGACGACACGCTCGACGCGCTCAAGACGCAGATCTTCCGCGAGCTGCTCACCTACATGCTCCAGGACCCGTCGACGACCGAGCCGGCGCTCGAACTGATCCTGATCTCGCGCCACCTCGAGCGGATCGGCGACCACGCGACGAACGTGGCCGAGGACGTCATCTTCATGGTGTCCGCGAAGGACGTGCGGCACCACGCGGCCGAGGGATAGGGCCCCTCCTGCCCGTATCGTCGATTTGGCATTTTGCGCGGCGCAGGGCCATAATCTGCGCTGTATCAGCCATTTGTCCATGGTCTGCGCCCGCTGCGGCTTCACCTCGTCCTCTGACGCCGGCCGCTGCCCGAAATGCGGTGCGTCTTTCACAGAAAATCTTGTCGCCACAGGTGTGATCCCGATCGACACGACCGGTCTGCCGCCCGGCGGGACGTTCGAGCCGACGATGGCGGGATCGGTCGGACCGCCGACCGTGGCGCCGACCGTGGGCGAGGCGCCGACCATCGGACTCATGCCGCCGACCAATGAGGCGACGCGGGGCCTGGCCGCGACGATGGCGGCGGACGCGACGATCGGCGATGCCGCGACGATGGGGCCGACGCCGACGTTCGGCGGCACTGGCGTCGCCGCGCACACCGAGGCGGGCCCGCTGAAAGTCGGCCAGTCGTTCGGACCGCGGTACCAGATCCTCAAGCTGCTCGGCGCGGGCGGGATGGGCGCCGTCTACCAGGCGTGGGACGCCGAGCTCGGCGTCGCGGTCGCGCTGAAAGTGATCCGCACGAGCAAGCGGCGCGTGTCGGCTGAGCTTGAAAAGCGGTTCAAGAACGAGCTGCTGCTGGCACGCTCGGTCACGCACAAGAACGTTGTCCGCATTCACGATCTGGGCGAGATCGAGAACACGAAGTACATCACGATGTCGTTCATCCAGGGTCACGATCTTTCGACCCTGCTGCGCGGCGAAGGCAAGTGCCCCATCGCGCGCGCACTCGTGCTCGCGCGGCAGATCGCCGCGGGCCTGGAAGCGGCGCACGAAGCAGGCGTCGTCCACCGCGATCTGAAGCCCGCCAACATCATGATCAGCAGGGCTGGCGACACCGAGCTGGCGCTGATTATGGATTTCGGGATCTCCGCATCAGCGGAGGACGCCACGACCGGCGGCGTCGTCGGGACGCTCGAGTACATGGCGCCCGAGCAGGGCACGGGCCAGGCTGTCGACGGGCGCGCCGACATCTACGCGTTCGGCCTGATCCTGTACGAGCTGCTGACCGGGCCACGACTCACCACCTCGGTGACGCCGCAGATGCGCATCGAGGCGATGAAGTACCGGACGACGGAGGGTCTGCCGTCGATCCGCTCGGTGGACGCGACGATTCCCTCAGCGCTCGAGTCGGTCGTGATGCGCTGCATCGAGCGGGATCCTGCCGCGCGCTTTCAAACGACGACCGAGCTCGTCGCCGCGCTCGCGGCGCTCGATGACAAAGGCGAGCTGATTCCGATCGCCCGGCGCTTGACGAAGCCAATGCTCGCGGCGGCCGCGGCGGTCGTCGTCGTGCTGCTCAGCGGGACGTATTTCTTTACTCGCCGGCTGGTCACGCCACAGAAAGCGCACGATCCGGTGTCGGTATTGATCGCCGATTTCCAGAACCAGACCGGAGACGCGACGTTCGATCACGCACTCGAACCGATGATCAAGCGCGGACTGGAAGAGGCGGGTTTCATCAGCGCCTACGACCGTCAGGGCATCCGCGAAGCGCTCGGCGTGCAGCCGCCGCCGACGCTCGACGAGGGCGCCGCCCGCGAGCTCGCAGGCAAGCAGGGTGTTGGCGTCGTCTTCGCGGGAACGGTCGCGCGTCAGGCCAGCGGATATGCCGTGTCGGTCAGAGCGCTGGAGACGGTGACCGGGAAAGTGATCGCGTCGGCGCGAGGGCGGGCCGCATCGAACGATCAGATTCTGCGCGCCGTCACAGGCTTGATACCAACGGTCCGCAAGGCGCTGGGCGACACCAACTCGGATTCGGGTCAGATGTTCGCGATGGCGAGCGTCTCGGCGACGTCAACTGACGTGCTGCGGTATTACGCGGCGGCTCGCGAGGCGTCATCGAACCTGAAATACGACGAAGCGCAGCGGAATTATGCGAAAGCCGTCGAGCTCGATCCGAAATTCGGCATCGGGTACGAGGGACTGGCGGCGCTGGCGTGGAATCAGAATCACGTGGACGAGGCGCAGACCTACATCAAACAGGCGCTCGGGAACGTCGACGGTATGACTGAGCGGGAGCGGTACACGACGCGCGGTCTGTACTACACGATGAGCGGCGATTACCAGAGTTGCATCAAGGAATACTCGGATCTGGTGGGTCGGTATCCGTACGAAGTCCTCGCGCACAACAATCTGGCGTTGTGCCTTTCGTACGTACGCAACATGCCGCGCGCCGTGGCCGAAATGAAGCGCCTGACGGAGCTGCTCCCCAATCGCGCGCTGTTCCGCATCAACTTCGCGCTCTACGTCAATTACGCGAGCGATTTTGCGACGGCGGAACGGGAAGGACGCACGCTGCGTGAGATGGGCCGCGAGCAGTGGGGCCTGTTCAACATCGCGCTCGCGCAGGCGGGTCAGGGAGCGCTTGCCGACGCTTCGTCGACGTTCCAGCAGTTGGCCGGCGTGCCGCGCGGCGCCTCGCAGGCCGCTTCGGGCCTGGGTGATCTCGCGATCCAGGAAGGGCGCTTCGCCGATGCGGTTCGCATCTTCGACGCCGGCGCCGCCGCCGACCTGAAGGCTGGCGACCGCGCGAATGCGGCAGCCAAGTTCGCCGCCATCGCGCACGCGCAATTGATGCGGCGCGCGACACCACGAGCGCTCCAGGCGGCCGAGCAGGCGCTGGCCAACAACAAGGCGGTGAAGATCCAGTTCCTGGCCGGCCGGATTTACGTCGAGGCGGGCGAAACGACCAAGGCGAACCAGTTGATCGCCGATTTGGGATCGGGAATCACCGCCGAGCCGCAGGCGTACGCGAAGGTTCTCAGTGCGGAAATGGTGTTGAAAGGGAACGACGCGCGGCAGGCGATCAAACTCTTGAGTGACGCCAACACGCTGCTCGATACGTGGATCGGCCACTTCGATCTCGGCCGCGCGTATCTCGCGGCGAACGCGCTGCCGCAGGCCGATTCCGAGTTCGATCGGTGCCTGAAGCGCCGCGGCGAGGCGCTGGCGTTGTTCCTCGACGAGGAACCGACCTACGGGTTCTTCCCGCCGGTCTACTACTACCAGGGCCGCGTCCGCGAAGCGCTCGGCAACGCCGGGTTTGCCGATTCCTACCGCGCGTATCTGAGCATCCGCGGCAAGTCGACCGAAGATCCGCTCCTACCCGAAGTCCGCCGCCGCGCGAGCCGCTAGCCCAAGAGTTTCCATACGGCTGACGGTTACGGATGATCATCAGCGGGGCGGCGAACCGAAGTTCGCCGCCGCACGCTCTTGAACGACTACCGGCTAAAGCCGGTAGACTCCTGTTCCGACTGAAAGTCGGCGTGCGGCTGAAGCCGCCTGAAGCGGCTCCGGCTGAAGAGCCGGCTCAAGG
>JACPZW010000046.1 GCA_016195265.1 Acidobacteriota bacterium | reverse complement strand
GAGCACTTGTCGGACGTCCCGCTCGACATAGGTCGCGACGTAGTTGCCGAGCCATTCATGCGCCGGAAGGTGCTGGTCGTAGATCCGCGGGTAGGACAGCAGTTCGGGCACGCGTTGGACTTCGTCGATGATGGCGCCGTCGGGGACCCGGGCGAGAAAGCCGCGCGGGTCGGTTCGCGCGAATTCGCGTTCGTCCGGGGGTTCCAGCGACAGGTACGGCTTGTCCGGAAAGGCCGCGCGACAGAGGGTGGTCTTGCCCGACCTTGGGCTAATTGAAGATTCTATTTTCGATCGGCCACACCCAAGAAGGCACGATGACTTGTTCCAGTTAGACCAGCGTCTTCAGCAACGTGACCGCCGGCGCGACCCGGATGCCTTCGGGCGTCTGATAGTCCGCGCGCCCGACGGCGGACACCTGCCATGCGGCGGCGTGCGGGAACCTCGCATGCAGATAGCGGAGCGCCGGACTCAACGTGTCATCGTCGAGGCGGCATTCCACCGCCAGCAACGGCGTCCGCCCCTCGACGACGACGAAGTCGACCTCCCGTCCGTCGGTATCGCGAAAGTAACGGAGGTCCAGCTCACGGCCCTCGGTGTCCTGCTGGAAGTGCACCCACTTCAGCAAGTGAGCGGCGACGAGATTCTCGAAGCGTGGTCCTGCGGCGGGCACGAGCGACCAGTCGAGGTGATACAGCTTCTGAGCCTTCTTGATCGCCCGCAGCTTCGGGCTTCCCAGTGGGGAGACGCGGAAGACGGCGTATAGCCGCTCCAGCACGTGGAGCCAGGATGACACCGTTTGGTGGCTCACCTGAAGGTCCTCCCGCAGCGCGTTGACGGACAGGGGCGATCCGACCAGCTCGGGCAGCCGGAGCATCAGGAGTTCCAGCGAGCCCAGGTCGCTGACGTGCTCCAGACTCACGACGTCTTCGCGAACCAGTCGCGTGCGATAGTCGCGCGACCAGCGCCGGGCGTCGACGTCCGAGTCCCCCAGGAAGGGCTCGGGAAATCCGCCGAGCGCCAGCAGCCGGGCCAGATCCGCTGGCCGCGTGATCCCCAGCTCGGCGACGGAGAGGGGATGCAGGCGCAGAAAGTGGTAGCGCCCCTGTAGAGAGTCGCCGCCGAAGCGGTAGTAGTCCAGCCGGCCGCTTCCCGTGACAAGGATCCGCTGACCGGGCGGCCGCTTGTCGTAGAGGCCCTTCAGGAAATTCCGCCAGCGGCGATACTTGTGCAGCTCATCGAAGACCCAGAGATTGGATTCCGGAAGGCGGCGTCTGAGGATGCGCTCCCGGTCTTCGGGAGCGTCCCACGTGAGGTAGCCGTCGGCCGCCCCGTCCAGGCTCAGGGCCAGCGTCGTCTTGCCCACCTGGCGGGGGCCGGCGAGCAGGACCATCTTCTTGGCCAGGTCGCGCTGAAGCTGGGACGCGAGGTAGCGGGTGCGCAGGGGCATGGCACTGACAGACGTTTTAAGCCGTATTGTAAATCACATGCAGACGTTTTCGGTGCAGGTCGAAATTATCAGCCCCCCGCGTCGCTCGTTGCCTGCCGTTGACTGACCCACGCCGAAGATGCGAACGGACGACTCGCAGGAAGAACAGATGGAATACCCGGGTATTCCACGCCGTGTTATCATGTCGCCATGAAGATCGGCGTCTCGCTTCCAGAGGACCTCGTGACGTTCGCGGACGAAACGGCTCGGCGGCGCGGGACGTCCCGTTCCGAGCTGCTCGCGCGGCTTCTCGAGGCCGAGCGCGTCCGGCAGCGGACCCAGGCATATCTGGATCGGCATGGCTGGGACGTGGTGGACGATGACGCGGCCTGGCGCCGCTATCAACGGCGGCGGATGGCCGAGGAGTACCGTGACGACCGGTGGTGAGGAGCTGCCGCGGCGCGGCGAGGTGTGGTGGGTTCGTGTGGACAAGCGGCGGCCCGCCGTGGTCGTGCAGACGGACAAAGTGCGGGAGCCTCGCGTCCGGTCCTTCCTGGTCGTCCCGCTGACGAGTCGTCTCCATCTGGAGGGCCTGCCGGGCAATGTCCGTCTGGACCGGGGAGACACTGGCCTGCCGAAGCCGTCGGTCGCCAACGTCTACGACGTGCAGAAGGTCCTCCGGCTGGACTTCATGGAGCGCCTCGGCACCCTGCCGGCCGGTCCTCTGGCGGCCATCGCCGATGGCCTCCGCCTCGTGCTCGATCTCTCCTGAGATCAGAACGGCAGGCCGCTCACTGATCGCGCTGGCTGCCAGCGACGACCTCGATTTGCTGCGCCGGTGGAGCGCGTCGAGCGCCTGTTTCGCACTTGATACGAACGCTTTACGCGGCCGCTGAACCGCTCACGCAGTTTCCCAATCGTGGCCGTCGCACCGTTGCCATACGTGATCGTTTACAGGGTTGCCGACCAGACGGTCTTTATCGCGCGCATCGTTCACGGCGCTCAGGACTGGCTGACGGAATAGGCTCTCCTTCCCCTTTCGCCATCCATCAGACTGGGGAGATCGCGCGCGGCGAGCGCCGGCCCTTCAGGATCATTGAGGCTGGCGAGACCGGCTGCAGTCGCGGTCTTGAAGTCGATCTCGGGGAGACGCCGGACGACGGCCGTCACGATGATTTGATTAAATCTGCGTCCGCCTGAAAGCGGATTGGCATCAGCGAGTGATCGGTGTGCGCTTCTTGGCGTCGACCAGCTTCTGATAAAACATCGGGTCGGCGTCGCGCGCCGCACTCTCTCGGGCACGCCGAATGCGTCCGGCGGGATCGTGCGGCGGCCGGCCTTGGCTTCGACCGCGACACGATCGTGGCCCCCTTCGATCAGCCGCATCGACGGAAAGCCAGCTCTTGGCCGTCGGCTGCGTGATGCCGCAGCGGTGCGAACGTAGTCGTTTCATGGCACACGTGCCCCAAACTGGCGCGCACGAGGGCCAAAGTACGGTCGCAGCCGGCGGGATCCGCGCGTGAGGAAGTCAAACAGCTGCCCGCACTGGGTCGCGGCATGGCAGACGTGTCCAAACGGCCGCGCACGGGGGCCGAAGTACGGCTGCAGCTGGCTGGATCCGCGCGTGAGGAAGGCAAATAGCTGTGCGGAATGGGCCGCGGCATGGTGGACGCGGTCCAAATGGTGCCGAGCGACGGGCAAAGCCAGTGGGCGGCCAGACCGAGGCTTACGGCTCCCCGAGATCCGGATTCAGGTGTCGCCCACGCGCTTCCGTGTCGCCGACGTCGCCGTCTGGCGCTCGGGTCCCATCGGCCAGCGGATTCCCACCGTCCCTCCGTTCCTCGTCGTCGAGATTCTGTCGCCGGAGGATCGGCTCGTCCGGCTCCAGCCGAAGATTCGGGAGTACCTGACCCACGGGGTCGAGTGGGTGTGGGTGATCGACCCTGACGATCGCCGCGCGTTGAGCTACTCGCCGGCCGATCCCGGGGGCGCACTTGTCGACGAGCTTCGGACACAGAACCCAGAGATCACCATTCCACTGGCCGGCCTGCTTTCCGCCCTCGACTGACCGCCTCGATCGTTCGCGTCCTCGAGGCGCCTGCTGCGCGCATCAAGGCTCAATCGACCCAGAGTCGGCGAAGCAGGAGTGGCGTCGCCTCGAACGGCTCGGCGCATACTTCTTCGTCGCCGGCGTGGACCGACGTGATGACCCATTGCTGGTGCTCCAGGCGCAGCACTTCCAGCGTGCGCTGCACCGGGTCGACGAGCCAGGCGTGCGGGACGCCTTCGCGGGCGTAAATGGCCAGCTTCTTGTGGCGATCCAGCCGAGCCGTGGCAGGCGAGAGGACTTCACAAATCCAGTCGGGCGCCAGCGTGAAGTAGGCCGTTTCGGGCACGACCGGCAGACGGGCCCGGCGCCAGCCCGCCAGATCAGGAACCAGGACGTCGTCGCCGAGGTGCAGCTCGGGCTCGTCGAGAATCCACCAGCCGCCCGGCCCGCCGCGGCCACTGTGATAGGGCGGTCCCAGCTCGCCGCCGAGTACGGACGAGGCGACCGCATGACGGGGAGCCGGCCGAGGCGACACGACGAGTTCGCCGCCGATGATTTCACCGACGACGTGCTCCGGCAGCGCCAGCAGGTCGTCATAGGTCGCCGGCCGCGTGCCCGATCGGGACTGACTCATGGACGCGAGGATAGCACCGCTTCGTGGACCACGCGCCCGAAAGATCGTCGCCCCGGTTGATCAGCCGATCGACTTTATGTCCCTGGCGGTCGCGATGGAATGCACTGTTGG
>JACPZW010000045.1 GCA_016195265.1 Acidobacteriota bacterium | reverse complement strand
GGCTGTCTGCCCGACGATGGCCCAGTGCATCTTGTTCTGCACGGTCTGGAAGAAGAGCTTCGAGGCATCGGCGTCGGGGTCGTAGTCGATGCTGGTGGCATAGATGTCGAGCACCTTCCGCCAGAAGACACGCTCGGACGCACGAATGTCGCGGATACGCTCGAGCAGCTCGTCGAAGTAGTTGCCGCCCGCGGCCTGCTTGAGGCGCTCGTCGTCCATCGTGAAACCCTTCACGATGAACTCGCGGAGGCGCTCGGTGGCCCAGATGCGGAACTGCGTGCCGCGCAGGGACTTGACGCGGTAGCCGACGGAGATGATGACGTCGAGGTTGTAGTGCGCGACGCGTCGTTCGACCTGCCGGGCGCCTTCGGTTTGAACCGTCAAGTAATCCTTGACGGTTGCCGCCGGCGTTAATTCCCCTTCATCGAAGATGTTCTGAATGTGGAGGTTGACGTTCTGCTTGGTGGTCTGGAACAGCTCCGCCATGTCGCGCTGGGAGAGCCAGACGGTCTCACCGTCCATACGGACCTGCAGGCGAGTGCGTCCGTCTTCGGTCTGATAGAAGAGGAAGTCGCCGGGATCGCTAGCCATCAGGTCATTCGCGATGCCAAGGTCCCCCCCTCACGGCGTCGTCGCCGGAGAAGAGGCCACCGCCAAAATGGCGGCTCTGTCCAAGGACGATGGGACCTTGGACAGCCACTTCGAATATCAGTCGTGCGCCGCCAATCAAGCCAACGCCCGGCACTCCGCGTGGATCGCGAGGCGTGACGCGCGGCTCTGGAAGACCGCTTCGGCGGCACTCTGCGCGAATGTCGGCGGACAGAGCCTCCGCTGCGCCAACCTGCTTTGTGTGACGCGTAACTTGGTACGGAGTCACGCTCTCCCACGTCCGCGACGCTGCGAATAGCGGGTCAGCATCGGCATCAACGGAACTGGCGCGCAGCGCCAAGAGCCCGGAGGCGCCTGCACGCAGGTCCCGAAAGCCGGCGAGCGCAACGTCCAATAACGCAAGGTTCGCAACCTCTTCACGGGTTGGAGCTCGTCGATCGACTACGTGCGGCGCAACTATCAGCAGTCGCGCGGCTCCGGGGTCGAACGCGAACGTCAGATGCGGATGTGTCGCTCGCGCCGGTGAACCGTCACGCTCGTGACCGGTGAAGTATGCAGGCAAGGTCGAGCGGGATCCGAGCACCACCTGCACTCGCGACATGACCGCGCGACGGAGCGAGCGAGCGACCTCGACCGCGTTCGGCGTCGCCATGAGTCCCCCGACGATCACTAATGCGTGAACGCCTTGTGCCCGTACGATAGGCGCCATAACTCCGAGGCCCAGAAAACGACCGTCGCCAATCACCAGCGGACCCGTGACGGGCGCGCTGAACGTAATCTCAACATGCCAGAGTCGTTCCTTCGCAAAACGTGTTCCCGGAGCAAATGCCTCAGCACGGAGGCCTCTTGCGTCGAACGGCTCACGCTGAACGCGAATCGCCTCGGTGCCGATTCGCAATCCCGCATGTCGCAGCGCCTGCGTGATGGCGGCCGCGGCGCCGGCGTGTTCAGCGACCCGTTCAGCGCCGTCCTTCGCTTCCGCCGCGACCCGGGTGGGATCAATGCGCCGCCGTTTCGCTGACTCAGGCAGTGCGGCCGGAGTAACCGTCCGCCAGACTCGTGAGCGGCCATCGTCGGTTGCCCCGTAGTGCGCGAGCATGTTCTCGTCGACAGATGGAGTGACTATCGAATCAACGACGCCGGTGTCCTGGTCGACGCGATCAAGTCCTGAGAAGGCCCAATGCACGTCGTCTGCAGGAAGTGAGCAATCAGTCGGAACCTCAACGAGGACGCGCCGAATCAAACGGTCAGCGTGTTGATGACCAATGGACGGCAGCGGAACGATCCGCACCCGGCCAGACGCCGGACCGTCATCGCTGCCATCGGCCTTCCTGCCTATCAGTCCGCGCTCAATGTGATCAATCTGGTCTGGCAATGCGCGACGCAGTCGAGCAGCCGCGCCGTCGCGAAGCAATCGGACAAGCGCGGATGCCTGCGCCAGCGGCCATGATGAGAAGTTCGACTCTCTGGTGCCGTCGCGCAGATCGTAAGTACGCCTTGATGGCGGGCTATCGTACGGCACCTGTACAAAGCGCGGCTTCGGGGGTTGCGAGAACATCTGTCTTGCCGACTTGCCCAGTCCCTGTGCGCTGAAGCGGTGGTCGCCCGCGACGTAGCGGGCCACAACGCTCGCCATCGAACCCGGCCGGGGACACGCGAGCGTTCTGCCTCCGCCTTTGTGAGATGGGCGGAGCACCATCCCGGGATAGGTCGACAGCAGCGCTTCGAGATTCGCTTCGTCGACAACTTCTCCCCATGCCCATGCCATGTCAACGCCGCGTCCAAACTGATACAGCCGCTCGGCGAGGGCGCACACGGCGTGTGACTGTCGTTCGCTCTCTGAATCCTCGCGGAGCGACCATGCGTACAAGAACGGAACCGATGCGTCAAAGGTACGCGGTCTGACGAACTTCTTGGCGGTGCGGACTTCAGCTACGCGCCGAGGATCCCCTCCCACCGCGTCGAGGTCGTTGTTCGGCATGTAGAACATCACGCGCTGGCCATCCTGCATCATCGGGGCGCCAACGACCGGAGGATCACACCCTTCCAACCACATCAAAGCTTGGGACTCCATCTCGCCGAGCGGACCACTTAATCCGACACCGGCGACAAGAGCCTGGAAGAGCCGCGCTGGCGACGGCGGCCAATCGCCCGCTCCGTGGTAGCGCCCATCGTGGATCCGAACCGTGATGAGAAATGCCGGGGACATCGTTCATTCCTCGACGGATTCATCGTCAGTCTTTTTTGCGAGCAATTCCCGTGCTTTCTTGAGATCGAAGTTGTGCTCGAACTGTTTCGGCCACTGCGCCTTGAACGGACTCGTCGCGTCGATAGCGTAGTTCTGAATCAAGGTGTGCGATTCGATCGACGCAAGATTCACTGGCGTCGGATCCCCGCGTCGCGGCACTACTTCCCATCTGTCCTCCGCTGCATAACGGAGCAGGCATCCTTCTCGCAAGAACAGATCGATCTCTGTTGTTGCCGCGACCAGTGAGAGCCCCAGCAAGTACTTTTGGATCTTCGCCGTCTCTGCGGCGTCTTTGCCGCGAATACCCCGAAGCGCTATCAAATTCACTGTGAGTTCGCGCTCTATTCGACCATTGACGCGGATGCCACCAAGAACACGGCGCTCGGGATTTGGCGACCCGTCACGATACTCGGGCATATTCTTGGCCGCGTTCTTGCCAACCTTGCGGAAGGTCGCAGGGGCGTCCGCTAGGCCCTTCACTGAAAGCTTCGTCTTTTGTTTCTCGGCCTCCTTTTCAAGTTCTCCGCGCTGGCCATCGTCGAGCGCCTTCCAGACCGAAGTGAACTGCGCGGCAGCGTGAAGTGGCTCAACGTCCCAAGCCCGAATGATGGAGCGCACGAGGCGCGGACGCTTTTCCCCTGTGCCGCCGCGGGAGTCCCAAACACCGAAGACGAGCGACGTCGGCGCCAGCGTACAGATGGGGCCCGCATCTCCCGTTCGCCTGAGCGCCTCGAACGCTCTCGCCATGTCCGTCGACAGAGTAGGCGACGCTTGCACGACAGCGTCCGCGCTTCGATGCGCCAAATCGAAAATCGAGCGCTTCTCGCCGTTGGACTTCTCGTTCTTCTTGTCGGGTTGGAGCACGATAACAATCTGCGGAACGAGATCGGACAGTGGGTTCTTGGCCTGGCCGTCCGGGGCAGCCTTGAAGATTGGCTCCAGCCGATTCGCCTGAGACCCGACACTGTCAATCATTGCGACCCTTGTGCCATCCGAGAGAGTGTCGATGTTGTAGCCGATGTCAGCGTACGTCGGCGGGAAGATGACGCCGCCTTCGCCCTCAGCCGGTAGCAGCTTCTGCTTCAAAGAGCGCGATGGGCCCCTGCGAGTCAGTTGCCCAGCTGTCGAGAATCTCAGATGTCACATCGAGCACCGCTGGAGTCTGGTTCGAATCGGCAGTCATGTATTGGTCTCCTCGTGTGCAAATGCGACGACTTTGTTCTTGCCCGAAAGATCGAGGTCGAACCGAAACCTCCGGACCGGGATTCCGACAGCAGTGCCTGCAACGGCCGGTCGGGCCAGCATGGGCACAACGACTTGACCCCACGCTGCGTAGCGCACCCTGCGATTCTCACCCGCCTCAGGTCGTGCGTGTTCGAAGCTCATAGCCTTCAAAGAGAAGCCGGGAGCCGATCATGTCGACCGTGCCCACGATGATGGCGGGCGAAGCTGGATCTACTAGCCACTCTTTGTTGTCAACATGTTGACCACGCAACGTCGAGATCGGCAACGCGCGCCTATCGGCCAACCCGAGCGCTTTCTTGAGCAGTGGATCGGCGTCTACGTACTTGCGAAGGTCTTCGGCGACGTTCGTTGCTTGATCAACGACTGCGCGCCGGTCCACAACGTACACGAGTCGACGAGGCAGCTCCGCGCCGCATGCCCGCGCTACGAGCCAAATCGCCATGACTCCGGTCTTACCGAGCCCTGTCGGGATGTCGATAGACCGCTCGATTGTGCCAGCCAGGAAGCGCGCGAGGAGTTCCTCCTGCCATGGAAACGGCGTCTCACCCGCGGAGAGACCCAACGCCTTGCGCAGCCACTCGTTCGCGCTGTGCGGCAACACCTATCAGCCCCCAAATCGCAGCAAGACCGGGAAATGGTTCGCAGTCAACTCTGGCGCATCCGTTCGGTAGAGACGGTCGATTGCTGCAGGATGGCAATCATGTCTCGTGGCTGTGACAGGATAGGTCACTGCGCCGAGGAAACTGAACGAAAAACGGAGTAATTGATTAGGGGGTCTCGTGCGGCTTGTACGGAGCGAGGAATTCTGGCAGAAGTGCGGGCGGGCATCGCTCCTGGGCGGGCGCCGACCGTCCGCAGATGCTCGCAAGCGTCGTCCGGACCGCCTCCCCGCGCGACGTGCCTCCGCACCTCGTGCGTTCGTCGATGTGCATCTGCGCACGCCGCGCGTCATGGCCGAGCTCAACGGACTCGCGACGCCGTTACGCCAGGATAACGCGGTGCTCAATCGCCTCCGGAGCGCGCTCGACGAGGCGCGGCGGGTGCGCGCGGGCCACTCGCGACTGCGGACGGGACCCCGCGGCGGGCGAAACCACGAGGATCCGGTGCGCAATCGCCTCCGGCAGGTCGCCAGCGTCGATCCGCGCCTGCTCGGCCACCCCACGCGCGCGCGCGAGGGCGTCTACCAGCGCGCGGACAGGCCCCGGCCCCGCCTCACCCACCGGAAACTGCCGCGCGGCGTCCGTGTACCCGCGCATCGGCCGCCCCAGGCGACGCGCGAAGAGCACAAGCCGCTGCTGGATCAACTCGCCGACCTCGGCGACCCGCTCCCGCAGCGGCAGAATGTGCACCCCGACCACGCACCGCTGATCGTACAGGTCCTGGTGGACGCGCCCCGGTGACACCTCCGCCGCCACCGCGCGATGCGTGCCCGCGATCAGGCGCAGAGCGACGGGCCGCACGCGCATCGCCCCCGCGCGCCGTCCCTCGCGCGTCGGCCGCACCCGGCGCCACCGCACGTGCCGCGTCGGCAATACGTCGCCGACCGCACCGAGCGACCGTAGGCCGCCGCGGGCGGACTCCCAACTCCCACACGGCCTGCACCGCGCCCCGCACAGCCTTCTGACCTACAGGTGAGGGCTTTCACCCATTCCAGATGGAGACAAAGTTCAGAGTTCAGATTTCAGATTGATTTCAGATTGCAGATTGGGGTCGAGCAGCTGTCGCGCGCGGGTTTCAAGCGCCCCCAGCCGTTGCTCCAGCAGGAGTCGCGCGGTCTCAATCCCTTTCTCGTCGGCATCGACCGGCACGGTGAACGGCTCGCCCATCGCGATCGCGACAGTCGAGAACGGCTTCGGGATTTGCGTGCGGTCCCAGCTGTTCAGCGTCCAGTGGCGATCGGCCTCGAGATGAAACGGCAGGACGGGATGGCCGGTCGCCTTCGCGAGCCACACGGCGCCCGGCTGCGCCACGCGCGCCGGACCGCGCGGGCCGTCGATCGTGAAACCGGCCGGCCGCTTTCCTTCCAACTCGCGCGCCAGCTGCAGCAGGGCCCTCGCGCCGCCCCGTGACGTCGACCCGCGCGCCGTGCCATAGCCGAAGCGCTCGATGATGCCGGTGATCCACTCGCCGTCGAAATTCTCGCTCGTGATCACGACGATGCCGCGGCGGCGGAAGTAGTACGTCGCAGGCAGAATGCGGCCGTGCCAGAACGCCATGATCGGCTGGCGGCCGCCGCGGACGATCGCGTCGAAATGCTCCAGGCCCTCGGTCTTCCAGCGCAGTGTCGACCCCAGCAGCTGGATCAGGCGGTAGCCAGCCATCGAGATCAGCCGCGCCTGCCGCCGCTTCAACCCCGAGGCGCGCCAGCCTGGAGGGTCGGTCACGCGCGCGGCTGCAACTTTCCGTTGACGTAGGTCATCAGGTCCACGAACTGCGTGGCATCACCTCCAGGGCCGGCGCTGGCCTGCGCGCCCTTGAGCATGATCGAGCAGAACGGGCACGCCGTGACGACGGTGTTCGCGCCCGTGGCCTGGAGCTGCTTGAAGCGCACGTCGCTGATGCGCGTGCCCGGCTCTTCCTCCTTGTCGGCGAAGAGCAGGCCGCCGCCCGCGCCGCAGCAGTACGGGTTCTCGCGATTGCGCTCGGGCTCGCTGATGTCGGCGCCGAAGCGCGTCAGGAGCGCGCGCGGCTCGTCGACCTTGCCCGCGTAGCGCCCGAGGTAGCAGGGATCGTGGAACGTTACCGTTTCACGCTCGCCTGAAAGGCTCGCGCTACTGATCATGTCGCGCGTCAGTTCCTCGACGAAGACGGACGAGTGGACGACCTCGACCTCGTAGCCGAACTTGCGGTAGTCGTTGCCGATCGTCTTCACGCAATGCGGGCACGACGTGACGATCGTCTTTGGGCCGGCGGCCTTCAGCTCCTCGATGTTGGCGTTGGCCAGCTCCTGGAACATGTACTCGTTGCCGGTGCGCTTGGCGGGATCGCCGGTACATTTCTCTTTCGACAGGACGCCGAACCGGACGTTCTTCTTGCGCAGGATCTCGAACATCGACCGCAGCGACTTCTGGAAGTCCGCCTCGAAGGCGCCCGCGCAACCGAGCCAGACGAGCACGTCGTGCTTTCGCGGATCGAACGTCTCGAGCCGCGCCGACTCGACGAACTTCTGCCGCTGGTCGGCGCCGAGGCCCCAGATGTTGCCGCGCCGCTCGAGGTGGTTGTAGACGGCGCCGAGATACTCCGGCGCGTCGCCGTTGGAGACGAGGCCGCGGCGCGATCCGATGAGGATCGGCAGGTGCTCGATCCCGACCGGGCACTGGTTCTCACACGCGCCGCACGTCGTGCACTGCCAGAGGACTTTCTCGGAGTAGACCTCGCCGAGCTTCTTCCCCGGCTCACCCGCCAACAGCGCGTGCTGCGTCTGCAGGATGATCTCCTTCGGATTGAGTTCCTTGCCCGCGCCCCACGCCGGGCAGTTCACCTGGCAGCGCCCGCACTCGACGCAGGTAAACGCGTCGAGCACGCTCTTGCTGCCCAGATCCTTCAGCGTCTCGAGCCCCACCTGTTCCTTCTCGAAATCCAGGTTCGGCAGGTTGCCGAGCTCCGGCGACTTCAGGAACACGGTGACCGGCGAGAGCACGAGGTGAAAGTGCTTCGACGCCGGGATGAGCGCCATGAACGCCAGGATGACGAGCGCGTGCACCCACCAGTTCACGCGCGCCGCCATGCTGCCCTCGCCGATCGTGAACGTCAGAAGAAACGTGATCATCAGCGTCGCGATGAAGCACCCGATGACGATCGACTCGATCGACACCGTCGCGCCGAGCGCAACAGGGCGCGCGAACGCGCGGCGGATCAGGAGAAAGACAATGCCGGCGAGGACGGCCGCGGCGAAGGGCGCCAGCACGCGATGGTACACGCGGAACCAGGGCGTCCCTGTGAGATCGACGATGCCGAGGCCGAAGAGAAACTCAATCAGCGTGTAGCCGGCGAACGCCACGAAGCCCCAGAACACGAACGCGTGCGCGAGACCCGGGACGGGCCGCTCGCGAATGGTCTGGCGTTGAAGGACGACGTCGGTCAGGAAGCGGCGGACGCGGAAGCCGAGCTGATCAACGGAGAAGGTGTTCGACGCGGCGGCAATAAGGCGGACGCGCGTCGCCACCTGCGCCGCGAACGCGCCCATGAACGCGAGGAGCAGGATCCAGAACGCCAGGGTCTGCATCTAGGTTTATGACGCCGAGGCCACCGAGTGACGCGAGATCACAGAATAGAACGGGCCACAGAGTCACGGAGTCACAGAGAGAAGAAGGCTCCGGAGACCGTGTTCGACGCGGGAGCCGCAAAGCGGCGTCGTCCGGTCGTAAGCCGGTGCGCAAACGACGCATAGGCGGTCGGTCGTCGCTTGCGCTCCGGCTTCCGACCGGCCACGCGGCCTGCCCGGCAGGCCGCCCGCGTCGAACACCTCCGTGCCTCAGTGGCTCTGTGGCTAATCCCTCTTCGTCTCCGCGTCTCTGCGCGCTGTCAGCTCTTTACAGCCTCGATGATCGCCGGGACGATCTCGAAGAGATCTCCGACGATCCCATAGTCGGCGACCTCGAAGATCGGCGCGTCGGGATCCTTGTTGATCGCCACGATCGTGCTCGAGCCCTTCATGCCGACCAGATGCTGAATCGCGCCCGAGATCCCGAGCGCGAGGTACAGCTTCGGCGCCACCGTCTGCCCGGAGCTCCCCACCTGGCGCTCCATCGGCAGCCAGCCCGCGTCGCAGATGGGACGGGACGCGGCGATTTCGGCGCCGATGGCCTCGGCGAGCTTCTGCGCGAGCGCGATGTTCGCCTGCTCCTTGATGCCGCGGCCGACCGAGACGATGCGCTCGGCCTGCGACAGGTCTACCGCCTGCTTGGCCTGCTGGAACGGCGCTTCGGGCTTCTGCCTGATCGCGGACGCGTCGACCGTAACATTCAAGACGCGCACGGGCGCCGGCTGCAAGCCTTTCATCACCTGATCGACGCGGTACGCGCCAATCTGGAACGTGACGAAGTGCGGGCCGGGCCCGATCGGCATGACGTCCGCCGTCAGCTTGCCCTGGAACATCGGCCGGACAAACGCCACGCCCGCGCCGCCCGTTCTGACTCCTGTCACGTCGGTGATGATCGGGCGGTCGAGGCGCGTGGCGAGTTTCGGCGCGAAGTCCCTGGTCTGATAGGTGTGCGGCAGCAGCACGTAGGCCGGCGACAGCTGCGCGATCGCCGCCTGCAGCGTCGCCGTAAATCCATCAGGCGTGTACGGCTCGAGGGCCGGATGCTCGAGCGTGACGACCTCAGCCACCTGCGCCGCGGCGAGGTCATTTGCTACAGGGGCGACGGACGCGCCGTTGGCGCCGGGCACGATGACGGTGATGGACGCGCTGGACTCCGTCGCGAGCCGCTGCGCGCCGACGAGGGTCTCCCACGTCGCGCGATTGAGCTTTCCGTCCTTTTGTTCCGCAATAACGAGGATCAAATTACCCGCGCCTCGTCTCTAAGCTTGCGGACGAGCTCTTTCGCGGCTTCAGCCGGTGTTCCGCTGATGAGCTGCGTCTTCTTACCCTTCTCGGGCACGTACAGGCTGACGATGCGCTGCTTCGGCGTGGCCGCCGCGGCGGGCGTCGTCCGAATCTCCTTCTTCTTCGCCGCCATGATGCCCTTGAGCGTCGCGTAGCGCAGCTGGTTGATGCCGCTCTGAATCGTCAGCACCGCCGGCAGCGGCATCGCGACCCACTGGAACCAGCCGCCTTCGAGCTCGCGCTTGACTCGCAACGTCGCCGCTTGCCCTGAGCTTGCCGAAGGGTCGATCTGCACTTCCATGATGATCGTCGCGTGCGCCAGGCCGAGGCGCTCGGCGAGAATCACGCCGACCTGCGCGAAGCCCTGATCGTCGGACTGCAGGCCGGTCAGAATCAGGTCGAAGTGCTCGTCCTTCATCGCCGCGCCGAGCGCTTCCGCCGTGACGAACGCGTCCGCGCTGGCCAGCCCATCGTCCTCGACGTGAATCGCCCGGTCGGCGCCGCGCGCGAGCGCTTCGCGGATCACCTGCGCGACGCGCGACGGACCGGCCGAGCACACGACGACTTCCCCGCCGTGCTTCTCCTTCAGCCGCAACGCCTCCTCGAGCGCGTAGGCGTCCGGCTCGTTCATCTCGAAGCTGGCGTCCTGCTCGCGAATCCAGGTTTGAGTGTCGTTGAGGCGGGGCTGCCACTCGCGCGTGGGAACCTGTTTAATACAAACGGCAATACGCATGAACTAAGTCGATTGGGTAGTTGAGTAATTGGGTAGTTGAGTAGTTGACTCGCTGAGCAATCGAGCGCGCACCAGATTACCCAATTACCCTTTTACCCCGTTACCCAATTCACGCGTTACCGTCGATTCTTTTGAACAGCAACGCCGCATTGGTTCCGCCGAAGCCGAACGAATTCGACAGCGCGTAGGTGATCGGCATCCGGCGCGCCTGGTTCGGCACGTAATCGAGATCGCACTCCGCGTCGGCGTGATCGAGGTTGATCGTCGGCGGCGCCAGCTGATGGTGCACGGCGAGCACCGTGATGCCGGCTTCGAGGCCGCCCGCCGCGCCGAGCAGATGCCCGGTCATCGACTTGGTCGACGACACCGGCGGAATGCGTCCGTGCGGCGAGAAGCAGCGCTTGATCGCGATCGTCTCGACCTTGTCGCCATGCGGCGTCGACGTGCCGTGCGCGTTGATGTAGTCGACCTGCCGGTGCTCGATGCCCGCGTTCTTGATTGCGGTGCCCATGACGCGGAACGGGCCGTCGCCGTCTTCCGACGGCGCGGTGATGTGATACGCGTCCGCGTTCATGCCGTAGCCGACGAGCTCCGCGTAGATCCGCGCGCCGCGGCGTTTCGCGAATTCGTACTCTTCGAGAATCAGGACGCCGGCGCCCTCGCCGACGACGAAGCCGTCGCGATCCTTGTCGAAGGGACGGCTGGCGCGGTCCGGCTCGTCGTTCCGCCTGGACAGCGCGTGCATCGCGCCGAAGCCGCCGACGCCCATGGGCGTGATGGCCGCCTCGGATCCGCCGGCGATCATGACGTCCGCGTCCTCGCGGCGGATGATCTCGAACGCGTCGCCGATCGCGTGCGCCGACGCCGAGCACGCCGTGCACGTCGCGGAGTTCGGCCCCTTGGCGCCGTAGCGGATCGACACCTGCCCCGCGGCGAGGTTGATGATGGCCGACGGAATGAAAAAAGGCGAGATCTTGCGGGGGCCGCCCTCGAGCAGCGCCTTGTGCTCGCGCTCGATGGTGGTGGTGAACCCCCCGATGCCCGACGCGATGAATACGCCGACGCGGTCGGCGATGTCGGGCGTGATCTGCAGCGTCGAATCGTCCATCGCGAACTGCGACGCCGCGATGGCGTACTGAATGAAGACGTCCATCTTCTTGACGTCCTTCTTGTCGATGAACTGCAGCGGGTCGAAGCCGCGCACTTCGCCCGCGATGCGCGTCGTGAACTGCCCCGCATCGAACTTGGTAATGGGACCGATCCCGCTCCGGCCTGCCTCGATCGCCGCCCAGTTCGCGTCGGTGCCGATGCCGAGCGACGACACCAGTCCGATGCCCGTGACGACGACCCGTCGTCTGTTGGTCATGTGTGATTCTTGGGGTCCGGCAAGGGGTCAGGGCCGAGCAAGCTCGGCCCCTACTTCTTTCCTTTCGCGTGGGAGTCGATGTACTCGACCGCTTCCTTCACGCGCGTGATCTTCTCGGCATCCTCATCCGGGATCTCGATGCCGAATTCCTCTTCGAACGCCATGACCAGCTCGACCGTGTCGAGCGAGTCCGCGCCGAGGTCGTCCACGAACGAGGCATCCGGCGTCACTTCTTCTTCGTCGACGCCCAGCTGCTCCACGATGATGCTCTTGACCTTGTCGGCTACCGCCATTCATTCCTCCTACATGTACATCCCGCCGTTGACCGCCAGTACGTGCCCTGTAATATACGACGCCTCGTCGGACGCAAGAAAGCACGCCGCCGCGGCCACTTCGTCTGCCGCGCCCAGGCGGCCCAGCGGAATCTGCGCCGCCCAGTCGACCTGGGCCTTCTCCGCGATCGCCCGCGTCATGTCCGTTTCGATCATGCCCGGGGCGATCACGTTCACCGTTATGCCCCGCGACGCGACCTCGCGCGCCAGCGCCTTACACAACCCGATGAGCCCCGCTTTCGACGCCGCGTAATTGGTCTGCCCTGCGTTCCCCATCTGCCCGACGACCGAGCTGACGGCGATGATGCGGCCGGCGCTCTGCTTCACCATCGGCCGCACGGCGGCCTTGGCCAGCAGGAACGTCGCGGTCAGGTTCGTCGCCAGCACCGCGTCCCAGTCGTCACGCTTCATCCGCATGAGCAGCTGGTCGCGCGTGATACCGGCGTTGCTGATGAGAATATCCAGCCGGCCGTGCTTCGCGACGACGTCGCCAGGCGCGGCTCCGACGGCCGACGCGTCGGTGACGTCGAGGCTGATCGCCTCGGCGCGGCCGCCGCTCGCCGTAATCGCCGCCGCGCACGCGCCTGCATGATCGCCGCGCGCCGCGGCCACGACCGTCGCGCCGCGCGACGCGAGCCGTTCGGCGATCGCGCGCCCGATGCCTCGCGACGCACCCGTCACAAGCGCGACTTTTCCGGTCAACTCAAACATGAGGAAGTAGCGCAGGCCTTCAGGCCTGCCTCAGCAGTGAAGCCATCGCTGTGAGATCGTCCGGACCGCCGACGTTGAACGCGGCCGCGTCACGGTGCATCTTGCGCACCAGCGCGCTCAACACCGTTCCCGGCCCTACCTCAACATACGTTGTGACGCCTTCCGACGCAAGGCGCGCGATGACGGCTTCCCAGCGCACCGGCGCGGAGACCTGGCGCACGAGCGCGTCGATCGCTTCAGGGGCGCGGCGTTTGAGCTCGGCGTCCACGTTGGCAACGATCGGCACGCGCGGGTCGCTGACGCGCAGCGCGCGCAGCTCCGGCGCCAGCCGATCCTCGGCCGGCTTCATGAGCGCGCAGTGGAAGGGCGCGCTGACAGCGAGCGGGATGACGCGCTTCGCGCCGAGCGCCTTGGCGCGTTCGCCCGCGCGCGCGACGGCGTTCGCCGACCCGGCGATGGCGATCTGGCCGGCGCCGTTGAGATTCGCCGCGCTGACGACTTCGCCCTGCGCCGCGCCATTCTCCAATGCTTCGCGGCACGCCTGCGCGACCTTCTCGGCGTCGAGGCCGAGGATCGCGGCCATCGCGCCCGTCCCGACCGGCACCGCTTCCTGCATGTACTGGCCGCGGCGCCGGACAATCTGCAACGCGTCCGCGTACGCGAACGTGCCGGCGGCGACGTTCGCCGAGTACTCGCCGAGGCTGTGGCCAGCGACGAAGTCCGGCGTCAGGCCGCGTGACGCCAGCAGCCGGCACGTCGCCGTGCTGACCGCCAGGATCGCAGGCTGCGTGTTCTCGGTGAGGATGAGCCGATCCTCGGGGCCGTCGAAGATGATGCGACTGAGCGGCTCGCCGAGCGCGGCGTCGGCTTCGGCGAAGGTGTCGCGACAGATGGGAAACGCGTCGGCGAGGGCTTTGCCCATGCCGACTTTCTGCGCACCTTGTCCGGGAAAGAGGAATGCGAGCATTGACGTTACTTATGCGGGGCCCCTACCCCGCCGGCGCGCGCATCGCCCCCGCGCGGAGAGGTCGAGGCGGCAGGCGCAGCCGCGGCGATCTCGCGCTCCACGCGCGAGATGAAGTTGTTCGCCGCGAAGCGGTACGCCATCGCGACGGCGTTGCGGACCGCCTTGGCGCTCGAGCGGCCGTGCCCGACGATCGTCACGCCCGCGACGCCGAGCAGCGGTGCGCCGCCGTACTCCGAGTAATCCATCCGCATCCGGAAGTGCCGGTGCGCGCGGCGCGTCAGCATCGATCCGAGCCGCTCGGTGATTGTGCCGGACAGTTCCTCGTTCAGAAATCCCTGCATCGCGTCGACGAGCCCCTCGCTGATCTTCAGCGCGACGTTGCCGGTGAAGCCGTCGCACACGATGACGTCCGCTTTCCCGCCGTACACGTCGCGCCCTTCGACGTTGCCGATGAAGGTCAACAGAGCGCTCCTCAGGAGCTTGTGCGCCTCGCGCGTCAGCTCGTTGCCTTTCGTCGGCTCCTCGCCAATCGAGAGCAGCCCGACGCGCGGCGTCTCGATGCCGAAGGCGACGCGCGCGTACATGCAGCCCATCACCGCGAACTGCAGCAGGTGCGCGGGCCGGCAGTCCACGCTCGCCCCAACGTCCACGAGCACCGCGGGTTGACCTCGCGTGGGAATCGTCGCGGCCAGCGCGGGACGATCGACGCCCGGCAGCATGCCGAACGCGCCGTGCGCCGCCATCACCGTCGCGCCCGTGTGTCCGGCGCTGAAGAGCGCGGACGCATCGCCGCGCGCGACGAGTTCAGCCGCTCGCGTGATCGAGGCGCCCGGCTTGCGCTTGAGGGCCGCCGACGGCGATTCGTCCATCCGCACGACCTCCGGCGCGTCGACGAGCCGGACGTGTTTCCGGTCCACTTCGCCGTGCCGCGCGAGCTCGGCCTCGAGCGCCGCGCGCCCGCCGACGAGCGCCACGCCCAGGTCGAAATGCCGCGTCGCGGCGAGCGCGCCGTCGACGACGTCGCGGGGGCCTTCGTCGCCGCCCATGGCATCAACTGCGACCCAAATCATTGACGGGGTGCCGGGTGCGTGGTGCTAGGTGCCGGGTGCCGTGCCGGGTGCGTGGTGCATCGTGCTGTGCCGAGTGCCACGGTGCGGCGTGCCGATCTGAGTGCACTCAGCACTCAGTACCCCGCACGGCACCAAGCACCCCGCACCAAGCACTCAGCACCGGACGGCGTTAATCTTCGTCAACCGCCTTGGCCTGGCGCCCGCGGTAGTAGCCGCAGTTGGCGCACACGCGGTGCGGTGGCTTCGGCTCGTGGCAGTGCGGGCACTCGCCCAGGCCGGTGGCCTTCAGCGCGTCGTGCGTGCGGCGTTTGGCGGTGCGGGTTTTGGAGTGTCGGCGTTTGGGATTCGGCATTGGTCAGCTCTCAGCTTTCGGCTATCAGTTTTCAGTTCTTAATTCTTAATTCTTAATTCCGAATTCTTGATTCTCAATTCCTTCAGCGCCTTGAACCTCGGATCTTCCCACTCACGCCTGCACTCGCAGGTCGCGCTATTCCAATTCGTGCCGCACGACGGGCAGAGGCCCTTGCAGTCCGCGCGGCACAGCGGCTTCATCGGCAGCGACAGATAAAACTGCTCGCGCATCAGCTGCCCGAGGTCGATCTCGTCGTGCTCGTAGAACGCCGTCGTCAAGTCGTCTTCCTCGATCTCGAGCTCGCCCTCGCCCTTATTCTCGGCGTGCGGCTGGTACATGAGGTCGAACGATGCGTCCACCGGCAGCGTGAACGGCTCCAGACACCGGCTGCACGTCAGCCCGAGCGTCGTCCGGACGCTTCCCGCGAGCCGGAACGTCTCCTTGTCCTTGACAATGTCGAAGGCCAGCGTGACGGGCGCCGCCACACGGAAGTCAACGTCGTTGCCGGCGTCGGCCGGGCCGGACCCGAACGCCTCGGGCGCGTACACCTTCTCGTACCGCTCGAGCGGCGTCCCTATCTTGCGGAGATCCAGCAACATGGAACTTCCCAATATACCTTGGAGAAGGGGCTGGGGGCTAGGGGCGGAGTGGTGGCAGGTGGAATGTGACGACCGGCACCGCCGGTGCGGCGGGAAGAGACCCTGGCGTCGGCGGGTCCACAAGGACCCGCCCTACAAATCAACTGCACCGACTACGATCTCGCGCTGCGGTTGAAGATCGACCAGAGGATCAGCACGGCGACGAAGATGAACACGAGTTGCGGAGTGCTCAGCGACGGAAGTGCCATGAGCGTCCCCCGGCCAATTACCCAACTACCCACTTACCCACTTACCCCATACGTCTACTCAATCGCCCATGGCTTCGGAATGAACAGCTGCTCGTAGAGCCGAACGGCGTAGCGGTCGGTCATGCCCGCGAGGAAGTCGCGCGCGGCGGCGTCGAGGTCTTCGTTCTCGATCGTCTTCAGATCGAGAAACTCCTCCGGCCGCTCGCGCACCTTTTCCCACAGTCCGCTCAGGATTCCGCTCGCCTTCTTGAACTCGGCCGTCGCAATCGTGTTCTCGTAGACCGCGTCGAACAGGAAGCTGCGCAAGTCGAGGACGGCCTTCAGCACGCGGTCGCTCATGCGGATCTCGGTCAGGTTGCCGGCGAGCGACTCGGTCACGACGTCCTTCACGAGCGTCGCGATGCGCGCAGACGACGAGCCGCCCAGAATCGCGACGGGCTCGCCGGGCAGATCCTCCGCCTTCAGCAGCCCCGCCCGCGTCGCATCGTCGATGTCGTGATTCACGTAGGCGATGAGATCCGCGACGCGCATGATCTGCCCCTCGATCGTGCTCGCGCGCAACGCGCCGGTCATCCCGACCGGCGTGCCGGACTTCCCTTTCGAGTGCTTCGCGATCCCGTCGCGCACTTCCCACGTCAGATTCAGGCCGCGGCCGTCGTTCTCCAGCACGTCGACGATGCGCAGGCTCTGCTCGTAGTGGTTGAAGCCGCCCGGCACCAGCGCGTCGATCACGCGCTCGCCCGCGTGCCCGAAGGGCGTGTGCCCGAGGTCGTGCCCGAGCGCGATCGCCTCGGTCAGTTCCTCATGGAGCCGCAGGACCTTGGCAATCGTCCGCGCGATCTGCGAGACCTCGAGCGTGTGCGTCAGGCGCGTGCGGTAGTGATCGCCGGTCGGCGCGAAGAAGACCTGCGTCTTGTGCTTCAGGCGGCGGAAGGCCTTGCAGTGGATGATCCGATCGCGGTCGCGCTGAAACGCCGGGCGGACGTCGTCTTCCTTTTCGGGACGCAGACGGCCGCGCGATTCGGCGCTCCGGGCCGCCTGCGGCGCCAGGATCTCACGCTCGCGCGCCTCGAGCTGTTCACGAAGACTCGTCATAAAGAATAAGGAACGCAGAGACCGCGGAGACCGCAGAGCGAGATTAGATAATACTCTGCGCGGGCTCGCGCCATGAGACAGAGCTGCCAAATCTTACTCTGCGTTCTCTGCGATCTCTGCGTTCTACGTCGTGAGGTCCTTTAGGAAACTGGTCCCGTGGGCCATGGGTCCGACGCCGAAGATCTCCGCCACAGTCTGCCCGAGATCCGCGAACGTCTTGCGCGTGCCCAGCTCCGCGCCGCGCCGCACGCGCGGACCGGCGGCCAGCAGCGGCACGTACTCGCGTGAGTGGTCCGTGCTCGGCGTCGTCGGGTCGTTGCCGTGATCGGCGGTGACGACGAGGAGGTCGCGCTCGCGCAGCCGCGGCAGCAGCGCCGCCAGACGCGCATCGAAGCGCTCGAGATTCTGGGCATAGCCGGCCACGTCGTTCCGGTGGCCGTACTGCGCGTCGAAGTCGACCAGGTTGGTGAAGATCAATCCGCGGTCCACACTCGCCATCTGCCGCTCGACGTGATCCATCCCGTCGTCGTCGCTCGTCGTGTGAACCGCGCTTGTCACGCCGCGCCCGGCGAACAAATCGGAAATCTTGCCGATCGCGACGACCGGCAGCGACGCCGCCTTCACGCGGTCGAGCACGGTCTCGCCCGACGGCGGAAGCGCGTAGTCGTGGCGGTTCGACGTCCGCGTGAACTGCCCCGGCGATCCGACAAACGGCCTCGCGATCACGCGACCGACACCGGGCCCCTCGCCGACGATCTTGTAGGCGAGCTCGCACGCGCGGTAGAGCTCGGGAATCGGCACGATCGCTTCGTGCGCCGCAATCTGAAAGACGCTGTCCGCCGACGTGTAGACAATGAGCGCGCCCGTCCGCATGTGCTCGGGCCCGAGCTCGTCGATGATCTGCGTGCCCGACGCCGCCTTGTTCCCGAGGACGCCGCGCCCGGTCAGCCGCGAGAACTCCGCGAGGACCGCATTGGAGAAGCCGTGCGGAAACACCGGGAACGCGCGGTCGAGCACGATGCCCATCATTTCCCAATGACCGGTGACGGAATCCTTTCCGGCCGACGTCTCGGCCATGCGGCCGATCGCGGCCGCCGGCGGCTCTCCCGATGGCGCGCGGCCGATCGCCGCGATCCGATCGAGGCCGAGCGCGCGCAGCGTCGGGACCGCCAGCGGAAGCCGCTTCGCGATGTTGCCGAGCGTGTCGCTGCCGCGATCGCCGTAGGCGCCCGCGTCCGGCAACTCGCCGATGCCGACGCTGTCCATCACGATGAGGATCACACGTCCGAACGGCGATGATGGGAATGACTGCGAAGTCACGCCGTCGCTACTGGTGGGAGAAGTAATTCGCGACAGGCCTCGGCGTCTTGATCGCCGCGATCGCGTGCTTGAAGATCATGTGATCGGCGCCGCCGTGATCGAGCACGAGCGCGAAGCGATCGAAGTTCTTGATGCGGCCCTCGAGCTCGCTGCCGTCCATCATGCGCACGGTGACGGTGAGCTTCTCGCGCCGCACGTAGTTGAGGAACACATCCTGGATGTTCGCCTGGGCGTGTTTAGGTTCCGAAGCGGGCGGCATAGTTCACTCGAGCTGCTGATCGATCACGCGCAGCGCGTCAGCGATCGTCGTGGCTGACTCGCCGGGACCATCGAGCCAAACAAGATTAGGCTCTTTGCGAAACCAGATCAACTGGCGGCGCGCGTAGCGGCGGTTCTCCTGCGCGATGAGCGCGCGCGTCGCGGCCTCGTCCCGGACCCCGTGCAGGTGCTCGAGCGCCTGACGGTAGACGAGTCCGCCGAACGGCCGTGCGGTTTCGGGAATGCCGCGCGCCAGCAGCGCCCGGATCTCGTCCAGCAGGCCACGCGCGAACTGTTCGTCGACGCGACGCGTGACGCGCTCGGAGATGTCCGCGGCGGGCAGCCGCACCGCGATCGCGACGACGTCCACCTCTGGAATCGGACAGACGGTCTCCGCAAAGTGCGCCGTGAGCGGCCGCCCGGTCAGGAAGTACACTTCGAGCGCCCGGACCAGCCGCTTCAGGTCGCGCGGCTGAATCCGCAGCGCCGACTCCGGATCGACACGGCGCAGCAGCCGATGCAGAAACGTCACGTCGCGCCGCCCGGCGATCGACTCGAGGCGCTGGCGCAGCGCCGCATCGCGGCCGGGGCCCGGAAAGAGCCCGCGCGTCAGGGCGCGATAATAGAAGCCGGTGCCGCCCGCGAGGATCGGCAGCGCGCCGCGCGCCTGGATGCCGCGGATCGCCGCCGCGGCGTCGCGCGCGAATTGCGCCGCCGTGTACTCCTCGGTGGGATCGACGGTGTCGATGAGATGGTGGAGGATGCCGCGGCGATCGGCGGCGGCGATCTTGTCGGTGCCGATGTCGAAGCCGCGATAGACCGCCGTCGAATCGCAGTTGATGATCTCGCCGCCGCGCGCCTCGGCAATCGCCAGCGCCAGCGCGCTCTTGCCCGTGGCCGTCGGACCGAGGATGGCAATCAGCGGACGCGGCATGTCACCGCGCGCGAATCAGGACGTACATGACGAAGACGACGAGGAGGATGAGCAGACCAAGCTGCTGCGAACGGGTCAGCATGGTTCAAATGCAAGAATGCGCGAACGCAAGAATGCAGAGGCGCGCCGTTTGCATTTCTGCATTTCTGCATTTCATCATTCACCGCGGCGGCACTTCGTTGTAGAAGAACGTCACGGTGAAGAACGCCTTGTCGGCGGGATACTCAGGTGGCAGCGGCTGGGTCGGATTCGATCCGGAGAGCGCGCCGAACGCCGCCGTGTTGAACGGCTCGACGGGCGACGGTCCGGCGACGGTGATGTCGGTGATCGATCCGTCCTTGTGCACGTTGAACGTGATCACCGTGTGCCCCTTCATCGACATGGCGGCGTACGGGATGAACCAGTTCCGCTTCACCTGCGCGATGAAGCGCCTGATCCACGGACCGAACTCGACACCTTTGGTATCGAACTGAATTTCAGGACCGAACTGCCCGCCCACCCCGCCCTGGTTGTCAAAGGTTTCGCTGCGCGTGTACCTCTCCAGATTGCGCAGGGCGTCGCCGAGCGATCCGCCAGGGGCCGGCGCGCGTCCACCAGCGCCGCTCTGCGGCGCCTGCGGCGGCTTCGGCAGCTGCAGCGCCGACTGCGACTCGGGCATCTGCGGCGAACTCTGCGTCTGCATGTTCTGCGCCGGCTGCCCCGCCGCCGGATCCGGCTCGGCACCGCGCCCGCGCGCGGTCTGCTTGGGCGGCTCTTCGACGCGCTCCGGCGTATTGCCGCGCGAGAACGGCAGCGGATTGGTCGGGCGCTCGGCTTTCTCCGGCGCGCGCGCCAGGCGATCGCGGTCAGACGCCTCGCCGCGATCGGGCGGCTTGGGCACGTTGCGCTCGAGCTTCGGGCTCACGAACACGAACCGCGCCGGCTGTTCGGCCTGACGGACTTCTGCGGCGTGCAGCCGCGCGCGCGCCGCCGCCTCGTCGAAGGGAAACCAGCGCGGAAACAGGAGCATCACGATGATCATCGCCAGGTGGACGATGATCGACAGCAGCACACCCTCGCGCCACGAAATCGCCCGGCCCACCGGTGTGATGTCCGGGTGGTAATCCTCGAAATCGAAATACATGAAGTACTTAACGAGTATAACAGCCACGGACTGGTGACTGGTGGCTGGTGGCTGGTGGCTGAAGAACCAGTCCTCAGCCTCTAGCCTCTTCGAGCTGTGTAAAGTACGACGCTTCCGAACGTCAGAGAGACGGGGACGATGTCGACGAAGCCCGTCTGCCGCAGGATTTTCACAAACTCCTCAGGCGCGGTGAACGCGTCGATTGACGCCGGGAGGTATCCGTACGCGGCGTCGTGCCGCGAGACCAGGCGTCCCACGCGCGGCAGCACGTGACGGAGGTACCACAGATACAGCGCGCTGATGCCGGGCGCCGTCGGCACGGCGAATTCGAGAATCGCGAGCCGCCCGCCGGGTCTCAGCACGCGATGGATCTCCGCGCACGCCGCGGCGACATCCTGCACATTGCGGATGCCGAACGCGATCGTGACGGCGTCGACCGTGCCGGAGCCGGCCGGAATCCGCGTCGCGTCGCCGCGCACGAGCGCAATCCGGTCGGCCAGCCCGGCCCGCTGCAGCTTGGCGCGGCCCACGCGCAGCATCGCGCCCGCGAAATCGATCCCGACCACGCGGCCGGCCGGCGGGTGCGCCCGACGCGCGGCGATCGCGAGATCGCCCGTGCCGGTGCAGAGATCGAGGACGCGTTCGCGGCCGGTCAGATCGAGCGACGCGATGGCCCGCGTCCGCCAGCGCGCATCGATCCCGGCGCTCAGCAGGTGATTGAGAAGGTCGTACCGCCCGGCGATCGCGTCGAACATGCCGGCGATGCGATCGGGGGCCTTGGAAAGATCAACCACCGGCCTTGCCGGTCCAGGCGGGATACAAGTCGTGCTCGAAGCCGAGGGCCGCGAGGATCTTTCCGGCCATGAAATCCGCCAGGTCGTCGAGCGTCTTCGGCTGCTGGTAGAACGCGGGCATCGCCGGCAGAATCATGGCGCCGGCCTCGGCGCACAGCACCATGTTGCGCAGTTGGGGCAGGCTCATCGGCGTCTCGCGCGGCACGATCACGAGCCGCCGCTGCTCTTTCAGCATGACGTCGGCCGCGCGCTCGATCAGGCTGCGCGAAAGGCCGTGCGCGATGGCCGCGAGCGTTTTCATCGAACACGGGACGATCGCCATGGCCGAGCAGCCGTGGCTGCCGCTCGCAAGCGTCGCGCCGTGATCGCGATTATTGAGCAGCGTGATCGAGCCGGCCTCCACGCCCGCGCCGTACTTGCCGGCGAGGAACGGGATCAGGCGATCGACCGAGGCCACGTCGCTGAGCTCATCGTGCAGCAGCCGGCGGCCGTAATCCGACACGACGAGCTCGACGTGCACGCCGCGCTCGAGGAGCGCCGCGAGCGTCCGTGTCGCGTACAGCGCGCCGCTCGCGCCGGTGATGGCGAGGGCGATCGACGGACGCCGCGCGTCAGGACTTCCAGGGGCCATAGAGTGCGAGGACCAGCGTCACGAGATACAGAATGCCGACGTAGCCGTTCAGGTCGAAGGCGCGCTTGACCTGCGATAGGTCGTCGGCGCGCACGAGCGACTGTTCGTAGACGAGCATCGCGCCGACGAGTGCCACGCCGAGCAGGTACACCGCGCCGAGCGGCGCCACCCACGCGAGCGCCACCAGACACGCCACGGCGGCGACGTGCATCACCCGGGAAATCGCGAGCGACGCCGGCACGCCGAAGCGCACGGGAATCGACCGCAGGCCGTGGGCGCGGTCGAAATCGAGATCCTGGCAGGCGTAGAGGACGTCGAACCCGCCGACCCACAAGCCGATCGCCGCCGCCAGCAGCCACGGCTCCCATCCCGCGCGTCCGCCGACGGCGAGCCAGCCCCCGACCGGTGCGACCGCCATCGCCAGGCCGAGGAACAGCTGCGTCCAGGTCGTGTAGCGTTTCGCCAGCGAATACCAGAAGACAATCGCCAGCGCGACCGGCGACAGCGCCAGACAGATCGGATTCAGCCGCCAGGCGGCGGCGATGAACACGGCCGACGCGAAGGTCACGAAGACCGTCGCCTCGCGGGCGGTCATCACGCCGCGCGGCAACTCACGACTCGCGGTCCGCGGATTCAGCGCGTCGAGCCGCGCGTCGGCGAGCCGGTTGAACCCCATCGCCGCGCTGCGGGCCGCCACCATGGCGACGAGAATCCACACGCCCACGCGCCAGGTCAGGGGTGTCTGCCGCGCCGCCAGCAGCGCTCCGGCCAGCGCGAACGGAAGGGCGAAGACAGAGTGACTGACTCGGACGAAAGAACCGTATGTACTGAGGCGTGACAGGAACATAAACTGAAAAGTGAAAACTGAAAAGTCCGGACTTTTAACTTTTATCTTTTCACTTTTAACTTTATTCCTATTCAACCCACCGTATCTGCTCCGGTCCGATTCCGTTGACCAGATATTCTTCCACATCGATGCTCTCCGACGGCAGCGCGACCGCCAGCAGCCGCGCCGCCTTGCCGGGCTCGATCGTCCCGTAGTCGCCGTCGAAGCCGAGCGCCCGCGCGCCAACGCGCGTCGCGCTCTCGATCAGCGTCGCCGCCGGCACCGATGGCGCCAGCGCGCGCATCGTCGCGAGCTCCGCAAAGATGTTCAGATCCGGCGCGCTCGCCAGACTGTCGGTGCCCACCGCCACCGGCACGCCGGAGTCGTAGAAGTCCACGAGCGGCGGCGCGCCGGCGCCGGTGTGGCCGTTGCTGCGCGGGCACGTCACCACGGTCGTCCCCCGCGCCGCCAGACGGCTGAGATCCGACGGCGTCATCTGCACGCCGTGGACGGCGAGCACGCGCGCGTCGAGAAATCCGCTGGCTTCGAGAAACTCCACCGGCGTGCCGCCGGGCGGCACCCAGGCCGGATCCCACGAGCCGAGCTCCTCGAGCATCTCGCGCCACGGTCCGCTGCCGCGGCGGATGAACTCCATCTCCTCCACCGACTCGGACAGATGCACGCTGCACGGCGCGAACGGATCGCGCTCGACGGCCTGCCGAATCGCGCGCAGCACGAGCGGCGCGACCGAGTACGGCGCGTGCGCCGCGAGGCTGGCGCGGACGCGTTCGGTCGGCGCCAGCGCGTCCAGCTCGCCGCGCGCCTTCTCGACGAAGCCCTGCGGGTCGTCGGTCTTGAACCTGATCAGCTCGTAGAAGACGACGGCCGCCAGCTCGCTCTTCGTCAGCGGCTCGAACGTGACGAGCGTGTTGCTGATGTCGCCGACGATGGCCGTGCCGTACGAGACCGCCTCGGCGAGGGCGCGATCGATCGCATCGAGGATCTCCGGCGCCTTCGGATCGGGATGCATCCGGCGCGTCTGGATCAGGTGCCGCACCCACGTGACGAACTGCGACGCCGGCGGAATCTCCTCGCGCAGGTACGACAGCTCGAGATGGGTGTGCGCGTTGACCAGGCCCGGCAGGACGACGACGTCGCCGAGGTCGACTTCGCGCGATCCATCGGTCGGCCCGCGGCGCGACAACGCGGCGATACGGCCGCGATCCACGGCGATCCAGGCGTCCCGCATGGGCGGGTCGCTCACCGGAACGATCCACGCCGCGTGGTAGTGAATCAATTCGGAATGATGCGCAGCTGTTTGCCGGCGCGGCTGCGCGCGGGATAGTTGAGCAGCTCGTCGGGCACGTGCGTGTCGCCGTCCTCGCGCGCGGTCGCGAGCTCGAGCATGCGCGGCACCTCGCGCTCGCGGAAGATCGGATCGCCCAGCATCTCGTAGTGCATGCTGCGGCGCTTGGCCACGAAGCCGGCGTCCTCGATGTTGCGCACGATCTCGACCTCGTCCATGCAGTAGCTGGCGCCGGCGGCGCGGACGACGTTCTCTTCGATCATGACGCTGCCCATGTCGTTGGCGCCGTAGGCGAGGCTCAGCTGCCCGACCTTGCCGCCCTGCGTCACCCACGACGCCTGCAGGTTGTCGAAGTTGTCCAGCACGATGCGCGCGAACGCGAGCGTGCGGAGGTACTCGATGCCCGTCGCCTCGCGGCCGGCGAGCTCGGTGTGGTCCGGCTGATAGCTCCACGTGATGAACGCGGTGAAGCCGCCGGTTTCGTCCTGCAGCGCGCGCAGGCGCAGCAGGTGCTCGAGGCACTCCTCGTCCGTCTCCACCGTCCCGTACATCATCGTCGCCGTCGTGCGGAGGCCGGCGCGATGCGCGTGGCGCATGACGCCGAGCCACTCGTCCGCGGTCGCCTTGCCGTCGCAGTGCAGCAGCTTCCGCACGCGATCGACCAGAATCTCCGCCCCGCCGCCGGGAATGCTGTCGAGGCCCGCGGCGATCAGGCGGTCGATGATCGCCGGCACGGGCAGCTGCGAGAGCCGCGAGAGATGAATCACTTCAGGCGGCGACAGCGCGTGGAGCTTGAACGCCGGGTAGCGTTCCTTGATCGCGCGAAACAGATCCTCGTACCACGTCAGCGGCAGGTCGGGGTTGTGCCCGCCCTGCAGCAGCAGCTGGCTGCCGCCGACCGCGATCGTTTCGTCGATCTTCTGGAAGAGCTCGTCGAAGCCGAGCACGTAGCCCTCGGCCGATCCGACGGGCCGGTAAAACGCGCAGAAGTTGCACTTCGCGACGCAGATGTTCGTGTAGTTGACGTTGCGGTCGATGATGTACGACACGACGCCGTCCGGATGCTTGCGCGCGCGGATGCCGTCGGCGAGCCGGCCCAGCAGTGCCGTGGGCGCCTCGCGGTACAGCTCGAGCGCCTCGGCCGCGCTCACGCGCTCCCCCGCCCGGACCTTGTTCGCGATGTGATCGATCATGATCCCTGCCGGGTCCAAAAGGACCCGGCCTACTCCTGCCTTCGCAAATGCTTCGGCGGACCGCCGTAGCCTTGGCGGAGGCGGTTTGGAGCCGCCTCAGAAAAACCGAAGCGCCCCGGCCTCCGGCACGATGCCGGCCTCGGCCGCATACCGATAGAACATCTCGAGCGCCGCGCGCTCGTCGCCGCCGAGATGGTACTTGATATTATCCCGCAGGTACCGCGCGCCGATGGCCTGGCGCGCCGGCGAGTCGGGATAGTACGACTGCGCGATGGCGTCGGCCTCGCGCACGCCCGCGTCGCGCGCGCGCGTGAGCGCCTCCACGTCCTGCGCGTCCAGCGCGCCCGGACGTCCCGCCCAGAACGCATAGACGAAGGGCAGGCCGGTCATTCCCGTCCATGCAGAGCCGAGATCGATCTTTTCAATCAAGGGCAGAGGGCTGAGGGCAAAGGGCTGGACAATCCCGGAGGGCGGAAGGCTGAGGGCTGAGGCCGGGTCGCTGGTGGCTGGTGGCTGGGAAAACCCGCCTAATGACTTGTGGCTGGTGGCTGGTGGCTGAAGACTCGCTGACAGCTGAGAGCTGACAGCTGAAAGCTGAGCCTCATCGAGCATCAGCGCGTTGTCGCCGATGATGAGCGCCGCGTCGGCGTGCGCGAGCATGTCGCGCAGGTCGGGACCGCGGGCCTCGAGGCGTGGCGCGATCTTGAAGAGCCGCGCGCACAGCACGCTGACGAGCGCGACGGACGTGCGCGAGCTCGCGTCCATCGCGATCGATCGCACGTCCGCCATCGGACGGGTCGTGTAGATGGCGACCGACGCGACCGGGCCGCGCGACGCGATGCTCAAGCCGGGCACGATGGCATACGGGCCGCCGCGCAGATACTCGATCGACGGAATCAGGCCGAGGTCGATGTCGCCCGCGTGCAGCAGGCGCGCGCAATCAGCGGGAATGTCGTAGCGAAGAACGAACCGGTCGGCGCGATCGAGGCCGTAGACCAGCGGGCGCGCGTTGAGGTAGCCGACCGCGCCCAGACGAAGTTGTTTCAACTGGAGATCACCGAGGGAGCGGAGAACACCAAGGGAGTACGCCACCGAGACTCGGAGACGCAGAGACTAGTACGCAAAACGCGCTCCGTGTCTCCGTGGCGCAATCTCTCTGCGTTCTCCGTCACCTCTGTGTCCTCGTTTCGAAGCGGCCGTTGCGTTCGACCGGTTCCTGCCCCGCCGCGCGGATGTTGCGCCGAATCTCCTCGAGCGCCGACCGCCGGCGGCCGTCGCCCGCATCCTCGTCCGGACAGACGCCGTCCACGTCGTCGGCGCCCATCGTCAGCGCGACCTGCGCGAGCTTGGGACCGTAGCGCGCCCAGTCCACTTGAATGGACGGCACCGCGTCCACGACGATGCGCGCGAGCGCGACGCGCTTCACGTCGTCGTATCCGGTGGTCGGCGCCGCGGGATTGATCCGCCGCGGCAGCGGCGCGAAGACACGAAGGACCGCAACCGCGCGCTGCAGCTCGGCCACGGTCTTGAGAAACGGCAGCGGATCGGCGGCGGGCGATTGATCGACGGTGAGCCGCGCGAGCACCAGGCCCGCGATGTTGACTTCTTCGATCGACCGCCGCGCATCGCGCAGCCGATCGATGGGCGCTTCAGCCACGAGCTCGAGCCCGGCCGCGCGCAATTCCTCGAGCAGCGACCGCAGCGTGACCGCCTCGGCGACGGCCAGCTGCTCGAGATCGCTGAGCGAGTACCCGGACACCGGGACGCCGTGCGCGGCCTCCACCACCTGACGCACGCGTTCGACGGCCGCGGCGCGGCTCGGCGGCACGCCGACGATGCGCACTTCGCCGGCCGCGGCGGGAACGGAGACCGGCGCGCCGGCGTCGGACGCCACGTCGGCGACGCGCACGAACGTCGTCGTCCGCCCGTGATGGCCGCGGCGCACATCGTCGGCCAGCATGCCGACGCTGATGATGTCATGCGTGGCCGCGAGACTGGTGAGCTCGTGATGGGAGACTGGCATCCGCGTTCGCGTGTTACGGGTGGCTGACTGTGATCGTATATACCACCGGCGCTGTTTGATTCCCCACGTCGTAGACGACGATGCAGTACGAGCCCGCGGTGATGATCCCCGGCGGGGGGCCGCCGCCCGCGGCTGTGTTCGTTGACGCGCCGGTGAGCCGGGTGCAGGCCGAGCCGTTCGGCGTGCCGATGCCGACGCCCATCACGACCGTCGCCGGCGGCGACGCCGCCGTCAGCAGGACCGTGACCGTGCCGGTCGCGGACGTCGTGAAGGTGTGCGAGTCGTTGCCGCGCACCGCGACGGTGCCGGTGATCGTGTCTGTGGTGAGCGTCGCCGTCGGCGCCGTCGTGGTCGTCGCGGCCGTCGAGCTCGTGCTCGAACTGCTGTTGCCGCAGGCCGCCGCGAGCAGTGCAAGCCCGAGGGCGAGCGCCGGTGCGCCTGAGCGTCTCATCACGAGTGCAGGACCGTGATCGTGTAGTTGACCGACTCGACGAGGTTCCCGACGTCGAACACGGCGATGCAGTAGCCCCCGGCGATCGTCGCGGTGCCCGACATCTGGACGCCGGGTCCGCCGACAGCCGTGAGATTGGCCAGCAAGGTGCAGGTGCCGGTCGCCGTGCTCGGCGTGCCGACGCCGATGCCGACGGCTGCGCTCGGCGAGACGCCCGTCAGGCTCAGGCGCAAGCCCCCGACTTGATTCACCACGAACGGATGACTGTTGTTGCCCGCCAGCGTGAGCGTACCGGTGAAGGTTTCGGTGACGGTCGGCGTGACCGGCGTCGGCGCGGCCGGCGGCGTCGGATCGCTGCAGGCGGCCGTCCCCATCGACATCGTCAACAGCGCGGCACTCAGAATCGCGGCGAGGGTCTTTTTCATCTCGGTCTTTATTGTACGGTCAGCGTCAGGACGGCCGTGTTGAGCAACGTTCCGGAGGTTCCGCCGACGCCGATGGCGTAGGTGCCGGCCGGCGTTCCGCTGTCCGGCACGACGCCGCCGGTTCCGGCCAGACTGACCGTGTGCGGGCTGCCAGCGGCGCTGTCGATGATCGAGAGCGAGCCGGTCCGCGCGCCCACGGTCACCGGGGCAAACGTGACGCTGACGGTGCAGCTGGCGCCCGGATCCAGTGACGTGCCGCAGTTGTTGGTCTGAGCGAAATCGCCCGAGGCCGAAATCGTCGTGATGCTCAGCGCGTCGGCGCCGGGATTGCTGATGGACACGAGCTGCGCCGGGGCCGTCGTGCCGACGACCTGCATATCGAAGGTGAGCGACGAAGGGAACAGCGCGATGCCCGCGGCCGCGCCAGCCACCACGCCGACCATCGCCTGACCGAGCACGCCCGCGAGCGTCAGCGCGCAGACCGCGAGCGCGGCGCGCCGCTGACGCTGGCCACGCGAACGTGGCAGTGCGCTCCAGATGAGCGCCGCAGCGAACGGCCACAGCACCCACATCACCATCGGGGGCGTCGGCCGGATGCGCGTGAAGAAATATGAATTAACCTCGCCCGAGGCCGTCGCCGCCGTCGTCGTCAGCGTCAACCGCGACTGCACGGGGATCGGGCCGAGCGTCACCGTCGGCGGATTGAACGCGCACGTCGTCTGCGGCGGCAGCGTGGCGCTGTCGCACGTCAGCGTGATCGGCGTGCGGAACGGCGCGATCTGCGGCGTCAGCGTGACCGTGAAGGCGGCCGACTTGCCTGCCGTCAGCGTGGCGGTGGCCGGCGAGACCGCCGCCGCGAAGTTCGACACGACGATCGTGATGTCGTGCGCGTCGGAGAAGCCGTAACCGTTGTTGCTGGCCGAGACGCTCACGGCGTTGCCGCCGAAGGGACATGTCATCGTGGCGCCCGGCGCCGTACCGCAGCCGCCCGTCCAATTCAGCGACACGAGACTGCAGTTGTTCGGATCCGTGAAGCCCAACCGCGCGGGCGTCAGCGTCGCGCCGCCCGGAATGTTGCCGTCCACGTTCAGCGTGGCCCGGCCGTTCCAGACCGGCAGCGTCGCCTGCACCGCCGACAGCGCATTTGCGCGGCCGGTGCCGAAAACGTTGTTGGGATTCGGATCGCCCAGACGATCCGCCGTCCTGACCAGCAGATTCCGCAGCGTGCTGCGCGCCGACGCGGCGTCAATCGTCGACGTCGACCGGCTCAGCAGACACGGCGCGCCCTGCAGCACGACGGCCGCGATCGCGCCGAGGTGCGGCGCCGCCGCGGACGTGCCGAAGAAGGGATTGCTGAAGCTGCCCGCGCCCGTGATCGACACGCCGTCAAGCCCGGCGACGTCCGGCTTCACCCGGCCGTCGATTGTCGGCCCGCGGCTGCTGTAGAACTCGGCGGTCGAGTTCGAGACGTCCAGGCACGACTCGTTCGGCGTCGTGCTTCCGAAGCGGGCGGCGGCTGCCGCCGTCGCGGAGCAGATCGCGCCGACGGCGACGACGCCGACCGGCGATCCGCCGGCGTCGCTCTGCGCCGAGATGCTGCGCGTCGCCGTGTTGTAATTGACCCGCTCGTGCCGGCCCGCGGTCAGCAGCAGCGGGCCGCCCGTCGCGCACTCCGGCTGGAACGAGAACAGATTCAGGTTTTTCGGCTGCGCGGCGTCGCGGACGTTCTGCACGACGATGCGGAAGAAGTCCTGGCTGCCGCGGTTGACGTAGTCGATGAACTCGGTCGGATCCTGCCGGCCGTTCTGCACCGTGGTGCTGCTCGCCACCACGCGCCCCGTGCTCTGCTGCACGAGAAACAGATCGTAGTTGTTGGCGGACGCGCCAAATTTGTCGTCCCAGCTCAGGAAGATCGCCACCTCGCCGTTGGCCGGCAGCGCGATGACATTGTACGGCTGCGCGCCGAGCCCGAGGACGTCGGTCGTGTCGGACGTGCGCTGAAACAGATGCAGCTTCCCGGTATTCGTGATGCCGCCCACGGTCGAGCCGTCGACGCCCGAGTTCGTGTACGCGCCGTAATAATGTTCGTCGGCATCGTTGCCGACCGCCGTGAAGTACGCGCGAATCGGAAACGCGGGATTGTTCAGCGCCGCGGCGGTGTTGGTCGAGATTGCGCTCGTGCCGTCGAGCGGCACGCCGAAGAAGCCGATGTCGTCGAGGACGACGTCGTTCGACGCCGCCAGGAAGTTCACGGCCTGAGTGAACTCCAGATCGGTGTCGAAGTTGGCAAACGAGAGCCTCGCCGACGGCGCCAGGTCGTGGACGATTTCGAGCAGCGCGGTCCCCTCGCCGCCGGCGCCCGCAAACCCGCAGGCCGGCGTCGCGGGCGGCAGCCCCTCGAGGTCGCCGTTGGCCGCGAACGACCGGGCCACGATGCCGCCGATCGAGGACGTCAGCACGCCGCTCGCGTTGCGCGCACCCTGCGACGCGGGCAGGTCGCCCGTCGAGATCGGGCCGCTGGCCACGCCACCGCACGTCGTGCAGTTCGCATCGAACACGCCCTTGAGTCCGTCGGAGATGACGCCGACCCGCACGCCCGTGCCGTCGAGGAACCACTGCGCGCGTACGACGTCGGTGTGATGGATCGCGTCGCCTTCGCTGACAGCCGCGCCGGCGCGACGGCGCGCGTAGGTCGGCAGGCGGATCTCGTCGACGCTCGACAGCGCCGCGACGGCTTGGATCCGGTCGAGCGGGACGCGCGCCTGCACGCGGCGCCGCGCGGCGTCGCGGATTTCAATCGTCGCGCCCGCGGCGGTCAATTGTCCGACCACGGCGTCGCTGACTTCACTCACCAGCACGGACAACTGCGCGGCGTTGTTCTGATCGATGCGCAGCCAGCGCCCGCGGATCGCGTCCTGCACCGACGGCGGGAACGCGTCGTACGACACGGCCGATGCGGCGGCACCGCCGCCACCCGCGCCACCGGCCGCTGGCGCCGGGGCGGCGGCCGCCTGTGGCAGGGCCTGCACGAGATCCGCGAGCACCGTCGCCAGCTTCCCCGCCTGACTCTGCGCGGCGACGTCGATGCGGTGGGCGGTCAGGGCGAGCACGGACGCCAGCAGGACGGCGGCGGCAGACCGGTAAAACCGGGGCAAACGGCTAGCTATGTGCATGAAGCGGCAGTGTCAACTTAGACGCCGGTCCTGTGACAAAAGTGTGTTAGCGCTCACGGCGCCGCGAGCGCAGATACCAGGCTGGCACTAGATCAAGGTTACGACACCGTTGGCCCGAAGAACAAGCCGAGTGTGAGGGCGATGGCGAGGGCAAGAACCCAGCCCAGAACGCACACGGCCACGGCACGGGCCGTGCTCGTGAAGTCGAGGGCCTGCCGCACGGCGACCACCATTGCCGCCAGCATCCAGATCCACGTGATCACGAACGCGGGCAGGGCGGCGCCGGGGACGACTCCAAAGATCTGGAGCATGCCGGGCGTCGCAGCAAAGCCGATCGTCCGCAGAAGCTCGCCGATATCCACTTGCGTGTCGGCCGAAGGCATGATGCGCGAGCCGATTTCGAACGTGACCAGAGCCCACGCCGCCCAGGAAATCAGGGCAATGCCGCTGATGAAGACCATGCTCGTCAGCGAGCCGCCGCCGAACCCGCGCGCGCCAATCCCGGCTGCGATGCTCGAGAGCACGACCACGAGGCATGCCTGGCCGGTCGCGCCGCGGTCGGCTTCGACTTCCTCGTAGGTCGTGGGATCGAGCGCGGCCGCGCCGAGGAGCCGCATGGCGAAGCCGGTGTCCGTCGTCGTGGGAGAAGTCGTGGACGTAGGCATACGCGGATCCCATGCAAGGACCCTGCTAGCGCGGCGTCCGGCTTTCGCCGGACTTTTTTGCTCTGCCCGCTTCTCGATCACCTGGTACAGCCGGGAAACCGCCACCGGATTCACGCCGCGGCCGCCGTGACCCTCTGATCGTGCAGCGCGACGGATCGCGTCCAGAGGATCGGGGCAAGTCGAAGGCGTGTCATTCGGGATGGATCGACCACGGAGGATACGGCGGACACGGAGGTAAGATCGCCGGGGTATGACACTGGCCGTCAGCCGAGCCGACATCGAACGCGTGCACAATGTGATCGCGCCGTACATTCGCATGACACCGATCGCACGCATCAGTGGCGCGGATTTCGGGTTGCCGCCATTTACGTTGACGCTGAAGCTCGAGCAGATGCAGCACGCCGGCTCGTTCAAGACGCGCGGCGCGTTTGCGAACCTGCTCACCCGGAATCCGCCCGCGGCGGGCGTCGTCGCGGCATCCGGCGGCAATCACGGTGCGGCGGTCGCGTACGCCGCAATGACGCTCGGCATGCCTGCGCGGATCTT
Source organism: Acidobacteriota bacterium (assembly GCA_016195265.1). Taxonomy (GTDB): domain Bacteria; phylum Acidobacteriota; class Vicinamibacteria; order Vicinamibacterales; family CAVVIG01; genus SRVP-36. The sequence continues at coordinate 4,740 of JACPZW010000045.1, read as the reverse complement.
CGTCCCGACGGTCTCCTCCCCCGCCAAGATCGATCGGATCCGTTCGTACGGCGCGGACCTGACGGTCATCGGCGAGCGGTACGACGAGGCCCTAGCGGCGAGCCTCGAGTGGAGCCGGACGTCCGGCGCGATGCCGGTCCACGCGTTCGATCAGATCGAAACGATCGCTGGACAAGGAACGCTCGGCCTCGAGTTGACGCTTCAGGCGCCCGGACTCGACGCGGTCCTCGTCGCGGTTGGCGGCGGCGGGCTGATCGGCGGGATCGCCGCGTGGTACGGATCGAAGACGCGCGTCATCGCGGTCGAGCCCGAGGGCGCGCCAACGCTGCACGATGCCTTGCAGGCCGGCAGACCGGTCGACGCGCCGGCTGGCAGCGTCGCGGCGGACTCGCTCGCGCCGAAACGCGTCGGCGAGCTGATGTTCCCGATCGCGCGGGCGCACGTCGCGCGCGCCGTCCTCGTGAGCGACGAGGCCATCCTCAAGGCGCAGCGCACGTTATGGGAGGGCTTGCGTGTGGTCGCAGAGCCGGGCGGCTCGACCGCGTTTGCCGCGGTCCTGTCAGGCGCCTATCGGCCGGCCGACGGCGAGCGCGTGGGCGTCGTCGTCAGTGGCGCGAATACGACGGCGGTCAGTTTCGCCTCAGGAGGCGTCGGCTAGTGTCGCCGCGCCGACGGCGGCTCAGCATCGCCAAGATCGCGCACGACGACCTCGTGCGCGAGACGCGTCGGCGAGCATCTGTTGGAGCCGTCCGTCATCGCTAAGTGCGGAGAGTGGCTCGACTATATTGAGGCACGTTCGGCGGTGGCTGATTGATCGATGCCTCGGCCTGTACTGGGGCGACCTCCCACTCATGGGTGACTCTGGTAGACAGTGGACACGACGCGGCTCGTGGTCTTGTAGCGCTGCTCGAGCTCGTTGACGCTCCACCCCAGCTCCTTCGCAATTCGTAGGTAGCTGTTGAATCCCCGACGGCTCATTCGCGCCACTTCGTCGCGCATGTCCGTTCCATGCGCCTGGATTCGGCGATCGATCGCAGCCGGGGTTTCCACGGGTGGTAAGTTCACCTGTTTCGTCGCGTCGAGGCTCAATTTCCGACGACCGAACTCCTCTTGAGCCGTGTGGATGAGCGAGGCGTCGCCCCGGTTCGGAAGGGCCGGTTGGAGTGTCGGCTTGCCGCGCCCGTCGAAGCCGCCGTTGAACTGATTGAGGTAGACCACGTAGTCGGCCCAGGTTTCCTTCGGGACGTGTCTCAGCCAACCGGTGGCGTTGCCACCCTCGAAAAAGCTCCAGTGCACCTGCGCGTCCGCGGCGTCGTGACTGATGAACCCGAGGGCTGTGCTATGTTGCAGCGCAGTGCAGGAGGCGGCGCGTCTGCACCATGCGTACATGATTTCGCCCGGCGTTTGAGCTACTTGGATGTACGTAGGCAGTAGCGGCACCGCGATTGACGCGGGTGGGACCCCGAATAGCGCGGTGCCGGTGCTCTGAACACCGTGCGACCAGTAGAACCACTCCGTGATGTGCCACCACTCGTGGCTCGGCCATGTGTCGGGAAGGTTCTGAAACGCTTCACTCCCGTTGGCGGACGCGACGCCGAAGCTGAAGTGGGTCAGCGATCCCCAACCGAACGTGCAAGTAGCGCTCGCGTGGATAAGGACAAGGACAATCAGGACCGACCGGATCGTCCTCGTGATCATTGCGACACAGTTCGCGGTCGGTTCCTCAGGATGATCGTCTTGAGCGATCCGAGGTCGCGCGACGGTCGCGCAATCGAGACGACGCGGACGTTCTCCAGCTCGCGGGCCGGCACGAACGCCACGCCGGACGGCAATTCCTTCGAGTCGAGCGATACGATGGTGTCTTCCTTCAACTCGCCCTGACTCGCGAGGTACGTCTCGAGCTTCTTCGCCCATTCGCCAGGGTTCCGGCGATCCGAGGGAACCATCAGCGCCGTTGCCGCTGCGCGTGTGTCCGCGGCTCGCTTCGAGTCGTGGACGATCAGATAGTTGCCAGACTCGTCGAGCAGATAGCCCGCGATCATCTCCGAGCGTCCCTTCCCAACCGTGACCGGGATGTCACCCGCATCGAGACGCTGTTTCACCGCATCGAAGCTCGTCGTGTCGACGAGCTTGGCAGACCCTTGAAACCCGTAGGTCATGAGCAGCCGGTTTACGCCGTCAGCGACGCGCGCCGAATCGTCGGGTTCCTTCACGTATCGCGACACGAGGTACGCCGTGTAGCCGACGGGCGACAACTCGGGCGCGTCCCTCAGCAACTCGTCGTACTTCTTCTGCGTATCGGCTTCCGATTCGAGCAGCGCTTTGCCGATCTGACCGCTGTCGAACTTGTCGCCGCCCGCTTCGAACCGCGTCGCCAACACTCTCACTTCAGCTTCGAGTGTATCGTCGTCAAGCGTGAGTCGGGGCGAGTAGATGCCCAGCTGCCGGTTGTAGACGTGCAGCGCGCTGGCGACCGAGGCGTGTACTGGCGCGAGCGGCGCGGGCACCGCAGTGATTGGCGCATCCCGAACGTACTTCAGACGCCTTGCGCTTTCGAGCGACTGCCAGTTCGCGGACACTTTCGCCCAGAGGGCGCGATCATCGAGCGGGCGTCCGGCCTGAGGCGCTGCCAGCGGCGCGCGCAACACCCCACTACTGACGACGCTGACCGTCGCCGCGCCCAAGACGCCATAGGACAGCAACCGGCGAAAGCGCACCATGTAGTGACCCACTGGCGATCGTACTTTAATCGATCTAACGGGCCGCGGCTCACGTTCTTTCTCGGGCTCTTCGCCGATTTGAGTACAGCATTCTGGTTCTGAAGCGCGCCCGCAACCGCATCAAATCAGGGCGTTTCGACGATCGCACGCCCGGCGTGTCGAGCCGGTTCGGCAGCCGCCTGCGCCGGGCCAACGAGCGCGAGAGAGCCTGTTCGTCGAATCATGGCGCAGGCGGGTCCGGGATCTGCGCGCACTTGCGTGCGTGCGGAGACACGGAGCAGCTAAAGCCCCTTCTTGTGTCAGACCGATGAAGAAGTGCGCAACAAGCGTCGTTGCGGACACGGCTGAGTCTGGTGCTACCGCACCACGACGACGATTTCGTTCGACGGACGGCTGACGCCGCACGCGCTCTTCGCGCGCAGGCGCACGTAATACGTGCCCGGGCCGACCGCGCGGGCGACATACGAGCCCGACGGACTGCCCAGATCGCTGTTGGCGAGATTCGACGACCCTGGCGCTGAACCGGCTTCGATGACGTACGTCGTGGCCGCGGGCACGATCGCCCACGCTAGCGTGACGGTCGATCCGCTCACGGTCGCGGTGAAGATTGACGGCGTCGCCGGTGCGGACACGCCCGAGCACCTCTCAAGCACGACAGTCACTTCGTTCGACGGCGCACCAACGCCGATGACCGATTGACCGCGCACCCGCACAAAGTAGACTCCTGCCGGCAGGCCCGACATGTCCAGCGACGTCGACGTCGCAGTCGACCGCGTGCTCATAGCGAAAAAGTCGGACAACCCGGATCTGCTGCCAGCTTCGACGACGTAGGACGTAAGGGCGCACCCCTGCAAGGGCGGCGGCTGCCACGCCAGAAGGATGTCAGAGCTGCCGGCCGACGCGCTCAGGCCGCTCGGCGCGCCTGGCGCTGTCGCGCACCTGGCGCCGGTCACGGTGATCGGAGTCAGGTACTGCGAACGGAAAGACGGTCGAAGCGTCACCAGCGTCACCACGATGCCGTACACGCCGCCGCTCTCGCTCGGGAACTTCAGGGCGGCATCGAAGCGACCGCTCGAGGCAACTGGTGCGGTCACGTCCAGCAGGCTCGCCGACTGGTTGGTGAAGTTGGAGAAGTTCACCCGAAACCACACTGACGTGGTGGACGAATCCATTACGGTTCCGACGATATGCGTCTCAACGCCCGTTTTGAATTCACCTGGGAATGGGCTGTCCAGGATAAGTCCGTAGATGTCCGTGGCACCGAACGGACGAAGGTCGACTGCATGATCGCCTGGGATCGGCGCGCCGTTCTTCGGGCGCACGTCCGTCTTGAGATCGATGCCGGTGGTGATATCAAAAGAACCGTCGCCGTTTTCACCAAACACACCTGTGTGGTTCGGATCCTCAATGCGCTGCGCGAAGTAGTTCCAATAGTCCATTTCCCTTTGAGTCGCCAAACCGCGAGCAGAGACCAGTACGACCGCTTGGCTCAGCTCGTCGCCGACCACCGGGCCGCGCCGTTCTCCATGCACGCCGATGATGTCGTAGATCGATCGCGTCTTGAAGGTGCCTGTAACTGCCTGCCCTGCCAGCGACACATACTGCGTCTGATCGTCGAACAACGTAATGTCGGGAACCTGCTCCTTCGGCAGTCGACCCATGGCATACAGCGTCAGCGGATGGTACCGCCACGGCGTCGGCGCGACGGCACCCTGCCACGCGCCAGCTGGCGAGGCGAGTATGCGCATCCACGGGCCCATCCGATTTGAAACTGCTGACTCTCGGTCGGCCGATATCGGCGAGTGCGCGCCGTCCACCCCTTGGATTCCAGCAATCTTTCCCCAATCGAAGTACTCGCCCCACTGATGAGCGTGCTCGTGTTTAGTGCCCACGTGCCAGGTTTAATCCCACCGCCTTTCAGGCGGTAAGCTTCAGCCTCCGACTCGGGTTGAGAGGGGGCTGTCGTGAGTGAGTACCACCATAGCGCGCACGCGGTGTGGGACATCAAGTATCACCTGGT
>JACPZW010000050.1 GCA_016195265.1 Acidobacteriota bacterium | reverse complement strand
CGGACTCCGCTTCGTCCACCGCGATCCGCAGACCGGAGAGGACTACGTCAGGGTTCCGGTGCCGAGTCCAGAAGTGCTGGACGGGGCCCTCCGTACGATCGGCAGGCTGCTGGATCGGTTCAGACGATAGCGATCGGGAGGCGCTGGTGAATGCGCGGCGCCCCCGCATCTACCGCCACCTAGGTCTTCTTCAGCGAAGTGTTCTTGATCGGAAGCTCGCGAACCCGAATGCCGACGGCGGCGTGAATCGCATTGACGACCGCCGGGGCCAGCGGCGGCACGCAGGGTTCGCCGAGTCCGCCGAGCGGCGCATCGGACCGGATAAACGCCGTGGTGACTTTCGGCGCGTCGGCGATGTGAATCATCGGGTAGTCGCGGAAGTTCTTCTCCACGACGCGACCCGCCTTGATGGTGATCTCGCTCAGCAGCGCGGCCGACAGCGCGAAGATGATGCCGCCCTCCACCTGCGCGGTCGCGCTGTCCATGTTGATCACGTCGCCGCAGTCCACGGCGGCGTAGACGTGCAGCACCTTGAGCCGCCCTTCCGGTGAGACCGCCACGTGCGCCACTTCGGCGGCGATGGTGCCGAAGCTCTCGCAGATGGCGATCCCGCGTCCTTCACCCGGCGGGAGCGGCGTACCCCAGTTGGACATGGCCGCCGCCTTCTCGAGCGCGGCCTTGAACCGGGGTTGATCCCCCAGCAGTCCGCGCCGGAACTCGAATGGATCCGTGCCGGCGGCGTGCGCCATCTCGTCGATGAACGACTCCTTGAAGAACCCGTGCTGCGAATTGAGCACCGACCGCCACTGTCCGAGCCTGATCGGATGGACCGCCTTCTTCTCTTTGGCGTTCTTCGCGGCGATCGCATACGGCATGAAGACCGCTTCGCCGTTGCCGCCGCCCGTGTAGTTCGAGTGCGCGGCGAGCGGCCTGCCGTCCGCGTCCAGTGCGCCCGCGTGACGGGAGAGCGCCGCGCCGCGGTAGTAGTCGTGCTGGATGTCGTTCTCGCGCGACCAGATCGTCTTCACCGGCGCCGGGGACATCGCCTTCGCCACGCGCACGCCCAGGTCCACGTAGTCGAAGTTGAAGGGCAGTCCACGCCCGAATCCGCCGCCTAACAAGAAATTTGTTACGTGGACATTCGCCGCAGGGATGCCGAGCGCCTTGGCGGCCACGGACCGCGCGTTCAGCGGATCCTGCACGCCGGTCCAGACCTCGGCGCGGTCTCCCTCGACCTTCGCCGTGCACACCATCGGCGACATCGTCGCGTGGGCGAGAAACGGCGCACGATAGTCCGCCGTCACCACCTTCGCGGCGTTCTTCGGCACGTCAGGTGGCGCGCCGAGGGCTTTGTCGAACGCGGCGAAGATCGAGGCGGTGGACACGTCGCCGTGCCCGGCATCGCTGAACTCCGGCTTCAGCGACGCGAGCGCGCGGCGCGCGCGCCAGAAGCTGTCGGCCACGACCGCCACAGCCTCCTCCAGTTTCACCACTTTCTTCACGCCCGGCATCGCGTCCGCGGGCGTGGTGTCCACGGACACCAGCGTGCCGCCGTGGGCCGGCGCCATCTCGATCGCGGCATAGAGCATGCTCATGCCCGGCGTCGTGAAGTCGATCGCGTACTTCGCGCTGCCGTCCACCTTGGACGGGATATCGAGACGGGTCGGCGACGTGCGGCGGATCGTGAAGCTGTCGGGGTTCTTGAGCGCGGGGCTGGTGGGCACGGGCTGCGTGGCCGCCGCGCGCGCGAGTTCACCGAACGTCGCGCTGCGCCCGGACGTCGCGTGTGTAACACGCGAGCTCTTCGCTGTGCACTCGGACGCGCTGACGCCCCATTGCTTCGCTGCGGCGGCCACGAGCATTTCCTTTGCGGCGGCGCCGGCGACGCGCATGCCGTACTCGCCCGTGCTGCGCACGGCGGTCGAGCCGCCGGTCACCTGGAAGCCGAACCACTCCGCCAGCTTGTAGGCGCCGTAGTCCACGCCGCGCGCCATCACGGCCGGCACGTAGTTGCCGCCCGCGGCGCGCACGATGTACCCGTTCGCGTAGGCGTCCAGCGCCGGCGCTTCCTGCACGCGGACCAGCGACCAGTCCGCCTCCAGCTCCTCAGCCGCCATCATCGCGAGCGCCGTGGGCGTTCCCTGTCCCATTTCGCAGTGCGGGATCAGGATCGTGATGAAGTTGTCGGGAGTGATGGTGATCCAGGTGGTGAGCTGACCCTTTTCCGCCGCATCGGCGGAGACGAGCGAGTACCGGCTTGGTGCGAACGTGAAGCCGGCGACGCCGAGTAGGAAACCTCCACCGGCGACGGTGCCCGCACCGATGAAGGCGCGCCGGCTCCACTTCTTGAGCTTGCCGCTCTTCATGACGCCACTCCAACGCTGTCAGCGGCGTCGTGGATAGCTGTGCGCATGCGTGCGAACGTGCCGCACCGGCAGATGTTCGTGATGCCCGCGTCGATCTCGTCGTCGGTCGGTTTCGGAATCTGCGCGAGGAGTCCGGCGACGGCCATGATCACGCCCGATTGGCAGTAGCCGCACTGCGGCACTTGATGCGCGATCCATGCCCGCTGCACCTTGTGAAGCGCGCCGTCCTGCGCGAGCCCTTCAATCGTCGTGACGTGCTTGCCGTTGGCAGCGGAGCTCGGCAGCGTGCACGAACGCACCGCGCGTCCGTCCAGGAGGACGGTGCAGGCGCCGCATGCCGAGATGCCGCAGCCGAACTTGGTGCCGGTGAGGCCGAGCGTTTCGCGAAGCGCCCAGAGAAGGGGCATCTCCGGCTCGACGTCGAGCGCGTGTTCCTTGCCGTTGACGCTGATCGCGATAGCCATGGCAATCCTCACCGAGAGAACCTGGACACACTGCGAAGACACCGGGAACGCAAGCCGATGCGCGGCGAGCGTGCTGCGACCAGCTTGCGTTCCCGCGTGCCCGTTCCTGCGAGCGGAGCCTGTCTAGTCGCGCGGCGGCGCGGCCGGGGCGTTGCCGCGGCCGACGCCGGGCGTCGGCACCGGAGGCGGCACCGTTTTCAGCAGGAGCGGATAGACCCAGCCTGCCGGCAGCACGCGATCCGGATCGGGACGGTAGCTGAGGTACTCGATGTGGTCCGTCACGCCGCTCCACCCGTGCGCGACCTTGTTCGGGATGATGATGATGTCCCCAGGGCCGACCCTCCGGCTGTAGGAGCCTGGGCCGGCCGTGCCGCTGCCGCTCGGGCCGTTCATCGTGTTCGGAACGCCCTGACCCGGGCGCTGGTTGAGGATCACGCCGCCAGTAGTCAGGACGCCGGAGCCGGAGGTGATGTAGTAAATCTCCGGCGTGTAGTCGTGCCACAGCACCGGCACCGGGTCGCCCGGCTTTTCGTTGGTCGGTCCGCGGTGGATGATGCCGACGCCGAGGTTGTACTTGCCCATGTCCACCACGCGGAGCTGGCGGTCGGGCGGGTTGGCCGGCGCGTTCTTGATCACGTAGTCGATCTCGGCCTTGGTGATGTCGAACGCGTACGCGGGCGCGTCCCCCGGCTGAATCTTCACGGCGGGCGGCGGATACACCGGAGCCTGTCCCTGCGCAGGCGCCTGCGCGCCGGTTATCGCGCCATAGGTCACTACAGCCGCGAGCGCTGTGACTGCGCCAATCATTCCAATCTTCCCCTGCTTCATCTGGACCTCCTTCAGGTCGTCTAGAGTGCCGGGGGAGTTATACACCCGGGCCGCGTCAGGCGTCGCGTCGCCGCGCGACGATCACGGCGAGCCCGGCCGCGAGCCACGTGACTCCGACAATCTTTGCCGGCGTGCTCGCCGCGACCATGACCCAGACCGTAACCGCCGCGCCGAGAATCGGGACGATGCGATGCGCCAGCCGCGCCGAGCCCTTGCGCAAGACGAGGAAGTAGCCGATCACGGACGCGTGGAGCAGCGTGAACGCGGCCAGCGCGCCGACGTCCACAATCGACACGAGCACGTCCAGCCCATCGTCTTTGCGCGCCGCCCAGACGGACACGGCGAGCGTCAGCGCCGCCGCGGTCAGCAGCGACGCGCGCGGGACGCCGCGCCGCGGATCGACGGTTGCGAGCGCGCGCGGGAGACGGCCGTCGCGCGCCATACCGAACAGCAGCCGCGCCGCCGCTGCTTGTCCGCTCATCGCCGCGAACGCCGGACCGATCGCCTTCGTCACCGCCAGCAGCGTCGCCATCCACGGCGCGATTGCCACGCGCGCGAGATCGTAGAACGCCGTGCCCTGTGCGGCCGGCCGGGCCGCGAGATCCGCCGGATCGATCCGGCTCAACACGCCCGCGAGATACGTCTGCACGACGAAGAGCAGACCTGCGGTCGCGAGGCAGAAAAAGATCGCGCGGCCGATCTGCAGCGCATCGCCCTCACTCTCTTCCGCGAACGACGCGATCGCGTCGAATCCGAGGTACGACAGCACGGCGACCGACACCGCGCCGGCGATCGTGAACGCGTCGGCGCCAGCCGCGGTGCCGGTGAACGGCGCCATCCAGGGTCGCGCCGGGCCGTGCGACGCGAGGACGACGATGGCGGACACGACGAACACCGCGAACACGGCGACTTCTGCGGCCAGCACGACGAATCCCGCGCGCGCGGCGACGCCCACGCCGGCCAGATTGAGCGCCGTCGTCAGCGCGAACGCAAGAACCGTGAACGCCCACGCGGGAACGGACGGGATCAATGCGTGCAGCGCGATGCCGCAGAAAAGATACGCGACCGACGGGATCAGCAAGTAGTCGAGCATCGCCAGCCAGCCGGCGAGGAATCCCGCGCGGCCGCCGATGCCTTGCGTGACGTACGCGAAAACGGATCCGGCGTGCGGCACCTCCGCCGACATCTGCGCGTAGGACCACGCCGTGAACGCCATCGCGATCGTCGCGCACACGTAGACGAGCGCGACGGCGCCGCTCGTCCGCGCGTCGAGGACGCCGAACACGCCGACGGGCGCCAGCGGTCCGATGAACAACAGGCCGTAGACGATCAGGTCGCGTCGTGAGAGGCTGCGCCTGAGCGCGCCTGCGCGCGGTGCATCCATGCCGGGCAACTGTACGCCAGGCGCGGTACATCCCTTGCTCGAGGTCAGACCGGGATTCGTCTGGTTGCCGGATTTCCGGTAGCCGGCGGCGTCGCTGTCCTGACGGGGAGGGGGATCCATGGACGAGAAGAAGTCGTCGGCGGAGAAAGGCGCGCACAACTGCAAGTGGGCCGAGCCGACGCTGTTCGAGGCGGCCCCGGGCTGGCTCGATGCCGAAGCCACGCCGTGGACCTGCCATCGCGACGCCGTCCCGAAACGCCTGGAAACCACGGAGATCTGCGAGGATTGCCCGCGCTGGGAGCAGCGCGACGGTGCAGGACAGGTCAAGCCCAAGGTTTAGTGCTCTCCGTGTATCCTCTTGGGGCTTGAAGGCTTTCACACCACACGACCCCGGCCGCCGCGTGGTTCTGCTGAGCGCGCTTGGGGTGAGCCTGGGCTTGGCGCCGCAGGACGATCCGGCCGCCGTCCGCCCGAAGCCGGGCGACCTGTTAATAAAGGTAGGGGACGCCGGCAAGACACCGCTGACGCCGAACGACATCCCGCTCGCCGCCGGCTACACGGCCGCGTGGGCGATGGATCCGGCTGACAAGACCGTCCGCAGCGGCTCGCGCCTTAATCAAGTACTCCTGTTGCGGTTCGATCCAGCCGCGCTTGCCGCGGACACACGCGCGCGCGCCGCAGACGGCGTCGTCGCCTACACGTCGATCTGCACGCACAACGGCTGTGATATTGATCAGTGGCTGGCGCGGGAGCAGCAGCTTTTCTGCTCGTGCCACGAATCAATCTTCGATCCGCGCGACGGCGCGAAAGTGATCGACGGTCCCGCGCCGCGCGCGTTGCCGGCGCTGCCGCTGACGATCGCCGGCGGCACGCTCGTCGTGGCGAAACCGTTCACCACACCAGTTGGATACGAGAGAGGGTGACATGAGGCGTCCGATCTTCGCTGCGTTGCTCTGCGCGATCGTGATGGGTTTACCCGCCGAAGCCTTGCGCGGGGGCCAAGTGATCGTCCAGCGGCCGGACACGATTCAGGCGCCGCCGGCGCCACCACCACCGCCGCCTCCACCTGCGCCGATGCCGTCAGTCCTGCGAACGTACTCGGCTGTGGATGCGACGCGTCTTACTCGTCCAGCTGACGGCGACTGGTTGATGGTCCGCCGGACCTACGACGGCTGGGGCTACAGCCAATGCCTTTCGGAAATTCGCTGACGTGAGATTCCTCTTGTACATTTCTCCGGAAATCGGTACTTACGCTGGGGATGTCGAGCCATTCCCCAAGCGAACGTCGACAATCGCCGTCCGGCTTTCTGGGCGCGTGGGAGG
>JACPZW010000009.1 GCA_016195265.1 Acidobacteriota bacterium | reverse complement strand
TGACGCCTTGGCAGCGCCGTAGAGATCCGCCGGCACGTTGCGCCCGTTGACGTCGCGCATCGCGTCGCGGTGCTTCCGCATCACGCGCAGGAACGGTTCGCGGTTCTTCTCGTAGCAGGAGAACGGCACGCCGTGGTCGCGCGCGATCCGCGCCGAGTGCGCGTAGGCCTCGCCGGTCATCACGGCGGTGATCGCCGCCGCGTAGGCGCGGCCCTCGTCGCTGTCGTACGGCAGGCCGCGCGCCATCAGCAGCGCGCCGAGGTTCGCGTAGCCGAGCCCCAGCGGCCGGTAGGCGTGGCTGTTCTTCCCGATCGCCTCGCTCGGATAGCTCGCGTTGTCGACGATGATCTCCATCGCCGTGAGCATCGTCCGGACCGCCGCCTTGTAGGCCACCGCGTCGAACTCGCCGTCGGCCTTGACGAACTTCATCAGGTTGATCGACGACAGGTTGCACGCCGAGTCGTTGAGGAACATGTACTCGGAGCACGGGTTGCTCGCGTAGATCCGGTCCGTGTTCGGGCAGGTGTGCCACTCGTTGACCGTCGTGTCGAACTGCATGCCCGGGTCGCCGCAGACGTGCGTGCCCTCGGCGATGAGGCGCATCAGGTCGCGCGCCTTGTAGGTGTCCATGACCTCGCCGGTCATGATCGCCTTGGTCTCCCACTCGCCATCGTCGAGGACGGCGCGCATGAAGTCGTCCGGCACGCGCACGCTGTTGTTCGAGTTCTGGAAGAACACCGACGCGTAGGCCGGGCCCGTGAACGAGCCGTCGTAGCCCGCATCGATCAGCGCCCAGGCCTTCCGCTCTTCGTCGACCTTGCAGTTGATGAAGTCGACGATGTCGGGGTGCTCGACGTTGAGGATGACCATCTTGGCCGCGCGGCGCGTCTTGCCGCCCGACTTGATCACGCCGGCGAACGCGTCGTAGCCCTTCATGAACGAGACCGGGCCCGACGCCGTGCCGCCGCCCGCGAGCAGCTCGCGGCTCGACCGGATCGGCGAGAGGTTCGTGCCCGTGCCCGAGCCGAACTTGAACAGCATGCCCTCGGTCCGCGCCAGCGTCAGGATCGAGTCCATCGTGTCCTCGACCGAGTTGATGAAGCAGGCCGAGCACTGCGGCGCCTTCTCGAAGCCGCAGTTGAACCAGACCGGGCTGTTGAACGCCGCCTTCTGGTACACGAGGATGTGTTTGAGATCGTCGCTGAACGCCTGCAGGTCCTCCTCGGTCGCGAAGTACTTCTGCGCGCGGCCCCACTCGGTGATCGTGTTAACGACCCTGCCGATGAGCTGCTTGACGCTGCGCTCGCGCTCAGGCGTCCCGATCTGCCCGCGGAAGTATTTCGAGACGACGATGTTCGTCGCCTGCTGCGACCACGACTTCGGGATCTCGACGTCGCGCTGCTCGAACACGAGCTCGCCGCGTTCGTTGCCGATCAGCGCGGCGCGCAGCTCCCACTCGACTTCGTCGAAGGGGTCAACTCTTCCAGGACCGGCTTCGGTGAAGAAGCGCGGAAATGTCAGGCCGACGACGGCCGGGGCGGTGCGTGTCTTGGCGCGCCCTTCGGCTGGCTCAGGGCGCCCCGAATCCATCGAGGCACGGGGCTTGTTCAGGGCATCCACCGGCGTCGGGGCGCTCGTGCCCCCGCTTTCTACCGTCTGTTGGCCGCTCGCGGCCTGGTAGGCAGCGCGATCTTTCATGTTCCCCGCTCCGTTGTCCGCCGGGAGGTCTTCCCCCGGATCAAATGGCGATCGCATCCCGCCCCAAGGAAGCGAACGTCAAGTTTTCTGGAAAAATCGTTCTGCTGGCCGACCGAGTTCCTTGTGAAAAACCTCGGCGAATTTACGAGAAGCTGGGAGATTCTCGCCTCTTCACCTTGTCGCGCACCGGCGAATCAATATGCGCCCGCCTCGTACGTTTGTCAAGCGTGTAAACACCACATATTGTGGCTCTCTTTTAGGTCACTCGCAAGATGTTGACAAATTCGTCGGTCACTGTCCGGCGAGTTGCGCCGCCAGCGCGGCCGCTTTATCGGCCAGCGTGCGAGCAAAGACAAGATTTTTCGCGCGAATCGCTTCGTCGGCCTGCCGAGCGAAGCGCGACGCGGTGTCGTACTGATCGCGGGCCTCGGCGCTCAGTCCGCGCGGGTTGATGCGGCGCAAATCCGCGCGCGCGCGCGCCAGCGTCACGCGGATCGCGCGCTCCAACTCCGCGTCCGCCGCCGTCGGCGCGGTCTGCAAGGTCGTCGGCGGTGACGTCGTCTTCGGGGGCTCGTCGGGCTTCGTTTCCGCCGCCGGCTCCGGCTTCGGCGGCTCGCGCGGCGCGGGTGGGCGCGGGCGCGGCTGCGCGGGACGCGCAGGTTCCTGCGCGGGCGGCGCCGGGTCGGCCGGCGGCGCCGGTGCCGGCTCGGCCGGCGGCGGCTCGACGATGTCGCGCGGCGGAGGAGCCGGCATCTCCAGAGGCGGGCTCGGAATCGCAGCCGCATGCGCTCGTGCACAGCCGCTGAGAAGTAATGCAAGAATGCAGAAATGCAGGAATGCAACGAGCCGCCGCATGCGGTCCCGCCTTTCCCGCATTCCCGCATTCCCGCATCCCTGCATTTCGTCTCTCATGCCTCCGGCAACAGGACCGTAAAGGTCGTCCCGACGCCAGGCGTGGACTCGACCTCGATCTCGCCGTCGTGCATTTGTACCGTACGGTACACCATCGACAAGCCGATGCCGCTCCCCTTTTCCTTGGTCGTGAAGTACAGGTCGAAGATGCGCTGCAGGTGCTCGGGCTGGATGCCGACACCGGTATCGGCGAACGCCACGGCCGCTTTCCGGTCGCGCCTGGCCTCGCAGCGGATGCGCAGCGTGCCGCCCTGCGGCATCGCCTGACAGGCATTCAGCGCCAGATTGAGGAACGCCTGCCGCAGGAGCGTCGGGTCGCCGGTGACGTCGGGCGCGGCGCGGCCGTCGATGGCGATCGTGACGCCGCGGCGCTCGGCCTCGGGCTGGACGACGGTCCGCACTTCGTCGAGCAGCGGCGCCAGCCTGACGCGTTCCAGCTTCAGATCCTCGGGCCGCGCGAACTTCAGAAAGCTCTGCACGACCTCGTCGAGCCGGCGGATCTCGTTGGCGATGACGTCCGCGTGCACCCGCGCCGGCGCGCCGGCGTCGCCCGCCGCCGCGAGCTGCTGGCGCAGGAGCTCGAGATGAATCGTCATCGCATTGAGCGGATTCTTCACCTCGTGCGCGACGCCGGCCGACAGCCGGCCGAGCGCGGTCAGCTTGCGCGCGTAGCGGACGGCGGCCTGCTCCTGGCTCGCGGGATCGAGCGGCGCGGCGCCGGACCGATCGGCCAGAAGCTGATCGCTGACCGCGTTGAAGTGCGCGCCGATCTCGCCGAACTCGTCGCGCGGATCGAGATCCAGGCGGACGCCGAACTCGCCGCGGCCGAGGCGGGTCAGCCCGCTCGCGATCACGTGAATCGGCCGGAGCAGGATCTGCGCGAGCAGCATCGCGCCAATCACGGCGATGGCGAGCGCGGCGAGCGCGGTCCAGAGCGCGGGGCGCAGCGACGTGTCGAGATCGGCGCGAATCAGCAGCGTCGAGATGCCGACGCGGATGGATCCGAACTCGGTGTCGCCGAGCAGCAGCGGCTGGCGCCACTCCAGCGTGCGGCCGGGACCGCGGTAGACCGCGGCGAGCTGCGCGACGGCTGAACGGCCGAGTAGCGGCGCGATGTCCTCGCCGCCCGGCAGCGCGCGGCCTTCGAGCGCGGCGTCGGCGTGCGCGACCGCGACGCCGCGGACGTCGATAATGGCGGCGAAGGTGACGTGCTTGGAGTACGCGCTCGACTCGAGGATCGACCGCAGCCCCGGATCGCGGCGGAGCGCATCGTACGGATCGCCGCCAACCGAAACGACTTCACGCGCGCGCTGGTAGACCGCGTTGGCCAGCAGCTCGGCGCGTGCCCGGCTCTCCTCGAGGCTGACGCTCGCCAGCTCGGCCAGCTGCAGCACGCTCAGCACGACGACGACGACGCCGACAATCGACGTGACGCCGAGGACTTGTTTGCCTTTGATGCCCAGACGCATGGTGGCTAGTGGCTGGTGGCTAGTGGCTGAGGGCTCAATGGCGGTATTTCCAGCCACCAGTCACCAGTCACCAGCCACCTAGTCATGCTTGTCAGGCCGAAGGCCAAGTCTGTTCAACTTGTTGTGCAGCGTCTTCAGGCTGATGCCGAGCAGCTCCGCGGCCTTCGTCTTGTTGTCGCGCGTGTGCGCGAGGGTCATCACGATCAAGCGGCGCTCGGCCTCGTCCACGGTCAGGCCCGGCGTCAGGTGGCCTTCCGCATCGCCGGGCGCCGGCGCCGACGCAACCGCGGGAGACGGTTCGCCCGTCAGCGACGCCGGCAGGTGTTCCGGCTGGATGAACGGACCGGGCGCGACGATCGTCGCGCGCTCGATCGCGTTGCGCAGCTCGCGCACGTTGCCCGGCCAGTCGTGGCGTTCGAGCAGCCGCATCGCCGCCTTATCCACGCCCGCGACCGACTTCTGGTTGCGCGCATTGAACTCGGCGATGAACGCCTGCGCCAGCAGCGGCAGGTCCTCCTTGCGCTCCCGCAGCGGCGGCACGGTGAGCGAGAAGACGTTGAGCCTGTAGTACAGATCGTCGCGCAGCTTACCGTGCTTGACCGCTTCGACCGGATCGACGTTGGTCGCGGCGATCACGCGGACATCCACCGCGTGCTCGGAGGATCCGCCCAGCCGGCGGAACGTGCGCTCCTGCAGGACGCGCAGCAGTTTCACCTGCGTGCCTGGCGTCATCTCGCCAATCTCGTCGAGGAACAGCGTCCCGCGATCGGCCAGCTCGAAGCACCCGGCGCGCCGGTCGGCCGCGCCCGTGAACGCGCCTTTCTCGTGGCCGAAGATCTCGCTCTCGAGCAGCGTGTCCGGGATGGCCGCGCAGTTGATGGCGACGAACGGAAACGACGCCCGCGGGCTGAGCTGATGGATCGTCCGCGCGACGAGCTCCTTGCCCGTGCCGGACTCGCCGTTGATCAGCACCGACGCCGACGTCGGCGCCGCCTGCTCGATCACCTCGTAGATCTTCCGCATCTCCGGGCTGTTGCCGACCATCGAGCCGAACGTGCCCTGCTCGCGCAGCTGCCGCCGTAGCGCCTTCACTTCGCGCAACGTGGCGAGACGCTCGACGATCTTTTCCAGCAGGATCTTCAGCCGCGGGATGTCGATCGGCTTGGTGAGGTAGTCGTAGGCGCCTTCCTTCATCGCCTCGACGGCCGTCTCGACGCTCCCCTGCGCCGTCAGCAGCAGCGTGGTCACGTCTGCGCCGCCGCGCTGGAGCGCGCGCAGGAGCGCGAGGCCGTCCATCCGTGGCATGACGAGGTCCGTGATGACGATGGCCGGGCGGAAGGACGTCACCTTCTCGAGCGCCTCCTGGCCGTCGCCGGCCGACTCGGCGGTGAAACCCCAGCTCTTGACCAGTTGCTCGAGTCCGGCCCGCGCCGCGGAATCATCCTCGACGATCAGAACGCGTTCGGAGGCCACGCGGTAATTATCACTCAAGGGCTGAGAGCGGAGGGCTGAGGGCTGACAACAATCGGTTACGCTTGCGCCGTGCTCAACGACTCGGACTCCCAGGGCCCTCAGCCCTCCAGCCCGCAGCCCTCTTCGCCGTCCACCAGCCACCAGCCACCAGCCACCAGTCACCGCATTGTGGCCATCATTGAGGTCCTCCTCTGCTCGGACTTCCCGACGCAGCTCGCGATCGGTGCGACGTTCAGCGCGTTCGGGTACACGCCCTTCACCGCGCCGGGGCAGCTGCGCCTCGGCTACGTCGTGTGGCTATCGGTCGCCGACTCGGCGGCGCTCATCGGGCTGGTGCTGCTGTTTCTCTACGCCCACGGCGAGCGGCCGCGCGACGTCCTGCTGGGCCGCCGTCCGGTGGCGCGGGAATTCGCGCTCGGCGTGCCGCTGATTCTCGTGGCGCTCACGCTCGGCGGGATCGTCCTGCTCGGGATCCGGCACTTCGCGCCGTGGCTGCGCACCGTCGAACACAACCCGCTGCAGGAGCTGCTGCGATCGCCGCGTGACGCGTGGCTGTTCGCGTTCGTCGTCTTCGTCGCCGGCGGCCTGCGGGAGGAGATTCAGCGCGCCTTCCTGCTGCACCGCTTCGACGTCTGGCTCGGCGGCGGCACCGTGGGCGTGCTGGTGACGAGCCTGGCGTTCGGCGCCGGCCACCTGCTGCAGGGCGCGGACGCCGCGATCGCGACGGGACTCCTGGGCGCATTCTGGGGCGCGCTCTACCTGCGCCGCCGATCGTGCGTCGCGCCGCTGGTCAGTCACGCGGGATTTGATTTGATGCAGGTGGTGCAATACATGTTGAGCAAGTCGTGACGGGTGCGGAGTGCGGAGGTGCTGGGTGCCGTGCCTGGTGCCGAGGTGCGTGGTGCTCTGTGCCTGGTGCCGAGGTGCGTGGTGCTGTGCCTGGTGCCGAAGTGCGAGGTGCGAAGGGCCTCGTGCGGAGCACGTAGCACCCCGCACTGTCTATCGTCCGGGCAGATACAGATCGAGGACGTTCCCCCGCCGTCGCAGCCCGGCAACCCACTCATCGATCAACGCCTGCCGTCGGTCGCCGGCCGCGGTGAAGCGCTGCTCGAGATAGGCCGCGATGCGCAGGTTCTGCCGGACGGTTTCGCGCAGATGCTTGTCGTCGATGCCTGATCGCGCGGCGGCGGCGTCGAACGCCTCCGGCGACGGGAACCGCGCGCGGACGCGCGCCACGTCGCGGTCCACCGCCTCGGCCGTCGGCTCGGGCGGGCCGTAGCGCTCGGCCTCGGCCGCCATCAGCTCACGATCGATCAGCCGGGACAGCACCGCACGCAGCGGATCGGACGCGTTTCCGGCCAACTCGAGTCCCAGATCGCGGGCGGCGACGACGTCGCTCAGCGTGATCGGCTGCCCCGCCACGACCGCGAGCACGCGCTCGATGACCTCCGCGTGGGCGGGGGGGCTGAGCGCAAATGCAAGAATGCAGGAATGCAAGAATGCAAGAGAGACATTCCGCACGCTTCTCTGCATTCCTGCATTCCTGCATTCCTGCATTTCTTCCTTCATCAGAACGCCTGTCCAAAACTCACGAACCACGCCGTCAGCGGCTCGCCCGGCTGCCGGTTGACCTTCAAGCCGAGATCGAAGCGCAGCGGGCCGAATGGTGACTTGTACCGCAGGCCGAGCCCCGGCGTCGTCCGCAGCTCGGCGATGTCGAAGTCGGCGACGCGCGCGAAGACGTTGCCGACGTCCACGAACGGCACGACGCTCAGGCCGCCGAAGACGGGCACGCGCAGCTCGGCGTTGAAGATCACGAGGCCGTTGCCACCGATCGAGAACCCGTCCTGATCGATCGTGTCGCCGGGCTGCAGCGGCGTGTGCCGTACGCCGAGCTGATCGCGCACGAAGCCGCGGACCGTCGTGTCGCCGCCGGCGAAAAACCGCTCGCTCGCCGGCAGCTGGCCGTCGTTTGAGAAGCCCGTCGCGGCGCCGATCCGCGCGTTGGCCGCGAACACGCTGCGGCGCGTGCGCGGGAGCGTGCGGAACACCTGGCCGGTGGCCACCGTCTTGAAGAACCCGACCTCCGACCATATGTGCTGGCCGGCCACCTGCGCGTTGACGTTCGCCGACTCGCCGCCGTGCGGATCGATGGGATCGTCGCGCGTATCGAGCACGATCGATCCCGAGAACGACGACAGCCGGAACTGCGTGAACGTGCGATCGATGAGCGGCTGATCCTCCGGGCGGACCTTCACGTCGAACAAGCGCGTCCGCTGCAGCTGGTAGCTGCCGGTGGCGCTGACGGTCCGGCTGAACCGCCGCGCGACGTCGGCGCTCAGAATGCGCCGCGCGAAGTTGAAGCTCGACCGGATCTGCTGCTCGAACGTCAGGTTCACGGTCGCGTCGGCCGCCGTGTCGAACACGCGCGGCTCGCGAACGCCGCCGCCCACGCGGTACTCGGCGAGGCCGAACCCGGCGATGCCCGTGCCGTTCGACTGACCGGCGTCCTCGGGGTGGAGCGACACGCTCGAGAACAGATCGGCCGATCGGTTCTTGCCGAACAGGTTGCGCCGGCCGATCTGGAACGACGCGCGTGGCGCCAGCTCGAGCTGATCCACGGCCGCCGTGCTGTTCGGGGCCTGGACGACGCGCGAGCGGAACTCGACCCCGCCGCCGAACCCGATGGTCGTCGGCGGCGCCTCTTCGACCGTCACGAGCAGGTCGCGCGTCGTCTCCTCGCCGTGCCGCAGCTCCTGGATATCCACCCGCCGGAACAACCCGAGCAGCGTCAGGCGGCGCCGGCTCTCGGCGATCGCCGCCAGGTTGAAGCGGTCGCCCGGCTTCACCTGCAGCTCGCGCTCGATCGTCGCGGTGCTCGTCCGCGCGTTGCCGACGATCAGCACGTGATCGATCGAAATCTGCGGGCCCTCGCGTATCGCAAACGCGACGGACACGCGCGTGCCGTCGTCGCTGAAGGTCGTGACGGCCTCGACCGTCGCGTTCTCGTAGCCGAGGTTCAGGTAGGCGAGCTGGATCGCCTCGCGGTCGGCGTCGCGCTGCGGCGGCTGATAGGGCTCGCCCGCCTGCAGTCCGACGCGGCCGCGCAGCGCCGCGTCGTCCAGCGCCGTGTTGCCCGTGAAGGTCACGCGGTCGACCACCGTGCGCACGCCTTCGGTGATCGCGAGGCTGACGCTGACGGGCACCGGCGCGCCAGGTTCGCCGGCAGGCATCGTCAAGACGTTCGCCTGCACCACCACCCGGGCGAAACCGCGCCCGCGATACAGGCTCTCGATCAGTGCGGCGTCCGCCTGCAGGCGCGCGGCCGAGAACGGCGCGCCCGGGCGCAGCTGCAGCCCCTGCTCGAAGTCGGCGAGCGGAATCGACGGGTTGCCCGTAATCGCCGGCGGAGCCGCCAGGCGGTACTGCGCGCCTCGCTTCACGTCGAAGGTGATCGTGAGCTCGCCGGCGTTCTCTTCGCGCCGGTGCGGAGCCGCCGCGTCGCGGTAGCCCTGCGCCCTGAAGTACTCCTCGATCCGGTTCTGCGCGTCCTCGAGCAGGTCCTCGTCCACCGAACCTTCACGCTCGACGGGCAGGAACTCGGCGCGCCTGTCGGACGGCAGCGAATCGCCCGTGAAGACGACGCGCACGTGCGGGCCGGGCGAGACGGTAATGATCAAGTTCACGACGCGATCGTGGTCGGCGAACTGCGCGTCGGGCACGACCTTGGCTTCGTAGTAGCCGCGGCCGCGGCGATCGGCGACGTACTTCTCGATGCGCGCGTCGAGCGCATTCCGCTCGTACGGCTCGCCGGTCTTCAGGCCGAGCCGGTTCAGGAACTCCACGTCGGGCACGCTCGGCTGGCCCGAGAGCGCCACCGTGCCGATGCGCGCGCGGTCGCCCGGCTCGACCGTGAAGACGAGCGTCGCGCGGCTGTCCTGCGTGTCGGCGCTGGGCGTGACGGCGGCATGGAGGTAGCCGCGCTCGCGCAGCCCGTCCTCGAGCAGGCGCCGCATGTCGGCCACGCGGCCGAGCGGCGGCGAGACGCCGTACCGATCGGTGATCGTCCGGCGTAGCGCGCCTTCGTCCACGCCGGGCGCGTCGAGGCCGCCGCGGAAGCGGATGCGGGCCACGGGGTGAATCGGCACCAGGTCGTACCGCAGAACGACGCGGCCGTTCTCGAGCGTCGCGTCCGCGCGCACGTCCTCGAACCGGCCGAGGCTGAAGAGATGCGTCACCGACTCGCGCACCTGCGCCATCGCGAGCAGCTGGCCCGGCACGGTCTCCACGACGCGCGTCAGCATCGCCTCGGTCGTCTCGCGTCCGTCGAGCAGGAGGCGGACGGAGGCGATCGGCTTGCCGACGTAGTCGGCGACGTCCGCCCGCGCGGCGCCGCCGGCGACGGCGCACAGCGCGAGGGTACCGGCCGCGCGGCCGAGGCGGCGCATCAGAACACGTACCTCTTGCGCAGCTCGATCGCGTAGGTCTGCGAGTCTTCGTTCCGCGAGATAATCCACGACGACGTGTCGCTCTGCTCGATTTCGAGAATGAGAATCTGATCGTTGATCGTGGTGCCGAGGCTGCGCGAGAACGTCACGAACACGCGATCCGAAATGCGCTTGCCGATCGTCAGCCTCGCTGTCGGGTTCAGGCGGGACGCCTGGCTGCTGCTGAACGACCCGTAGGGATCGACCAGCGACGGCGTCAGCGCGAACGTGTCCACGCCGAACGCCTGCTCGACGACCTTGCCCACTTCGGACGAGAGCGGCGCGGCCAGCGCCTGCGTTGCGCGTGCGGTCAGGATGTCGGTCTCGGTCTGGTTCGGATTCTGGAGCGTCCGCAGCTCGACATCGGGAGAGCGCCGCACGTCGCTGAACAGCAGCGCCAGCACGTCGGAGGCCGGGAGCGCCGGATCGGACGTGGCCGTCCATCGCATCCGGTCGCTCGTGCCGCTCGCGGTGACCGTCACGCGGTAGGTCTGCCCGGACGTGCTGCCGGTGGCGCCGATGCCGGCGACGCGCACGTTGGTCTCGGCCTCGATGTCGAAGAAGGGCTCGATCTTGCCGGGGTTGGTGAAGTCGATCGAGCCGCGCGTCAGGCGATACCGCCGTCCCTCGAACGTGGCCTCGCCGCGTTCGAGATCCGCGCGGCCGAGGATCACGGGGCGATCGTAGGTGCCGCGCAGCGTGAGGTCCGCGTTCGCGGTCATGCGGACGAGGTTGTTCTCCACTCTCAGCGTGGACGGCACGAGGATCTGGATGTCGAATCGCAGGGGCGACGCGGGCGCGTCGACTTCACGGGCGGGGCCGCGGGCGCCGCCACCGCCGCCGCCGGCCGCGTCGGACCGCGAGGCAAAGTCGAAGATGTTGCCGGGCGTGTCGATGCGGCGGTTCCAGACGGCGCTCTTCACGTTCACGGTGCCGCCGAGCGTCGGCGACTTCACGCTGCCGCGGACCGACAGATCCGCGTCCACGACGGACCGAATGCCCTCGGGCCAGCGCAGCTGCATGCCTTCGCCGCGCACGGTGACGTCGACGTCGCCGATCTGATAGCCGTCCATCCCGATCCGGCCGCCGAACTGCACGCGGCCGCGCCCGAGCGTGGCCGACACGCCGTCGAGCCGAATGCCGCCCGAGTCGAACTGCACCGTGCCGTTGACGGCGTCGAGCGCGTTCGGCAGCGAGAAATGCCGGACGCGGCCGTCGGTGATCGTCGCGCTGCCGGACAGCTGCGGCTGACGCAGCGGTCCGTTGATCGCGGCGGTCACCGTCGCATGGCCGGAGGCGCGCACGTTGCGGAAGAAGCCCTGGAGGACGCCGAGATTCGCGTCGCCGGCGGCGCGCAGCGCGATGCGCTCGTCGGCGAGCGAGACGGCGCCCGAGAGGCGCAGGCGCGTGTCTTCGCCGACGAGCCGCAGTTCGTCGAGCGTGACCTGCCGGTGCTCGAGACGCAGGCGCACGGGCGCCGCGTTCTTCACGGCGTAGTCGAAGAGCCGCAGGTCCAGCGCATCCACGGCGCCATCGACGACAAGACGATCGATGTTCGCCAGATCGCCGGCGGCGCGGATCGACCCGCTCGCCACGGCCGTCGTGAAGGGCGACAGCGTGGGCACGAACAGGCGGACGTACGGATCGAGCGACGTGTCGTGGAAGCGGAACGTGAGGTCGGCCTCGGATTGCGGCGACAGGGTGATGCGGCCGCCGCCCGTCACCGTGAGCCGCGGCGACGCGGCGTTGACGTCGCCGTTCAGCTCCTTGCCGCGCCGCGCCAGCTTGCCGGTCACCTGGCCGATGCCTTCCTCGGCGTAGAACAGGTCGTTGACGCGGAACGTGACGTCGAAGCGCGGGACGTCGAACGTGCCGCTGCCTTCGGCTTCGAACTCGGCGATGCCCGTCAACGGGACGCTCGTCGACGCGAACAGCGCCAGGCGCTCCACCGGAAGATGCCGGCCGCGGCCGTTGAAGGAATACGTCGAGTCCCAGCCGACGAAGGCCGCGCCGGTGATCGTGCCGCCGCTCTTGGCGATCGACACCGTGTCGAGCCGCGCGCCCATCCCGTCGAAGCGCAGCGTCGTCGTCGCCCTCTCGAACGGCTCGCCGTACGCGACGCCCTCGTCGATCGTCATGCTGCCGAAACCGACGGGCCGCTCGTACTCGCCGGTGAGATGGAAGTCGCCCGACAGCAGGCCCGACACCGGATAGTCGTCGATGCCGAACGCGTGGCGCAGGCTGTCCACGTCGTGGCGCGCGACGCGAATCCGCGCGTTCATCTCCTCGCCGCCATCGTCGCGCGGGTAGCCCAGCGAGAAGAGGCCGCCCCAGAGCGTGTCGAAGCCGCGCAGATCCTCGCCGCTGAACGTGCCTTCGATGCGCGGCCGTTTGAACGCGCCCGTCATCACGCCGTCGAACTCGCCGCGGCCGCCGAACGGCACGACGTGCGCGGACGCGCCGAAGTCCTGGATGATGCCGACGAGCACCTGATCGCTTTCCTGCCAATCGCTGCTCGTGACGTGGAACGGCAGGCGCGAGCGATCGCCCCAGGCGGTCGTCCCGTCGAAGGTCACATGCGTCTTCTCCGTCGCGAAGCGGCCCGCGTCGATTGCGACTTCGTCCGGCGAGTAGCGGTACGTCAGTTCGCCCGAGACCGGCAGGTGCGCCGGCAGCGGGACCGGCGCGAACGGCCCCCACTCGTGGCGCGCGTGATCGGGATCGGCCTGGCGCGCGGCGGCGAGCGACGCCGTCATCGGACCGCGCGGCATCTGGCCGGGCTGCGGCGTCACCACGAGATGGCCGTCGCCGCGATGCTCCGCAAACCGTCCGGCCGGCCATTCGAGGACGTTGTGCAGCGACGCGGCGCCGGCAAAGCGCAGGCCAGGCATCTGCTGGAAGTCGGTGAACTGCTGCAGGTCCAGGTCGGCGATCGTGGAATCGAAGTGATGCACCGGCCGCGTGTCCCTCCGGCCGAGCGGCTTGATGCTGTAGCTGAACTTGGCGTCGCCGCCGGAGAACTTCGACCCGGCGTTCGAGACGTCGAACGCCTGTGGGGTCCAGTGCAGCGATCCGTAGAGCGACGGGAAGCGGTACGCGTTCACGCCGGCGAGCGCGCTCGTGAAGCGGCCGGACAGATCGTGCCCCTTGCCCTTCGTCAGGCGGAAGGTGCCGGTGAAGTCACCGTCCCCGGTGAGATCCCACGTCTCGTCCTTGAAGAACAGCTGCCGCATGCGCGGGAAGTTGACGCGCGACTGCACGTTGTAGAACTGGTTCGGCCAGTTCGAGAAATCGACCTCGCCGCGCGCGACGGTCTTCGCGCCGTCCGTGTCGAAGTCGATTTCGCTGAGACGGATGTGCGGCCCGTCGATCACGAAGTCGGCCTTCTTCATGTTCGTCCACATCGGGACGAAGTCCTGGATGCGCACGATGCCGCCGCTGAACGCCGCCCGGCCGTGATAGTTCGGCACGTTGCCGATGGTGATGTCGAGGTTCGGGCAGACGATGCTCCACGGCGCTTCGTGATCTTCGAACGCGAACTGGCCGCGGTACGCGTGCAGGTCCCTGAGCGTGACCGTGAAGGGGCGCGGCTTCTTCGGCTGGCTGTCCTCGTGCACGAATTTCGGGAAGTTGTGGCCGCTCTCCCACTTTTCGACGAGCATCTGCCAGTCGGTCATCGACACGGTCGAGATCACGAAGTCCGGCTTGAGGCGGAACGCGGGGAGCCAGTCGAGGCCGATGTCGATCCGCTTGGCGGTGAAGAACGGACGATCGCCAGGATGGAAACCGTCGATGGTCAGATTCTCGACCACGAACCTGCCGGTCAGCAGGCGGATGCCGAGCGATCCGATGTGTATCGGCCGCTCGAGGTAATCGGATCCGCCGCGCTCGGCGGCGCTCCGCGCCGCGGGCCCGAGGTCGACGGTCAGCGACGCGACCAACGCCGCCGCGAGCAGCGCCGCGACCGACGCCACGAAGTACTTCGCGGCGCGGGGCACCGGGTGCCGGCGGAGTCGGGTGATCAGGTTCACTGAATGACGATGAGCAGGGCGCCGGCCTCGACCGACACCCCTTCCCGCGCGTGGATCTCGGACACCGTGCCGTCGCGGCCGGCGCGCAATTCGTTCTCCATCTTCATCGCTTCGACAACCACGAGCGGCTGACGGGCGCGCACAACCTCACCCTGCGCGACGAGCACGCGGACGACCTTGCCGGGCATGGGCGCGGCCACGCGCTGCGGCCCCGATCCCGCGCCCGCGCCATCGTGACGTTTATCCCCGGGTCCCCAGCGCCGGCGGCCGTTCACGATCACCGCGACCGGGGTCGAACCGACATGGACCGTGAGCGCGCCCGCCGGGTCCACCGAGATCGCCACGTCGTACGTGACGCGCCGCCCGGGTGTGTCACTTTTACCTGGAGCCGACACGAGGAGTGACCACTGGTGCGCGTCGATGCGCGTGGCCGTGATCTGGCGCGTGCGTCCGTCGATGGCCACTGCAAAATCGTCGCCCGACCGCGTGATGTCGATGCGGCGCAGCCGCCCGCCGATCTCCACCTCGTAGTGCACGGCTACCGCAACCCTTCGAGCCGCGCGTCGGTCTTCCAGCGTCCGGCCGCCGCCCGCCCGTTGCCGTGGCTGCCGTTGGCGGGAGCGGACAGCGCCGTGTGAATCGCCGCGGCGATGGCGGCCACGTCCTCGACCTCATCCGACGACTCGACGAACGGCCGGCCGGCGCGTGACGCCAGGACCTCGTCCAGATACGTCGTGTGGAACCGGCCCTCCACGAACTCCGGCTGCGCGAGCAGCCAGGTGAAGAACGGCACGGTCGTCTTGATCCCGGTCACAAGGTACTCGCCCAGCGCACGTCGCATGCGCGCGATCGCGAGCGGACGGCTCCCGGCCCACGCGACGAGCTTGGAAATCAGCGGGTCGTAAAAGATCGGCACGTCCAGCCCGGCCGACGCCGCGCTGTCGTCGCGAATGCCAGGGCCGTCCGGCGTCCGCAACGAGACGATGCGTCCCGGCGAGGGGAGAAAATTGTTGTCGGGATCTTCCGCGTAGATGCGGCACTCGATCGCGTGGCCGTGCGGCGCGAGCAGCGCGGCCGGATCGAGATCGAGCGGCTCGCCGCGGGCGATCCGGATCTGCCAGTGGACGAGATCCTGCGCCGTCACCATCTCGGTGATCGGATGCTCGACCTGCAGCCGCGTGTTCATCTCGAGGAAATAGAACCGGCCGTCCTCGTCGAGCAGGAACTCGATCGTGCCTGCGTTGGTGTAGCCGACCGTCTTCGCCACGGCAGCAGCGGCGGACGTCATCCTGGCGCGCAGCGCCGGTGAGACGACAGGCGACGGCGTTTCCTCGACGACTTTCTGATGGCGCCGCTGGATCGAGCACTCGCGCTCGACGAACGGCAGCACCGTGCCGTGCAGGTCGCCGAGCAACTGGACCTCGATGTGCCGAGGCCGGACCAGGCGCCGCTCGAGGTAGACCGTGCTGTCGCCGAACGCCGTGCCGGCCTCCGATCGCGCGGCGCGAACGGCGGCCGCGAGATCCGCCGGCGCGTGCACGGTGCGCATGCCCCTGCCGCCGCCGCCGGCGACGGCTTTGACGAGCACGGGATAGCCGATTGATGCGGCGAGTGAGACGAGCTCGGCGTCGGACACGCGCGCATCGAGCGCTGTTTCAGATCCCGGCACGACCGGCACGCCGGCGCGGATCGCCGCGGCCCGCGCCGCCGTCTTGCTGCCCATCGTCGCAATCGCTTCGGGCGTCGGGCCGATGAAGGTCAGGCCCGCGTCACGCACGGCGGCGGCGAAGTCTGCATTTTCCGCGAGGAACCCGTAGCCCGGGTGCACGGCGTCCGCGCCGGACTGCGCGGCGGCGTCGATCAGGCGATCGATGCGGAGGTAGCTCTCGCGCGGCGCGCTGGGCCCGATCGCGTACGCCTCGTCGGACATGCGCACGTGGGCCGCCGCGCGATCGCATTCGGAGTACACGGCCACGGGCGAGATGCCCATCTCGCGGCACGCGCGGACGATCCGCACGGCGATCTCGCCGCGGTTGGCAATGAGCAATTTACGCACAGGAACAATTGTACTTCGGTGAATTGGGGAATTGAGTAATTGGGTAAGTGTGTAATGGGTGTCGCGCCGCGCGTCGCGGCACTTACTCAACTACCCAATTACCCACGTACCCAATGAGCTAACGGAGCGGCGGGGTCGCGTTTGGAGGCCGCCGATGATGGCTCGCCTGTTCGTACGCGTACGCGAGCCTCAGCAGCGTCATTTCGTCCCAGGCGCGGCCGAAGAACTGCAGCCCGGTGGGCAGCGTGTCACCGCGGGTGTAGCCCATCGGCACGGTGATCGCCGGAAAGCCGGTGCTCGGCGAAAAGATCTGGTTGTTGTCGCCGCCCGGTGTATTCAAATCGCCGATCAGCCGCGGAGGATTGCTCCACGTCGGGTAGACCAGGGCGTCGAGCTGCATCGAGTCCATCAACTTCACGACCGCGGCGCGCAGCTTCTCGCGGAACTCATCGCGCGCCTTGCACCCGGGCGACTGCCCCGGGATGTCGTCGGCGGCCTGCGCGCTTTCGAGCCGCGTTTGAATCGACGGATGGAAGCGGCGCGACTTGATGATCTCGTCGAGCGAGTGCATCGGCGCCTTGTCGCCGAGCGCCTTCAGGTAATTGTTCAGATCGTACTTGAACTGATTGCAGCCGCCGCCCTGCGCGCGCCGCATCGCATCGAAGTCGGGGACGGCGACGGGATCGATGACCTCGGCGCCGAGGTCGCGCAGCTCGCCGACGGCGCCGCGGAAGACGGCATCCACTTCGCGATCGAGCGTCGGCGTGTCGTACGCCTGATGCAGCACGCCGAGCCGCGCGCCCTTCAGTCCGTCACGCCGCAGCGCGCTCGCGTAGTTGGGATTCACGTGACCGCGGCTCGTCGCCGTGATGGGATCGTTCGGATCTTCGCCCGCGATCACCTGCAGCACCGCCGCCGTGTCGGCCACCGTACGCGTCACCGCGCCCGCGATGTCGGCGGCCATGCTCAACGGCACCACGCCCGCGCGGCTGACGAGCCCCATCGTCGAGCGCAGTCCGACCAGCGCCTGATGCGACGCGGGACCGCGGATCGAATCGCCCGTGTCGCTCGCCAGCGCGATCGCGGCGAAGTTCGCGGCCGCCGCCGCCGCGGATCCGCCGCTCGAGCCGGCGGTCACGCGGCTCGTGTCGTACGGGTTGCGGGTGTAGCCGGGCAGGATCGAGTTCACGGTCTCGACTGGACTGAACGCCCACTCGGCCATGTTCGACTTGGCGATCATCACGGCCCCCGCGCCGCGCAGCCGCGAGACGACGAACGCGTCCTTGCCCGTCATCATGCCTTTGAGCGCGAGCGATCCCGCGGTCGTCGGCATGTCGGACGTTTCGTAATTGTCCTTCACGATGACCGGCACGCACTGCAGCGGTCCGACGGCGCCGGACTGGCGGAAGCGGCGGTCGAGATCGTCGGCCGTCTTCAGCACGTCCGCGTTGGTCTGGACGATCGCGTTGAGCGCGGGACCGTTCTTGTCGTACGCGTCGATGCGCTTGAGGTACTGCTCGACGAGCCCGCGGCAGGTCAGCGACCCGTCGCGCAGCGCGACTTCGATCTGCGCGATCGTCGTTTCTTCGAGTGTGAACGGCCGTGGAGTCTGAGCGGAAAGTGTCGCCGCCGCGAGGACCGCGCCGGCGAGTGAGATCTGACGCATAGGATGTTGTAGGCCGGGTCCTTTCGGACCCGGCCCGATCAGGCGGGTCCCAAAGGACCCGCCCTACTCATCTAGAAGAGGAATTTCGCGGCGAACTGGATCTGCCTCGCCGACCCGGAGTCGCCCGTCGGGAACCGCGTGTTGGAAATCACGCCGAACGACGTGCTGCCGACCGTCGCCGTCCGGCCGGGCTGGCCGAGGTTCGCCTGGTTGAACAGGTTGAACACCTCGACGCGCAGTTGGATCCGCGCCGCGCCCTGCAGCTTGACGTTCTTGATGAGCGACAAGTCGGTGTCACCAAATCCCGGCCCGATGATCGCGTTGCGCGCGAGGCTGCCGAAGTGCGCCACGCCGGCCGCGGAGTACGGGAGCGCGAACGGCGTCGACGACGTGCACGAGCCGGCGAGGCGCGGATCGCAGACCGTGTTGCTCGCGAACCACTGATAACTCGTGACGGCGCCGGTCGTGGCGTCCAGATTCGGCGTCGGTGTGATCGTCGGCAGGCTGCCGGCGAGGTCGGGCCGCACGGTCGCCGTCCCCGTGATCGTCGTGATGTTCGTCACGAGGTTGAGCGGGTTTCCCGTCTGCGCCTGCTCGACGACGACCACCTGCCAGCCTTCCTTCCAGCGGTTGCCTTTGAACGGCAGTTCGTAGCTGGCGTTGAGCGAGAAGCGATGCCGGACGTCGAAGTCCGACACGGCCTCGCTGTCGGCGAGGTTGGTGCTGTCCTGCGCCGTCAGCGTTTGGTCATACGAGTTGGTGTCGGTCGACTTCGAGAGCGTGTACGACGCGGACATCTGCAAGCCCTGCGACATCCGCCTGTTGGCCGTCACCCACAGTCCCTTGTAGTCGGACCAGCCGAGGCTGGTGATTTCGGTGATGTTGCCGAGCCCCGCGCCAGGCAGGATCGAACTCGAGGCCGCCAACCTCGCAAATGGACGCACGGTCCCGCCCGGCGTCGTGAACTGGTTGAGGTTGATCGGGATGCGCTGGCGGTCGCCGTGCGATCCGAAATAGCCGACCATGACGCCCATCGTGCCAATCTCGCGCTCGACGTTGACGTTCCATGTCTGCATGCGGCCCGGCAGGAAGTTCGGGTCGGTGAACGACGGCGCGAGGCTGGCGGCGCCGGCCGCGCCCGCGATGGCGTTGTCGAGCTTGATGTTGCTCGCGGCCGTCCCGGAGGCCTGCGCGGACAACGGTGTCACGAGCGGCGGGTTGCCGGTTTCTCCAGAGAAGTAGCCGGTGTTCGTCTGGTTGATCATGATGGCGTACGCGCCCCGGACGGCGAGCTTGCCGTCGCCGGTGGGATTCCAGATCACGCCGACGCGCGGCTGGAAGTCGCTCCCGTTCTTCGTCACCTGCGTGAAGCCGCCCGTGCCGATCCTCGACAGCGTCGAGGTGGCCGGATCGAAGGCCACGAGCTTGTCGTCGGTCTCGGTCGGCGACGGGAGGTAATCGTAACGGAGTCCGAGGTCCAGCTTCAGGTTCGAGCCCAGCGAGATCGCGTCCTGGACGAACCCGCCGATGGCGTTCACGTAGGCATTGAACGATCGATCGCCGAGCGTGATGGCGAACGCGCTGCCGAAGCCGGATTGAAACGCCGCGATGCTCGGATACGTGAAGCTGCCCGGATCCCCGTTGAAGCTGTTGTGCTTCACGCGCCGGAACTCGCCGCCGAACTTGATGATCTGGTTGCCGCGCAGATAGGTCGCGGTGTCGCCGGCGGCGAACGTGGTGACCTCGCGGCCGCTCGGGAATCCGGCCGGCCCGCCGATGTTGAGGCCGGGGCCCGAGATCGCGATTTGCGGCAGCGCGATCGGGAAGACAGTTTGCCCGACGTTGATCCCGAGATCCGCGGTGTTGACGAGCGTGTTCGGATCGAAGCTGATGTGGATCCGATTGAAGCCGAACCGCGCCTCGTTGACGAGCGCCTGGCTGAAGACGTGCGTTTCGTTGACGGTCATCACCTGCCGGTGAGCGCCGCGCGTGTCGCCGAACCCGGCCACCGTGTTGCCCTGCGCGTTGGGCTCCTGGCGGAGGTCCTTCTGAAACGCGTAGTACCAATGGAGATCGTCGTTCTGCTTGAGGTTGTTGCGAAGATCCACCGTGTACTGGTCGATGTCCACGGGCGCCAGGGCCGAGCCGATGACGCGCGTTCCCGTGGAGTCGTTGGCCGCCGGGATGTAGGTCAGAAGTCTTTTCGCCAGCGGGTCGGTCACCGCTGCCCGCTGCGCGGCGGTCAGCGTGCCGGAGTTGAGATCGACGGCCTGCAGATGCCGCAGCCCCTCGTAGCTGCCGAAGACGAACGTGCGGTTCTTCACGATCGGCGCGCCGAGGTTGACCCCGAACTGCTTGCGGTTGAACACCGACTGCGCCGCCGGCTCCGGGTTGAAATAGTTGCGCGAGTCGTACTTGTCGTCGCGGTAGAAGTCGAACGCCTCGCCGTGCAGCGTGTTGCTGCCAGAGCGCGTCGCGACGTTGACGATCGCGCCCGAGTTGCGGCCGTACTCGGCGCTGAACGTCGAGTTGTCGACCTTGAACTCCGACACCGTGTTGATCGACGGCTGGAACGTCACCTGCGAGTTGGACAAGTCGTTCAGGTTGATGCCGTTGATCATGAAGTTGACGGACGTCTCGCGGTTGCCCGCCGACATGAAGGAGAACGAGCCCTGGCCGCGCAGCGGCGCGCTCAACCCGGCGTTCTGCGGCGCCGTGCTGCCGCCGGGCATCAGCGGCCCGAGATCGACGAAGTGCCGGCCGTTGAGCGGAATCTCCTGAACGGTGCGCTCAGCCATGACCTGGCCGACCGAGACCGTCGCGGTCTCGATGAGCGGTGAAGCGCCGGTGACCGTGACGTTCTCGGCGATCGCCGCGAGGCCGAGCTTCACATTGACCACGGCGATCTGCGCGACCTCGAGCACCACGTCCGTCGTCGTGTCCTTGAACCCTTCGAGATGCGCGACGATGGTGTAGCGGCCCGGCGCCAGCGACGCGGCCACGTACTGGCCGGCCGCGTCGGTGACGACCGTACGCTCGGCGCCGGTCGCGACGTTCTTGATGGAAATCGTGACGCCGGGCATGACCGCGTTCTGCGTGTCGGTGATGGTGCCTTGGAGCGTCGCCGTGGACTGCGCGTACGCCGGCCCAGCGGCCAGCAGCGCCAGCGCGAAGACAGCTGCTGCAATCGATGTCCGTCGAAGCATGAATCTCTCCTCCGTATTGAGTGAACGACAGGTCGGCGACCGAAACGCGGCGATGCGAAATGAGAGGCGACGCGCGCAGTGCGCGTGGCCTCTACGGACAGGTACAGCGGAAGCGCGGGGTCAGCAAGATGTCTCGCACGAGCGACGTATGAATACGCTGCCTGTCACGGGATGTCAACGGACAAGTGCGTCAAATCGCGCGGGCATCGCACGATTTCGTCGGAGCGCGGGGATTTTCGCGCCGACGATCCAAAAAACCGGCGAGGTGACAGCTTAGAGCGGAATGTTGCCGTGCTTCTTCGGCGGGTTCTTGTCGCGCTTGTTCTCGAGGTTCTTGAGCGCGGTGATCAGCTTGCGCCGCGTCTCGCGCGGATGAATGACCTCATCGACAAAGCCGCGGCCGGCCGCGATGTAGGGGTTGGCGAATTTCTCGCGGAACTCCTCGATCTTCTGGGCGCGGGCCTGTGCCGGGTCCGCCGCCGCTTCGAGCTCGCGCTTATACAGAATATTTACGGCGCCCTCCGGGCCCATGACCGCGATTTCGGCGGTCGGCCAGGCGTAGTTGAAATCGGTCCGGATGTGCTTGCTCGACATCACGCAGTACGCGCCGCCGTACGCCTTCCGCGTGATGACCGTCACTTTGGGCACCGTCGCTTCGGCGAATGCGAAGAGCAACTTTGCGCCGTGCCTGATGATGCCGCCGAACTCCTGTTGCGTCCCGGGGAGGAAACCTGGCACGTCCTCGAACGTGACGAGCGGGATGTTGAAACAGTCGCAGAAGCGCACGAAGCGGGCGCCCTTCACGGCCGCGTCGATGTCCAGCGTACCGGCGAGCACGGCCGGCTGATTCGCGACGATGCCGACCGGCCGGCCGTCGAGCCGGGCGAACCCGACGAGGATGTTCTTCGCAAAGTGCCGGTGGACTTCCAGGAAGTAGCCCTCGTCCACGACGGCGTGGATCACGTCGAGCATGTCGTACGGCTGATTCGGCGACGGCGGCACGATCCGGTCGAGCGCCTCGTCTTCGCGATCCGGCGGGTCGCTCGTGGACGCGCGCGGCGGGTCGTCGAGGTTGTTGCTCGGCATGAACGACAGCAGATCGCGCAGCAGCGCCAGGCACTCGCGGTCGTCGTCCACGGCGAAGTGCGCCACGCCGCTTTTCTCGTTGTGCGTCATGGCGCCACCGAGCTCGTCTTTGTTTACATTTTCATGGGTTACCGTCTTTAGTACGTCGGGCCCGGTCACGAACATGTAGCTCGTGTCGCGGACCATGATCGTGAAGTCGGTGATCGCGGGCGAGTACACCGCTCCCCCGGCGCACGGCCCCATGATCGCGGAGATCTGCGGGATGACGCCCGACGCCAGCGTGTTGCGGAGAAAGATGTCCGCGTAGCCGCCGAGCGAGAGCACGCCTTCCTGAATGCGCGCGCCGCCTGAATCGTTCAGCCCGACCAGCGGCGCCCCGAGCCGCATCGCGAGATCCATGATCTTCACAATCTTCGCCGCGTTGGTCTCGGACAGCGATCCGCCGAAGACGGTGAAGTCCTGCGCGAACGCGAACACCTGGCGGCCGTCGATGAACCCATGGCCGGCGACGACGCCGTCGCCCGGCACGATCTGTTGATCCATCCCGAAGTCGATGCACCGGTGCGTGACGAGCTTGTCCACTTCCTCGAACGTGCCGGGGTCGAAGAGCAGCTCGATGCGCTCGCGCGCGGTCAGCTTGCCGCCTTCACGCTGCCGGTCGAGCCGATCCTGTCCGCCGCCGAGTTCGGCGCGCCGTTCGAGGTCTGAGAGAGTCTTGAGAGGATCCATGTGGTGGCTGGTGACTGGTGGCTGGTGACGGGTGGCTAGTGATGGGTGGCTGGCTCGTAGGGGCGGAGCTTGCTCCGCCCTCGGGCCGACCAAGGCGGCCCCTACGCTTTGACAGCCTGCGATTTCTCCCAGTCCTTCAGGAATTTTTCCAGCCCGATGTTCGTCAGCGGGTGATTGAACATCTGATCGATCACCGCGGGCGGACACGTCGCGACGTCGGCGCCCATGCGCGCCGCTTCGACGACGTGAATCGGGTGACGGCAGCTGGCGACCAGGATCTCGGTCTTGAAGTCGTAGTTGTTGTAGATGTCCACGATCTCGCGAATCAGGGCCATGCCGTTGGTGGCGATGTCGTCGAGCCGGCCGACGAAGGGGCTGATGTAGGCCGCGCCCGCCTTCGCCGCGAGCAGCGCCTGTGCGGCCGAGAAGCAGAGCGTCACATTGACGCGAATGCCCTCGCCCGAGAGCGCCGTGCACGTCTTGATGCCCTCGCGCGTCAGCGGGACCTTCACGACCATGTGCGGATCGATCTTCGCGACGTCGTGGCCCTGCTGCAGCATGCCGGCGAAGTCGGTCGCCGTCACTTCGCCGCTGACGGGGCCTTTGACGATCTGGCAAATGCGCTTGAGGTTGTCGCGATAGTCGCCTGGCTCCTTGGCGAGCAGCGACGGATTGGTCGTCACGCCGTCGATGATGCCCAGCGCCGTCAGCGTCTCGATGTCCTTGATGTTGCCGGAGTCGATGAAGAGCTTCATGAGAAATACTCCCGAGATTTCAGAATTCAGAGTTCAGATTTCAGATTGAGGGGCAAGTCACAAGATCTGCAATCAATCTGAAATCTGAACTCTGAAATCTGAACTCTC
Organism: Acidobacteriota bacterium; assembly: GCA_016195265.1. GTDB lineage: Bacteria > Acidobacteriota > Vicinamibacteria > Vicinamibacterales > CAVVIG01 > SRVP-36. The sequence goes on along the minus strand of JACPZW010000009.1, from coordinate 44,322 downwards.
ATTGTTCATTCATCACCGGATTGCTCAACTCGCCGACGCCTTCCACGCTCACCGTTACCGTATCGCCGGCGGTGATAGGTCCAACGCCTTCGGGCGTGCCCGTCGAGACGATGTCGCCGGGCTCGAGCGTCATCACGAACGAGATGTACTCGATGAGGTAGTCGATCGGGAAAATCAGATGCCGCGTGTTCGACGCCTGGCGTCGCCCGCCGTTGACCCACGCCTCGACGTTGCGCGGCTCGCCGTTGAGTCCGGTGACGATGCACGGCCCGACGGGCGAGAACGTGTCGAATCCCTTGCAGCGCGTGAACTGCGACTCCTTGTGCTGCATCTCGCGCGCGGTGACGTCGTTGAGGCACGTCAGGCCGCACACGTACTCCCACGCGCGGGCGCGCGGCACGCGGTGCGCGCGGCGTCCGATGACGAGCGCCAGCTCCGCTTCGTGATCGACGCGTCCGACGCCGGGCGGCAACCGGATCCGATCCCCCGGCCCGATGACCGCGGTCGGCGGTTTGAAGAACAGCAGCGGCTCGTCCGGCAGCGTCACGCCGCTCTCAGCGGCGTGATCCTTGTAGTTGAGCCCGACGCAGACGATTTTCGACGGAGTGACGGGCGCGAGCACGCGCAGCCCGGCCGCGTTCAGGCCGCCGGGAATGGCCTCGCTCAGCGTGTAACCGCCGAACACGTCGCCGCCGATCCGGTGCAGCGCGCCCTCGCGCTCGACGGCATGCTGCACGGCGCCCTGATGGCTGATGCGGTAGACGCGATCCATGCGCGTGACAATTCTAACTTAATCCCGCGCGGATTCCTGTCTGCGATTCGAGAGCTCGCTCGCGTTGCCGGCCGCATCGACGGCCTTGACGGCGTACACGTAGGTCGCGCCGGCGGCGACCGCGTCCTTGAAGAACGTCTCCTGAATCGGCGCGGGCGTGATTGGCTCCAGCTCGTCGCCCGGCGCGGACCCGCGCAACACGATGTAGCCCGCGAGATCCTTTTCGGTGTTCGGCTCCCAGATGAGACTGATCCAGCCCTCGCCCGGCACGGCGTCTAGACCTCTTGGCGCCTTGGGCGGGAACGTATCGACGAGCGTCTCACACGAAGTGAACGCGGCCTCGCTCTCGATCGACAGGCCGTTCAGCGTCTCGACGGCGCGCACGGCGTAGCAGCGCTCCTCGTTCCAGGCGATGCGCGCATCCGAAAATTCCGCGGTGGGAATCGGCGCCGGCGTCAACCGGAGATCCGACGCGGCGTCGTAGACGTTATACGCGATCGTCGGCAGTTCCACGCCGACGGGCCGCGACGGCAGCGTGTCCTCGTCTTCCGCGACCGGATCCTGGATCGCGGCGCGCGGCGAGACCGGCGTCCACGTCACGGCGATCGCCGTCTCGGCGTAGCTGAACTCCGCGGAATCGGGCGGCTCGGGCGGATCCAGCAGTGGCACCGCCACGCGCGCCGACAGCGGACCGGGACGGCCGCGCGTCGTGACGCCGACGGCCACGTAGGTGCGCGCGGGCGTGATCCACCGCGGCGAGAGCAGCGGCCGCGGCGCATCCTCGTCCGGGCTCCAGCGCGCCGTCAACTTCGGAGCCTTCGTGCGCTTCGCCGCGACAGGCGCGAGGAGTTCGGAGACCAGATCGTCCGATACCCGCGCGGCCACGCCCTGATCGAGGCCCCTGCCTTCGGGCGCATCCAGGTCCGAATCGGGATCGTCGGGCTCGATGGTCGCGTTCGGATCGCGCGGCGCCTTCACGGCCACGCTCGCGACCTTCGTCGCGGACTTCAGAATCTCGTCAACGGTCAGCGGCGGCGGCGGAACGACCGGGCCCGGCGCGGCGAGGGGATCCGGTTCGGCCGGCGGAGGCAGCGCGTAGACGTCCACGCGCGTGACGTTCGCCGGGCGCGTGCCGTCGGTGTTGGCCGCGGGGACGATGAAGCGAAACTCGACGGTGCCGGCACGACGCTCGGCGCTGAATTCCGCGGGCGGCGTCGGCAGCTTGACGAGCGGCGGCAGCGGCGGCCCTTTCTTGCCGCACGCCGCGCAGAGCAAGACGACGCACAGCGCAGAAACCGCTGAACCCGCAGAGAAGAGATGGCACCGCGTGTTCTGCGAGTTCTGCGTTGGACGTCGTGAGATCACAGAATGTACCGGGAGAGGTCCTCGTTCTTGACGATGTCGGCCAGCATCTTGGTCACGTAGTCGTCGTCGATGGTGACGACCTTTTCCGCGAGGTCGGGCCCCTCGAACGAGATCTCGTCCAGCAGCTTCTCCATCACCGTGTGCAGACGGCGCGCGCCGATGTTCTCGGTCCGCTCGTTGACGCGCTGGGCGAAGTCCGCGATGCGGCGCACGGCGGCGTCCGTGAACGTCAGCGTGATGCCCTCGGTTTCCATCAGCGCCGTGTACTGCTTCACGAGCGCGCTGCGCGGCTCGGTGAGGATGCGGACGAACTCTTCACGGCCGAGCGCCTCGAGTTCGACGCGGATCGGAAACCGCCCCTGCAGCTCGGGAATCAGGTCGGACGGCTTGGAGACGTGGAAGGCGCCGGCCGCGATGAACAGGATGTGATCCGTGCGCACCATCCCGTGCTTGGTGTTGACCGTCGTGCCTTCGACGATCGGCAGGATGTCGCGCTGCACGCCCTCGCGGCTCACGTCCGGGCCGTGCCCGCCCTCGCGCCCGGCGATCTTGTCGATCTCGTCGATGAAAATGATGCCCGCCTGCTCGACGCGCTCGACGGCCGCGCGCGCGACGCTGTCCATGTCGATCAGCTTCTGCTCTTCTTCCTGCGTCAGATACTCGAGCGCCTCGGGAACCTTGACCTTTCGCTTCTTGCTGCGGCCCTGGAAGAGGCCGGGCAGCATGTCCTTCAGGTTGATGTCGACTTCTTCGACCGACGAGCCGGCGACGATTTCGAGCGACGGAAACGACTTCTCCCGCACGTCGATTTCCACCAGGCGCGCGTCGAGGCGGCCCGCGCGCAGCTGCTCGCGGAACCGCTCGCGCGTCTGCGTCTGCTGATCGCGCGCCGCCCCATGATCCTCGTCCGGCGCCACCTGCCGCGGCGGCGGCAGCAGGATGTCGAGCAGCCGCTCCTCCGCGTTCTGCGCGGCCTTCACGCGCACTTCGGTCAGCCGCTCCTCGCGCACGAGATCGACGCCGAGCTCGACCAGATCGCGCACCATCGACTCGACGTCGCGTCCGACATACCCGACTTCGGTGAACTTCGACGCTTCGACTTTCAGGAACGGCGACTGCGCGAGGCGCGCGAGCCGGCGCGCGATCTCGGTCTTGCCGACGCCGGTCGGGCCGATCATCAGAATGTTCTTCGGCGCGACGTCCTCGGCCAGCTCCGGCGACAGCTTCTGCCGCCGCATCCGGTTGCGCAGCGCGATCGCGACGGCGCGCTTGGCGGCCCGTTGCCCGACGACGTACTTGTCGAGCTCGGCGACGATCTGGCGGGGCGTGAGGGTCTCGGTCGACGTCTGCGTCGACTCGGGCAGGTAGATGGCCACTACAGTTCTTCCACGACGATCTGCGCGTTCGTATAGATGCAGATCTCGGCCGCAATCGCCATCGCCTTTTCGGCGATCGCGCGCGCGTCGAGCTCGGTGTTGGCCGAGAGCGCCCGCGCCGCCGCCAGCGCGTAGGGCCCGCCCGATCCGATCGCCGCGATGCCGTCGTCGGGCTCGATCAAATCACCGGTGCCAGACAACAAGAACGTCGAGCCCTTGTCGAGCACGACGAGCATGGCCTCCAGCCGCCGCAGCACGCGGTCGGTGCGCCAGTCCTTGGCGAGCTCGACGGCAGACCGCTCCAGGTTGCCACGGTACTGCTCGAGCTTGGACTCGAACCGCGAAAAGAGCGCGAAGGAGTCCGCGGCCGAGCCCGCGAAGCCCGCCAGAATCTTGTCGTTGTACAGACGCCGGATCTTCCGGGCCCGGTGCTTGACCACCGTCTGCCCCAGCGTCACCTGGCCGTCGCCGGCCAGCACGGCCCGGTCCCGATGGCGGACGGCAAGGATGGTTGTGCTGTGAAACATGGTTTCTTCCGACTGTATCGGCCGTGGATCGGGGTGTCAAGAAAACGGGACGGCGTGTGCTCGCCGGGGGACGGACGCCCCGCTTATGTACGTGCAAATCATCCCGAACAGGCCGATACTGGGGCGATTCCGAACGTCTCGTTTGGCAGATGGGTTGCTGGTTTCCGTACATGAGGATCTCTGCCATGAAGCGAATGCTTGCTGCCTGTTCCGCCGCGGCGCTGACCGTGCTCGTAGGAACGTGCCTGGCTTTGCCGGCCAGCGCGCAGGAGAACCGCGGCGCCGCGAGCAGCGGCGGGGAACGCGGCGGTGGCGGTGGCGGCGGTGGCGCCTCGACGGCGGCGCCCTCGGGCGGCGGCGGATCGAGCGCCGGCGGATCGAGCACGGGCTCGACGACGTCCGGCGGCGGGTCCGGATCGAGTTCCTCAGGCGGCGGCTGGTCGGGCGGCGGTGGCGGCCCGCGTTCGGGCGCCCACGGCGGCGGCGCGACCGGCGGCACCGGGCTGCGCAGTGAATCGAACGGCGGGGGCACGGCCGTGTCAGGCGGCGGCGATCGCGGCGGTGACCGTGGCGATCGCGGCGGTGACCGCGGAGATCGCGGCGGGCGCGCGACCACCGGCAGCAGCAGCGGGTCGGGCACGACCTCCAGCGGTACCGGCACGGCGAACGGGGCGACATCCACGGGCGGTACCCGCGCCGCACACGACGGCGGCGCCCGCAATCCGCGGACGCAGGACGCGACCGACGGCGTGCCGTCGTATGCGAGACCACGCGACGGCCGGCCCGTGATCGGCATCGCGACGCCGCGCACGGGCGATCCCGGCGGCACGACCACGAAGCCGGGTGTCGTCGTCCTGTATCCGGGCGGGTACTACGGCGGCTTCTACGATCCGTACGGGTACGGCGGGTTCGGTTACGGCGGCTACGGCTACGGTTACGGCGGCGATTACGGCGGCTTTTACGATCCGTGGTACGGCGGCTATCCCACCTACCAGTCCAACGCCGTATATAAGGAAGAGGGCGCGCTCAAGCTGAAGATTAAGCCGCGAGAAGCCGAGGTCTACGTGGACGGCTACTACGTCGGCATCGTCGACGACTTCGACGGGCTCTTCCAGAAACTGCGCATCGAGACCGGGCCGCACCGCATCGAAGTGCGCGCACCCGGCTACGAAGCCCTGGCGTTCGACGTCCGCATCACGACGGATCATTCGACGACCTATCAGGGCGAGCTGAAGAAGATCCAGTGACGGTTCGCGCGGCGGCGGCCATCTCGGCCGTGTACGACGCACTCGTCGGTGTGTTGATGCTGGCGGGACGGCCGCTGCTCGCGGATCTGTTCGGCGTGCCCCTGCCCGAGCCTCCCATCTTCGCGGATCTGAACGGCGTGTTCCTGGTCGCGGTCGCGGCCGGCTACCTGATTCCCTATCGCGAGCCAGATTCGCGCGGCGGACGGATGTATCTGTGGGTGATGGGTCCGCTGCTGAAGGGCACGGGGGCGCTGACCTTCATCCTCGACTACGCCGTCCGGCACTCGCCGACGTCGTTCCTGCTGTTCGCCGTCAGCGACGGCACGCTCGCGCTGCTGACGCTGTGGGCGCTTACCTCGTCAGCAGCTCGCGGACGATAGGGTACTCCCCCACCTTCACCCACTGCGTCGACCCGTATTTCGCGAACAGCTGCACGCGTGCGTCGACGAAATGCGTGTTCTGCAGCATCTCGGCGCGCGTCTGCTCGCTGCCGGTGTAGCCGAGCTGTGATTTGGCGGTGAGGACGGCCGTGCTCGCGCCCGGCGCGAGCCCCTCGGATCCGACGGCGGTCAGGAAGGCGCTCCCCCACTCGTCGTTCTCGCCGACGCGCCGGAACAGCGCGTTGATCTGCAGCGTGACGAGCTTCTGATCCGACACGTTCTTCAGCGTGAACGACGCCGTGGGGACGAGCTTGTTCTGCCCGTTGACGATGCCGGCGTCGAACCAGCCGGTGGAGACGATGGTCACCTGCAGGCCCTTCGTCAGATCGACGGTCGGGCCGCAGCCGGCGCAGATGAAAGCCAGAAGGAGCAGCAGACAGGCGGACGCGCGCATCCGCGTATTCTAGAACACCCGCACCTCAATGCGTTTCAGCGCCTCGTCGCGGCTGATCTGGCGCGCCAGGTACGCCGCGAGGTCCGCCCCGCGCAGGCGGATGATCCGGGTCGCCGAATCGCTGTCGGCCGGCGCGAGCCGCGGCCGGTCGTCGTTGCCCTTGGCCGCGATCGTCAGCCACTCGTCGAGGCCGATGCCGAGCGACGCGCTGTGATCGAGCATCGCGTCCTTGAGCGCCTGCGTGACCTCGGTGCGATAGGCCTCGTTCGGATCCTGGAGGATGGGATCAACGGCCCCCGGCGCGGGACGGGTCACGCTCGCCGCCGCGGCGGACCGCGTGCTCGCCGACACCACCGTCCGATCGTCTGCGCCAGCCGCGGCGGAGGCCGCGCCCGACGCGTCGCGCGCACCTGCGGTCGCGGGTGCCGTCGAGCGCGCCAGCACGGCCGGGCCCATCTGCAGCTCGAGGCGCTTGAGCGCCTGCTCTGCGTCCGTGTCGCCGGCGGCTTTGGCGCGCAGCTGCCGGATTGCGCTCTCGAGCCCGAGGTCGTTCTGGTCGAGCGTGCGCAGCGTCCACGCCAGCGTCGACTCCGTGTAGAACGGCGGCACGATGACGTCGAAAACCACGCCGTAGCCCTCGAGGCGGAAGCCGCGCGCCTGCGCGTTCTCGCCCGTCATGCTGGTCTGATTGGGCGGCAGCACGGCCTGCAGGCGATCGCGCGTCACGGTGGCGCCGTGCTCGACCGCGCCTTCCAGCACGCGCTCCATCTGCGCGATCTGATACCGCGACTGGCGCTGGTCGGCCGAGACTCTCGCCGCGGCCGCCGGCTGCGCGCCGGCCGTGGCCGGCGCCGCCAGCACCCCGCCAATCAGAATAGCGATCCCCGCTCTCACGCTGTTCACCGAAGTCACAGGCTCCCCCTACTGTCTTTGCGATACACGCATGAGCATGTTCAGGTTCTCACGCTGTCTGAGCACTTCCACGCCGAGGCGGTTCTGCGCGTCGTTCAGGTTGCGATCGATCGTCCGCAAATCCGCCTGCCGCGCGGCGTTGAAATCGCGCAGCACTTCGCCGACGCGCAGCGCGAGCTCGCGCTGCTGCCGCTTCTCGCTCTCGTCGAGCAGCGCGCGCACGCGGCGCAGCATCTCCGCGTCGCTGGACGCCGGACGCGGCGCCGCCGCGTTCACCGGCGCCGGGGCGCTCGCGGGCACGGCCCGGATTTCGCCGCGCAGCTGCTGCTCGAGCGCGGTCAACTCCGCGCGCCACGGCGCCGCGGCGTCGGCCGTCTGCGCGGCGCGCGGCGCCGGACCGGCGGGCTTCGCCCAGCCGGTGTGCACGCTGAGGCCGTTGCTGTCGTACCGCACGTCGAGATTCGCGATGCCCGCCGACACGCCGAGGACGAGCAGCGCGGCGGCCACCTGCGCCCACGCCGGAATCTCGTGCCACCAGGCACGGTGACTGGTGGCCGGTGACTGGTGGCTGGTGATGAAGTCCACTTCAGGCGGAGCCCAGCGCGCGAGCTGACTGCGCACGCGGCGCAGCGCGTCCACTTCCTCGCGGCACCGCGCGCAGGCGGCCAGGTGCGCCTCGAATCCGGCGCGCACCGCCGCGTCGCCATCGTCGTAGAGATAGGCGATCATCGCGTCGTCGCGATCGCCCGCGTAGCTGCACACCATCTCAGTCACGGTCGTTTCCCCTGATGTTGAAAACCGGCGCCTTGGGCGCGTTGGGATTCTTCGCCAGCTCGCGACGCAGCACCGTCAGCCCCTGATACAAGCGCGTCTTTACCGTACTCAACGGGCAGCCGACCAGCTCCGCGATTTCCTGGAACGTCAGCCCGTGATATTCCTTCAGCACGATCGCCGTCCGTTGCTCCTCCGGAAGCCGCGCCATCGCCCGCTCCATGGCCCGCGCGAGATCCTTGCGCTGGACCAGATCCTCCACCGACTCCGAGGGCTCGGCCGCCGCCGCCAGCTCCATCAGGTCGACGTCCTCGGGCGGCTGCACGACCGGCGTGCGACGCTCGCGCCGGATCCAGTCGCGGCACAGATTCAACGCGATGCGATACAGCCACGACGAGAACTTTGCCTCGCCGCGGAACCGCGGCAGGGCGCGGAACGCGCGCAGGAACGTCTCCTGACACACGTCTCTCGCATCCTCTTCGCGACCGATCGTGCGGTACGCGAGGGCATAAATGGGCCCTTCCCATCGCAGGATGAGCTCGTTGAAGCTGTTGGCATCGCCGCGTATCGAGCGCGCGACGAGCTCTTCGTCCGTCCACGTCATGCGGAGCGCGGAAGGTCCTCTCTTCTCGGTTGTTAAGACGGCGTACCCCGCCGCTCAGCCGGGTCGGCGGCCGGGTGAAGCAATTATAGTTCGCTGCCGGCTAACCGACTGTTGGCGGCTGGGTTACCGGCACGCGACGGCCGGGTACGGCGCCCGCCTGCAGTTGGATTGCGCCGATCGATCGCAGTAGAATCCGGACACGACGGCCGGCCGGCCCTCCCGACATCCATCATGCCCCGTGAGATCGACATTCCGCGACGCACACCGGGCCCCGCGTCCGGGGCCCAGGCAGGCGCCGAAGAGCGCCCTTTGCTTTCACGGCTGGTGTATTCGGCGCGGGCGAACGACCTGCTGCCGCACCTGCACCAGCACGCGCTCGACATGACCGGCGGCTCGTGCTCGCTCCTGTTTCAGCACAATCCCCGCAACGGCATCCTGCAGGCGACGTCGGGATTCGGGCTCGACACGCTGCGCACCGACCCCTGGCAGCCGGCGAAAAGCGAGGCCGCGGTCGTCGCCGGCGTGTTCGAGCGGCCGGGACCGACGCTCGTCGCCGACGCCGATCGGCAGATGCCGGATCTCGCCGCGCGCCTCAACTGCCGCAGCGCGGTGCTGCTGCCGCTCGTCCGCTCGTCGGAGCGCGTCGGCCTGCTCGCGGTCGGTTTCGCGAGCCCGCCGTCGGGATCGGACCTGCTGGACAACGCCGTCGAAGCGGCGGACGCGTTTCTCGCCGCGCTCGAGCTGCTCCATCTGCGCCAGAGCGAGGAATTGCAGCGCGACGTCCGCGGGCTGCTCGAGGAGTTCTCCGCGAGCCTGGCCGCGACGCTGAACCTCGCGGCGGGGCTGGACATCTTCTGTCACGGCGCCAACCGGTTGTTCGCGGCTGATTGCACCTCGGTCTGGATTCACGACCGGCGCGCGCGTCACCTCGTGCTCCAGGCGTCGTCCGATACGGAGATCGTCGCGCGTGGCACCCGGGTCAGCGCGGAGGACGCGACGGCGCCCGCGGCCGCCGCGATGCGGCGGACACGCGCCGAGATCGTCCCGGCGTCGGCCGACGACGTGACGGCGATGGTGACGGTGCCGCTCCGGGGGTGCCGGCGGGCGCTCGGCACGATCGTGTTCGACGGCGTGCGCGTGGAAACTGGCGGCGAGCTCGACCTGCTCGATCGCGCCGACGAGCTGGGCCGCCAGCTGTCGAGCGCCATCGAGAACATGCAGCTGCTCGACGACGTCACCCGCGCCCGGCGCGAGCTCGAGAACACGTTCGACTCGATCTCGCACCTGGTGGCCGTGTCCGACACACGCGGCCGGATCGTGCACGTGAACCAGGCGTTTGCGGCGCGCCTCGGGCGCCGGCGGCACGATCTGGTCGATCAGCCGCTCGCCGATCACATCGGGCCGGAGCTGGCCGGATGGCTGGAGCATCATCAGACGGCGCGCCACGCGAAGACGGGTAGCTCGGCGACGACGGCCGAGATCACGGACGCGATGCTCAACGGCCGCTTCGTCGTGACCGTGACCGACCTGGTGAACCACGAGCGGGAGCCGGTCGGCTGCGTGATCGTCGCCCGCGAGCTGACGCCGCAGACGCAGCTTGAAGCGGAGCGCGAGGAACTGCGCAAGCGGCTGACCCAGTCCGAGAAACTCGCGGCGCTGGGCCAGTTCGTGGCCGGGATCGCGCACGAGCTGAACAACCCGCTGCAGGGCGTGCTCGGCCACCTGGAGCTGCTCCGCACGACCGGAGCGTTCCCCAAGCAGCTGCGCCGCGAAGTGCAGACGATTTACCGTGAAGCCGACCGCGCCGCAAAGATTGTGCGCAACCTGCTGGTGTTCGCCGGCTCGCGCCGGCTGACGCTGCGCTCGATGAGCCTGAACGCCATCCTGCAGAAGGTGCTTGCGCTGCGCGCGCCCGCCTGCCGTGCCGCGGACATCGAAGTCGTGCGACACTATGACGAGCAGCTGCCGCGCGTGAAGAGCGACCCGCTGCTGCTCCATCAGGTGTTCCTGAACATGGTGATGAACGCCGAGCACGCGATCGCGTCCACAGGCCGCAGCGGCACGATCGAGATCCGGACCGCCGTCATGCCCTCGGGCGATCGGATCATCGCGACTGTGCGCGACACCGGCACCGGGATTCCCGAGGACACGCTCTCGCGGATCTTCGAGCCGTTCTACACGACGAAGGAAGTGGGCAAAGGAACGGGGCTCGGTCTGGCCATCGCGTACGGGATCGTGCAGGAGCACGGCGGCCAGATCGTTGCCGGTAACCACCCCGACGGCGGCGCGATCTTCACGGTCGAGCTGCCGAAGGCGCCGCCGCCAGGACGCTGACGCATGATGGACGAAACGTTTCTCACCACGGAAGAAGTCCTGGAGTATCTCCAGGTCAACCTGCGGACGGTCTACCGGCTGATCAAGGCCGGCAAGATCCCCGCCGTGCGCGTCGGCCGCCAGTGGCGGTTCCGCAAGCGCGACATCGACGCCTGGCTCGACAGTCAGCGCCCGCGCGGCGGGGCGAGAGCCGCCGCCTCGGCGCCCGCCCGGCCCGTACCCTCCGCGAGCGCGCGCCCGCGCGTGCTCGTCGTCGACGACGAGGCCAGCATCCGCGATCTGCTCGCGAAGACGCTCGCGCTCGCCGAGTACGACGTGGACGTCGCGCCCGACGGCCGCTCCGCGCTCGAGCGGATGCGGCTCTATCCCTACGACCTGCTGATCGCGGACCTGAAGATGCCCGGGATGGACGGCCTGACCGTGATTCGCGAAGCGAAGCGCTACAAGGCGGATCTCCCGGTGATCATCATCACCGGCTTCTCCACCGAATCGAGCGCGATCGAGGCGGTGAACCTCGGCGTCGCCGGATACCTCACCAAGCCGTTCCGCGTTCCCCAGGTGCTCGCCGCGGCCGCCAAAGCTCTTGGAGAATGATCCAGCTCTCGGAGCTCACGAAGTCCTTCGGCGATCGCGTCCTGTTCGATCACGTCACGTGGCAGATCACTGATCGCGAGCGCGTCGGCCTGTGCGGCCCGAACGGGGCCGGCAAGACGACGCTGATGCGGATGATGGCCGGGCTCGACGAGCCCGACTCGGGCGCGATCCTCAAACCGGCGGCGCTGACCGTCGGGTACCTCCCGCAGGACGGACTCACCCACAGCGGACACACGGTCTTCGAGGAAGCGTCGAGCGCGTTCGGCGTGCTGCTCGACATGAAGGCCGAGATGCACGCGCTCGAGGCGCGGCTCGGCGATCAGGGGATCCCCGAAGCCGAGCACGACGCGATGCTGCACCGCTACAGCGATCTGCAAGACGCGTTTCGCGTGCGGGACGGCTACAGCATCGAACTGAAGACCGCCACCGTGCTCCAGGGCCTCGGTTTTTCGCAGCGTGATCTCGTGCGGCCGACCGAGACCTTCTCCGGCGGCTGGCAGATGCGCATCGCGCTCGCCAAACTGCTGCTGGGCCAGCCGAACCTGCTCCTCCTCGACGAGCCGACGAACCACCTGGACCTCGAGGCGCGCAACTGGCTCGAGGAGTACCTCAACGCCTACCCGCACGCGGTGATCCTCGTGTCGCACGATCGGTTCTTCCTCGACGCGGTCGTCACGCGCATCGCCGATCTGACGCTGCGCACGCTGACCGATTACCACACGAACTACAGCGGGTACCTCGTCGAGCATCACGAGCGCATCGAGACCCTACGGAAAGCCAAGCGCGAGCAGGACGAGGAAATCGCGCGCGTGAAGATGTTCATCGACCGGTTCCGGTATCAGGCGACCAAGGCGTCGCAGGTGCAGAGCCGGATCAAGATGCTCGAGAAGGTCGTGCCGATCGAAGTGCCGCCCGAGCGCAAGAAGATCCATTTCGATTTCCCGGTCTGCGCCAAGAGCGGCCGGACCGTCCTCGAGCTCACGCACGCGCGCAAGGCGTACGGCGACCTCGTCGTGTTCAAGGATCTCAACCTGCACATCGAGCGGGGCGACCGAACCGCGCTCGTCGGCCCCAACGGCGTCGGCAAGTCGACGCTGATGCGGATGCTGTCCGGCGAGGAAGCGCCCGGCGCCGGCCAGCGCACGCCGGGCCACAACGTCGTCATGCAGTACTTCGCGCAGGACGAAGCGACGCGGCTGGATCCGGGCCCGACCGTCTACGAAACCCTCTCCTCCGGATCGCCGCTGCAAATGGTGCCGATGATCCGCAACATCCTCGGCGGCTTTCTGTTCTCGGGCGACGATGTGTACAAGCCCGTGCGCGTGCTGTCCGGCGGCGAACGCACCCGCCTCGCCGTGGCGCGCATGCTGCTGCGGCCGTCGAACACCCTGTTGCTCGACGAGCCGACGAACCATCTCGATCTCGACTCGAAGGAAGTCCTGCTCGACGCGCTGGTCGACTACGGCGGGACGCTGATCTTCGTGTCGCACGATCGGTATTTCGTCGAACGGCTCGCGACCAAGATCATCGAGATCGGCCACGGCGAGGCGACCGCGTTCCCGGGAACCTACAAGGAATTCCTCTGGCACAAGGAACACCGGGACGATAGGCGGGACGGGCAGGAGAGGCAGGAGGGGCGGGAGAGGCAGCAGGGGCAGGTCGGGAAGAAAAAAGACGTGGGGCGGGTCCTTTCGGACCCGCCTGGCAGCCGGGTCCAAAGGACCCGGCCTACACCTCCTGCCGATCCGCAGAAGCCGTCACGCGAAGAGCGGAAAAAAGTCGACGCCGAGGCGCGGAAGAAGAATCGCGCGGCGCATGCGCGCCGCACGCGGCTCGAAGAGATCGAGGCGCGCATCGCCGAGTGCGAAGCGTCGCTCCGGACGATCGAACAGGAGATGGCCGCGCCGGGCTTCTACGACAATCGCGCGGCGGCGCAGCCGGTCATCGACCGTCATCAGGCCCTGATGTGGCAGGTCGGCGGCCTAATGCATCAATGGGAAGAACTGCAAACCGCGACCGACCTCGCCACGGAGCCTTGACAAGATCGTAATCGCATTACAATTTTGTTATCATTGTTCGGGCTTCGTACCTCTAACCCGCTGATTTTATGTGGGTTTCTTCAGATCGACTGACGCAGGACGCAGGCACACGATTTGCCCATCGTGACCGCGTGCCTGTGCGCGCCATCATGTCCAACATCCCCAAACGTTCGGACGGCCGCCGCCCGCGCCGCCCCATTTCGCCCGCGCGCGCGCGCGCGCGCCGGCCAGCCGCGCAGCGCGACGCGGCGCCCGACGATCGCTTCTTCCGGCAGATCGTCGGCAACATGCGCAACGGCGTCATCGCGATTCACCGCGACGGCACGGTCGCCCTCATGAACGACGAGGCCTACCGGATCTTCGGCCTCACGCGGCGCGCCGGCGACATCGGCCGGCCGTTCAGCCACGTCCTGCGCGAACGACCCGCGATCATCCGCGTGCTGTCGGCGGCTTTCGAGCTGAGCCATCTGCCGAATCGCGCGGAGCTGCGGATGCGCGACCTCGATCGCGTGATCGGCTACACGCTCTCGCAGGTGACCGACGACAACGGCGTGTCGATCGGCGCGGCGATGTTCTTCAAGGACCTCACGCTGGTCGAACAGCGCGAGGAAAGCGAGCGCCTGCGGAACCGGCTCGCGTCGCTCGGCGAAATGGCGGCTGGCATCGCGCACGAGCTGAAGAATCCGCTCGCGGGCATCGAGGTCATGGCCGGCCTTCTGCGGCGCCAGGTGCCCGACTCGAAGGACGCGCAGTCGCTACTCGCCGACATCCTCAGCGAAGCCAAGCTGGCCAACAAGATCGTGGTCGAAATGCTCGAGTTCGTCCGGCCCGTGCGCCTGCAGGTCGAGCGCACCGACGTCGCCGGGGTGCTGCAGCAGGCGGTGACGATGGCCGAGTCGAAAACGTCGCGGGGCGAGGTGAGCGTCGAGGTCGACGTCGAGCCGAGGCTCGCCATCGAGTGCGATGACCACCAGCTCAGCCAGGTCTTTACGAATCTGATCACGAACGCCTTCGAGGCGCTCGAGGGAAAAGGGCGCCTCGTCATCACGGCGCTCTCGAAACTCGTCGAAGCGGATCCGGCCTTCGCCGCGGCGACGTCGCCGGCGCCGACGCCGATGGTCATCGTGGACGTGGAGGACAACGGTCCCGGGTTGCCGGTGGAAGTGACGGACAAGATTTTCGATCCGTTCTTCACGACCAAGCCGCAGGGCTCGGGGCTCGGCCTCGCGATCGTGCGGAAGATCGTGGACGCGCACGACGGCCGGATCGATGTGAACAGCACGCCGGGCGTGGGCACGCGGTTTCGCGTGACGCTGCCCGTGTCGAGCGCGTCGGGATGGTTCAAGTAGGCAAAGGGCTGAGGGCTGAGGGCTGAGGGCTGAGGGCTGGTAGGAAGATGAACATGGGTCGCATACTGGTAGCTGACGATCACGATGCGTTGCGGCGCGGGCTGGTCCGCGGACTCACGGAGGCCGGGCACGAGGTCGAGGAGGCCTCCAACGGCAACATGGCCATCGAGCGCCTGCACGAGGGGCACTTCGACATCGTGCTGAGCGATTTGAAGATGGGCGGCAGCGACGGCCTCGACGTGCTGCGCACGACGCGGGCGCTGCACCCGACGACGGCCGTCATCCTGATGACGGCTTTCGGCTCGGTCGGCACCGCCGTCGAGGCGATGAAGATCGGCGCGTTCGACTACGTGCAGAAGCCGTTCGAGATCGAGGAGATGGAGGTCAAGATCGAGAAGGCGCTCGAGCTGACGCGCCTGAAGCACGAGCTCGACTACCTCCGCGGCGCCCAGCAGGATATCTACCAGTTCGATCGCATCGTCGGGTCGAGCCCCGCGCTGCAGCGCGTGCTCGACATCGTCAAGAAAGTCGCCAAGAGCAACACGACCGTCCTGATCCGCGGCGAAACGGGCACGGGCAAGGAGCTCATCGCGGGCGCCATTCACCACAACTCGCTGCGCAACTCGCGTAACTTTGTCAAGGTCAACTGCGCCGCGCTGCAGGAGAACCTGCTCGAATCCGAACTGTTCGGCCACGAGAAAGGCGCGTTCACCGGCGCGGACAAGCAGCGCATCGGGCGCTTCGAGCAGGCCGACGGCGGCACGCTGTTCCTCGACGAAATCGGCGACATGAGCCCGAGCACGCAGGCCAAAATCCTGCGCGTCCTGCAGGAGCACGAGTTCGAGCGTTTGGGCGGCACGCGTACGCTGAGCGTGGACGTGCGGCTCATCGCGGCGACTAATCGCGACCTGTCGGCGATGGTGGCGGCCGGTCAGTTCCGCGAGGACCTCTACTACCGGCTGAATGTCGTCTCGATCGAGATGCCGCCGCTGCGGGAGCGCAAGGACGACATCGTGCCGCTCGCGACCACGTTCATGGCGAAATTCGCGGGCGAGCTGAAGAAGAAGATCGACGGCATCGAGCCGGACGCGCAGAAGCTGCTGATGCGCTACAACTGGCCGGGCAACATCCGCGAGCTCGAGAACACGGTCGAGCGCGCGATCCTGCTGGCGGAAGGCCGCGCGATCGCGTCGCACGACCTGCGGCTCGGCGAGGTCGCGACGGCGGGTGGCACGCGCGATCACGCGCCGGTCGTGCGCATCCCGCCGAGCGGCATCCCGCTGGACGACGTCGAGCGGCACGCGCTGATCGAGGCGCTGAAGATGTCGAACTGGGTGCAGAAGGACGCGGCCGAGCTGCTGTCGATCAGCCCGCGCGTGATGAACTACAAGATCAAGGTGCTGGGGATCGAATTCCCGCGCGGCCGCCGCGCGGCTCCGCTCGTCGCCGCTGCAAGCTAGCCAAAGCACATCACGAAGACACGAAGGCCACGAAGGTACACGAAGCCTTTACTGGTCTTCGTGTGTGTGGAGCTTCGAATCGAGATGCTGGATCGCGGTCAGACCTCCCGCGATCGCGGCGTCAATCGCCGCACGGGCGGCGATCCGTGTGCCGATCCCCGCCGCATGGTCGCGGATCGCCGCGACGATTCGCTGAAGGTTCGCGTCGAGGTCCCTGATAGACGTCTGCGGCAGGCCGCGGGCGACGAACGCGGTCGACAAGGGCCGCCCGCGATACGTGTCGGGCCGCCGAGCCTCGATCAATTTGCGTTTTAGCGTCGCCAGCGAGATCGGGAGTTCTTCAGCGGCGCGACGGCGGTCGCCCCGATGGCGCCGGACGATGAGCTGCACGTACTCGCGCTCCATCTCGCGCAGCGGGCGGGACTGCCCGCCGGCGGATCCACGACAAACCGATGCTGAATCGCGTCCGGCAGGTCGCCGACGTCGATCAGCGGCTGTTCGGAGACGGTACACGCGCGCTCGACGGCGAGTTCCAGCTCGCGGACGTTCTCCGGCCACGCATAATCAATCAGAAATTGCCGCGCAGCGTCCGTGTACCCGCGAATCCGCCGCCCCATCCGGCTTGCCACGCGCGCCAGCAACTGATCCATCAACACACCCACGTCCGCGACGCGCTCCCTCAGCGGCGCCACGTGCCCATCCACGACGCGCAACCGGTAGTACATGTCCTGGCGGAAGCGCCCCTGCGCCACGTCCGCCGCCAGATCGCGATGCGTGGCCGCAATCAGGCGCACATCAACGGGCCGCAGGCGCACTTCCCCCACGCGTCGCACCTCGCGGGCCTGCAGCACGCGCAACAACCGCACCTGCAGCGCCGGCGATACGTCACGCACTTCATCGAGGAACAGCGTGCCGTCGTGGGCGGCCTCGAACACCTCCACACGATCCTGCCGCGCCCGTGAACGCCCCGCGCCCGGTGTTGGGCTGCAGATCAGAGTTCTTCGGGGAAGCTCTGTGATGAGTGATGGACCGTCAGCACGTGAACCTCGTCGATACCCACCAGTCGATAGACGATGCGGTAGGGCCGGTCCACGACTTCCCGGACCAACGGATCGTCGAATTCCGGTACTGCTCGGCCAGATTCAGGGAATGGAACCAATCGATCTGTCGCCGCGATGAGCCGGGAGACGATGACCGACGCGTAGTGAGGCGAGTCCTGACTGATGAACGCGCGAATCGCGGCCAGATCGGCCAGCGCTTGCTTCGTCCAGAACACGACCCTCACGACAAGAACTGCTTTTTGACCTCATCGTGGGACACGAGCTGGTGTGCATCCGATTGACGCAATCCCTCTTCGATCTTCGCGATGAAGCACAGCCGCTCGATCGCATCCTCGATCGTGGCGTGTTCGGGCAAGGCCCGAAGCGCCTCGATGGCGCGCTGCTTCTCGGTGATTTCCATGATTACGATTCTACCATCGTCACGTTTCGCGTTCGTGTTTGCCGTCAGCCCAACGTTCGCGCTGAGCCGCGGCGCGCCAGCGTCAGTTCCGCGCCGACGGCTCCAGCGCGTTGTTAGCCAGCGAGCCAGTATGATCCGGCTCTCGGTCTACTCGAGAATAAGCAACGCGGCCGAGGCATCAGCAGCGAACGTGACCAGATCCGCGTGACGCGCTCGCAATAGGTCCTCAATGTCTCGCGTCGAACAGTTGCCTCGTTGAATCCAAACCACCTTTGGCGGAGGCCCAAAGAGAAACGCTCGATTGTTGAAGTCTCCGTCCTTGCTGACGATCATGAACTCGTGCTCGGCAGCATGGTCCCAGACGCGAGCATCATCAGCGGTTTCCAGCCCAACGCTGCGAACATGCACAGCGGTAACCCCGAGATCGGCAAGACGGTCGCAGAGTCGGTGAGAGAGATTCTGATCGAGCAGCAGTTTCACTTCGTGCCGATTGCCATGAGCCGCCGTTCGCGATCAGCCGCGAACGCGAAGCACGCGCGGATGTCTTCGTGCGTCAGATCCGGAAAATCGCGAAGAACTTCATCTTCAGACATGCCCGATGCGAGGTAGTCGAGCACGTCCGAGACGGTGATGCGTAGCCCACGAATACACGGTTTCCCGCCCCGTTTGCCGGTTTCGATCGTGATCAAGTGTTGGTATTCCATGCGGAACAGAGTAGAGGGGACACGACCGCCCGGTCAAGACTGTAGATGTTGAAGCCGGCAGTTCGTGCTCGTGGCAAATTTCGTGTTCTTGATCGTTCGCCTTGAGTTGTTGTTGATTCCGCTGGCTAACGTTCTATGGGCGGATCGCGACAATTGCTAGTCAGCCGCTCGTTGCACGTGCGCTCGCGCGCATGAACCACCCGCCACTCGCGGGCATTTATTGACGCCACGCGGTCCGGGGGCAAGTCCTTCGGCCCGTGCGATTCGCCTGAATTCGACAGCGCCCGGACCCACGAATTGGCGCCGGCGCCAATTGCCGCGAAGTCCGAGGATAGGCGGAAGGCGCCATTCCGAGGATCGGCATCAACGTGAGGCTCTACTCTCTGATCTTCTTCGTGCGCTTCGTGTTCTTCGTGGCTTCATGATTAGCCGTTGGTGGACTTCGCCCGTGGGTGCGACTTCCTGTAAACCTCCAGCAGCTGCGCCGCGTTCACGTGCGTGTAGCGCTGCGTCGTGCTGAGACGCGCGTGACCAAGCAGCTCCTGGATCGCACGCAGGTCGGCGCCGCGCTGGAGCAGGTGCGTCGCGAACGAATGCCGGAGGGCGTGCGGACTGATGCCCATCCGCGCGCTGCTCGCGGCGACGTAGCGCCGAACCAGCCGCGCGATGCTCCGCACCGTCAAGCGCCGGCCAAGATAGTTCACGAAGAGCGGGTCGCGGTTTCCCGCGTGGCGTCCGCCTTTAGACGGACCACGACGGTCCGGCTGAAGCCGGACGCCACGATTCGAACCCCCGCCTCGCACCAGCTGCTCGCGATCGTTCAAGTAGGCTCGGATCGCTTTCGTCGCGCTCGTGTTGAACGGGACGATGCGTTCCTTGCCGCCCTTGCCGAGCACACGGACCATGCGCGCGCTCAGGTTCACGTCATCGATGTCGAGACCGGCCAGCTCACTGACGCGCAGGCCCGACGCGTAGAACAGCTCGAGGATCGCGCGATCGCGGCGGCCCAGCGCGTTGTCGAGGGCCGGCGCGTCGAGCAGCGCCGACATCTCGCCTTCGGACAGGTGCGCCGGCATGCGGATGTCCCGCTTCGGCGTGGAGACCAGCGCGCCGGGATCGTCCTCGATGACGCCTTCGCGGCGGAGGTACTTGAGAAACGTCCGGGCGGCCGCGAGCTTGCGCGCCGCCGACGCGCGTGACTGTCCCTGCTTGTGCAGATCGCCGAGGAAGCCGCGCAGCGCCAGGCGATCGAGTTGCGCCGGCTGAAGGTCCGCGACGGACGTCTTCGCCGCGGCAGCCGTGAAGGCGAAAAGCTGGCCGAGATCGCTCTCGTAGGCGCGAACCGTGTGCGCGGACGCGTTGCGATTGAGCGCGAGGAACTGCAGGAACGCCTTCAGATGGCGCGTCACTGGTGCACCAGCGTGCGCGATCGCATCCAGCCGTCGAGGTCGGCGAGCGCGCGATCGGAGAGCGCCTGGTTGCGCAGCTTCTTCCCGCGCGGCGCGTGGGGCAGCGGCGGGATGATCCCGAACGTGATGTTGGACGGCTCGTAGTGCGCCGGATTCGCGTGCGCCACGTAATACGCCAGCGCGCCGATGGCCGTGGTCCGGGGCGGAGGCGCGATCGCCTCGCCTCGCGCGAGGGCGGCGGCGTTCAACCCCGCGATTAAACCGGACGCCGCCGACTCCACGTACCCTTCGACGCCGGACATCTGTCCTGCGAAGAACAGCGTCGGCCGCGCTCTCACCTGCCACGTCTCGTCGAGCACCGACGGCCCGTTCACATAGGTGTTGCGATGGACCATGCCGAAGCGGACGAACTCCGCCTGCTCGAGACCAGGAATCAGCCGCAGGACGCGCGCCTGCTCGCCCCATTTGATCTGCGTTTGAAAGCCGACGAGGCTGAAATGGTCGCCGGCGAGATTGTCCTGGCGCAATTGCACCGCCGCGTACGGTTCGCGCCCGGTTCGCGGATCGACGAGCCCGACCGGCTTCATCGGACCGAAGCGCAGCGTGTCGCGGCCGCGATGCGCCATCACCTCGATCGGCAGGCAGCCTTCGAAGAAGCGCTCCTTGTCGAAGTCGTGCACGGTCGCCGACTCGGCCGTCACCAGCGCGTTGTAGAAGCGGTCGTACTCGTCGAGCGTCAGCGGGCAATTCAGGTAATCGCCCTGCCCATCATTGTCCAATCCGGGGGCCCCCGCCCCCCGGACGCGCTCCGCGGGGACCACGTCGCCCCGCTCCGTACGCCGCACGTCGCACTCCGCACCCCGCACGTCGCTCTTCGGGCCAAGGCTTCTTCCCCACCGCGACGCGCGGAACACTCGCGATCGATCGATGGTCTCGGCGAGGACGATCGGGCTTATGGCGTCGTAGAAATACAGATACCGCTCGCCAACGAGCACGGCGATCGCCGCGGAAAGCGGGTCGGACGTCAGCGGGCCTGTCGCGATGATGACCGGAGCGCGCTCGCTGGAATCCGGAATCGCCGTGACCTCCTGCCGCGTCACGGTGATTCGCGGATGTTTAGTGATCGCGCGCGTGATCGTCTCGGCGAACCGCTCGCGATCGACGGCCAGCGCCGCGCCGGCGGGCACGCGGCTCGCCTCCGCCGCGCGCATGACGAGCGACCCGAGGCGTCGCATTTCCTCCTTGAGGAGGCCGACGGCATTGTCGAGTTTGTCGCCGCGGAAG
The DNA here is from genome assembly GCA_016195265.1 of Acidobacteriota bacterium. Taxonomy (GTDB): domain Bacteria; phylum Acidobacteriota; class Vicinamibacteria; order Vicinamibacterales; family CAVVIG01; genus SRVP-36. The sequence goes on along the minus strand of JACPZW010000009.1, from coordinate 23,280 downwards.
GAGTTGCTGCAGACGAGCTCGGCGAGCCGGTCCGTCTTGTGCACCACCGTCGGCCGGACCGGACGCATCTCGTGGAGCGTGACGGGAACGTCACATTCGGCCGCCTGCCACGCGGCTTCAGAACCCGCGAGACCGCCGCCAACGATCGTGATCATTGTGCGGGCCGGCCCAACACGAAAACACGAATCATCTTCTTCGTGGTTTCGTGTCTTCGTGGCCGCATTTTCTCAGGCGGCTGATTCCGGGAGTTCCTCGGACCGCGCATAATCGCAGTCCTCATTGTTGCAGAGAATCTGCCGGCCGTGCTTCTTCGTCGTCTTCTCGACCAGGTACGGCGCCGCGCACTTCGGGCAGGTTTCCGCGACCGGCCGGTTCCACAGCACGAAGTCGCAATCGGGATAGTTCGAGCAGCCGAAGAAGATCTTCCCGCGGCGCGACTTGCGCTCGACGACGTCACCGCCCTTGTCGGCGTCCTTCGGGCACCTCACGCCGGTCGTCTTGTGCTTGACGTACTTGCACTCGGGGTACTTCGTGCACGCGGTGAACTCGCCGAAGCGGCCCTGCTTGATGACGAGGCTGGCGCCGCAGCGCGGGCACGGCTCCTCGAGGATCTGGTCGGGCTTCGCGGCCCTGAGGCCGCCCTGCTTGGTCGCGATCAGCTTGCGCGTCGTCTTGCAGTCGGGATACCCCGTGCACGCGAGGAACTGGCCGAACCGGCCGCGCTTGACGGCCATCGGCTTGCCGCAGTTCTCGCACGGATCGATCTCTTCCTCGCCGTTCTCGGACTCGGGCTCCGCGCCCTCGACCTCGCGCGTGTTCGTGCAGTCCGGGTATCCGCTGCACGCGATGAAGAGGCCGAACTTGCCGACGCGCTTGAGCATCGGCTTGCCGCACTTGTCGCAGGCCTCGCCGATGTCGATTCCCTTCTTGAGATCGATCATCTCCTTGCCGGCCTTCGTCAGGTCCTTCTTGAACTTCTTGTAGAACTCCTTGAGGGTCTTCGCGTAGCCGGTCTTGCCCTGCTCGATCTTGTCGAGGTCGTCCTCGAGGCTGCGCGTGTACTCGACGTCGATGATGTCGTCGAAGCTCTTCACGAGCAGATCGCTGATCATCAGGCCCATCTGTGACGGCTTGAACTTGCCCTCGGTTTTGTGGACGTACTCACGGTCCTGCAGGACGCCGATGATCGACGCATAGGTGCTCGGGCGGCCGATGCCGTTCTCCTCGAGCTCCTTCACGAGCGTGGCTTCCGTGAAGCGCGGCGGCGGCTGCGTGAACTTCTGTTCGGGCCGCAGCGTTTTCAGTTCCAGGCGATCGCCCTCCGCCAGCGCCGGCAGCACGCCGGACACCGCGCCATCCTCGTCGGCGTCGCGCTCCGGCGCCGCGACAGGCTCCTTCTCTTCCTCGCTCTGCGCGGGACCGTACGTCGCCATCCACCCGGCGAATTTCGGCACGGTGCCCTTGACGCGGAACACATAGTCCGCCTGCTCAGAGCCTGTCGGTGGGGCGGCCGAGATGTCGACGGTGGTCTCGTCGAACGTCGACGGCGTCATCTGCGACGCGACGAACCGGTTCCAGATCAGGCGGTAGAGCGAGTACTGATCCTGCGTGAGGTACGGCCGGACGGTTTCCGGGTCGTACTGCATCGACGTCGGACGAATCGCCTCGTGCGCGTCCTGCGCGTCGGATTTCAACTTGTAGGCGTTCGGGGTCTCGGGCAGGTAGTCGGGCCCGAACGCGGTCCTGACGTGATCGCGGACGGCCGCGAGGGCTTCGTCTGCGATCCGGACCGAGTCCGTGCGCATGTACGTGATGAGGCCGATCGGCCCTTCGACGCCGAGCCCGGGCAGCTCCACGCCTTCGTAGAGCTGCTGCGCCAGCATCATCGTCTTCTTCACGGGGAAGCGTGCGGTCTGTTGCAGCTTGCTTGTGATGAAGGGCGGCGCCGGGTTGCGCCTGCGCTCCTTGGTGGCGACCGAGGACACCACCCACGACGCGCGCTCGAGGTCCGAGAGAATCGCCTTCGACTGATCCTCGTTCGCCACGCGGATCGCGTCGCCGGCCTTCTTGAACAGCTTCGCTTCGAACTCCGGCGGCTGCGGACCCGCCAGCCGGGCGAACACGTGCCAGTATTCCTCGGGCACGAATCGTTCGATCTCGCGCTCGCGATCGCAGACCAGCTTCAAGGCGACCGACTGCACGCGGCCAGCGCTGAGGCCGCGGCGCACCTTGTCCCACAGCAGCGGGCTGATCTTGTAGCCGACCAGCCGGTCGAGCACGCGGCGGGCCCGCTGCGCGTCGACCATCTTCTCGTCGATGGCGCGCGGATGCTTCAACGCTTCGGTAATCGCCTTCTTGGTGATTTCGTTGAAGGTCAGCCGATGAAACTTCCGCTTCTTGCCCTTGAGCTCCTCGATGAGATGCCAGCCAATCGCCTCGCCTTCGCGATCGGGGTCGGTCGCGACGTAGATGTCCGACGCGTCCCTGGCGGCGTCCTTCAGCTCCTTCAGGACCTTCTTGCGCGACACGAGCGATTCATACGTCTCGATGAAGTCGTTCTCGATGTCCACGCCCAGCTTGCTCTTCGGGAGATCGCGGATGTGCCCCATCGACGCGATGACTTTGAAGTCACGTCCGAGATATTTGTTGATGGTCTTCGCCTTCGCCGGCGACTCGACCACGACGAGCGCTTTTGCCATTTATTCCTTCCGCCTTCTCACTTTTCACTTCTCACTTCTCAGTTTTCACTTTCTTTTTACCCTAGCACGTTCTGTCAACCCTGACGAACCGGCCGCCGCCGACACGCGCGACGACGCCGCGCATTTCGAGCTCGAACAACCGGGGCAGCAACCGCGCAGTACTCAGGCCCGATCGCTCCGCGATTGCGTCGAGATTGCTCGGTTCACCTGGCGTCAGACACGCCAGAATCGGGTCTGTCGAGGGGCACGGGAGTCGGCCGTCGATCGCACTCCGACTCCCGTCCCCCTGCGACATGCCCAGCTCCTCCAAGATATCGTCCGCAGACTCCACAATCTTTGCACCGTCCCGTAAGAGGCCGTGAGCGCCGCGGTTCCGGCCGCTCAGGACGTTGCCGGGCACCGCCAGCACGTCACGTCCCTGCTCGAGCGCGCATCGTGCGGTGATCAACGATCCGCTCTTCTCGCCCGCCTCGATCACGACGACGGCGCGCGACAGGCCGCTGATGATCCGGTTGCGCTGCGGGAAGAACGGCGGGAGCGGCGGCGTTCCCGGCACGAGCTCGCTGACGATCGCGCCGCGCTGCTCGATGTCGCGCGACAGCGACGCGTGTTCCGGCGGGTACACGATGTCGGCGCCGCAGCCGAGCACCGCGATCGTGATCCCTCGGCCTGCCAGCGCGCCGCGGTGCGCGGCCGAGTCGACGCCACGCGCGAGACCGCTGACGACCGTCACGCCTGATCCCGCAAGATCGGCGGCGAGATGCTCGGCGACCGTCAGCCCGTACGGCGACGCCGCGCGTGCGCCGACGATCGCAACCGACGGCGTGCTCAGCGCCCCGAGGCATCCACGGGCCCACAGCACCGGCGGCGGATCAACGATCGTCGTGAGCGCCACCGGATACGACGCGTCGGACCACGCGATGGGTGCAATCTCGCGCGCGGCCGCCTGCGCGAGCGCGTCGCGCGCGCCCGCGCGCAGGGTCTGGATCCTGTCCGGCTGGTCGGGCCAGCGGTGGTCGGCGATCTGACGGAGGATGTCGGCCGGCGGGGCGCCGGCGCGGAGCCGCTCGGCCACCTCCCGCCAGGACCAGATGGGGAGCAGCGACAGCGCGACGAAGTCGGACGGGTCGGTCATACCGCACCTCACAGGCGCGGAGCCCAACCTCTACCTTTATTATAGCGACGCGGGAGGACAGCACTGACCGCGTTTGGTAAATCGCCGCGGTTGGATCGCCCGGAATCCCCGCGGTTTTTCGCTGGAGGCCATGGCATATGGCTTGCTCCAAGTACCGGCTGTGACCGGTCCAATTGCCTTGCACGCCCGCTCAGCGTGTGGATATAGTGGCGGTATCCAGCCATGAAGAGATTCGCGGGCGTGGTCGCGGCCGGTGTGGCCTTGCTGGCGGCGGCGCCGTCATTGGCTGACGCCAAAGGCGACGCGAAGTCGCAGGTGGAATTCGGGATCAACGTTGCGCAGCGCGGGCTGTGGCGCGAGGCGATCTACCGCTGGGAAAAAGCCGTCGAGATCGACCCGAAATACGCCGCGGCCTACAACGATTTGGCCATCGCCTACGAACACGAAGGGCAGCTCGACAAAGCGCGCAAGGCCTACGAGAAGGCCATCGAACTCAGTCCCAACAACGAGCCGATTCGCCAGAACTACGAGCTCTTCAAGGAAATCAATGATCGGACGACCGCTGTCAAAGACAAGTAGGCTCGCCCTCGCAGCCGGGGCCGCACTCGTCGCGGCGATCGCGCTCGCGTGCGGGCCGGACACCTACGAAATTCCCATCGAGACGCCCATCCAGCCGAAGATGGACGTGTCGGCGTTTCAGCGCGTGCTCGTGGCCGGCTTCGTCGCCGGCGGCAACGAGGACATCGACGCGAATCAGGAAACCGTTCGCCTGCTCCGCAGCCAGCTGCGCACGAAGTCCTCGCTGCGCGTGATCGACGCCGACATCCTGCCGCTCGTCGAAGTCGCGCAAGATCAGAACGCCGGCAGCGCGGCGACCGACGATGCCGCTGCCCGTGACCGGGCGGCCTCGGCGGCGAAGCCCGCGGCTCCGGCAGGCGCCGGCGGTCCCGCGGGTTCTGGCGCTGCGGCCGATCGCGCGGCGCAGGGGCTCACGCTGGCGAAGAGCATCAAGGACGAAAAAGATCTGGAGCCGTACGAGCGCCTGTTCGCCAACACCGCGTACTGGAAGCGGATCGGCGAAGAGTTCCAGAACCCGCTGATCGTCACGGGCACCGTGCTGTTCGCGAACCGGTCCACGTCCGGCATCGTCCAGCGCGATCAGGAAGTGATGGACCCCTACGGCCGCCGCCGCGTCGTGCCCGTACGGACCTACATGGAGCGCAAGGGATTCCTGCTCCGGCCCAAGTTCGTGTTCATCGACGGCCGGACAGGCGCGACGATGTACTCGGAGAGCTACCGCGAGGAAGTGCTCTACAACGCGCAGCAGAATACGCCCGCGCTGTCGTCGTATTTCGAGCTCATGGACCGCCTGGTTCCCAATTTCCTGAGCGCTCTCAGCAGCCAGAAGATCAAGGGCACGCGCGTCCTTTTGAAGTAGCCCACCGGAGGCGACGTTAGGCGACGGAACCCCTTTCAGTGCTACACTGGCTCCTTTCCACAGGGGCCGATTATGTACGCAATCATCCAGAGCGGCGGGCACCAGCTGCGGGTCGAGCCGGGCGGACGGGCGACGCTGGCGGGCACCGCGGGCGAGCCGGGCGCCGAGCTGACGCTCAACGAGGTGCTGCTCGTCGAAAAGGACGGCGGCGAAGTGCTGACCGGCGCGCCCTACGTCGCCAACGCGCGCGTCGTGGCGGTCGTCGACGGCGAATCGCGCGGGCCGAAGATCCGCGTGTTCAAGAAGAAGCGCCGCAAGGGCATGCGCCGGACCAAGGGGCACCGCGCGGTCCACACCAGCGTGACGATAAGAGAGATACAGGCATAGGGACTGGAGGCTAGGGACCAGGGGCTGGAAAGACCCAGCCACCAGCCACCAGACACCAGCCACTTCTGGACTACAGCAATGGCTCACAAAAAAGGACAAGGCAGCTCACGGAACGGCCGCGACTCGAACTCGCAGCGGCTCGGCGTCAAGGCGCACGACGGCAACCTCGTCTCGGGCGGAACCATCATCGTCCGGCAGCGCGGACGCCGCTTCCATCCGGGATTGAACGCCGGCCTCGGCAAGGACGACACGATCTTCGCCAAGGTCGCCGGACGCGTGAAGTTCGAGGACCACGGCGCCAAGGGCCGCGTCATCAGCATTCAGCCGCTCGAATAACTTGTTCGTCGACGAAGTCGACATTCACGTCGAAGCCGGAGGCGGCGGGCGCGGCTGCATGGCGTTCCGCCGCGAGAAGTTCGTCCCGCGCGGCGGCCCCAGCGGCGGCGACGGCGGTCACGGCGGGTCGGTCTTCGTGGTGGCCAGCCCGCACGTCAACACCCTCATCAACTTCCGCTTTCATCCCGAGTTCTCGGCCGAGCGCGGCGATCACGGGCAGGGCTCGAACTGCACCGGCAAGACCGGCGCGGACCTCGAGCTGGCGGTGCCGATCGGCACGCTCGTGTACGAGCGCTCCGCCGATCCGGCCGAGCCGATGCGGCTCGTCGCCGACCTCGCCGCGGAAGGCCAGCGTGTCCTCGTGGCGAAGGGCGGACGCGGCGGCATGGGCAACGCGCGTTTTGCGACCGCGACCAATCGCGCGCCGCGGAAGGTCCAGCCTGGCGAGCCCGGCGAGATCAAGGATCTGCGGCTCGAGCTGAAGCTGCTGGCCGACGTGGGACTCGTTGGGTTCCCCAACGCCGGCAAGTCCACGCTGATTGCGCGCATCTCCGCCGCCCGTCCGAAGATCGCCGACTACCCCTTCACCACGCTGACGCCCAACCTCGGTGTCGTCGGACTGAGCGGCGACCGCAGCTTCACGGTGGCCGACGTTCCCGGACTGATCGAGGGCGCGCATCGCGGCACGGGCCTCGGCCACCAGTTCCTGCGCCATCTCGAGCGCACGCAGCTGCTCGTGCATCTGGTGGACGTGTCCGGCGCGACGGGGCGCGATCCGGTCGAGGATCTGGACACGGTGCGGAGGGAACTGGAGTTGTTCCAGCCGGCGCTGGCGGCCAAGCCGCAGATCGTGACCGCCAACAAGATCGACGCGCTCGAGCCGGACGATGGCGAGGCGCGCGTGCAGGCGCTCGGGACGCGCGCCGCCGCGCTGCGGCTGCCCTTCTTCCGCATTTCCGGCGTGACCGGTGCGGGCGTGCCGGAATTGCTCGAAAAGATGTGGCACCATCTGGCAGAGGCGCGGCGGCAGCACGCGGTCGCGGTCCCGTCTAAGATTTCTTGAGCATGACGCGACGCATCGGCATTCTGGGCGGCACCTTCGATCCGATCCACTCCGGGCACGTCGACGTCGGCCTGTCGGCCCAGGCCGCGCTGGACCTGCGGCGGGTGTTCGTCGTCACGGCCAACGTGCCTCCGCACCGGCCTCAGCCTTTCGCCTCCGCCTACCACCGCTTTGCCATGGCGGCGATCGCGGTCAACGGGCGCGACGGATGGCGGTCGACGGATCTCGAGCTGCGCGTGCTGACGCCGTCGTACACATCGGAAACGTTGAAGCGCTTTCTCGAGCGCGGGTATGCGGCCACCGAGTTGTTCTTTGTCATCGGCGCCGACGCCTTTCTCGACATCGGCAGCTGGCGCGACTACCCGTCGATCCTCGATCTGGCGAACTTCGCGGTCGTGTCGCGTCCCGGTTACCCGGTGGACGAACTGTCGCACCGGCTGCCGCGACTGGCATCGCGCATGGTCCGGCCGCCGGGCGATTCGCTGGCGGCGCTCGACCCGATGATTTTTTTGATCGATGCGCAGACCGCGGACGTGTCATCTACTGCGATCCGCCGCAGGCTGGCGGCCGGCGAGTCTATCGCGGGCCTGGTCCCCGCCGGCGTCCAGCAACACATTGAGCAGCACGGACTTTACTCGGCAATGCCGCCGGGCCGGCGGGTGTCGGATCCGCCGCAGCCGCCGGCGGCAGGCGGGTTGCATGGCCAGGACTGACAAGCGAAAGAAACCCATCAAGCTGTACGCGCAGGTCGAGCGCGCGATTGCGACGGCGGAAGACAAGCAGGCGCGGGACATCGTGGTCCTCGATCTCCGCGCCGCCGGCGGCTTCACCGATTTCTTTCTGATTTGTTCGGGGACCAACACGCGGCAGACCCGCGCGATTGCCGATGCCGTGATGGAGACGCTGGCCGCCCAGGGCGCCAAGCCTGCGCACCTGGAAGGCTACGATCGATCCGAGTGGATTCTGATCGACTACTTCGATTTCATCGTGCACATCTTCGCGCCGGAGACGCGCGTGTTCTACGGGCTCGAGCGTCTCTGGGGCAACGCGGCCCGCATCGAGCTTCCCGCCGCGCCGTAGTCCATTCCACACGCCGGAGTGCGCTGTGAGCCTGGCCCACGCGCTTGCGGCTCGACTTGCGACCCTCCGCCCGCGACTGACGGCTGCGCTGGACGCCCTCATCACGGTCGCGCTCGCGCCCTCCTGCGCGGCCTGCCAGGAGCCGCTGGAACAGCCGACGCGCGGCCCCGTGTGCACGCGATGCTGGCAGTCCATCCTCCCGCTGACGCCGCCGCTGTGTGACCGCTGCGGCGATTCGCTGCCGACCTGGCGAACCCTCAGCGTGCCGCTCGCCCGCTGCCCGCGTTGCCGGCGGTCGCGGCGGCTCGTGGATCAGGCGCGCGCGATCGGCGCGTACGACGGCGCACTCCGCGCGATCATCCATGCGTTTAAGTACGAAGGCCGCCGGTCGCTCGCGGCGCCCCTGGCGGAGATGATGCGCGTCCGGGGCGCCGACATCCTCGACGGCGCCACGTGCGGCGTCGCGGTACCGCTGCATCCGTCACGCCGGCGCCATCGCGGCTTCAACCAGGCAGCCGATCTCGCAGCGCGCCTGCCGCTTCCGCGCGTCGCGGCGCTGGCACGCACGCGCGCGACGCCGACGCAGACGGGCCTCCCGGCCGCGCGGCGACACGGCAACGTGCGCGATGCGTTTCGTGTCACCCGCGCGGGCCGGCGGCTCGCGGGCGCCATCGTCGTGCTCGTCGACGATGTGAGCACGACGGGGGCGACGCTCGAAGCGTGCGCGCGCGCGTTGAAGGCCGCGGGCGTGCGGGAGGTGCGGGCGCTTACGGCCGCGCGAGTCGTGACGTTACGGCGCTGAAGACGTCCGCGGCGATCTCGTCTTTCGACCGCTCGCCGTCGAGCACGATCCACTGTCCGGCCGCGGCCTGCCGCCGATAGCTCTCGCGCACGCGGCCCTGCATCGCGCGGTCCCGCTCGTAGCGATCACGGTCCACGGACTTGCGTCCGACAGCGGTCTCCGGCGCGATATCGAGGAGGATCGTCAGCGACGCGGGCGGCAGAAACTTCTGTATCTCGATCAGCCACGCCGGATCGAGGCCCAAGGCTTCGCCGTAGGCGACGCTGGACGCGGTGTAGCGATCGCACAGCAGCACGAGCCCGCCGTCGAGCCAGCGTTTGAGATCGGGTTTTTTCTCGTACCGGTTCGCGATGTAGAGCAGTTGCATGACGTCCGGGCCGTAGTCGCGCTCACCCTGCAGCGCGCGCGCGATCTCCTCGCCGATGGAGGTGCCGTAGTCGGGAAACGAGACCAGGCGCGCCTTGCCGCCGTTCTGCTTGAGGTGATCGCGCAGCCGCTCGGCCTGCGTCTGCTTGCCGCTCTGATCGAGTCCTTCGAACGCGATGATGTGTCCCATAGTGAGGGTGATGGTCGTAGGGGCCGACCTTGATCGGCCCTTCGGGGCGGAGCAAGCTCCGCGCCCTACGTCTCCGTTGAAAGCATGTCGTCGACGGTCTGCCGCCGGCGGATCACGCGCCACGCGCCGCCGTCGACCAGCACTTCCGGCGGCAGCGGGCGCCGATTGTAGTTGGACGCCATCGCCGATCCGTACGCGCCGGCGTCGCGGATCGCCATCACGTCGCCGACGGAAAGCGCCGGCAGCTCCCGGTCTCGGCCGACGACATCGCTGCTCTCGCAGACGGGGCCGACGAATTCGTACTGGCGGTCGCCCGCGTCCGCGCGGCGGGACACGGGTTCGATCCGGTGGAATGCGTCGTAGAGCGCGGGCCGCAGCAACTCGGTCATCCCCGCGTCGAGGACGGCGAAGTCGCTCGCGGCCGTGCGCGGCTTGACGTCAATCACCGTCGCCAGGAGCACGCCGGCCGGTCCGGCGATCGCGCGGCCGGGCTCGAGCACGATCGGCAGCGATGTCCGCCGCGTCTCGGCGACCAGGGCTTCGACGTACTCCTCCACCGACACGATCTGGCTTCCGTCGTACGAGATGCCCAGGCCGCCGCCGAGGTCCACATATTCGAGCGGCAGCCCCTGCTGTATCAAATGGCGGCTGAGATCGGCGGCGACCGCGGCAGCGCGACGCAGTGGGACGATCGTCGTGATCTGCGATCCGACGTGCAGGTGAATCGCGACGAGCGTCAGCGCCGGCCGCGTGCGCAACGAATCGAACAGGACGCGGGCGTCTTCGATCGGTATGCCGAACTTGTTGACCTTCAGACCGGTCGAGATGTGCGGATGGCTTCGGGCGTCGATGTCGGGATTCACCCGAATCGCCACGCGCGCCTTTCTTTCAAGTCGCGCCGCGATCGCCTCCACGCGGGCGAGCTCGCCGGCCGACTCCACGTTGATGGCCTTCACGCCGAGGCCGGCGGCGCACTCGAGCTCGGCCTGCGACTTGCCGACGCCCGTGAAGACGATCTGCCCGGGCTCGAAGCCGGCCCGCCGGGCGACCTCGATCTCCCAGATGGAGTTCGCGTCGGCGGCGCTGCCGGCGTCCCGCAGAACTTTCACGAGAGCCAACGTCGAGTTGGCCTTCATCGCATAGTGGAGCGCGTGCGGGTATCCGCCAAACGCGCGATCGATCCCGAGGTAGCGCTCGCGGAGGACCGCCGCGCTGTAGACGTAGACCGGCGTGCCCTCTTTCGCGGCGATTGCGGCGAGCGGCACGCCGTCACAGAAGAGGTCCTGGGAAGGTCTGGAGAAGCCGGTCGATTGTGCCAACGTGGTACGCTATTCTACTCAATCCTTCATGGCGCAGGATTCCTCCGCCGCATCGCCATCGCCCGCGGACGCCGTCGAGGCGCTCATCCGCCGCTGCCTGAGCGGCGATCAGGCCGCCTGGGATCAGATCGTCAAGACATACTGGCGCAAGGTGTTCAACGTCGCGTACAAGTTCGTCGGCAAGCACGACGAGGCCGAGGACCTGACGCAGGACATCTTCCTGAAGATTTTCAAATCGCTGAACACGTTCGACCGGCGGGCCAACTTCCAGACGTGGCTGATCAGCATCAGCCGCAACCTGTGCATCGACCACTACCGCAGCGTCCGGAAGGAGCGCGAGACGATCGACCGCGACGTGGACGCCAACGAGCTCACGCCGGCGTCGAAGGAACCGGGGCCGGTGGCCGCGCTCGAACAGCGCGATCGGGTCGCGCTGCTGCGCCAGGCGCTGTCCGCGCTGCCGGAGACGCTGCGCACCGCCGTCCTCATGCGCGACATCCAGGAACTGTCGTACCAGGAAATCGCCGACGCGCTGCGGCTGCCCGAGGGCACGGTCAAGTCGCGGATCAACCGCGGCCGGACCGAGCTCGCGCGGCAGATCCGCAGGCTGCGCGGCGACGACTTCAGCCCGACGGGATCGCGGCCAGCCGATCCCGTTCGTTCACGCACGGGAGCCTACTGATGAATGTGAAAACCGAACAGGCCGGCGCGATCTCCATCGTCCGCGTCGGCGAGACGCGCCTGATGTATCCGATCCTGGGCGACTTCTCGACCGCGGTCACCGGCCTCCTGGCCGCCGGCAGGACGGAGATCCTGATCGATCTGGCGCCGGTGACCTACGTCGACAGCGCGACGATCGGCTGCCTGATGGACCTCTACCGCCAGGTGACCAGCGCCGGCGGCCATCTGAAACTGTCCGGCGTGCAGAAGCGCGTCGAGACCATGCTGACCATGACGGGCGCGCAGAACTTCATCCAGATCCACGCCGACGAGGCCAGCGCCGTCAAGAGCTTCGGGGCTTAACGATGCGCACCATCAAGACCAGCACCGGCGCCTCCATCACCCTCGACGGCGATCTGCTCGCCGTCATGGAGGCGCTGTATCGCGAAGTCACCGCCAAGCACGAGCTCGAGCGATCGTTCGAGGACATGGTGAAGGAAATCCATCATCTCATCGAGCAGATGGACGAGGCCGAGCGGCGGACCTACCTGGCGGAGAGCCTGTTCCTGAACACAGTCAAGTACGAGAACGACAAGCTCGAAGCCTACATGAAGAAGCTCACGAAGAAGTGACGCGCTAGCGCGGCCGGGCGAACACGGCCAGGCTGCTGCCGACGCTGCGGCCGGCCGGGTTGTCCGACGAGCGATTGATCAGCGCCCGCTCGTGCGTCACCGGATCCTCCATCGCCATGGACGTCGACCCGCCCCCGTCCAGGTTCAGCGCGTTCCAGACGCCGTAGTCCCGCATCACGACGTCCGCCGCTTCGCCGACCCGCATCCCCTCGCTGCTGCCGCTGCGATCGACCGTGAAGAGCGTCAGCGTGCGGCCGTCGCGCGAGAGGCCCAGCACGGTGCGCGCGTTGACGGCGTCGTAGATCGATCTGCACGATGTGCATATGCACGTCGCGCGGCGCTGTCTCGGTGCGATCGATGTAGGTGACGCCGACGTACGGCTGGGTGACGCGCTGCTCGGCCTGCGCCGAGACGCAGAGGCCGACGAGCGCCAGTGACGTCAGGAGCCGGGAGAAGATTCGCACACCAGCCACCAGTCATCAGCCACCAGCCACCAACGACTATTAGGACTTCGTAAACACCTGCTTAGTGTTGATGTCGCCCTGCGGGGTCGACACCGCGGTCTCCACCGTCATCTCTTTGCCGTCCGCGCTCAGGCTGCGCGTCTCTTTCGTCGTGATCGACATGCCGCCGAAGTCGCGCACGGTCTCGATGATCAACGTGGCTCCCTCCCAGTGCGCCTTCGACGAGACGTCCTGCATGCCGCCGCGTCCCTGCATCTGGTTCTTGCTCTCCGATCCGTCGAGCTTGTAGGTCAGCGTCTGCTCGCCGCGCTTCTGCGTGAGGTCGCTCGCCGTCTGACTCATCGTGATCGGCCCGGCCGGCACGGCGCCGCCGCGGCCGCCTCTTCCCATGGGAGCGTCGCTCTTGGCCGGATCGAGCGTCCAGGTTCCGGAAAAGTCGGTCTTGCCCTGCGCGCGGGCGGCAAACGGCAGGATGACGGCACAGGCCAGCGCGAACGAAAGTACACGTTTCATCGTGAGGCTCCCCTTAGAGAATGGTATGACGGTGAACGAGAGGCCAGCCTAGCAGAAAGCACAAACCTGCCGGTGTGACAAAAACGCGGCGGACGAAACGCGGGATTAGTCGGCCAGCCGGGGGGCGACGCCCTTGACCGGCGCGGTCAGCGGCAGCGCGGCGGCCTCGTCCGGCGACTGCACCAGGCGCCAGGCGTGCGTCTCTTCGAGCACTTTCGCCGCGAACGCCGTGTGGAGCGCGTGGCCGGCGCGGTGCGCCACCAGGTGGCCCACGACGGGATACCCGACCAGCGCGAGATCGCCGACCGCGTCGAGAATCTTGTGGCGGACGAACTCGTCTTCGAACCGCAGCGCGTTGTTGAGCACGCCGGTCTCGCCGAGCACGATCGCGTTGTCGAGCGACCCGCCGAGCGCGAGGCCGTTCTGGCGCAGCATCTCCACGTCCTTCAGGAACGTGAACGTGCGGGCCGGCGCGATTTCCTCGATGAAGGATTCTTCCGTGATGCGCAGCGTGCGCGACTGATGGCGCAGCAGCGGATGGTCGTAGCTGATGCTGTAGGTGACCTTGAAGCGATCCGACGGATACAGGGCAATCCGCTTGTCGCCGCGCGACAGCGCGATCGGGCGGATGATTTTCAGGTACGTCCGCGGCGTCGACAGCCGCTTCACGCCCGCTTCCTGAATCAGGTACACGAACGGCGCGGCGCTGCCGTCCATGATCGGCACTTCGGGGGAGTTGAGTTCGATGAGGACGTTGTCGATGCCGGTGCTGACGAGGGCCGCCAGCAGGTGCTCCACGGTTTCGACCGAGACTTCATTTCTGGCGAGGCCGGTCGCGAGCTGAATGCCGCCCAGGTTGTCCACCGTGGCCGGCACTTCGCGATGCCCCAAATCCGTGCGGCGGAACCGGATGCCGAAGTCGGCGGGGGCCGGCTTGAGCGTCAGGTTGACCTTGTTGCCGGAGTGCAGACCGATTCCAACACAGGAAACTTGTCGACGAAGTGATCGCTGTGCGTCCATTAGCCTCTCGGGCAACGGGGGCTGAGCACAGCCGGACAAAGCAAGGGCAGTGCCCGAAGGCACTCGGCACAATCGATCACGATAAGGATCTATTTGACAGTAATTTGCGAACACGAACGGCGTCGGATCGCGGCGCCGGGATTACTCTTTTGTGTTAACGGTACCACAGCGAGTCGGGCCAAAGTTGTGGCGATGTTACCACAGCCGATCATCCGGCCACCGTGCGAAACGGCACGCGTGGCGGGCTGAACAGGTTCGCCAGAAACTGCCCCGTCGCCGATTGCGCGTTGCGCGCGACTTCCTCGGGCGTGCCCGCGGCGATGATGCGTCCGCCCCCGGCTCCACCCTCGGGACCCAGGTCGATCAAGTAGTCCGCCGACTTGATGACGTCGAGGTTGTGCTCGATGACCACGATCGTGTTGCCCTGATCGACGAGCTTGGTCAGGACGTCGAGCAGCTTACGCGTGTCCTCGAAGTGCAGACCCGTGGTCGGCTCGTCGAGGATGTACAGCGTGCGGCCCGTGCCGCGTTTCGACAGCTCCTTCGACAGCTTTACACGCTGCGCTTCGCCGCCCGAGAGCGTCGTCGCCGACTGGCCGAGCTCGATGTAGCCGAGGCCGACGTCCTGCAGCGTCCGCAGCTTGTTGGCGATCGCCGGGAAGTTCTCGAGCAGCGGCAGCGCGTGATCCACAGTCAGCTCCAGCGCGTCGGCGATCGACTTGCCGCGGTACTTGATCTCGAGCGTCTCGCGGTTGTAACGGCGGCCCTTGCACTGCTCGCACGTCACGTAGACGTCGGGCAGGAAGTGCATCTCGATCGCGATCACGCCGTCGCCCTGGCACGCCTCGCAGCGTCCGCCCTTGACGTTGAACGAGAAACGGCCGGGCTTGAAGCCGCGCGCCTTCGCCTCCGGCATCATCGCGAACAGGTCGCGGAGGAACGTGAAGAGCCCCGTGTACGTCGCCGGGTTCGAGCGCGGCGTGCGGCCGATTGGCGACTGATCGATCTCGATCACCTTGTCGATCAGCTCGATGCCTTCGATGCGATCGTGCGCGCCGGGCTCGTCGCCCGCGCGGTACAGTGTCCGGGCCAGAGACTTGTACAGGATGTCGTTGACGAGCGTGGATTTGCCGGATCCGCTGACGCCGGTCACGGCCGTGAACACGCCGATGGGAATTCGGACGTCGATGTTCTTCAGGTTGTTCTCGCGGGCGCCGCGAATCACGAGCTCGCCCTTCGCCGCGGGCCGGCGGGCCGCCGGCGTCGGAATCGATCGCGCGCCGGTCAGGTAGGCGCCGGTCAGGGAGGGGACGGGAGTCGGAGCGAGCGGCGTCCCGACTCCCGTCCCCGCATCACCGACTCCCGTCCCCTCCATCAGCTGTGCCGGCGTGCCCTGGAAGATGACGTGGCCGCCGAGATCCCCGGCGCCTGGTCCCAGATCGATGACGTAGTCGGCGACGCGGATCGTCTCCTCGTCGTGCTCGACGACGATGACCGTGTTGCCGAGGTCGCGTAGCTTTGAAAGGGTCGCGAGCAGCTTGCGGTTGTCGCGCTGGTGCAGCCCGATGGACGGCTCGTCCAGCACGTACAGCACGCCAGTCAGATTCGCGCCGATTTGCGTCGCGAGGCGAATGCGCTGGCCTTCCCCTCCAGACAGCGTCGCGGCGCTCCGCCCCAGCGTGAGATAGCCGACGCCGACGTCGTTCAGAAAGTGGAGGCGCTCCTCGATCTCCTTCAGAATGCGCTCGGCGATGATCGCTTCGCGGTCCGTGAGCTCGAGGCGCTCGACGACGTCCACCGCTTCGGAAATCGGCAGGTTGACGTAATCGGAGATCGTGCGGCCCTTCACCTTGACCGATAGGCTCTGCGGCTTCAGGCGCTGGCCTTTGCAATTCGGGCACGGCCGGAGCGAGCGATACGGCTCGAGCTCCTCCTGATCCGACCAGCTTCCCTCGTCGTACCGCCGGCGGAGATTCGGTATCAGGCCCTCGAAGGTTCTCCCCGATCCGAAGAGCAGCACCTCGCGCGATTTGCGCGGAAGGCGGGAGAACGGCACGTTAAGATCGATCCCGAAGTCGCGCGAGAGCCCCTGCAGCGCGTCCTTCACCAGCTTGCGATCGCCGCGCGCCCACGGCGCAATGGCGCCGTCGGCGAGCGATACGGCCTCATTCGGGATGATGCGCAGCGGATCGAAATCCACCATCGCGCCCAGCCCCTGGCACGCGGTGCACGCGCCGTGCGGCGAATTGAACGAGAACGCGCGCGACGTCATCTCCGGCATGCTGAGCCCGCAGTCCACGCACGCGAGCCGCCTGGAGAACAGGCGATCACCGCCTTCATACGAATTGATGACGACGATGTCGTCGGCGAGCGCCAGCGCGGCGTCCACCGATTCGAGGAGCCGGCGCTCCACGCCGCCGCGGATGATCACGCGATCAACGACGACGTCGATGTTGTGATTGCGGCGGCGGTCCAGCTTGACGTCGTCCTCGAGCGAGCGGAACTGGCCGTCGATGCGCGCTTTCGTGTAGCCGCGGCCGCGCAGGCCGGCGAGCTCCTTCTTGAACTCGCCCTTGCGCCCGCGGACGATCGGCGCCAGCACGTTGATGCGCTCGTCCTGCGGGTACAGCATCACCATGTCGATGATGCGTTCGAGCGACTGGCTGGCGATCTCCTTGCCGCAGTTCGAACAATGCGGCACGCCGATATTGGCGAACAGCAGCCGGAGGTAGTCGTAGATTTCCGTGACCGTGCCGACCGTCGACCGCGGGTTCGAGCCGGTCGTCTTTTGTTCGATGGAGATGGCGGGGGACAATCCGTCGATCAGATCGACGTCCGGCTTTTCCATCTGCTCGAGGAACTGGCGCGCGTAGGCGGACAGCGACTCGACGTACCGCCGCTGCCCTTCCGCGTAGATCGTGTCAAAGGCGAGCGACGACTTGCCCGAACCCGACAGGCCGGTGATGACCACCAGCTTGTGGCGCGGGATGTCGACGTCGATGTTCTTGAGGTTGTGGACGCGAGCGCCGCGTACAGCGATCCATTCGTGCGCCATGGGAATCCTAAATCGTAGCACGCCTATAATCGTTCAGCACACCATGGGAACGGATTCCTCGGCCTTCCACGACTTCGAGCGCGCCGGCTGGGAGCGCGCCTCGGAACACTACGGCGACGCGTTCGGCGCGCTGACGTCGCAGACGTCTGAAGCGTTGCTGAACGCGGCACAAGTCACCACCGGAACGCGGCTGCTGGACGTTGCGACCGGACCGGGCTTCATCGCCGGCGCCGCCGCGGCGCGCGGCGCGACCGTCGTCGGCCTCGACTTTTCCTCGGCGATGATCGCCAAAGCACGACAACGGCATCCGTCACTCACGTTTCGCGAGGGCGACGCCGAGGCGCTGCCGTTCGACGCGGGGTGGTTCGACGTCGTCGTCATGAACTTCGGACTGCTCCATCTCGCCCGTCCGGACGTCGCGATCGGTGAGGCGCATCGAGTGCTGCGACGCGGCGGCCGCTACGCGCTCACCGTGTGGGCGGCGCCGGAGCAGACCGTCGGGTTCGGAATAGTGCTCGAGGCCGTGAAGGCGCACGGCAATCCGAACGTGCCGCTGCCCGAAGGGCCGCCGTTCTTCCGTTTCAGTGCCGCCGAGGAATTCGGAAGAACTCTCGAGCACGCGGGCTTCTCGAACATCGAGGTGCGCACGCTGGCGTTGGCGTGGCGTCTCCGCTCCGCCGACGCCGTGTTCGAGGCGGTGTCGCGCGGCGGTGTTCGCACGGCGGCCTTGCTGCGCGCGCAAATGCCTGACGCGCTCGCCGCCATTCGTGCGGCAGTCCGCTGCGGAGTGGAACGCTACGCGACAGACGATGCGTTCGTGTTGCCGATGCCGGCGGTGTTGGCCTCGGCCACTCGAACGTAGCGCGACCCTTTCGGGGTCGCGACTCGATCAAATCACGCCCGCTGAACGCAGGCGTGCGCGCTCCGGCGCACCGATGCCCGCGTTCTCGAGAATCTCGTCTGTATCCGCGCTAAGCGCCGGCGCGTTCCTGCCTGGCGTCGACATCAGGCCGCGCGCGACGACCTGCGGATCGGCGGCGACCTGCGCCGGCGAATGGACGGTCGTCAGGCAGACATCCGAGCCGGCAAAATGCGCGAGCCATGCGTCGCGCGTGCGCGTCCGCATCACCGCGCGCACCTCGTCGACCGTGGCCGTCACCGGAATGCCCAGCCGCTCGCAGAATCCCGCAAAGAACTTGTGCTCGAGCGCGCCCAGCGCCAGCCACTGACCGTCGGCGGTCTCGTACAAGTTGTAGCGGGCCGGCGGGAAATCGACGGGCGTGGGAAACATCGACCACGCGAGCGCGGCGTCATGGATCGAGATATCGAGCGCGCAGCCGGCGCCGGTCCGCGATCGCTCGAACAGGGCGGCGGCGATCCGCAGCGCCGCCGTCATCGCCGAACCGATGTCTCCGACGAGCGGACCGGGCAACCGGGGCGGACGGAGCAAACCGGCGAGCGCCTGATAGTTGATGTCGTGGGCCGCGCGCTCGGCGTACGGACCGTCCTGCCCGAAGCCCGAAATGGACGCGCAGATCAGACGCGGATGTCGCGCGCGAAGCGCCGCCGCGTCGACGCCGAGGCGCCGCGCCGTCGACGGCCGGAAGCTTTCGACGAGCACGTCGGCGCGTGCCACCAGCGCATCGAGCACGGGCGCGGCGTCGGGCGACCGGAGATCCAGCGTGACGCTGCGCTTGTTTCGGTTGAGGCGATCGAAGTAGACGTTGACGCCACCGGTCAGCGGCAGATGCCGCATGCCGTCGCCGCCGCGCGGGTCTTCGATCTTGATGACGTCGGCGCCGAGATCGGCCAGCAGCAGCGTCGCGTACGCGCCAGGCAACAGACGCGTGAGGTCGAGGACGCGCACTCCATCAAGGGGCTTGGACATTGAGGACATACAGGCCGGGTCCTTCTGGACCATGTAGGCCGGGTCCTTTTTGGACCTGTGTAGGCCGGGTCCTTTCGGACCCGGCGGATCAGGCGGGTCCACAGGACCCGCCCTACGCACCGAGCGCACCAGCGGGTCCGAAAGGACCCGCCCTACGTACCGAGCGCACCAGCGGGTCCGAAAGGACCCGCCCTACGTACGGACCCGCAACTTGCTGTGCGTGAACCCGTAGGTAAAATACAGCAGCAGGCCGATCACGAGCCAGATGCCGAAGCGCTCCCACGCCGCCTGCGGCAGACCGTACATGATGAACAGGCATCCGGCCGCAGACAGCACGCAGACCAGCCATACGAACGGCACCTTGAACGGCCGCGGGCGATCGGGTTCGGTGTAGCGCAGCACGAGCACGCCGATACTCACGAGGATGAACGCGAACAGCGTGCCGATATTCGTGAGGTCGTAGGTTTCTCCGGCGTCGCCGATCAAGGCCCACGCTGCCACGAACACGCCCGTGAAGAGCGTCGTCGCCCAGGGAATGCGCGTGCGCGGATGGAGCTTCGCTGCCCATTTCGGGAGCAGGCCGTCACGCGCCATCGCGAAGAAGATGCGCGGCTGGCCGTACTGGAAAACCAGCAGCACCGCGGACATCGAGACCGCCGCGCCCAGCGCGACGATCCAGCCGACGGTCTTGAAGCCGGCCAGCTCGAGCGCGCGGGCCAGCGGATCGGCGACCGCGAGCTCCTTGTACGGCACCATGCCGGTCAGTACGCCGCCGACGATGACGTAAATGGCCGTGCAGATCGCGAGACCGCCGAGAATGCCGATCGGCAGATTGCGCTGCGGGTTCTTCGTCTCCTCGGCCGCGGTGGAGATCGCGTCGAAGCCGATGTAGGCGAAGAACACGATCGCCGCGCCCTGATGGACACCGCGGAAGCCGTTGGGCGCGAACGGGGTGTAGTTCGCGCTCTTGAGATGCGTGGCGCCGACAACCACGAAGAGC
The DNA here is from genome assembly GCA_016195265.1 of Acidobacteriota bacterium. Classification (GTDB taxonomy): domain Bacteria; phylum Acidobacteriota; class Vicinamibacteria; order Vicinamibacterales; family CAVVIG01; genus SRVP-36. The sequence continues at coordinate 3,233 of JACPZW010000009.1, read as the reverse complement.
GATAGCGCCATCAGCTTGATCACGACCATGATGTTGTTGGCCGTCGCGCTCTCACGCGCGCCGCGCGACAGCAGCCAGGTGATCACCATCACGATTGCCGCCGCCGGCAGGTGAACCAGAATCGGCACGCCCGCGACGTGCGGCGCGGACGCGAGCAGTCCGTGAATCTTGGGATCGGAGCTGAGCAGCGCCGTGCGATAGCCGGTCGTCAGCCAGTCGGGCAGCGAGACGTTGAATCCCCTGAGCAGCGTGTTGAAGTAGTCGCCCCACGAAATCGCGACGGCGACGTTGCCGACGGCGTACTCGAGAATCAGGTCCCAGCCGATGATCCACGCGACCAGCTCGCCGAGCGTCGCGTACGAGTACGCATAGGCGCTCCCGGCCTGCGGAATCATCGCGGCCAGCTCGGCGTAGCAGAGGCCCGCGAGCGCGCATGCCGCGCCGAGCAGCAGAAACGAAAATACCAGCGCCGGTCCCGCGCCCTGACGGATCACTTCTCCGTTGGGCCCCAGCTGACCCGCGGCAGCCGTGCCGATCGCGCCGAAGATGCCGGCGCCGATCACGGCGCCGATCGCCAGCATGATCAGATCGCCGGCGCCGAGCGAGCGCTTCAGCCCTGGCGCGCCCTCGGCGACGTCGCCAGCAGGGACAAGCGCGGCGATCGGTTTCCGCTGGAAGAGTTGCGACATGGGGCGGGATTGTACTTGAGGCGGGTGGCCGGCCGCCGTCGCGCCTTTAGCGCTATGGCGAGCCTCGCCGTAGCTCGGGTCATCTATCGGCGAGCGGAGGCGGGTGGCTGGTGGCTACGGCCGCTCACGCCGGCAGGACGCCGCCTGTCAGGCGATAGGCGGTCTCGTTCGACGAGACGACGAGGGTGCCGAGGGAATCGAACGCCACGCCGACGAGCCCGGGGCCAGCCAGCACCATCTCGGGCTCGCCCTGCGGCGGCATCCGGTACAACCCGCTGGCGCCGGCGAGCGCTTCGATGACGTAGAGATCGCCTCGCGCGTCGAAGGCCAGACCCTGCGGCCGGCCGAATCCGGTGTGGCGCGTCGTGACAACACCGCCAGCGCGATCGGGATCGACGCGGTACAGCGCGTCATACGACGACAGCGTCGGCCCGGTGACGTACAGCGCGCGATCCCGGCTCACGGCCAGGTGAAACGCCGCGATGCTCGGGGGCAGCGTCGCGATCGTCTTCGTCTTGCCGTCGCGATCGACCCGAAAAATCGTCCCCGACCGATCGCCGACGAACAACGCGCCGTCCGCCGCGAACGCGAGCCCGCAGGCGACGCCGAGATCGGTCGCGAACGGCTCGACCGAGCCGTCCGGCGCCACGCGGTACACCGTCCCTTCGAACCGGCTCGACACGTACAGCCGATCGTCGGGACCGATCGCCATCGACGTCGGGTTCACAATGCCCGACGAGAACGACTCGCGCGTGCCGTTGGGACGGACGCGGAAAATCGACACGGGCACCTGCTGGCCGCGCGATCCGCTGTAGGTCACGTACAGGTTGCCGTCGCGATCGAAGACGGGATTGTCGACCTGATGCAGGCCGGTCGCAAACGGCGCGGCGACGTCCAGCAGGAGCGTCGCGCCGGCGACGCCCGCGACGCGGACCGTCGCCCGGCCCGACTCGAGTCCCGCGGGCACGATCACGCCGAGGCGGGTCGGCGACGCGAAGACGACGCGCGCGGGCGCGTCGCCCACGCGGACCTCCGGCAGCGTGGGTTCATCGATCGGGAAGTCTGCGCCGTCGATCGTGATGCGTCCGCCTTCAATCGCGCAGCGCGGATGAATGGCGGTGACGCGCGGGGGCATTACGTGTCGTCGAGCTCGACGTTCCAGTACAGATAGTCGCGCCAGCTGTCGGGCGCGTTTCGCAAGCCGACGGTGATGCGGATGGCCGGAGCGGATTCAGGGCGCTTCGGCGGCCTCAGCAGGTGCATGCCGGCTTCCGCCGGCGTCCTGCCGCCCTTTCTCCGGTTGCAGGTCACGCACGCCGTGACGATGTTCTCCCAGTCCTTCCGGCCGCCCTGGGCGACCGGCACGACATGATCGAAGGTCAGCTCGGAGGTCGTGAACGGATCGCCGCAGTACTGGCAGCGGTGGTCGTCGCGCGCGTAGATGTTCGCGCGCGAGAACGGCACGTAGTCGAACCGGCGCTTGATCTTGATGTAGCGGAGGAGACGGATGACCGACGGCAGCTTGAAACTGAACGAAACGGCCCGCACCTCCCTGTCGTACACAGAGATAACTTCGACCTTCCCCTGACACCAAAGCGTAACCGCTTTCTGCCAGTGGACGATCTTGAGGGGCTCATACGACGCGTTGAGGAGAAGCGTCTGCTCCATCGATCTACGACAGTGTGTGAATTCTGCCCGACCCCTGATGGAGTGTCAAGCAGACGGAACCGTAAACGCCTGTTAACACTGGCGGTTAGGGCCCTCTGTCGTACGATTCGTCATCCGCCGATATGTGTGAAGGAATGCGAGGAAGCACGAAACCTCGTCCCGGCGCCACGCTGGCCGCCTTCGGGCTAGCCGCGCTGGCGGCACTATCGGCGGCGTGCGCCTCGTCCGGCGCCAAGGGTTCGGTCCCCGTGCCCAAGCCGTTTCCGATGCCGGGCGGGACAACCACGGCTCCACCGAGCGAGCCGACGCCGGCGCCTGCTCCGTCGTCGGCGCCGACGCCCGACTCGCGTCGCGCGGCAGGCAAGACAGCGGTCGACGGCTATGCGTTGGCCGGAACTGCGCTGTCGCTGCGCGGCGCGCCGTACCGCAACGGCGGCAGCGATCCGAAAGGTTTCGACTGCAGCGGGTTCATCCAGTACGTGTTCAGCCGCTACAACCTGTTCGTTCCGCGCGAAGTGCGGGATCTGTACAAGATGGGCAAATCGCTGAAGCCGGATCAGCTGACGGCCGGCGATCTCGTGTTCTTCACGACGACCGAGCCCGGCGCGTCGCACGTGGGGATGGCGATCGGCGGCGATCAGTTCGTCCACGCACCGAGCACGACGGGCGTCGTGCGTGTCGAGCATCTCAGCGCCAGTTACTGGTCGCAGCGCTTTCTCGGTGCTCGCCGCTTGAACTAGCCCAAGTTCGTCACGGAAACGGCGACACCGCGAGAAAGTCTAAGAAATCGGCTCACGCAGTCACAAAGTCTGCACTACATTCGGCATTCCATTCGAGGTGGGTGGGGATGGTGATGTCGAGCTGATCGAGCAGTAG